>CAZHYN010000006.1:0-71171 GCA_964536865.1 uncultured Planctomycetia bacterium
CTTATGAGGGGCGATCCTTGATGGGCCATTTAAAAATAAATAAATTTCTTCTTTGGTCATACTCTAGGGGTGACAGCAAGCCGTGTTTAACTACCTCGGATTTACTTATAGGCTTGCGTCAGAGGGGCAGAGCCCCTATGAGGAGCGTAAGCGACAGGGCCGTAGTTTCCGCCAAAGGCGGACCCGCTTATGAGCGGGCAGCAGGGAGTAAGTTGTCTGCAACGTTAAGTTGCAGTATTCTTAAATATACAACTTCCTCCATTGTTTATGATGTTAAAGATAGGCTGTCTCTTTAAAATAGAAGCTAAAGAAAAGTGATGGGGTCGTAGTTCAGCGGGGAGAACGCCTGCTTCGCATGCAGGAGGGCGCCGGTTCGAATCCGGTCGACTCCATCTACAAAACACTTTCTAAGAAGATAGATAGGGGGTTACTTACTATGTTAAAAATAATATATTTCTTTATAGGATTAATTATTTCCTTCTCTGTTTATCCTCAGATAATTAAGGATTACGAATTTGCTGGTTCTTTCTACCCTAAAGATAAAAAGGAGTTAACTAAGCAGGTGGATTTTTATCTAAATATGGCTTCTTCTTCAGTTGAGGGGGAAGTTTTAGGGGTGATTTCTCCTCATGCAGGATATGGTTTTTCTGGAGAAGTTGCTGGGTTTAGCTATAAGGTATTAGAAGGTAAAAAATTTGATAGTGTAATTCTCCTTGGTCCTTCCCACCAATATCTGTTTGAAGGTATGGCTATCTGGGAGAAAGGAGCCTTTTCTACTCCTTTAGGAGTTATAAAGATAGATGAGGCCTTAGTTAGAGAACTTTCTAAGTTGGAATGTGTAAGGTTTGAAAAAAAATATTTTTTCCATGAGCATTGTTTAGAGGTACAGCTACCCTTTCTTATGAGAGTATTAAAAGATTTCAAAATAGTCCCTGTTCTCTTTGGGAAACTATCCTATCAAGATTTAGAGAAATTTGCTAATAGATTAATGGAGGCTTCTGGTAAAAAGAGAATTCTTATAGTAGTTTCAACGGATTTCTCTCATTATCATCCTTATCGAGAAGCAGTGAAGATTGATAGAGAGACTATAGGTTATATAGAAAGAAAGGATGCTACTCGGCTTTGGCTTTCGTTACAGCTAAATGAGCAGAGGGCTTGTGGAATCTACCCATTAATTTCTTTTCTTATCTATGCTAACAAAGTAGGGGGGGAGGTTAAAATTTTAAAATACGCTAACTCTGGAGATACCTACCCTTCCTTAGGTAAGGAAAGGGTAGTGGGATATTTAAGTGCTGTTGTTTATAAGAAAAGTAAGGAGGATGGAATGTCTGATTACCAATTAACTAAAGATGAAAAAGTCACTTTACTTAAGATAGCTAGAGCTACTTTGGAGAGTTACTTAAAGGAAGGGAAACTTCCCAAATTTGAGGTGAGCTCTCTTAGGTTAAAAGAAAAAAGGGGAGTGTTTGTTACTCTGAAGAAAAAAGGAGATTTGCGTGGTTGTATTGGAAGAATCGTTGCTGATATCCCTCTCTATGAAGCAGTTTCTAAGATGGCAATTGAGTCGGCTACCGGGGATCCTCGCTTTCCTCCTGTGCGTTGGGAGGAGTTGAAAGATATAGAGATCGAGATCTCTGTACTTTCTCCTTTTGAGAAGGTGGAGAATTTAGATGAGATCCAAGTAGGTAGGGATGGACTTATGATTAAGAAGGGGCTTTACTCTGGGCTTCTCTTGCCTCAAGTACCCTTAGAATATAACTGGGATAAGGTTACTTTTCTCCACCATCTTTGTCTTAAAGCAGGATTACCTCCTCAGGCTTATAAGGATAAAGATGCTGTCATCTACAAATTTACTGCTTTGGTATTCTCTGAATCCGAGTTAATGAAGTGATTTTGTATGTCCAGAATAAGAGTTTACCTCCCTCCACAGAGAGTAAAAGAAAATATTTCTATCCAGGAGAAGGAGATTCTCCATAGAATAAAGGATGTCCTCCGCTTAAAAGAAGGAAGTTCTCTGTTTATATTCGATGGCCAAGGAAGAGAGTATCTTTATACATTAATAAAAATAAGAAGAGAGAGTATAGAGATTAGAAAAATTAGGTTGGTGAGGAAAGAGCCTGAACCAACAATTCGTATCCTCCTAGCTTTTCCTTTGATGAGAGAGACAAAGTTAGACTTAATTTTTCAGAGATGTACAGAGTTAGGTGTCTTTAGATTTTTGCCTTTCCTTGCCCAGCGAAGTGTAATTAGAAAGTTTCCCTCCCCTTTCAAATTACTGAGATGGAGAAAAATTGTAGAGGAAGCAGCTCGTCAATCTAATCGACTATGGCTTCCAAAAGTTGAAGAAGTGAGAGATTTTGATGGAGTTATTAGAGAGAAAGCGGATCTTAAAGTAGCTGCATATCCTAAAGGAGATTTTCTCTTTGAAGTATTTAAAAAAGGTAAACACTCTCAGATACTTGTTATAATTGGTCCTGAAGGTGACTTTTCTCATAAGGAGTTAGAAAAGTTAAAAGAGCATAACTTCTTATTTTTTCGTCTATCTCCAAATATTCTAAGAAGCGAAACTTCGGCTATTTTTTCTGTAGGGTTAATTAACTATTTATTATTTCTATGAGAGTTAAATTTATTACCTTGGGATGTAAGGTTAATCAGTACGAGACACAAGCTTTGATGGAAGAGTTTCAGAGAGAGGGATTTGAAGTCACTCCCCACCAAGCAGATCTCTGTATAGTAAATACTTGCACAGTAACTCATCGTGCAGATAAAAAGTCAGAAGCAGCACTCTTAAAAGCAAAAAAGGAGAATCCTTATGCCAAACTGGTAGCTTTAGGGTGCTTTGCTCATCCAGAGAATAGAGAGAGATTAAAGAAGTTAGGTGTAGATTATGTAGTTTCTCAGGAAGAGAAACCGCATCTGGTAGACATTATTTTAGGCAGAAAAAACTTTAGTAAAAGCATATGGTCTCTTAAGATAACTTCTTTTTTTAATAGACGTGCATTTTTAAAAATTCAGGATGGCTGTGACAATTTTTGTAGTTTCTGTAAAATTCCCTATTTAAGAGGGGCCCCATCATCTCGTCCTAAAGAGGATATTTTAAGGGAGGCTGAGAGGTTATCTTTAAAACATCCTGAGATTGTTCTCTGTGGAACTAATATCGCTCTTTATGGGAAAGATTTATCTTTTAAAGAAAGCTTAGTCTCTTTGACTAAAGAGATTTTAAAGATCAGGAGTTTGGAGAGGATAAGGTTTAGTTCTTTAGAGCCTTGGGAGGTAAATAGTGATTTTTTTTCATTTTTTAAGAGTGAAAATGTATGTCCTCATCTTCATTTTCCTTTTCAGAGTGGAGATGACCGTATTCTTAAGTTAATGAATAAAAAAGAGACAGTTACCTTTTACTTAGATACTGTGGAAAGAGTACGTAAGATCAACCCTTCATTAGCTATAAGTTGCGATATTATGGTGGGTTTTCCCTCGGAAGATGAAAATAGTTTTTCTAGGACTTTAGATTTTTTGAGAAAAGTAAGGCCAATGCGGATGCATATTTTTAGATTTTCTCCTCGAGAGTTCACTGTTTTTAAGAAGAGCGAAGTTAAAGATGAGAGGAAAATTAAGTTAAGATACAAGGTACTAAAAGAGATGGCTGAAGAGTTTTCCTATCAGTATAAGAGGCAATTTTTGCACCAAATCCTCCATATGGTTACTGAGGAGGTAAGTTGTGGTCTAACCTGTGGTTATACAGAGAATTATATAAAAGTGTTTGTAGATGAGAGACTTCCTTTAGGTGAGATAGTAAAAATAAAAGTAACGAAAGTAGATAGAGAAAAAGTCTATGGTAAGTTAGCTAAGTAAGTATGCGTCTTAATCGCTTCTTAGCTTGGTGCGGAGTTAATTCCCCAAGAAAGGCTGATCAGATAATATAGGAAGATTTATTGCTCTTTTGTATTTCTCTGGTAAGATAATTATCTAACTTAATCTATAGTAAGATGAAGGTGGTATTTTTAGATCGTGATGGAGTGATAAATAAGTATCCAGGCGATACCCGTTACGTAACTAGATGGGAGGAATTTAAGTTTATTCCTGGGAGTATAGAAGCGATTGCTAAGTTTAACGAGAAAGGGTTTAATGTTTTTATAGTTTCCAATCAGGCAGGAGTAGGCAAAGGTCTTTACTCAGAAAAGGAGTTAAATAGAATTACTAAGAATATGGTAAAGATTATGAAGAGAAAGAATGCCGAAGTAACTGGCATCTATTACTGCACGCATCGTCCTCAGGATAATTGTTTTTGTAGGAAACCTAAGACAGGCCTCTTAGTGAGAGCTTTAAAAGATTTTGGCTTAAGCCCAACAGTTTCCTTTCTTATCGGCGATTCCATGGTAGATATAGAAACTGCTAAAAATTTTGGGATAAAGTCTGTACTTCTCCTTTCAGGAAAGGAGAAAATTTCTCATCAGGAAAAATGGCCATTCAAGCCTGATTACATTTTTGATAACCTCCTTATTGCTTCTTATTATTTATGTTCCCACTATGAATGATAAAATTTTAGTGGTATACGCCTCTTGTGGTCAGGGACATAAAAGATGTGCTTATGCTTTAAAAGAAACATTGGGTTGTTGCTGTGTTGATATTTTGGATTTCACGCCTTACCTATTTAGACTAATTTATACTCAAGGATACCGATTAGTTAGTGGAAACTTAAAGTGGGTGTGGTTTTCTATCTTTCAAGTTACTTCCTTCTCTGTTATGAGGAATTTACTTTCCTTGTTCCATCTAATTATTTTTAAAAGATTCTTGAAATTTCTTTATTCTTGCTCCCCCCCAGCAGTTATTTCTACACATTTTTTTCCTTCCAATTTAATTGCTACTTCTAAAAAGAGAGGGAAGATAAGGAATTATGTCGTAGTTACAGACTTTGGCGTCCATCCTCTATGGATAACCAAAGGTATAGATACATATTTTGTAGCCTTTTCTGAGACTGGAAAGATTCTGGAGAAAAAGGGAGTAGAGAGAGAAAAGATATTCGCAAGTGGACTTCCTTTGAGGAGGGGATTTTTCAAAGAAGAAGATAGAGAATTTTTGAAAAGGAAATTTTTTATTAATGATAATGAGGCACTTCTGTTTTTTTCTAGCGACACAGGTCAGATACCTTTCTTAGAGGCAATTTTAGAGAAGTTAAAAGAAGAGTTTTGTATATTTATAATTTATGGAAAAAATAGAAAGTTAAAAGCCTATTTAAGAAAATATTTAGGTTTACATAGAGTAAAGGTTTATCCGTGGTATGAAAATATCTGGGAGATTATGAAGGTAAGTCTTTGTGCAATTACCAAGCCAGGGGGATTAACTGTGTTTGAAGCAATAAAGGTAAAGCTCCCTCTAATTTTTTCTTCCTATGTATGGGGACAGGAAAAGTACAATATGGATTTTGTTATTCGCTATGGGTGGGGATTTTTCGCAGAAAGCCCCGATGATTTAATAAGGAAGATATATTATGTAAGAGATAATAAAGAAAGGATAAAGAAAAGGTTTCCTCCTTTGGTTAGAGATGCCTCTTTTCTAATAAAAGAGTATATCTACAGTAAAATAGGCTATGAAGAGAAGGATTACTAAGGTAGTATTTAACTTGGGAGTAGATAAAGAATTTGATTATTACATCTCTAAAGGTAATGTAGATGTAGGATTTCGTGTGTGGGTGGAGTTTAACCGTAAAAGAAGAGTAGGTTTAGTTACAAAAGTAACCTCTACTTCCCTGGTAAGGAATTTGAAGCCCATTTTAGAGGTGATAGATGATTTCCCCACCATCAGTAAGGAACATCTAAAGTTTGCTAAGCTTTTAAAGAAGCATTATCCTTACTCTTTAGGAGAACTTCTCTTTATGATGGTGCCTCCGTCTCTGCGCAGAAAGAAGAGGATTTTCTCTGAAGGTTTCCTTAATTCTGTTTTTTTTCGTAAAGAAAGGAGAGAAAAAAATATCTGTTTTATTAGAGGTAGAAATTTTTTAGAAAGAGTAAAACTGTATAGAGAAAAGATAGAGGAGAAGTTGAAGGAAGGTTCAGTAATTTTATGCGTTCCTACTTTTGAGTATGTAGAGATAGTAAAGAAATTTTTAGATAATCACTTTTCTCAAGCACTCGTTATTCTCCATAGTCATCAGAGAGGTAGAAAGTTTCTTTCTTCCTGGGTTGAGGCAAGGAGGGGCAATAAACTCATTTTGGGTATGAGAGGCACACTTTTTTATTATCCTCTTGACCTTTCCTGCATAATTTTGGATGAGGAAGCAAGTCCTTACTATTTTCATCCTGAGAAACCTTACTATCATCTTTTTGATATTGCCTATCTTCTCTTTAAATTTAAGAATATAGATTTTATTTTGGGGGGTGATTATCCTACACTTAGTACTTTCAAGATGATGAAGGAAAGAAGGATATCTTTAAAGGAAGAAGAGAGAAAACTTAAGCAAATAGAGGTGGTGAGGGCAAAAACTTTTAGTTACGCCAAGCACAAAACAGTTATTAATCCTCTCCTTAAGGAGCTTCTAAGGAAACATGCGGAAGAGAAGAAGCGAATTTTGATTCTTTACAGTAGGAAAGGTTTCGCTTCCTTTATAAAGTGTTTAAAATGTGGATATATCTATATATGTCCAAAATGCTTTACTCCTTTAAGATATTCTCTTCGAGAAAAGAGAGGTGAGTGTTTATGGTGTAGTTACAAAGAGAGTTTAACTTCTCTCTGTAAAGTTTGTAATTCGGGATATATAACTACCTCAGGAGTAGGGATAGAGAGGTTAGCTTACCACCTTAGGCAATCTTTTCCTGAAGTGGATTTATCTTACTCTGAAGAAGTTAATCATTTGGTGAATTTAGCTACCTATTCCATTCTAGATTCACCTTCTTTGATAGGTAAACATATTGATGTAGCCTTTGTTTTAGGTAGCGACTGCTTTCTCTCTCGTGTAGATTTTGAAACAACTTTAAGATTGTATATATATTTAAAGAAGTTAGCAGGGTTAGTAAAAGAGAAAGTTTATGTATTATCTGAAAATCTAGAACATTATCTCTGGGAGTTGGTCAATAAACCTTGGGAGATATTCTATACTAAAGAGGTAGGTCTGCGTAAAGAAGCTCAACTTCCCCCCTATCGACACCTTGCTAAAATAACTATTCGTGGAAAAAATAGAAATAGACTTTTAGAAAAAGCTAATCAGCTGTATAATTTACTAAAGGATAGTTCCTTAGAAGTATTCGGACCAGTGCAAGAGTTTCCTCCTAGATTGAGAGGAAAGTTTTATTATTCGGTAATTGCAAAGTCAAAAAGTAAGTTGATATTAGGAAAGAAAGTGAGAGAGGTCTTAGAAGTGTTCCCTAAGACTAGTTATAAGATAGCGGTATCTTTAAGATGAAAATTGTATACTTTGGGAGCTCTCATTTTTCCTCTCGAGTTCTTGAGGGAATTGTTAGAGAAGGCATAAGGCCTGTTTTAGTAGTCACTGTTCCTGATAAGCCTCAGGGAAGAGGATTAAGAGTGTTACCTAATCCGGTGAAAGAACTCTCTTCGAAGCTGCGTTTAAAAGTTGAGAGTGCTTCCAAATTAGATGATATTGATTTTCTTGGCAGGTTAAGAGCACTATCCTGTGATTTGTTTTTAGTGGTTAGTTATGGTAGAATCTTGCCGCCTTCATTACTTTCTATTCCTAATAGATTCCCTTTAGCTTTACATCCTTCTTTACTTCCTCGTTATAGAGGGCCTGCTCCTATCCAATGGGTACTCATTAAAGGAGAAAAGGAGACAGGAGTCAGTATATTTAAAGTTACTGCAAGAGTAGATAGTGGTCCTATAATTTTACAAAAGAGGGTAGATATAAAGGATGAGGATGACTATTTTTCTCTATCTGATAAGTTGATTAGTTTAAGTATTCCTGCAGTATGTGAAGCTATAGAACGGATAAATAGCGCTACCTACGAATTAATACCACAAGATGAAGCTGAGGTTAGCTACGCTCCTAAATTGAGAAAGAAGGATGGGAGAGTTAATTGGAACAGTTCTGCAGTAACTATAAACAATTCAATAAGAGGATTAAAGGATTGGCCAGGAGTGTATACTTTTTATAGGGGGCTAAGGCTCAAAATATTAGAGGCTGAACCAAACCTTAGAGATACTAATTACCCTCCTGGTTCTATTGTTGATTTGGATAAAGAAGGAATATATGTAGCTACCTTAGAAGGACTCTTAAAGATAAAGAAATTAAAACCTGAAGGAAAAAAGGAGATGTCTACAAATAGCTTTATATGTGGATATAGACCAAAAGTGGGGGAACGATTTGAATGAGGCTAAAATAGAGAAGTGTTTACACATTTACTTTGAGGGAAGAGTTCAAGGAGTAGGATTTAGATACACAGCAAGCTACTTAGCCAGAAAGTACCAAATAAAAGGGTGGGTAATGAATCTTCCTGACGGAAGAGTTGAACTTATTGGTCAAGGTTATTCTCAACAGTTAGATAAATTTTTACAGGAACTTAAGAATGAATTTTCGGGGTATATAACTAAAATGAGTCTTCAAAAAATACCTCCTTCATCTGAATTTCACAATTTCCAGATACGCTTCTATTCTTACTAGAGTTTATGAAGTACTTAATATTTTCTGATATACATAGTAATTTAGAAGCTTTAGAGACTGCTTTTTCTTTTTTTGAGAAAAGCTCTATAGATAAGTTTATCTTCCTAGGAGATGTTGTAGGGTATGGAGCTAATCCTAATGAAGTTATTAAGCTTCTCAGGCGTTTATCTCCCCTGAATTGCTTGGCAGGTAATCATGATTGGGCAGTAATTGAGAAATTTCCTCTAACTTATTTTAACCCTTTAGCTTATGAAGCCATAACTTGGACAAAGAGAATTTTAACTAAAGAAAATTTTGGTTTTCTTCATACTTTTCCTCTAATTTATCAAGAGAAAGATTTTGTATGTGTGCACGGAAGTTTATTTGAGCCGGATAATTTTCATTATATAATGGATGCAAGAAGCGCTTATTTAAATTTTTCTCTTCAGAATAAAAAGATCTGTTTTATTGGCCATACTCATTGCAGGGAGATTTATATCTTAAAAGAAGATAAAATATATTTTTCTAGAGGTGACTATGTGGAATTAGAGGATGATGCTAAATACATATTCAATGTAGGAAGTATAGGCCAACCTCGAGACGGAGACAATCGATTATGTTTTTGTATTTACGATGATAAAGAGAAAGTTGTTAAATTTGTGAGATTAGATTACTGTGTAGAAAAGGCTGCAAAGAAAATTTTAAAAGTTGGCCTTCCTAGTTTCCTCGCTTCCCGATTGTATAGAGGTATGTAGAAAGGAGGAGGCTATGGGAAGTTTAGAGAAGATAAAAAAAGAGATAGAGAAATTAAGAGAGGAAATTCGCTATCACGATTGGCGTTACTATGTTTTGGCAGATCCAGAGGTCTCTGATAAAGCTTACGATGATTTAGTAAGGAGACTTAAAGAGTTAGAGGAAAAATATCCTCAGTTTATTACACCTGATTCTCCTACCCAGAGAGTTTCGGGAGCAGTATTAGAAGGTTTTCCTACGGTAAAGCACAGAGTGAAAATGTTATCTTTAGATAATACTTACTCCATAGAAGAGCTAAAAGAATGGGAGGAAAAGATAGAGAGAATTCTAAAGAGAAAAGTTAAATTAGATTACACTGTAGAGCTGAAGATCGATGGAGTAAGTTGTGCTTTAGTTTATAAGGATGGAAATCTTACTCTTGCAGCTACTCGAGGTGATGGAGAAGTGGGAGAAGACATCACCCCTAACGTACGCACAATAAAGTCTGTGCCTTTGAGGTTAATAGGTAAAGATTTTCCCAAGGTTATAGAAGTGAGGGGAGAAATATACATGAATAAAGTTGATTTTAAGAAGATAAATGAAGAAAGGTTAAAAAGAGGAGAGCCCCCCTTTGCTAACCCCCGGAATGCCACCAGCGGCTCTTTAAAACTTTTGGATCCTAAGGAAGTTGGGAAGCGAAATCTTAAATGTTTCATTCACTCCTTTGGCTGGTCCCAGAATTACGCTTTCAACAGTCAATATGAATTTTTAGAAAAAGTGAAAGAATGGGGATTGCGCACCAATCCTTATAATAAGTACTGTAGAAATCTGGATGAGGTTATAGCTTACTGTAACCAATGGCAGGAGAAGAGAGATAGTTTAGATTACGAAGTAGATGGAGTGGTAGTGAAAGTCAACTCATTTTCTCTCCAGAGGGGATTGGGGCAAACACTTAAATCTCCTCGTTGGGCAGTAGCTTATAAATTTCCTGCTCATCAAGCTACTACTACTGTGAAAGATATTATTTTTAGTGTAGGTAGAACAGGGATTATAACTCCTGTAGCAATACTTAATCCTGTGGAGTGTGGAGGTGTGACTATTTCCCGTTCTACTCTTCATAACTTTGATGAGATAAAAAGACTGGATGTAAGAGTGAAGGATACCGTATTAGTAGAAAGAGCAGGAGAGGTTATTCCCAAGATTGTTAAGGTGATTACTTCTAAAAGAAAAGGGAAAGAGAGAAAAGTTAAAGTTCCCCAGAGATGTCCTGTATGTGGAGGGGTAATTTCTAAAGAAAAAGAAGAGGAAGTTTATTTATACTGTATTAATCCTGATTGTCCAGCAAAACTTAAACAATCGCTCCTTCATTTTGCTTCACGAGGAGCCATGGATATAGAGGGGATGGGTGATAGTGTAGTGGAGGAGTTAGTTGAAAGAGGAATGGTGAAAAGTCTGGTAGATATATATAAACTCAAAAAAGAAGATTTCCTTGAGCTTCCTCTATTTGCGGAAAAGAAGGCATTCAATCTCTATCAAGCTATACAGAGGAGCAAGAACCATCCTTTAGCCAGATTCTTATATGGTTTAGGAATAAGACATGTGGGAGAGAAGGCAGCTATGGTTTTGGCTCAAAAATTTAGAGAGATTGATAAGTTTTTTACTTTAGGTAAGGCGGATTTAGAAAGCATTCCCGAGGTAGGTCCGGTTATGGCAGAGAGTGTGATTAAGTTCTTCTCTCAGTCCAAAGTGAAGAAGATGATTAAGGAGTTTAAAGAATTAGGTTTGAACTTAAAGGAGGAAGCAAAAGTTAAGAAAGATATTTTAAAAGGGAAAACAATTGTTTTTACTGGGGAGTTAAAGAGTTTTACTAGAACAGAAGCTCAGAGATTAGTAGAGGAGTTAGGAGGCAAGTGGTCTTCTTCAGTGAGTAGAAATACAGACTACTTAGTAGTTGGTGAAAATCCTGGTTCTAAGTATGAGAAAGGAAAGAAATTAGGAATCAGGATGATTAACGAGGAGGAGTTTAAGCGACTTATAAAGGAAAAATAAATGTTGATTTTAACTTCCTTGATTATAAAATAACTTCTATGAAGAGTAGAGTAGTAACTTTACCCCCAACCACAGAAAGCCATCCTTCTCTTTCAAGGAAAGGGCGGGGTAAGCCCGTGGTTTGGGGTTTACTGATTGTAAGTTTGCTTTTTGGACAGGGCTGTTATACTCTGAGAAAAAAATTTATACGTAAGAAAAAACAGCAAGAGGAACCCACCGTTTATATAGATTTTAAGGATTATCCTCAAAAACCTACCAAAGAAGTATACCAAGACTACTATCTTTTTGTGGAAGGATGGTTAGATGAACTTATTCAGTCTTTAGAGGAGGGAGGTAATCGTAAGAAACAGAAACAGGCAATTAAAGAAGCGATTGTCAATTTTAAACAGATGCTCTATTTTCTCAATGAGGAGGGAAGGAAGCAAGTAGGTTATCTTTACCAAGAGCTTCTAAAGGCAGAAAAACAGTTAACTTCTCCTTACTTTAATGAGACAAAAGCATCTCAAATAGCAAGGAAAGTAGAATATATAAAAAGGGAATTTTCTCGAAAATTACGATGGAGTCAAGCTTCTCTATGGATGGATTAAGAATAAAGAGTTTTACTTTGGGAGATTTCTCTACTAACGCTTACTTAGTAATAAATCCTCAGACTAAAAATTGCATCCTTATAGATGCTCCCCAAGGAATAGAGAAAGTCAATAGTTTTTTAAAAAAGAATGGCTATAATCTTCTCTTTGTGATTCTTACTCACGGTCACATTGACCATATAATGGGTTTAGCCAAATTAAAGTTCCCCTTCTACATTCATCACGAAGATAGAGAATTTTTGACCAATCCTGAGTTGAATCTTTCTTCTTTTCTTTCGTCTCCTTTCAGTTTGAAAAAAATACCTCATCTCATAAAGGACAACGATAAACTACTTTTAGATACTTATCAATTTCATCTTCTTCACACACCTGGGCATACTCCTGGGTCTATCTGTGTTTTTGTAGATAATTTTCTTTTTAGTGGAGATACACTTTTTTTTGGTTCTATAGGGAGAGTTGATCTTCCTTATGCATCTTATGATTTAATATTAACTTCAATTAAAAATAGAATTCTCCCTTTAGGATATAAAGTTAAAGTATTTCCTGGCCATGGGCCCTCTACGGATGTAGAGAGGGAGGCTAAAAATAATCCCTTTTTGAAGGAATGCAGATATACTTAGAAGCTTTTCTTGATTATCTGAGAGTAGAGAAAGGACTTTCTCCTAATTCTATTCTCTCTTATCAGAGAGATTTAGCTAAGTATCTTAATTTTTTAAAAGCGCAAAAGATTGAAGATATTAAAAAAGTAACCAAAGAAGACATCCTTGATTTTTTATTTTCTCTTAGAGGAAAAGCTTGTTCTTCTACAGTTGCTAGGAATTTATCTTCCATAAAAAATTTTCATCGTTTCCTTCTTCGTGAGAAGATCATAAACAACGATCCCTCACATTTAATTGAAACTCCAAAGCTCGAAAAGAAAATTCCTCAAGTATTAAGTTTTGATGAGGTAGAAAGAATTATAAAGACTCCTAATCTTAAGAAAGTTCAAGGGGTAAGAGACAGAGCTATTTTAGAGCTTATGTATGCTAGTGGATTAAGAGTTTCGGAAGTAGCTTCACTGAAAGTGAACGATGTAAATAGGGAAGTGGGATTTTTGAGATGTCGAGGAAAGTCATCTAAAGAGAGAATCGTTCCTCTAGGGAGTAAGGCTTTAAAGTTTTTAGAGAAGTATCTTAAAGAAGCACGTCCCAAGTTAGCTAAAGGAGGAGGTTCATCCTACCTTTTTTTAGCTCAAGGAGGCAGACCATTAACTCGCCAGACCATATGGAAGATGATTAAGGAGCTGGTGAAAAAGGCTGGGATTAAGAAGGGAGTAAGTCCTCATACTTTGAGACATTCCTTTGCTACTCATCTTATAGAAAGAGGAGCAGACCTAAGGAGCGTACAAGAAATGTTAGGGCACGCTTCTATTACTACCACTCAAATATATACCCATATAAATAAGTTGAGATTGAAGGAGATTCACTTTCGTTTCCATCCTCGAGCAAAGTAGAAAGGATTTTTTATGGGAATTACATTATTGAAGAAGTTGCCTCTTTCCGTAAGGAAGTACTTACGTATGTTTTCTTCTTTGGCAGAGGCTTTAAATTATAAGATTTTCTTAGTAGGAGGTATAGTTAGAGATTTATTTTTGGCGAGAGAAAATCTTGATTTAGATATTGTAGTAGAAGGAGACGCTATAGAGTTTGTTAAGGCCTTATCTAAAAAGTTAAACGCAGAGTTTGTAAAGCATCACTCCTTCGGTACAGCCACTCTTTATCTTAATAATTTAAAGATAGATTTTGCAACCGCACGGAAAGAGTTTTATCCCTGCTGGGGAGCTCTTCCAAAAGTGGTAGCTTCTACTATAAGAGAGGACCTTTTTCGAAGAGACTTCACTATAAATGCTATGGCTATGAGTCTTAATAGAGAAAGTTGGGGTGATATTTTGGATTTCTATGGAGGGGTTAACGATCTTGATAAGGGTTTAATAAGAGTTCTTCATCCTGAAAGTTTCTTACAAGACCCTACCAGAATTTTCCGTGCTATAAGATTTGAGCAGAGGTTTTCTTTTCGTATGGAGCCCTATACTCTTTCCCTTCTTAAGGAAGCTATCAGATTAGGTGCTCTGAGATGGATAGATGAACATCGTATAAGAGATGAACTGATTCTTATTTTAAAAGAACCTACCCCTTATCGCTACATAAGAAGAATTAATCAGTTGGTGGGGTTTTCTTTTATAAATGAAAAGTTGACTCTGAAGAAGAGTGATTTTTTGTTTCTCATGCGGATCCAAAAGTCCTTACATACCTATAAGAAAAAATTTAAAAAGTATAGAGAGCTCCAGGAGTGGATTATTTATCTTGCAGGAATTGTGTATAAGCTAAAGGAGGATGCGCTCTTTCAGTTTTTCTTACATTTTGGGTTAAGGAAAGGAGAAAGAAAGATTATTTTATCTATCAAAGACAATTTTTATAAAGTTCGTGGTTTAAAGAGAGTGAAATCTAAAGTAGGCATTTTTGAAATTTTAAACCCATTAAGTTTTGAGGCAGTAGTATTTTTTTATGCCTATTTTAGAGATAAGATTATAAGGAAGAAGATATTCATCTTTTTAGAAAAGCTCGCTTATATTCGTTTAAAGCTAAAAGGAGAAGATTTAAAAAGAGCAGGATACAGAGATAAGACCAATTATGCAAAAATTTTCAAGAGGCTCCTTCATAAGAAAATTGAGAAAAATATTTATACTAAGAGCCAAGAACTTAAGGAGTTAAAAAGATTATTAACATAATATTGATAACTATAAGAATCTAAGGTATAATTCCTTTTCTATGTTTATTGGGTATCTAAAGTTAGATATTTACATTCCTTATTGTCGTTCTCTGAAGGAGAAGCGGCAGATTATTGCTAGAATTAAAGAGCGATTGAGAAACAAGTTTAATGTTTCGGTAGCAGAAAAACCATCGGATAAGTGGCAGAGAAGCGAATTATCTTTTGTGTGTGTTAACTATACCAAAAGCTGCCTAGATGAGATTATGCTTAAAGTGGAGGAGTATATTCGTTTTCATAACGACTTGCATATTTTAGATACCCAGAAGGAGATTTTGTAGGATGTCTCTGCGTTTGGAGAAAGTTAATAAGGAGATTAAGAAGAGATTAATGGAGATAATTCAAAAGGAAGTCGACGACCCTAGCTTGGGTTTGGTAAGCATTACTCGAGTAGAAACTACTCCTGATTTACATCAGGCACGAGTTTATTTTAGTATACTAAATGATAAAGATTTCCCTCGCATAGAGAAAACATTGAATACTATGAGAGGGTTTTTAAGGAGACTGTTAGGGAAAAAATTAAGGATAAAGATATTACCATCAATAAAATTTTTTCCTGATAGGAGCATAAAATATAGTGTAGATATTTATAAGAAGATAGAGGAGGTTATGAGTGATAAAAAAGATCATTGAGCTTTTGAGGGAGAATAAAAGATTTTTAATTACTGCCCATATGAATCTGGAGGGAGATGCCTTAGGTTCAGAGTTAGCTACCTATCTTCTTCTTAGAAAGATGAATAAGCAGGCTATTATCTACAACCACGATTCCACCCCCCAGGCTTATAGTTTTCTTCCTCATGTTAAAGTTATAAAAAATGAACTGGATTCTTCCTATGCGTTTGATGTAGCTTTGGTTTTAGATTGTTCTGATTCTTTTCGTACAGGGAAAGTAAAAGATTATTTAAGTAGGGCAAAGATTATTGTTAATATCGATCATCATATAAGTAATACTTTTTTTGGAGACATAAATTGGGTGGACCCCAAGGCAAGCTCTGCCTCGGAGATGATTTACCGATTATGTAGGGAGTTAAAAGTGATGAATAGAAAAATAGCCCTGTGCATCTATACGGGGATATTTACAGATACAGGTAGTTTCACCTATAGTAATGTTTCTTCACGGGTTCATAGGATCACTGCTGAATTATTTAGATACAAGATCTTACCCGATAAAATTTACGATTCCTTACATAGTTTTTGTCAGCTTAACGATATAAAGTTTATTGGCAAAATATTGTCTTCTATTAAAGCAGATCCTAGTGGAAAGATAATTTGGTCATTAATAAGGTACTGGCCAAAGAAGGATTACGATCTTACAGAAGTGATTTTCTCAATAATGCGGTTCTTAAGAGATGCCGAGGTTTTTTTATTGTTTAAAAAGTTAGGGAAAAATAAGGTTCGTGTAAACTTTCGCTCACGTTCTAAAGTAGATGTGAATAAAGTTGCTAAGTTTTTTGGAGGAGGAGGGCATAAACGAGCTAGTGGCACCACTATGTCTGGAAATCTCTCCTCGGTAGAAAAGAAGGTTATAACTTTCATTAGAAGATATACCAATGATAAGAAAAGGAAATAGGGATGGTTTGATCTTAGTGAATAAGCCTCCTGGATTAACTAGTCACGATGTAGTTAACTATGTGCGTAAAAAACTTAACATTAGGAGGGTAGGACATGCTGGTACCTTAGATCCTCAGGCAGAGGGTTTGCTTGTTATTCTTGTAGGAAGATATACAAAATTTTTCTCCAGGTTTGTAGATTTTGATAAAGAGTATGAGGGGATTATGAAATTAGGAGAGACAACTACTACTGGGGATGCTCAAGGTGAGGTTGTAAAGAGAAGAAGTATAGAGAATTTAAATGAATCAGAAGTTAGAGATGTCTTTTCCTCTTTTGTAGGAGAGATTGAACAAATTCCTCCTATGGTTAGTGCTATAAGGGTAGAAGGGAAAAGATTATATAAACTAGCCCGCAGAGGTATAGTGGTAAAGAGACTCCCTCGAAAGGTAAAGATTTATGATTTAAGGATTTTAAAAATTAAGTTTCCCTTTGTGGAGTTCTATGTAAGGTGTTCTAAAGGAACTTACATAAGGAAGTTAGCTGAGGATATAGGAGAAAGGTTAGGATGTGGGGCGCACATAACTTCTATTGTGAGAACATCAGTAGGTCCCTTTAGTTTGAAAGAAGCGGTAAATTTAGAAGATATCAATGTTGCCCATTTAGGGGAGTATACCTTTGAATGATAACTCTTCGTTTTCCTCTTTTAAAACGAATAGAATGTGTTGCTACCGTTGGAGTATTCGATGGTCTTCATCTCGGCCACTTATTCCTTATTAGAAAATTAAAAAAAATAGCAAAAAGAAAAAAATTACCCTCATTGGTAGTTACCTTTTGGCCCCCTCCTCAGCGAGTTCTTTCTTCTTCCTTTTTGGGTTTTCTTACTAACTTGGAAGAAAAGAAGCAGATTTTAGCAAGAGAGGGAATTGATTACTTATTACTTTTTCATACTACGTCTGATTTATTGCATTTGAGAGGTGAAGAGTTTTTAGAGAAACTTATCTCATCTATAAAAGTAAACACTTTAGTAGTAGGTGAAGATTTTAGATTTGGATATAGGAGAGAAATCGGTGTTAAAAAATTGAAAAAGTTTTCAGGAGAAATGGGATTTGATGTAATAGTTTTGAAGAAAAAAAAATTAGGAAAGAGAATAATTAGTAGTTCTTATATAAGAAGACTGATAAAGAAAGCCTCCTTTCCTCAAGCTGAAAGATTACTCGCCAGGCCATATATCATAGAAGGCAAGATAGTTAAAGGCAAGGGATTAGGTTCTACAATAGGTTACCCTACTTTAAATGTAGATTGGCAAAATAAAATGATACCTAAACGGGGAGTGTATGTGGTTAAGGTATTTTTGAGAAGAAGGTGGCGCTTGGCTCTCTGTAATATAGGTTTTGCTCCTACCGTCTCAAGAGATAAAAAGATGAGTATGGAAATTTATATTTTACATCTCAAGAAGAAAATCAGACCCAAGAAAGCCAAGATTATCTTTTTGAAAAGAATCCGTAGAGAAAGGAAATTTCCTTCTTTGGAAAAGTTGAAGGAGAGAATAGGTAAAGATATAAGAGCTGTCCTTTCAAAATATAGTGGTTAAATCGCTCCTCCCCCCCAATCTTTAGTGTTTCTCATAATAAATCAATTAAAATTTCTTGACAAATGTAGTTTGGTAAATTATATTTATATTGTGGAATAAAGTGGAGTAAAGTGGAATGTGGTATGGCAAATATTTTCATACCTTAGATTCTAAAGATAGATTTATCCTTCCTGCAAAGTTCCGAGAAAAAATGAAAAAGATGAAAAGCAAAGTCTTTTATCTTACCTGCGGCTTAGATGGATGTTTATTTTTATTTTCTCATGACACCTGGAGAAAGATGGAAGAAAAGTTGAAATCCCTATCATTTACTAAACAACAGTCTCGATATTTTAATCGATTATATTTTAGTGGGGCACAAGAGGTAGAAGTTGATTCTCAAGGGAGAATCACTATTCCCTCCTATCTTAAAGAGTTTGCAGAAATCAAAAGAGAGATAATAATTTTAGGGGTTGCCGATAGAATTGAAATTTGGGATAGAGAAAAATGGGAGAAGTTTTATGTTGACAATAGAAAGAGATTCGAAGAAATGGCAGAAGGTCTCTTTTAACAAAGAGACAGCCCATTATCCGGTGATGTATAAGGAGGTGATACATTATCTTATTCCTATTGTAAGAAAGGTAATCGTAGACTGCACCTTAGGAGTAGGTTCTCATGCTTTAAAACTCCTTCCTCATCTAAAAGAAGGTGCTATTCTTATAGGGATTGATAAAGATGGAGATTCTTTAGAAGTAGCTCGTCAGAGATTAAGGGGCTTTAAAGATAAAGTAGTTTTAGTTAAAGATGATTTTCGCAATATAGATGTGATTTTAGATAGTTTAGGTTTCAATAAGGCAGATGCTTTTCTTTTTGATTTAGGGGTATCCAGTTTTCAACTTAGTGATCCTCAGCGAGGATTTAGTTTCTTAAGAGAAGGTCCTTTGGATATGCGGATGGATAGAGAATCTTTTCTATGTGCTTATGATTTGGTTAATAATTTAAGCGAAAGAGAATTAGCAATAATTTTTGAAAAGTTTGGCCAAGAGCGTTATTCTCGAAGAATAGCTCATTTTTTGGTGGAGGAAAGAAAAAAATCACTCCTTTCTACCACTGGGCAACTTAGAGATACGATTCTACGCGCTATTCCTAAAAGAAATACGTATCATAGGATTCATCCTGCTACTAGAATATTTCAAGCATTGAGGATTGCTGTTAATAGGGAGCTTGATTGTTTAAAAGAGGGATTGGAGAAAGCAATTCCTCGGTTATCCGGGGGAGGAAGAATCATAGTTATATCTTTTCATTCTTTGGAGGATAGAATTGTAAAAAATACTTTTAGGAAATTCTCTGCCTCTAAGGTATTAAATATACTTACAAAGAAGCCTTTTGTGCCTACCTTGGAAGAAATAACAGAGAATGTTCGTTCTCGCTCAGCTAAGTTAAGAGCGGCAGAGCGAATTTTCTCTGAGTAAAGTTATTTAAAAATGAAACGCGGAATTATTTGTTTAATAGGAATATTTACTTTTCTTCTTCTTTACCTCCATCAAAAAATTTCCCTCTATATTGAAGCTTATCGATTAGCTAAGAACTACAAAATTTATAACGAATTAGTTGCTAAACGTGACGCTTTAATGTATAATTTTTATAGTAAAACTTCTCTGGAAAAACTTAATCAATGGGCAGAAATTCATCAGTTTATAATTCCTGAGGAAGAGAAGGTGTTAGCTTACCGTATTAAGAAAGCTGAAAGTGCTTACTCTAAAGCTGGATGGATGACTGTTTTAGCTCAGGTTAACCGTAGGATTTTTAACTTACCTCTACGTTCCCAAACTTTCGCTGAGGAGAAATAACTTTTTTAAAGTGTGAAAGATGTAGGGAAAAATCTTAGAATATATATCGTACTCTCTTTTCTAGCCCTCACTTTTTTTGCTATCTTAGGTAAAATAGCTTATCTTCAGGTGTTTAATAAGGAATTTTTCAAAAATTTAGCTTATTCTCAGTACATTACAGTTATATCTCTAAATGGAGAAAGGGGGAAAATTTATGATAGGGAGGATAGAATTTTAGCTACCGACCTTACTACCTACTCTGTGTACGCCGATCCTCAATTAGTTGAGGATAAGGATAAGTTTTGTAAAGAGATTTCAGAAGTTCTAAAGATATATAGAGAGAAAGTTAAAGAGAATCTCGATTCACCAAAGCGATTCGTATGGATTAAAAGAAAGATATCGTGGGAGGAGAAAGAAAAGGTTGAAAAGTTAAAATTGAAAGGTTTAGGATTTATAAGGGAGAAAAAGAGATTTTACCCTCACGGGACTCTTGCTGCGCATATTCTGGGAGGAGTAGACCTTGACAATCGAGGAATAGAGGGAATAGAACTCTTTTACGAAGGTTATTTACAAGGGAAAGAAGGTATCGCTACCGTTTTTAAAGACTCCTCAGCTTCTACTTTTACTTTTCATCCTCAGGTTTTTCATCCTCAGAAAGGGGCGGATGTTTTTTTGACTATAGATGCCCAAATTCAGTACTGGAGTGAGAGTTATTTAAAGGAGACTATAGAGAAATTTAAGGCAAAAGCTGGTTCGGTAATAGTAATGGATGCCTCTAATGGGGAACTATTGGCTTTAGCCAACTGGCCTACTTTTGATCCTAACAGGATAGGTGAGTTTATGCCGTCACAGATAAGAAATAGAGCGATTACTGATATATTCGAGCCTGGTTCGGTATTCAAAATAGTTACTTTGGTTACCGCTATCGCTGAGAAAAAAAATTCTCCTCAAAAAGTGATATTTTGTGAGAGAGGAAAGTATAAAATTCCTGGGAGTATTCTTCATGATTGGAAACCTTATGGAGAGCTTACTTTTAAAGAGGTATTTAAGAAATCTAGTAATATTGGAGTAGCAAAAATTGCTCAAAGTTTGTCCCCTTTTTCTCTTTATGCTTATATGAAGAAGCTTGGTTTTGGAGTAAAAACAGATATAGATTTGCCAGGAGAGACCTCTGGGATTTTAAAATCTCCTAGAGAGTGGAGTAAAACCTCTTATTTTATTATTCCTATCGGTCAAGAAGTAGCAGTAACTCTGATTCAGTTAGCCTCAGCTATGGCTACCATTGCTAATGGAGGTTACAGAGTAAGACCTCATTTGGTGAGAAAGATTTGGTATGGTGAATCTTTCTGGGAGTTTAAACCTCATAAGAAGAGGGTGTTACCTTCTAAAGTGGCAGAGAGTGTAAGAGAAATACTTAAAGAAGTAGTAGAGGAAGGAACAGGAAAGCTTGCCAGAATTGATGGAGCAGTAGTAGGAGGTAAGACAGGAACCGCTCAAAAGTTTGATGTAGAAAGGAAGAGATATTCCCATACAAGGTATCGAGCCTCTTTTGTGGGGTTTATTCAAAAAGATTCCCATCCTTTAGTTATAGCAGTAAGTGTGGATGAGCCTACTAAGTCTCATTTTGGAGGAGTAGTAGCTGCTCCTCTTTTTAAGAAGATAGGGGAAAATATTTTAAAGTATAGAGCAATAGTAGAGAAGAAAAGCGAAACTTTCCTAATAGAGAAGATGTAAAAAGACTTTAAATGAAGCTGAGGGAGTTTTTCCCCAACCTTAAGTTAGAGGAAAGACTAGCCAACCTAGAGATAAAAAATATATCCAGAGATTCTCACACCCTTAAGAAAGGAGATATGTTTTTTATAATCGAAGGTGCATCTTTTGATATTTTCAGTATCCTAAATCAGATAAAAGATAAAGTAGCAGTATTTGTAGGAGATAAAAAAAAGAAAAAAGTTATTGTTTCTGTCTTAAAAGAAGCACCTGTTATTTATGTTGATGACCCTTATAAAGAATTTAGAAAAGCAGTAGATAAATTGTATTCTCATTCTTTGGAGGGGTTAACTTTTATTGGTGTAACTGGTAGTAATGGTAAAACTACCACTGCCTTTGTAATTTATGAACTCTTAAAAATGTTTAAGAAGCCTACCTCTTTAATTGGTACAGTGGGCTACTACATAGAAGATAAAAAAATGGAAGCTACTTATACTACTCCTGATTATCTTTCTTTAAGAAAGCTACTTTCCCTAATAAAAAAAAGAAATTCTTATGTAGTAATGGAGGTTTCCTCTCATGCTTTACAACAAAAGAGAGTAGAGGGAATTGAGTTCTCTCAGTGCATCTTTACTAATCTTTCCAGAGACCATCTTGACTATCATTCTACCATGCAAAGTTACTTTAAAGCTAAGGAAAGACTTTTCTTAGACAATCCCAAGGCTACGGCTTTAGTAAACATAGATAACTACTATGGGCGGAAGCTTGTTAGTCAAATAGATAATCATTTGGTTACTTATGGATTTAAAAAGAAGGCTCATTTTAGGGCATACGATTTAACTATTTCCAAAGAGGGAAGCAGGTTTACTTTACTTCATCGAGAAAAAACTTACCCTATAAGGATAAAGCTTTTGGGGAGACATAATATCCTCAATATTCTTGCTGGATTTGCTTCTTTAGTGGAATTAGGATTTAATCCAGATGCGGTTGCTAAATTTTTACCCCAACTTAATTCTCCTTTGGGAAGACTTCAGTTGATAGATAGGGAGATCTACGTAGACTACGCCCACACTCCTCAGGCTTTAAAAACTACTCTTGCTACTTTAAGGGAAGTAGGATACCAGAAGGTTGTGTGTGTATTTGGTTGTGGAGGAGATAGGGATAAGGGGAAAAGAGCTGTAATGGGAGAGGTTGCTTCTTGTCTTGCTGATTTTACTATCTTGACTTCTGATAACCCACGCAGTGAAGACCCTTATCAAATTGTCTCTCAGATAGAGAAAGGATTTAAAAGGGATAATTACACAGTAGTTTTAGATAGAAGGGAAGCAATAAAAAAAGCTTTAGAGATTGGAAGGAGACAGAAGTGTGCTGTTCTTATTGCCGGGAAAGGCCATGAGAACTATCAAATCATAAAGGATAGAAGGATTCCCTTCTGTGATACTTCAGTTGTTAGAGAGCTTCTTAAGAATGAGTGAATTTACGCTTTTAAAATTAACCAGGATATTAAAACCCAAGAGAGTATTAAATAAAAGATTTTTTAAACAACCAACAGGATTTTCCATAGACTCACGCACCCTTAAGAAGGGGGAAGCTTTTATTGCTATTAAAGGGAAGTACTTTGATGGACACCAATTTATCGATGAAGCTATCCATAAAGGAGCAGTTCTGATAGTAAGTGAGAATGGAAAAGAAAAGAAAAAAGAGAGAGTTTGTAGTTTTGTAGTTGAAAATACCATTTCCAGTTTAGAGAGAGTAAGTAAGTATATAAGGGAGAGAGCATCGCCTAAAAAAGTGATAGCTATTACAGGTTCTGTAGGGAAGACTACTACTAAGGAGATGCTTTTCTATCTTTTAAGGGAAAAATTTTCTGTCCTATGTAATAAGAAATCAGAAAATAATCTTCTGGGAGTATGCAAAACTCTCCTTAATCTTAAAGGAGAGGAGATACTCATTTTAGAACTCGGGACAAATTCTCCTGGAGAGATAAAAAGATTAACTGATCTTTGCCGTCCTCATATGGGAGTAATCACTTTTATAAAGTCTGTGCATCTAGAGGGGTTATCTTCTCTTAAAGGAGTGTTAGAGGAGAAAATAGCAGTTATAGCTAAAAACGCCGATACTATTGGCATACTTAACAGGGATGATTACCTTCTGCGGAGAGTAAACTTAGCTAATAGGATATTCTGGTTTGGTAGAAGTAGAGAGGCACATATTTATGCTAAACTTTTAGAGAAAAATGAGAGAGAAAGTATATTTTCCATAAATGGTAGATATCTTCTTCGTCTTAAAACCTTTGCTTCCTTTTTTATCTACAATACGCTAGCTTCTCTCTTGGTAGCTGTCCTTTTAGGTTTAGATCTAAAAGAATGTATAGAGAGAATGAGTGAGTTTGAAGGCTTTCCTCCCATGCGTATGGAAAAAATAATAAAGAGAGGATTGTTATTTATAAATGATGCTTACAATTCTAATCCTTTTTCTCTAAGAGAGTCGATAAGGACATTAAGTGTTTATTCTCTCCCCAAGGTTGCTGTGATAGCGGATATGTTAGAGTTAGGGAGGAGAGTTTATCACTATCATAGAAGTTTAGGGCATCTCTTAATCTCTGCTGGTTTTGATTATATAATAACTTTTGGTAAGCATGTTTACTTTCTGAAGGAAATGTTAGAGAAACTGGGTCATCCCCGAGTAATTCATTTAGATTCTCATGAGAAAATTGCTTCCTTTTTAAGGAAGCTAACTAAAAACAAAAAGTACCTTATTTTTTTAAAAGGTTCTCGAAATATGAAGTTAGAGGAAGTTATTAGAAAGTTTTAATATGCTTTATCATTTTCTTTACCCTCTTAGCAAGTATTCCATTGTTTTCAATGTACTAAAGTACATTACCTTCCGAAGTGGATGTGCTTTTGTTACTTCCTTCTTACTTACATTCATTTTATGGAAGCAGTTTAAGAAAATGAAATTCTTTGATAAGTTTGGCTTCTATGAAAAGATAGATATGTATGGTCACCCTCACTTGGAGAGTCTTTATAAGGATAAGAAGGGAACACCTACTATGGGGGGGTTAATAATTATTATCTCCGTAATTACCTCTGTTTTTATTTGGATGAGATGGAATATAAGTTTGAGTTGGTATACTCTTATAGTTATGCTTTTTTTAGCAGGGGTAGGGTTTAGAGATGATTTACTTAAAATAAAAAAGGGGAAAGGGTTATCTAGAGGGGTAAAACTTGCTTCTCAAGTATTCATTGGTATAGTTGTCGGTTTGATTATCTACATTCGCAAAGATATTTCTACCAGGATCGATTTACCTTTCTTTAAGAAGATAGTTATAGATTTAGGCTATTTTTATATCTTTTGGGCTAGTTTAATAATTGTAGCTACCTCCAACGCAGTAAATTTTACTGATGGCTTAGATGGTTTGGCTATAGGAGGAATAATTTCTTCTTCTTTAATATTTGCAATTCTCTGTTATGTCTGCGGGAATATAAAGTTTTCCCATTACCTTTTTATTCCTTATATAAAGAATGCAGGTGAGCTTACAATACTGTGTGCTTCTATTCTTGGCGCTAGTTTAGGATTCCTTTGGTATAACTGTTATCCTGCAGAGGTTTTCATGGGGGATACTGGAGCCCTCTCCTTAGGGGGTCTCTTAGGAGCGGTTGCTCTTTTTATAAAGAAGGAATTTCTTCTTATTATCTGTGGTGGAGTATTTGTGGTGGAAGCTCTTAGTGTAGTGTTGCAAATTGCTTCAGTCAAACTTAGAGGTAAGAAAATGTTTAGAGCTGCCCCTCTTCATCACCACTTTCAGATAAGAGGAATTCCTGAAGCAAAGATAATTGTGAGATTTTGGATTATCTATGCTATCCTTGCGGTAGTAGCCCTTCTTACGTTAAAACTCAGATGAAAATAGATAAATTCACTACTGTATGTGTGGTGGGATTTAAAAAAAGTGGGATTTCTCTATGTAGATTTTTTCTCTCTTTGGGCAAGAGGGTAAAGGTTAGTGAAATTTCTCCTTATAAGTGTATTTACCCTACTTATAGATTAACTATTGATCAACTTAAAAAAAGAGGAGTAGAGTTTGAATTTGGTGCTCATACCAAGAGTTTTTTAAAGGGGGTTGATCTTATTGCGTTAAGTCCGGGGGTAGATACAGCTAACTCTTGTATCTGTAAAATAGCTAAAGAGTTAAATATTTTAACCGTGGGAGAACTAGAGGTGGCTAGTTGGCTTAACAAAGCCAAGATTATTGCTATTACCGGTACTAATGGGAAAAGTACCACAGCTTTTCTTGTTTATCTTCTTCTTAAGAGAAAGGGGATGCGTTGTCATTTAGCAGGAAATATAGGTATTCCCTTCTCTTCAATAGCCTTAAAAACAAAGGAAGAAGACTTAGTGGTTTTAGAGGTAAGCTCCTACCAATTAGAAAGTATTATAGAATTCAGACCATTCATCTCTTGTCTCATTAATCTTGAGCCTGATCATTTAGATAGGTACAAAGAGTTTGCCTGCTATCGAAGAGCTAAGTTGAATATATTTAAAAACCAAGGAAAGAGTGATTATGCTGTTGTTAACAAACGTATATTTTTAAAAGATATACTCCCTACCATCCAAGCTAAACTGGTGTACTTTGATAAGGAGTTTAAAAATGAAAATTATTCCGCTGCTTATACTATCGTTTCTCTTCTGGGCATAGATAAGGCCTTCTGTAAGAGCCTTTTTTCTTCTTTCAGAGGTTTGCCTCACCGAATGCAGTTGGTGGGGGAAGTTAACGGTATAACTTTTATTAATGATTCTAAAGCTACCAATCCTTCTTCTACTGCTTATGCTCTAAGCGTAATTAAAAAGCCAGTTATCTTAATCGCTGGAGGTAGAGATAAAGGGATGGATTATTCAATAATTAAGCCCTTTTTAAAAAGAGTAAAGAAGATTAATCTCTTTGGGGAAGCTAAAGATAAGCTAAAGGAGTCTCTAGAGTTTTATCCTTATATGGAGACTTTTTCAAATTTGAGGGAAGCTATTATTGCTTCTTTTAAGGAAGCCAGAGAGGGAGATGTGATCCTTTTTTCTCCTATGTGCTCTAGCTTTGATGCATTTTCCAGTTACATTGAAAGAGGTCATTTTTTTATTGCTACAGTTAAGCAGTTAGGTGAGCAAAATTAATAGAGAAAGAAGGATAATCTTTTTATTAGCTTTCACTTTTACTCTTTTGGGTCTACTGATGGTTTATGAGGCTTCTTCTATCTACGCCTGGAAAACTAAGCATGATTACGGTTATTTTTTTAAGAAACAGCTTATCTTTTTCATCTTAAGTATTCCTATATTTGTAGGGATGTTAAGCATAGATTTAGGAAGTATAAAAAAGCACGCCTTCCTTCTTCTTCTTTTTAATATTTTTCTTCTTGTATTGGTATTAATATTAGGAAGAAAAATAGGAGGAGCAAAACGATGGCTTAGTATTGGAGGGATAAATCTTCAACCATCCGAACTTTTAAAAGTGACATATCTAGTATGGAGTATAGATTACTTAGAACGTAAAGGAGCACTTATAAGAAATCTTAAGGAAGGAATTTTTCCTCTTTTTTTAGTAACAGGCATAGTGTTCTTTCTTGTTCTTTTGGAGCCAGATTTGGGCACTCCCTTATTTTGGACTCTATGGCTTTATCTTATGCTTTTTATCTTTAGGGCAAAGAAAAGGCACCTTCTTTTTTTTCTTCTTTTAGGAATAATCCTGGCAGGGATACTTATAAAAGTCTATCCTTATCGTTTTCATCGTATCATTGCTTACTTAAGCCCTTGGGAAGATCCCAAAGGAAGTGGATTTCAGCTGATTCAGTCCCAGATTGCTTACGGTAGAGGAGGGATTTTAGGGGTAGGTTTAGGCGAAAGTAGACAAAAACTACTCTTTTTGCCAGCCGCACATACAGATTTTATATTTTCTATTATTGCTGAAGAGTTTGGCTTTGTAGGTAGCAGTTTAATTTTAACTATGTTCTTCGTTTTTATCTTTAAAGTTTTCAAGTTAGGATTTTTTACTCACCAAACTTTTAGGAGAAATCTCTGTTTTGGTATAGGTTTAATTTTAGCTTTAGAAATATTGATAAATGTAGGAGTAAGTTGTGGCTTATTTCCTACTAAAGGACTACCTCTCCCCTTTATAAGTTATGGAGGTACTAGTTTAGTTATTCACTATGCTCTATTAGGGCTTCTATTCAACGCATCCAGGGAGGTAGGTAACTCTGCTGAGAGGGGAGTTTAAAGTTTAGTAATGAGGATTCTTTTAGTAGCGGACAGGAGTGCTGGACATATATATCCTGCTTGGATACTAGCAAAAGCTTTTAAGGAGAATAATAAGGTTTATATTTTTTTGACTTCTAATTATTTTAAAAATTGGTTAAGAAAGGAAGGGTTTTTGGTTCTAGGAAGGGAGTTGCCTTTCAGGAATATAGTCTTGGAGATGGCTTATCGAGTTATTGAAGGATTAGTAGTGTTTTTAAAAACCAGACCACAGAGAGTTATTGGTTTTGGGGGGAGAGCTACCATTTTTCTTATTATTCTCTCTAGCTTCTTTTCTTGTACCGCTATCTATGAGCCCAATTCTACTATTGGTAAGGCGAACAGCGTCTTAGGATTTTTTGTAAAGAAGATTTATTGGGGGTTTAATCCTTGGGAAATTTCTAAAATGATAGAAAGGAAAACTATAAAAGTAGGGATTCCTATACGTTCCTGCTGTAAAAGATGGAGTAAGGAGGAAGCAAGAAAAATATTAGGCCTTCATCCTTGGAAACCTGTGGTATTCTGTTTTGGAGGTAGTCAAGGTTCTAGATTCATTAATAATGTGTTTAAGAGATTGTTGGAAGAAAGCAAAATAGATTTTCAAGTAATTCATCTAACTGGGCAGAGAGATTACTCCTATTTTAAAGATTTTTATGGTAAAATATTTAAAAAAAATTACTTAGTAAAAGATTTTTCTTGGGAGGTAGGATTGTTTTATTCTGCAAGTGATATTTTAATATCTCGAGCAGGAGCCTTGACCTGTGCGGAAGTTTCCTACTATAAAATTCTCCCTCTCTTTATACCCTATCCTCAATCTTCTCAGCACCAAGAGAAAAATGCTCTTTATTTTGTTCAACACAGAGCAGGATACTCATTTTCACAAAGAAATTTTTCTTTTCAAAATTTTAAGGTGGCTTTTGAGAAGATTTTAACTGATTCTCTATTACAGAAGAGGGTAAAAGAAAGGTTAGGGGCTCTTAATTTATGGGTGGATGAAAGTGAATTCTGTAATAAATTTTTGCCTTTTGTTGCTAATATCCAAGAGCCTTGCTCAAACTCATGATTTAAGTGTATTAAAATGACTATCAAGATTTTAAACGGTTATGGAAGAGATTCTATCTAGAATAAGGAAAATTCATCTTATAGGTGTTGGAGGCACAGGGATGAGTGGCTTGGCTATGCTTCTCAAAGATAAGGGTTACTTAGTTAGTGGTTCGGATGTTAAAGAAAGTTTCTACTTTAGAAAAGTAAAAGAAGCAGGAATAGAGGTTTTTTTGGGGCATAGTGAGAGAAATCTGGAGGGGGTAGAACTTGTATGTTACTCTTCAGCAATAAGAGAGGATAATATTGAGATTATGACTGCCAAGAAGAGAGGAATTCCTTTAGTGAAGAGAGGTAAGCTATTGGGAGAGATCTCTAAGGATAAGAAGGTTATTGCGGTAAGTGGAAGTCATGGTAAAACTACCACCAGCGCACTTCTAACTCATCTTCTTAATTTTCTAGGGTATCAACCTTCTACTTTCATAGGAGCTCAGCCCATTGGTTATTTTAAATCTTCCTGGTGGGGGAAAGATTATTTTGTAATTGAAGTTGATGAGAGTGATGGTACAATTCTTAACTACTATCCGTGGATAGCTATAATTACCAATATCGATAATGAACATATTGATTTTTATGGAGATAGAAAAAATTTAGATAAAGCATTTAGAGAATTCGCTTATCGTACTAAAGAATTAGTTATAGGATGGGCAGACTTTGATCCGCTAAAGTCTATCCTCCAAGGAGTAAATTCTTTGAAGTATGGCTACACCAAGGGGGTTGATTTATTTGCAAAAGAGATAAATTTTGATGGAAGATTTACCTCTTTTAGTCTAACTATTAAAGATAAAAATTACTCAAAGGTAAAGATTCCTCTCATAGGTGAACACAATGTTTTAAATGCCTTAGCAGTAATAGCTTTCTTTTACTATTTAGGAGAAGATATGGAGAAGGTTTTCTCTGCTTTCCTTTCTTTTAAAGGGACGAAAAGGAGGTTTGAAATTAAGAATAGAGTAGAAGGGATAACTTTCTTAGAAGATTATGCTCACCACCCTACAGAGGTTAAAGCTACTATAAAGAGTGCCAAGCTTCTTAAACCTGAAAGATTGGTGGTGATTTTCCAGCCTCATCGTTACTCTCGCTTATCTTATCTTTATCAGGAGTTTGCTCAATCCTTTTCTTTGTGTGATGTTTTAATTCTTACAGATATTTACTCTGCAGGAGAAATAAAACCACCGGATTTTGATGATGAAATTTTATGGAAAGAAATTAAACAAAATTTCAGTAAAGAATGTTTTTATTTTCCTAAAGCTCACTTGGTAGAGGAAGTATTAGCTCTCTTAAAGGAGGGAGATTTAGTTTTGGCTTTGGGGGCAGGAGATATAAATATTTTATTCAATGATATTATCGAAGAGTTTAAAAGGAATAAGGCTAAAGTATTACCCTCTCAATAAACTATCCTTTTTTAAAGTAGGAGGAAGGGCAAAGAATTTTTTCCTCCCCTCCCAGAAAGAAGATTTAATTCTTTTACTTAGAGAGTTAAATAAACAAAATATCCCCTGTTATGTTTTAGGGGAAGGCTCTAACGTTCTGATAAACGATGAGGGAATTATTAACTCGGTAGTAGTAAAGTTAGGGAAGGGATTCTTCTTTATAAACCGAATCGATAGTCTGACTTTAGAGGTAGGGACAGCTACTCTCTTTAGAGATTTGTTAGATTACTGTGTAAAAAATAATCTGGGAGGGTTGGAAACATTCGCTGGTATTCCTGCTACTGTGGGAGGAATGTGTGTAATGAATGCTTCTAGTTTTGGGAGGGAATTTTTCTCTTTCGTGGAAGAAGTAGAGGCAGTCTCTTTTCAAGGAGAAGTAATGATTTTGAAGAAACATGAAATTAACTACGGATACAGGTATACCTCTCTTAGAGATTATATAGTTACCAAAGTGAAGCTGGTTTTAGAGAAAGGAAAGTCACTCAAAGAGAGGGTAAAAGATTTCTTGAGAGAAAGAACAGAAAAGCAGGATCTTTCCTATCCTAGCTTAGGATGTGTATTTAAGAATCCTCCTGGGATGTGGGCAGGGAAGCTTATCCAAGAGTGCGGGCTTAAAGGATTTGGTATTGGTTCTATCTTTGTGTCAGCTAAGCATGCAAATTTTATTTTAAATAAAGGGAGGGGTTCCTTCAGAGATGCTTTATCTGTGATAGAGAGAATAAAAAGAGAGGTTTATCAAAGATTCTCTGTAAAGTTAGAGGAAGAGATTGTAATATGGGAGAGTTGAATTTAAAAGAGATTTGTGTAGGAGTGCTCCAAGGAGGAATTTCTGAAGAGAGAGATATATCTCTTTTGTCGGGAGAACAGGTTTATCTTTCTTTAGAGAGACAGAAGATAAATGCCAAACCTATAGATATTTTTACTACCGATGAAAAAATAATTAGGAAGATAATCTATGAAGCAGAGATAGAAGTTGCTTTTATAGCTCTTCATGGAAGGTTTGGGGAAGATGGAGGGATACAGAGTATTTTAGAGAGAATGGATTTGCCTTACACAGGTTCAAAACCGTTAGCAAGTTATTTAGCTATGAACAAAATTGCTGCCAAGAAAAGATTTAAGAAAATAGGTGTTCCTACACCAGAGTTTTTAGTTATTAAAAGAGGGGATAGGGTAAACAAAAGTTTTAGTTTCCCCCAGGTTGTAAAACCTTACTTTAGTGGTTCTAGTCTGGGAGTTTCTATTGTCTACAATAAGTATCAGCTCAACCACGCCCTTGATAAGGCATTTTCCTTGGGAGAGAGGGTAATTTTAGAGAGTTATATCGAGGGAAGAGAATTTACCGTAGGGATACTAGAGGAAGAACCTTTGGGAGTAGTGGAAATTGTTTCCCAAAGTAGGTACTTTGACTTTACTACTAAGTACAGTGATAATTTAGCAGAATTTCTTGCCCCTGCCCCTTTAGATAAAGGAGTTTACTCTTGCATTCAGAGAGTAGCTTTAGAGGCACATAAAGCTTTAGGTTGTGAACACTTCTCCCGTGTAGATATAAGATTAAGCAGGGATAATACTCCTTTCGTTCTTGAGGTAAATTCTATTCCGGGGCTTACTCTCCACAGTTTGCTTCCCCTTTCAGCAAGATGTTATGGTATAGACTTTGACAGTTTGATAAAAAAAATGATAGTTTTAGCATTAGAGAGAGGAAGGGTAAAGGTTAATCAGTAGATGAAGAAAAGAAGGAGAGAGATTTCTAAAAGATTTCTTTCTAAAAAAGTATGGATATACATTTTGGCTATAACTGTTTTTACTGGGGCAATTTTATGGGTTAGATCTTTCTTCTATAAGGGAGAGAGAATAAAAGAAGTTAGACCTTTTCAAGTTAAAGAAGTAAAAGTGAAACCCCAGGAAAATAGGTTTCTAAAACATATTGAAAGATTAGTAAAAGGGAAGTCACTTCTTTTTCTTAATCTAGAGATGGTTCGTCAGCATTTATTGAATTCTTATCCGCAAATTAAAGAGGTAAAGATAGTAAAAAAGTTTCCCCATCTTTTATTATTTGAGATAGAGACACGTGTTCCTTTCTTTCAAATAAAATGCGGAAGTACTTTCTATACTGTGGATAATCAATTCAGAATTATCGCAAAAGAAGATATTGTGTCAAAATCTCTAATCATTGTAGATATCGGCAGTTGTCCTTCTGGATCAGAAGAAGGAGAAGTTATTCAAGATCAAAGAGTTAGGAGAGCAGGAGAGTTAATAAAGATACTAAAAAATTTTAAATTTAAGGCAAATGCTATTATAGCTAAAGACTTGGAGAGTTTATCTTTTATCTGTAATGACACAAAAATCATTTTAGGTAGCAGTGATTTTCAAAAAAAATTAAAGCTTCTTACTTTACTTTTGAAAGACAGATTTAATAATACTTTATCTTCCCTAAGGTACATTGACTTAAGATATGATAAGGTATTTATTAAGAAAAGATGAGAGGCTTATGCGGATTAGGGATAGAAAAAAATGTCCTAAAATTTCTTTTAATTTCCTATAATCGCAATAATTTTTTTCCTCTTTATCAAGGAGAAATTCCTTCCTCTTCCACTGGACTGGTGGAAATCATCAGAGGAAGCATTGATTCTTTAGAGGAGATATTAAGAAGAGAGGAAAAAAAGTATTCTTTAGGGATAGAGAGAATCTATCTTCGTTTACCTATAAATTTAGCTACAGTAAAGATAATCGAAGATATTGTTCCTCTTTCTTCTTTTGGGAAGAAAATAATTACTCGTAAGGTTATAGATTCAGCTAAACAATACATAGAGAATGCAAATTTGGAGTTAAATCATTTCTGTATTCACCATATTATTTTAGAATATAAAGTAGATGGGAAGACATATTTTGATTTGCCTCCCAGCTTGGAGAGTCATAAAATGAACGTCAAAAGTTATATTGTTTATACAGAAAGAAAACTGCTTACTCAGCTAAAAGAAATTTTTGAGAATGTAGGAAGAAAACTTTCAAGGGTAGTATTTGCTCCTATTGGAGATTTAAGTGTAGAATTTGGTAAAAGAGATTATTCTTCATTGTTGGCTACAGTAAACATAGGGGAAGAAGATACTCTTATTTCACTGTTAGTAGAGAATAGAATTGACTTTAGTGTTTTTAGGTTTGGAAGGGAGGATTTAATAAAAGAGATAGAGAGAAGTTTTGCTTTTTCTCCTGGAGTCTCTTCCGAAATTCTTAATTGTTACCTGTCTTTTTCCAGCCCATCCTTTAGTAAAGAGATAGTGATAAAAAAGGATGAAGAAAAATATATGAATGTAAGTTTGGAAAGTATAAACTCTACTATTAAGAAAACAATGACGGAGAAGTTGATACAACTCCTATCCTTTTTAGAAAGATCCTCCTCCAAGAGTAGAAAGGTTTTATTCTTAGGGAAAGTTCCTTCCCTAAGGGGATTCTATGAATTTATCCAGAAGTGTTTTCCTACAATAGAGATAGTTATACCTCAATTTAGGTTACCTAATTTAGCTTTATTAGGGGTGATAAAGTATGGAATTAGGAGATTTCTGGAAAATGTTGACTATCCTGGTCAATCTGTGTGGAGTAGGCTTCTTCAATTATACAGGGAATACTTTTAAAGACACTCCATATAAAACCTCGTTGCTCTTCCAACTAAATTGTGTTAAAATACACTCTCTATAAAATAAATATTTTGAGTCATGAAGGTAAGTAAGATTCGGTTAAGGAAAGTCTTTAGAAAGTGGAAAAGTAAAAGAATTCTTGTGATAGGTGACCTTATCTTAGACCATTATATTTTTGGTCAAGCAGAGAGAATTTCTCCTGAGGCTCCTGTTCCAGTAATCCGTGTTAGCCAAGAGAAATTTTTAGGAGGAGGTGCGGTAAATGTAGCATTTAATTTAATGGATTTAGGAGCCAGGGTAACTCTCTGTGGAATAGTGGGCAAAGATTATTTTGGCAATACCCTCCTGTCTCTCCTTAAAAAGAGGAGGATGGATACCAGTTTAATTTTTACAGATAAATACAGACCTACAACTTTGAAAGCAAGAATTATAGCTCAACATCAACAGGTAGTAAGAGTGGATTGGGAGACTAAAGAGTCTCTTCATTTAGAGCTTACCGGTAGAGTTTTAAAGAAAATAAAAAAAATAGTGGATATGGTGGAGGGGATAATAATAGAAGATTACGGTAAAGGCATGATAAATTCCTATCTGGTAGAAAATTTAGTTAAGTTGTGTAAGAGGAGAAAGAAGGTAATTACAGTGGATCCTAAGGAAGAACACTTTAGCTACTATGAAGATGTAACTGCCTTAACTCCTAATTTAAAAGAGGCAGAGATAGCCGCTAATATGCGCCTTAAATCTAAGGAAGAGATAAATCTCTTAGGAAGATTAATTTTAGATGAGCTAAGGCCACAAGCTCTCCTTATCACTTTAGGAGAAGAAGGGATGAGGTTGTTTTTAAAAGAAGGAGGAGTTTATCATATCCCCACCTATGCTTTGGAGGTTTATGATGTTACAGGAGCAGGGGATACAGTGATAGCAGTTTTTACTTTAGCACTTCTTGGGGGAGCCTCTTTTTTGGAAGCAAGTATAATTTCTAATCTTGCTGCAGGAGTGGTAGTAGGAAAGTTAGGAGCTTCTACCACTAGCTGTTCAGAACTTATTAGAAAAATGAATAATACAGATATCAAAATTTATAAGATAAAGTGATATATGGAGGTAATTGGGGTAATTCCTGCAAGACACTATTCTCGGAGATTGCCAGGAAAGTTATTGAAACTACTTTTGGGTAAACCTTTGTTGCAGTGGACATGGGAAAGTGCTAAAAAATCTTCTAGTTTAGATAGACTTATCATTGCCTGTGATAGTGAAGAAATAAAAAATGTTGCTCAAGGTTTTGGCGCTGAAGTTGTACTTACTTCTGAGAAACATACCTCGGGCACAGATAGAATAGCTGAAGCAGTGAGAGATATTGACGTGAATTTTGTAATAAATATCCAAGCAGATGAACCTTTAATTCATTACTCAGCTATAGATACCTTGGTAGAGGAGTTAAAAAATAACCCTAAACTAGTAATGGTCACTCTAAAGAAAGAAATTAGCGAGGGGGGAGAAGTTAATAATCCAAATGTAGTTAAAGTAGTTACAGATAGAGAGGGTTTCGCTCTTTATTTCTCCCGATTTCCTATTCCTTATAGAAGAGATAGTGAAGTAACTCCTACCTACTATAAACATATTGGGATTTATGGTTACGCTAAAGATTTCTTATACATTTTTAAAAATCTTCCTCCCTCTTCTTTAGAGAATGCAGAAAAGTTAGAGCAGTTAAGAGCGTTAGAAGCAGGGTATAGAATTAAGGTAGTCACTACTCAATTTGATTCGTGGGGGGTAGATACTGAGGAAGATTTTAAAAAGGTAGAGTGGATACTTACTCAGAGAGGTTACCGCCCATAAATAAACCTTGAGATGAAAAAGTTTATTCTTATCGCAGGGCCTTGTGTAATAGAGAATAAAAGTATTACTTTAGAAATAGCTAGTTACCTTAAAGAAGTTACTTCTAAGTACCCTTTGAGTTTCATTTTTAAGGCAAGCTTTGATAAAGCAAATCGTACTTCTCTCAAATCTTATCGAGGTCCTGGTCTTAAGAAGGGAATTAAGATTTTAGAAGAGGTAAAAAAGAGATTTTCTGTTTCTATTTTGAGTGATGTTCATTGTCGGTATCAGGTAAGAGAGGTAAAGGATGTTTTAGATGTAATTCAGATACCTGCTTATCTTTCTCGCCAGACAGACTTAATTTTAGAAGTAGCAAAGGCAAAAAAGAGAGTAAATGTCAAGAAAGCGCAATTTATGTCTCCATATGATATCAAATATGTTATAGAGAAGATTACCTCTGTGGGTAATAATAAAATTTTCCTCACCGAAAGAGGAAGTTGTTTTGGTTACAATAATTTAGTGGTTGATTTCCGTTCTCTTCTTATTATGAAGGAATTTGGTTACCCTGTAATTTTTGACGCTACCCATTCTTTGCAGAGACCTTCTGCCAAGAGAGGAATTTCGGGAGGCGATAGAAAATTTGTTTTACCTATGAGTTTAGCTGCTATTGCCTGTGGGTGTGATGGTCTTTTCTTAGAAGTTCATCCTCATCCCCAGCGTGCTCTCTCAGATAGATATACTTCTTTTCCTTTAAATCGTATTGAGGATCTTATAAAAAAAGTTTTAGAAGTTAGGAGGGTAATAGGTGAGAAGTAAGAAAGATAAAAGTATTCTAAAGTGGGCAGAAGAAGTTCTTTCTATAGAGGGAAAAGCTCTGTACTCCTTAAAGAAATCATTAAGTAGAAGGTTTATTAAGGCTGTAGAATTGGTTTCTAAGTGTTCAGGAAGGGTGGTAGTTACAGGTATGGGCAAAGCAGGTATTATTGGTCAGAAATTCTCGGCTACTTTAGCAAGTTTTGGGTTCTCTTCTTTCTGGCTTCATCCTGCAGAAGCAGTTCATGGAGATTTAGGAAGGATAAGGGAAGACGATGTAGTGGTGGTACTTTCCTATAGTGGAGAAACAGAAGAGATAAAAAACTTAATACCTTTTGTTAAAAAAATTGGAGCAAGAGTGGTAGCTATTACAGGAAATGAAAGATCTAGTTTAGCAAAATATTCCGATGCTCTCATAAATACAAAAGTAGAGAAGGAAGCCTGCCCCTTAGGATTAGCTCCTACTACCTCTACCACAGCGATGCTAGCTATTTGTGATGCTATTGCTGTAGTGCTACAGAAGTTGAAAGGATTGAAAGAAAAAGATTTTGCTTTCTTTCATCCTCAAGGTTCACTGGGTAGGAAACTCCTTCTTAAGGTGAGAGATATTATGAGGAAAGGTAAATTTAATCCTATAGTTAAAGAAGATGCTTTAATAAAAGAGGTGTTAATAAAAATAACTTCTTCTCATGCAGGAGCAGCTTCAGTGGTAAATAAAGATAAGAAGTTAGTGGGGATATTTACTGATGGTGATTTAAGGAGACACTTAGAAAGAGATCCTTATATTTTAGAGAGAAGAGTTAAAGAAGTTATGACTAAAAATCCTGTAGTAGTGAAAGATGATGATTTAGCCAGTAGTGCATTAAAGGTTTTAGAATCAAAAAAGATAGATGAGGTTCCTGTTGTTGATAGCCAAGGTCGATGTGTAGGAATGCTTGATGTTCAGGATTTAATATCTGCAGGATTAATTTGATGAGTAAAATATTAGAAAGATTTAAAAGAGTTAAACTTCTTGTTTTGGATGTCGACGGGGTCCTAACAAAAGGAGAGATAATCTATGACAATCAAGATAAAGAGTTGAAGATTTTTAATGTTAAGGATGGTTTGTCCGTTTTTTTGTTAAATAAAGTAGGTATAAACACGATTTTTCTTACTGCTAAAAATAGTAAAGTGGTAAGAAAGAGAGCTAAAGATATGGGAGTAAGAGAAGTAATAGGAGGAATCCTTCCTAAGAGTAAAGCCATAGAGAAAATCAAGAAAAAGTATAAGCTTAAAAAGGATGAAATATGCTTTATAGGCGATGATTTAATAGACATGAGTGCGATGAAAAGAGTGGGATTACCTATAGCAGTAAGAGACGCCCCTGGAGAGGTAAAAAGGTGTGCTTTGTACGTAACTAAAAATAGAGGAGGAGAGGGAGCGGTAAGAGAAGTAGTGGAGTGCATCCTTAAGGCGAAGAACCTTTGGAAGAAGATAGTAGGAGAAATAGATAGTCTTATAGATAGATAATAGATGTTTATCTATCCCATATCCATATTGATGAGTTAGTATGTTTCCTATTAAAAACAGATCAAGAGGGTCTATTCTGATAAAAAGTTTTATCTTCCCTTTCTTGAAAAATTTTTAAAATTATGGTTTATATTAAAAGGGAATATGAGAAATGTAGCCTTTCTTTTAATTATAATTTTGTTTTTGTTCGCAGGGTCTCTACCAAGCTTTTCTCAAGAAGAGAATATACTTCTTTTAAAATTAAATCTTTTTGCTTCTAATCGGAATGGAGAAGATTTTTTAAATCTACTCATTACTCTATTTGGACCTCCCCAGAAGGTATTTAATTATCAGGGGTTAGACGTTTGGTTTTATCAGGAGTTAGATACTGCTCTCTTGAGTGAACCTATGGAAGAGGTATATTTACTTTTTCAAGGAAGAAAGCTTATCAAGATAGAGAAAGCCACCTCCCCCTTAAATCCTTACAATCAATTTGCTGTTTATCCTTAAGCTTCTACTCTCTCCCAAAATTTTGATTTTTCAAGTTCTCTATTTAGTGCTATAATTAAATGCTTTAAGAGTGAGATAAGAGAAAGATTTCATTCCTATTCAGGGATGGCGAAAAATACACAAAGGATGCTCAGGATTATAATGGATAATATAGCGATAGGTGTTTCTTTGATAAATCCCAAGATGCAGATAATCTGGGTGAATAAGACCCTTAAGAAATCGTTTTCTAATATTGATGTGAGAAAAAAACCTTTTTGTTATCGTTCTTTCTACTATCCTCCCAAGAAAGAAATGTGTGAGTATTGTCCTACTGCGAAAGCATTTTCTACGGGAAGGATGCACTCCTCGGAGACAGGCCTGTGTAGGGACAAGAGGATATATAGGATAACAGCTGTTCCTATAAAGAGCAGAAATGGGAAGGTTGATTACGTAGTTGAGACGATGGAGGATATTACTCAGATAAAGAGAAAAGACGTGGCTATCATAGAGGAACAGCTGAAATATCGTACCCTAGTAGAACAATCTTTGCAAGGAATCGTGGTTGCTCGTGGTTTATCTCCCCGAATAATTTTTGCTAACTCTACTATGGAGAAGATTCTTGGTTATACTCCCCAAGAGCTACTCTCTTTTTCTCCTGAGAAGGTTAGAAAGTTAGTCCATCCTAAAGATAGAAAAGTCTTTTTTGATAAAATCAGGAAGCAACTTCGAGGAAAGGTCTATCGGTCACAATATAAGATGCGAGGAGTTAAGAAAAATGGAGAAATTGTTTGGGTTGATGTTTCTTTAGCTAGAATTATTTATCAAGGTAAACCTGCAGTTCAAGTAACTTTTATAGATATAACTGAGAAGAAAAAAATCCAAGAACAACTTCAACGACTCAATAGAGAACTCCTGAAGTCAAATAAGCGTTTAAATCAATTGGTTTTAAAAGATTCTCTTACTGGGGTTTATAACTACCGCTATCTTGAGGAAGTAATTGAAAGAGAGTTTTATCGTGCTAAAAGATATGGGCATCCATTTTCTGTAATAATGTTAGATATAGATTACTTTAAATCTATAAATGAGATTTATGGGCAGAAATTCGGAGATTTAATATTAAAGCAGGTTGCAGAACATCTAAGGAAACTCGTACGTCGCTACGATATTGTTGTCCGATTTGCAGGGGAGGGATTTGTTATTGTATCTTCAGGTACAGATAGAACTACAGCAATGAATTTGGCTTGGAGGATTCTAGATAGTTTTCGTATTTCTAATTTCGGTACCAAAGATAATTCTATAAAACTAAAGTTAAGTATAGGAGTTGTTTCTTATCCTGAGAATTCAGTAGTGAAAGGTTTTGATTTAATTAATTTTGCTGAGAAAGTTTTAAGTAAAGCTAAGGAGGATGGAGGCGATAGAGTATATTCATCTGAAGATTTAGAAGAGAAAGGAGAAGAGATTTCTGGAGAAGAGGCAGAAGGAAAAGAGGTAAAGGATGTTGAGATTCTAAAGGAGAAAATAAAGAAACTTACTAAGGAGGCTAATCAGAGTCTGATAGAGGCAGTTTTTGCCTTTGCTCGCACGATTAAATTAAAGGATAGTTATACAGGAGAACATGTAGAAAGTACGGTTTACTACGCTACCGAGATTGCTCGTAAGTTAGGTTTATCATCTCGAGAAGTAGAACTTATAAGGCAGGCAGCAATTTTGCATGATTTAGGGAAAGTAGGTATAAGTGAAAGGCTCCTTCTTAAGAATGCTAAGTTTACTAAACGAGAGTTGAAGCAAATTAGAAAACATCCTCAGATTGCTATAGATATTATAAGGCCAATCCATTCTTTACATGATATCATTCCTTTTATTCTTTATCATCACGAGAGATGGGATGGAAAAGGTTACCCTAGTGGTTTAAAAGGGGAAGAGATTCCTCTGGGAGCAAGAGTTATTGCTGTTGCCGATGTATATCAAGCTTTGATTTCTAATCGTCCCTATCGAAAAGCTTATCCTAAAAAGAAAGCTATTCAGATAATTAAAAAAGGAAGAGGCACACAATTTGATCCTCAGGTAGTAGATGCGTTTTTAGAGATTCTTCATAAAGAGGAAAGGTAAAATACTAAATTAAATTTAACCACTTCTTGTGGGAGTCCTCGCAAGCCATTTTATAAAGAGAGTAGAAATATTTTTGGATAATCAAGAGGAGCTTATAGTGTATAAGTTTTTCTTTTAATGAGGAGATTGTAAAAAATTACAGGAGGCTTTTTAGAAAAAGAGTTTATCCTTTGGAAATTGTCTTCTCAAGAACATCCTGTCAGCTCTAAATAATTATGCACCTTTTATTAAATTACAAAATTCTTGCCTAAATATTTTTCTATGTTATAATTTTCTAACAATTTAGTAAGTGCCGAGGTAGCTCAGGAGGTAGAGCGAGGGACTGTATGTGATCTCCGACGTTAGTCGGAGTTGCCCGAAGGGCAAAATCACATCCAGTTATTACTTTTGCTTAATCGAAAAACTTTTGATTAAAAATAAAACTGTGCCGAGGTAGCTCAGGAGGTAGAGCGAGGGACTGAAAATCCCTGCGTCGGGGGTTCGACTCCCTCCCTCGGCACTTTTATCTCTAATTTATAAGTTTATTCTCCTCTCTGTGCGTCTTTAAGTGTTCCTAGGCAATGTCGGATCCAACATATAAATACTTTGGTTTCACCAAAGGTTGGATACGACTCCCTCCCTCGGCATAGTTTATCCTCACATTCATTAACTTCTTTTTTAAGCTGGAAGTTAGCTCTGAGACGAAAGTATCGTCGGAACAAATAAGGGAAAATCGCCTTTGGCGAATTTGTTACGACTCCCTCCCTCGGCACTTTTTGTTTTTAAAGTCAGAATTGGAGATATTTTATTTCTGAAGTTACTTCCTACTTTATTATCTTATTAGTGTTCCTATTTTGATAGAAAAGATATGATTTTAGGGAAAAAGAGGATTAAGCCAATAATTATTGCTCCTAAAGAGGAGAGGAGAACTGCTGCGGATGATATATCTTTAAGGAGCTTTATTTTAGGATCATTTTGAGGCTGGATCATATTAAGAATATACTCCACAAGAGTATTAAAAACTTCACATACGAAAACACCAACAGTAACAATTATCAATATAACAAGTTCATCTGGAGAGAGTTTAAAAATGATACCGAACACAATTACTATCAAGCCAATGAGGAATATAAGACGCGCATTTCTTTCCGTTGCAAGTACAACTTTTAATCCTTTTAAAGCTCCCAAAAGACTTTCTCTTATGTTTCTATGTTTCCAAATTTTATTAGCCATTAATTTTCTTTGCTATTCTTTATGCAATATCAAAATGGTAAACCAAATCCTCCATGGAGACGTGAGCGAGTAGTATCTTTATCTGCTCCTATCTTAAATCCATAGTCTAATTTTACAAATCCCCATTTTGTTCTAAATCGCAATCCTATCCCACCTCCGCTTTTAAATTTATTCAAAGAAAAATCATTCGCTTCCTCTATTAGAAATCCTGTATCCAAAAATGCAGCTCCATAGAGTAGATTCTTATACAAAGGAAATCTAAATTCTATATTGATTACACCAAAAAAATTCCCTCCTAACGGAAGAAGATTGTTATCTAGCATTCCTACTTTTCTTCCTTTGTACCCTCTTATAGTAGAAGAACCTCCTATATAAAACTTTTCAAAAAAAGGAACTTCATTAGTTCCCCCAAAAGCATCTAAATATCCCCATTTAGTTCTGAGTACAAACACTCTATCTTTTTTAAGATTATAATAACGGCGGTAATCTAATTGAATTCTATAGAAATCAAAATCTGAACCAATAATTTGAGAAGAGATGTCTTGTTGAATTTTAAAGTAGGTTCCACTGGTAGGATAAATTTTATCATTAGTAGTTTTTCTTAGAAATTTTATGAATAAGAAATCTACTTTAGGTTTTCCATAATAACTTTTAATTTTGACAGGTGCAGAAGGGTCTAAATCATAAATACTATACTTATAGGAGGAAAATCCTAAATAGATTTTACTATTTTGTGTAAAATATGTTCCCAGATAGAGATCGTACATAAGTTTCCCTTTCAAATTATATCTTGAATCTGATTCCCATCGTCCCTTAAATGAGAGGCCACCAAAGAATATACTGTTCAATATTTCATCCTTTTCAAAGCCTAATTTTAACTTCTTTTCATAAGAGGAGTATTTACCTCCAAAAATACCCTTAAAGTTCTTATGTTCATACTTTAGGTGTGCTTTTTCTCCAGTAGGTGCGGATATTTTTAGTTCTCCTATTCTTTGGATTTTCTTTTCCTCTTTTAAAGTAAGATTAAGAAATTCTAAAATTTTATTTTCGACGTATCCAAAAGATAAGTAAGAACTGAAGTGCCCCTCCGGAAGCCAAATAATGCGGGGATATTCCAGAGAACGCCATAGACTCACGCTACACTCAGAGGGCATGTCCTTGTCAAATAGAGCATTTATCATAAGGATAGTTTTGTTTTTGGCTTTAAAAGAAAAATTTAAAGGATCGATAATATTTACCTCTTCTAGGATTTTCTGTATCTGTTTTTCTTTAAGTTTTAATCTATATTTTTTAAGTAATCTACTCTTTAGTATAAACTTTTCGAAATCTGCACCCCCAAGGAGAAATACACCTCTGTTTATCGTTGCATCTTTGCCTAGAAGAGTTCCTGCAATGATAGCTCCTAGACTTAATCCTCCCAGAGCTATCCTATCATTATTTATAAAAGATTGTCTCTTCAGCCACTCTAAGGTATTTCCCCCTTCAATAGTTAGTTCTTTTATTAGATCTGTATAAATTTTTACTCTTTTTTGAAGGGATATATTCCTTAGTCTATCTTTATGTTGATGGTAAAATTTTTTTGCACCTAGTTCTAAAGTTACAAAAGCAAAATTATTCTTCGTTAAGAATTTTCCTAAATTTTCTTCAATGAATTTACTTACCCCTCCAGAGTGAGGGAGGAAAAATAAACAAGGATATTTTCCCTTCTTATTAGAAAGGAAGAGATAGATAAAAATATATTTGTTAGGTAATTTTAAATCTAATTTGCTTTCATAAACAAAAGTTAATTTTCTATAGTATTTTTTATTTTCTTCTTTTTCTAAAATAGGAAATATTTCTCTTTCATTTTCTTTCAAAAATCGATAAGGATTTTTAGTAGTTTTTGGAGGCAATTTTTTGCCAAATTCTTTTTCTAGGGAAAAATCAATTTCTTTTTCAGAGAGGAGGAAATACAGTCTTAGTTCATCAGGAACGAACAAGACACTTTGTAAAGTTCCCCCTCCTTTCCCTATAGGTGGTGTTCTTAATAAATTAAATGTACTTTTTAAATCAAACTTTTTATTGCCTCTCGCAGTTTTCTTGAACTGAACCAATCGCTTATACGAACTAGTTTCTTCTAATTTTGTCTTTGGATACACCGCTTTCATAGTTTGGAATAGTCTTTCTGTGAGATAGTGATTTACAGCAATAAGATACTTATCTTTTGGAAAAATAATCTCGTACATTCTTGCTGAGACTTCTGCGACAAATGCACTGTTCGTTTTCCCATCAGTTATAGTTATGGTATATCCCCTCATTCTTTTTGATTTAGATATTTCTCTTAGAGCTTTCCATAGATCAGGAGAATATTGGATAATTTTCCTTAAAAGGAACATAATCGGGATTCCAGTTTTTGATAAATCTTCAGTTCCCACTCCAGTTTCTCCTAAAGATATTCTATTTGCATTCATACCAGTTAACACTCCACACATTCCTGGCCAGCCAATGTGCACAAAAGGAAAGCCATTGTCGGGTTCTACGAAAAAGATTACCCTATTTTTAAATAGATTTTTTCGTGGAGCAAAACCTAGATTTCTTCCATGAAAAAGTTTGTTACTTTGAGTTAATTCAGGCAAAAGTACGAAATTAGTACATGTTTTTTTAATTTTTCTTAAGAGAGGCATAACATCTAGAAAGGTATGCATCAGAAGAATTTTTTGATAAGATAGACCGCTTCCTTTAGCCACTCCTCTCATTTCTTCCCTAAATTCAGAAGGGATATATTTTTCTAATTGTCTCGATTTAAGTTTAAAGTACTGCAAGATAATCCACCGTTTTAATTTTGAATGAGAAGAACTTTGGAGAAGCTCTTTTAAGAAGTAATTATTATAAAGTTGACGAATTTGGTTTCTTAAAAGATATCCGTGCTGAAATCCTCTTATAAATGGAGAACCTTTAAGATGAACTACAAGAATTCCATTTGTATTTTTTAAAGACGCTCCTTTTAGATAGTTTACTTTAGGTGAAGTGGAAGAAGGAAGGATAAAGAAAATAGTAATAGTAAAAATCGAAACAATAAATTTCTTCACAAAATCTATTTTAATACTTCAGAATATACTTTTCAATCTTTTGCGGAGAGTCTAAATCTCTGTTAATTTCTTTCCAGACGTCTTTGCTCTCCATGCATAAATATATAGGTGTTTTTGTGTCGTATTTTCTTATCCAGGATATCGTTTTTTTATAAATTTCAATTCTTAAAAATGCAGGATACCTCAATTTTTTATCTTCTCCTAAAAAGAGCTCTCCATAGAATATCTTACTTTCTGGAAATCTTTGCTCAACAATATCTTTTAACTCTCTCGGACCACGAAGAGTTCCTAGGCTGATCCATTTAAAAGGAGGGTTTAAGGTGCGATACAATTCATCTATTATCTTCCTATAAGAATTTTCCCATCCCTCAAAATATATTATAGGATCGAAATGAAATCCTAAAGAAAAGCCCTTCCTCTGTACCTCTTTAGCTGATTCAATCCTTTCTTCTAAAGTGGAAGTACCTATCTCTTCTTTTTCTATGATTTCCCAGGGATTGAGAGACCAAGAAATGACTATATTAGGAGAGGCTTGACATTCTAAGAGATTGTTTATTTTTTTACTCTTTGTTTTTAACTCAAAATATAGATTTTTATCTTTAAAAAAATTAATTAAAATTTTGCTATACTCAGTGATATCATCTAAAGCTAAAGAGTCACAGAACTCACCTGTGCCAATTCTTATTGGTTTTTTTAATTTTCTGTAGAATTCTTTAAATTTACTAAAAAAGTCGTCCAAATTTGAAGGGAGGATGACGCCAGGAAAGTTAGAGTAAACTTGAAGGTAACAGTAAGTACAATCAAAGGGACAGCCAAAACCTAAGTTAAATATCCAATAGTTACATCTCAATACATTTTTTGTGCAGGGGCAGGGCTTTAAGAAGTCCCACCTTTCCTTTACTACAAAAATAATTGGTTTTTTAAAATCTGCTAAGCTGAACTTATGTGTTTTTAAATATTCAGCATAGTAGGGGATCTCGCAAATTTCTATATAAGGAAATTTCTTTTTTATCTTCTTTATAAGATAACTACATTTAGCCTCTTTTTCTACAAATACCTTTTGAGGAATGATACTTTCTTGATGTGGAGAGGGGTGATAACAGTTTCGGAGAGGTTCTTTTAAAGATGAGAGGTAAATAGTTTTTGTATCAATTTTAGAGAGCCTTGCTGTGAGGGGGAATCTTAAATTTATCAGGTTTTCCTTTAAAACGAAGAATTTATTTCTTCCACCTGTTTTTCTTATTCTGGGATTATTCTTCAATTCTTCTATTAGAGTGTAAGGTTGTATATCTTTAATAATACATATTTCATATATTAAACGCTGTAAGTCTCTGAGCTGATTGCGGTTAGGAGAGAAAGCAACTTCCCTTTCTAAAATAGATTTTAAATTTTTTAGAGCCTCTTGCATAAGTTAACCCAAAATTTGCACCAGAGTTTTGAAAAACTCTCTAATCATTCAAAATGTTATAGTTTACAGTAAAGCTTTACACCAAAAAGATACAAAGGCAAATTCCAGCCCATTTTTAATGGGCTGGGTTAACCCAGCCCTTTCAAAAGAAAGGGCTTCTCCTTTTTAGACAAATTTTTCTAATGAAAAATTTGGGGTTAAATTTTTCCATCAACTCTTTATAAAATTTTGCCTCTTCGTTTTTACCTCTTTTTAATGCGCCCTTTATATAGATGCTACATTTTTTCTTTAGCTCTTCTATAGCTAAATTCCTTTTTTCCTCATCAAGAGTATTGTTTTCAAGTAATTTTTTTATAGCATATATTCTATATTTATCTAAAGCAGGATACTTTTTTGATTGTTGGTCAGGATGTCCTCCTTCTTTGATAGTTAAGTACTCAGGAATAAGCTTCACAGGGTATTTAGAAGTTACTCTCAGCCAAAAATCATAATCTTCACATACCGGCATATTTTCATCAAACTTTCCAATATCTTCAAATATACTTTTGTGAATGCAGGCAGTAGAGATGCTAATGCAACAGAGCCTTAAAGCATATTTAAAAACTATTCCTTGAGGTTTTTTGTGGTATTTCTTTTGAGGAAGAAGTTTTCCGTTTCTGTACCATATCTCCTCGGTATGGAATATCTTACAATCAGGATATTTTTTTATATAACTATAAGTAATTTCTAGTTTATGATGAAGAAATCTATCGTCGGAATCAAGGAAGCAGATATATTTCCCTTTGGATTCGTTTATTCCCTTATTTCGTGCTGAACCAGGTCCTCGATTTTGCTGATAGAAATAGCGTATAGTTTTTAGGGGATAGCGTTTAGTGAAATCTTCTATTATTTTTTCTGTATTATCTGTAGAGCCATCATCTACAATGATTAATTCAAAATCTTCAAAAATTTGATGGAGTACACTTTCTACAGCAATTTTAAGGAAATAGAAGCGGTTGTAAGTAGGGATGATTATACTAAAAAACGGCATTTTCATAGGTAATTTTAGAATTATAGAATTTATCAAAATCAGGCCTAATAAAGTAAAGTTTAAACTTATATTTTTTGTTCACTTGGAGAGCAGTCTCTTTTAATTTTTCTGAAAAATTATAGTAACTTTCCTTATCTCTGTAAATGTTTTCAATACTTTTACCAAGGCTTTCATCTACTTTCTTTATTTTTTCTAAAATCTCAAGAAAATTCCCCATTTTGCTATGGTAAAGTTCTATATTTACCTCAGTAGTTAATCCTTTCATAAGAGGAAAAATTTCTTCTAGAGAGCTAAGGTAAGGAATAAATGGACCAATGTGAATTCTTAAAGGTATACCTGCTCTTTTTATTTCTCTAATTACCGCTATTCTTCTTTTAAGAGAGGGCGAATTTTCCTCTACCAGAGATTTTATCTTTTCTTCAGAGAAATTGAAGGTAAAAAAAATACGATTTTTTTTGTTAACTTTAATGAGAGAGAGGTATTTTCGTATTAAAGGAGATTTGGTTAGAATTGTATAAGAAATATTGTTTTTGTTCAAGATTTGGATAATCTTTTTACTAATACCATAGGTTAATTCTGCGTAAGTAAAACATTCACAGCTAGAGCCCAAAATTACTTTCTCTACATTCCGGTATTTTAATTCTTTTTCCAGAATTAAGGGAGCATTAATTTTTATTCCCAAAGTTTCTCTATCTCTTTGAGCGGTTTTGGTGAATCTAGTATAACAGTATAAGCATCCGAATTCACATCCTCGGTAAGGGTTAATACAGAAAGGAGCTAGACTAATTTGAGTAGGAACTAGAACCTTTTGAGTTTTGATAAGTTTAATTTCCATCTCTGTAAAAAAGATTGTTGATAAAACTTTTCGTATGGGGAATTTTTTCTCTTTCTAAGATAGAAATTAGTTTTTTTACTCTAAAGAGTGTTTCTCTAGGTGGAAGATAGTTAGAAGAAAAGTAATCAATATAAGGGTTAATTTGAGCTATCTTAGGGATAAATTCTTTATTCTTTACTATGAATTCAGCTGTTTCCTGAAAATCTTTCTTTTCTTCTTGAGGAAAGCCAACTATCAAACTTACCTCAAAGTGCAAGTTTTCTTTTTTTAAAATCTTAAATAGCGCTAAGGCTTCTTCTTTAGTAAATCCTTTATTCATTGCTTCCAATACTTTATTAGATGCACTTTCTAACCCAATAAAAAGGTTAAAACATCCACTCTTCTTTAACAGTCTGGCTAAATCTTTAGTAAAATCCCTCTTTACTATTAGCTGAGCTTCCCAACTTATCTTCAGATTCTTTCTTAATATGAGACTACAGAACTCCTCTAACCAATTTAGGTTGCCATTGATGAGAGAATCCTGAAAAACGAAATTATTAATTTTGTATTTATCAACCAAAAAATTTATCTGTTCTGTCAAATAGAGAGGAGAATGTTGCCTGAACTTAACGGTGAGAAATTTTTCTGCACAAAATTTACACCTCCTTATGCATCCTCTTGAAGAATAAAGAGGTAGCATCGATGAGTAAAATTCTATATTGCAATCATTAAATTCACAGAAGGGAATTTCATCCAGATTTTCTAACTCATCATGGATAATTATCTTTTCCTTGGAGGAGTTTAAAATTCTTTCTATAGATTTCTCACCTTCTCCTATCACCCAGCTAAAATTATCGTTTAAATATTCTTTCCTCATTTTCATAAAAAGAACTTCCGGCCCTCCAATGACTATTTTTTTCTTAGGGTAAGCAGATTTTACTTCTTCTATAAAGGAGAAAGTAAAAGGTCTATTTCTTTTATAAAGAGAAAAGCCAATCAGATTTGCATTCTTTAATTTCTTGAAGATATTCTTTATGATTTGAGGGTGTTTTCTCTTTATTAAGGAGAATAAATTCTCTTCAAACTTTTTATCTAAGGATAGCCAAGTTCTTTTGTCTGTGCCCAGGAGTTTGTAACAGAGGATGTTTAAATCTATTATTTTTACTTCAATCTTTCTTTTTTTAGAATAATTTTTAATAAACTCTAAACCTAAAGGGGGTGTTTTAATCCAATGAGGGGGGCAGAGAAGGCAATAGACTAAAGCTTTCATCTTATTATAATATTAAATTGAAGCAATTATGATGGGTTATCATCTGTATATTCACATTCCCTTTTGTAAAAGTAAATGTCCTTACTGCGATTTCTACAGTTTACCTTACGAGGAAAGTCTAGCTCGTCAGTATATAGATATTTTATCTAAAGAAATCAGAAATTTAAATATAAATGTGACAACAACCTACATTGGTGGTGGTACCCCTACAGTGTTAAGTCCTAATCTATTAGATTCTCTACTTAAGAGTATGGAGAGGATAATTAGAAGATCCAAAGAAGTCACAATTGAGGCAAATCCTGAGAGTTTAACCGATGATAAACTAAAGTTATTCTTAAAAAAAGGAATAAACAGAATAAGCATTGGAATTCAATCTTTAAGAGAGGATAAATTGAAGTTTTTAGGAAGAATTCACTCTACTGGAGAGGGAATAGGTGCGGTTTATAAAGCAAAAAGAATTGGTTTCAAGAATATAAGTGTGGATTTAATCTATGGAGTACCTTATGAAACCTTAGAAAGTTGGCGCAAAGAACTTAAAGCTATAGTAAAGTTGCCCGTTACTCATATATCTTGTTATAGTTTAACACCGGAAGAATCTACCCCTTTCTATAAATTTAAAGAAGAGATAGATGAAGATACTGTTGCTCAGATGTTCCTCTACAATATGAATTATCTTCCTCGTAAGGGGTTTTATCATTACGAGGTTTCTAATTTTGCCAAAAGAGATTATCAATGCAAACATAATTTAGCTTATTGGGATAACGCTCCTTATATTGGGTTAGGTCCGTCGGCGGTATCTTTTATAGAGGGAAGGAGAGTTAAGAATGTAGAGGATATCCAAAGATATATTGAAGGTAAAAACTCAAAAAAATACTTGATAATAGAGGAGAGACTTTCTCCTTTCCGTAGAGCTAAAGAAACTGTCTGTTTAAATTTGAGAAGGAAAGTAGGTGTGGAATTTGTCAGGTTTAGAGAAAAAACAGGTTTCGATTTTTGGGAGATAGAGGATAGAGATGTAGTAAGAAGATTAATCAAAAATGGCTTTCTTCGTTATAAAAAAAGAGGAAAAGAGATTATAGGGTTGTTTTTGACTAAAAAAGGATTTCTCTATGCTGATGAGGTATGTTCTGAATTAATTTAATAATCCTATAATTTATTTTGCTACCACACAATTATTTGTTATAATTTGTGGAAGTTTGTATGCAAAGATAGAAATGCTAATATAATTCAGTTGGCAGAGTAATTCTGTATCTTTGCCGGGATAGCTCAGTGGTAGAGCAGGTGCTTCGTAAGCATCAGGTCGAGAGTTCGAATCTCTCTCCCGGCTTATAAATAGAGATACCAGATAACTCAGAGGTTCAAATCCTCTCTCCGGCTAAGGAGATGAGATGTTTGTATCTTACTTTAAGGTCTTAAAAAGGAGAAATTTTTTTCTTCTATGGTTTGGTCAGGTAATTTCTCAATTTGGAGATCGTCTCACCCAGATGGCCCTGATAGGTTTAGTGTATGAGCTTATGCCTCATTCCTCTATGAGTTTAGCTAAGGTTATGAGTTTACCTGTGTTGGCGGTACTATTAATTTCCCCAGTAGCAGGAGTTTATGTAGATAGATGGCAAAAAAGAAAGACTATGTATGTAAGTGATTTCTTAAGAGGAATATGTATAGCCCTTATTTTCATTCTGATTTTTAAGTTTAAAACAATGATTTTTATCTACTTCCTTATTTTTCTTTCTTTTTGTGTAGGTAGATTTTTTATCCCTGCTAAGATGGCTATAATTCCTACTCTAGTAGATCAAAAGGATCTCCTCTTAGCTAACTCATTAGTTTCAATTACTGCTATGATTGCTGCTATTTTAGGTTTTGGTTTAGGGGGGATAATTGTAGAAAAGTTAGGTGTAAAAGTAGCTTTTTTAATAGATAGTGTGACTTTTTTCCTTTCTTCCTTAGCAGTACTTTCTATGAGGGTACAAGAAAGAGGGTTATTTAGTCCGAAGGATTTTCTTGATTTAAGTAAGCAAGCTATTGAAGAGGTAAAACGTTCTTTTATATTTGAGATGAAAGAAGGATTAAAGTATCTTCTTAAAAGTAAAGAGACCCGTTATGCTGCCCAGGTATTTTTTCTTCTTTTTTCCTGTTTAGGCTCTCTTTATGTAGTATTCATTGTTTTTATTCAAAATACCCTTTCTTCAGTTACTTTAGATTTAGGATACCTTGCTGTAGGTCTGGGCACAGGGTTATTTGTGGGTTCTTTAATTTATGGAAAGATAGGTAAAAGGTACCCTTTTAAAAAATCAATAAATGTATCTTTACTCATCAATAGTATTTATTTAATATCATTTGTTACTGTACTGAAGTTTCACCCCTCTAAATTTTTTGCTTTCTTTTCTTGTTTTCTTCTAGGAGGATTTTCATCTCCTGTTGTGGTGGGAATTAATGCTTTAATTCATAGTGAAAGTCAAAATATTTTTTGGGGTAGAATTTTTAGTTCTCTGGAAGTAGTGATGCATTTTGCATTTATAGCTTTTATGTTTTTATCTTCTTATCTAGCAGGATTTTTTTCTCCCTTTACAATAATTGTGAGTGTAGGTATAATTATATTCTTTTTTTCCTCCTTTAGATTACTTAATGAGCCTAAAGGCAATGATTAGAGTAGAGGAATATAAGTTGCCTCAACATGATTTACCTTCAGAGAAATTTTTACATCCCAAAAAGGTATATCTTCCTTTAAGCCAGCATATAGGCAAACCTTCCAAAGAATCGGTAGGTTTAGGAGACTTAGTTGATGAAGGGGAGCTTATTGCTAAACCGGGAGGAAAAGTTTCAAGTTCCCTCCATGCTCCTAAGAAAGGGAAGATTGTAGCCATAGAGTATTTTCCTCATCCTGTATTAAAAAGATATAAAGGTATTACAATTGAGTGTCAAGAGGAGGAGAAGAAATACTTTAGGACAAAAGACCCTTCTCTTTTGGACAAAGAGAAGATTTTACAGATTATAGAGAGTGCAGGAATAGTAGGAATGGGGGGAGCAGGATTTCCCACTCATATAAAGTTAAACCCTCCTAAAAAGATTGATACTTTAATTATCAATGGGTGCGAATGCGAACCTTACTTAGCTTGTGATTATCGATTGATGGTAGAAAATACTCAAGGGGTATTTGGAGGAGTAGAACTTATCTGTAAAATATTACAACCAAAGAGAGTTTTTTTCTGTATAGAAGAGAATAAGCCTGAGGCGATAAAGAGATTTAATTCTTCTATAAGTATCAAAAAGTATGACCTTCCTTCTCCTCAGATAGTAGTGTTAAAATCTTACTATCCTCAGGGAGGAGAAAAGCAACTTATCTATAAGGTGACTAAGAGGAAAGTTCCTTCAGGAGGGTTTCCTTTCGACGTGGGGTGTTTAGTTCAAAATGTTGCTACTTGTTTTTCTATTTATCAAGCAGTCTATTACTCTAAACCTCTCATAGAGAGATTGGTAACTTTCGCAGGAGACAGTCTCCTTAATCCTAAGAATATTTGGGTAAAGGTAGGAACTCTTATCAGTGAACTTTTTAAACAAGGTATTCTTCAATTTAAAAAAGAGCCTAGAAAAGTAATTTTGGGAGGACCAATGATGGGTATTGCTTTGGATAGTTTAGATTACCCTATTCTTAAAACTACCACTGGGGTGCTTTTTCTTTCCCAAGATAGAATAGACCAAGAGCCGGAACAAGAATGTATTCGTTGTGCAAGATGTGTGGATGTCTGTCCTATGGGCCTTTTACCTTTAGAATTTGTTAAAAGAATAAAACGAGGGGAATTTGAAAAGTTAGATGAAGTTTTTATAAAAGATTGTATTGAATGTGGATGTTGTAGTTGGGGTTGTCCAGCAAAAATTCCCATCGTTCACTACATAAAGGTAGGTAAGTTGTATGGAACTCATAGTTAGTGTTGCTCCTCATCAACGTTCAAAAATAAGTATTCATTGGGCTATGCGTCAAGTTATCACCGCTTTAATCCCTGCTATTTTAGCTTCTATTATTCTTTTTAGAGAGAAAGCATTATTTTTAATTCTTAATTGTTCTCTTAGTTGTCTCTTAACTGAAGAGATAATTCTGAGGATAAGGAGAAAACCTTCGCAAGCTAAAAATTGCAGTGCTGTATTAACGGGGATCCTTCTAGCGTTGGTTTTACCTCCTTCTACGAAGTGGTACGCGGCTACCTTAGGGAGTGTATTTGCTATTTTTATAGGTAAACAAGTATTTGGAGGGTTAGGGCAAAATATTTTTAACCCTGCCCTGATAGGAAGGGCTTTTCTTGTAGCAGCTTATCCTAAGATGATGACTACCTGGATAAGCCCTTTTACTCTAGATGCAATAACCAAAGCAACACCTTTAGCTTTAAGGAAATTTGACCAAATTCTTACTCCCCTTAAAGACTTATTTATAGGTACGGTACCAGGGAGCTTAGGAGAGACTTCTGCTTTAGCTTTGATTATAGGAGGTATTTATTTGCTGATAAGGAAGGTCATTGATTGGCGTATACCTTTAACTCTTCTTCTTACTACTGTGATAATTTCTTCCATTTTTTACTTTATCGAACCTCTGAATGGTTCTCCTTTATTTCACATCTTTAGTGGCGGTCTTCTTTTAGGTGCTTTCTTTATGGCTACCGATCCAGTTACAACTCCAGTTACCAAGAAAGGGAGGTATATTTTTGGTGTGGGATGTGGTATACTAATAATGATTATTCGTTACTTCAGTGGATTGCCTGAGGGTGTGATGTATTCTATCATTTTTATGAACGCTTTGGTTCCTCTCTTAAATAGATACACTCTCCCTAAGCCCTTTGGTTATGAAAGATAGTTTAAAATATAATCTAAGAGTAATTTTTGTTTTGACTTTTATTTCCTTGATTTGTGGATTTATTTTATCTTTTGTATTTAATTCGGCAAAAGCAAAGATTAAAGAGAATCAGAAAAAAGATATTTATCGTGCGATATACCAAATCGTAGATGATTGTAAAAACGTGGAGGAGAAAAGTATAAATGAAGAAACAATCTATTGGCTTTTTAACGATAAGGGCGAGCTAATCGGTTATGCTTACCTTTCTCAAGGTCAAGGTTATCAAGGAAAAATTAAAATTCTTTTTGCTATTGATAAAAGTATGGAGAGATTGTTAGGGATAGAAATTATAGAGAATGTGGAAACGCCAGGTTTAGGATCAAGAATTAATGAGGAAAGTTTTAAGAGCCAATTTAAGAATCTGAAGACCAACGTTCCTGTTGAATGTGTGAAATTCTTCCCTCAAAAGAAGAATCAGATTCAAGCTATTACCTCTGCGACTATCTCTTCCCGAGCAGTGGTCGGTATCCTTAACAAAGGGATACAAAATTTAAAGAGTCTTATTGAAGAAAATGATAGGTAGAATCTTTAAGGAAGGTTTGTGGACAAATCACCCTATATTTAGACAGCTTTTGGGTATGTGTCCTACTTTAGCTGTCACTACTACTGTTTTAAATGGAATATCTATGGGATTAGCAGTAATCTTTGTACTTTTCTTTTCTTCGTTGGTAGTTTCTCTATTAAGAAAGGTGGTGCCTCATCAAGTTAGAATTGCTGTTTATACTATAATTATTGCTACTTTTGTTACTATAGTAGATATATTTTTAAAAGCAAATTTTCCCCAGATAAGTAAAGCTTTAGGACCTTATGTACCTCTAATTATCGTCAACTGCATTATCCTGGGAAGGTGTGAAGCATTCGCTTCTAAAAATAGATTAAGTTTAGCTCTTCTGGATGCTTTGGTGATGGGGGGAGGCTTTTTTTGGGGTTTAGTTACTTTAGCCTCAGTTAGAGAAATTTTAGGTCAGGGTACTATTCTGGGATATAAGATTTTACCCCCTAGTTTTAATCCCTTAATAGTTATGGTTCTTCCCCCAGGAGCATTTTTGGTATTAGGTACTCTGGTAGCAATCATGAATAGATTAGAAAGAATAAAATGAAAGAATTAGTTTTAATATTTATTTCTACAGTCCTTATTAACAATTTTGTCTTGACCTACTTTTTAGGAATCTGTCCATTCTTAGGTGTTTCTGGTAGGCTTTCCTCAGCTATAGGAATGGGATTTAGTGTTATTTTTGTAATGACTTTTGCTTCTAGTATAGTATGGTTAATATATCATCTTATTCTAGTGAAACTTAATTTAGTATTTTTAGAGTATATAGTCTTTATCCTGGTCATTGCTAGCCTAGTTCAAATAGTAGAGATGTTTGTAAGGAAGTATTCCCCCTCGCTTTATCAGGCTTTAGGAATTTATTTACCTTTAATTACTACTAATTGTGCTATTTTAGGATGTGCTCTCTTTATGGTAGCAAGAAATTATAATTTTTTAGAAGCGGTTGTTTATGGATTTTCTGCAGGATTAGGATTTACTGTGGTTCTTTTGGTTATGGCAGGGATAAGGGAGGATCTTAACTATTGTGAGGTTCCTAAAGTATTTAGGGGAGCACCTATTACTCTTATTACCGCAGGGCTGCTAGCTTTATGTTTTATGGGATTTTCAGGGCTTATAAGAGCTTAAGTTATGAATGAGATAATAATTAAAGGCTTAGCAGTAATGGGAGGATTAGGATTAGCTTTTTCTGTTACTTTAGCCTATCTTAGTCATCGCCTGAAAGTAGAAAGCAATCCTTTGGTAGAGAAAGTATTAGACATCCTTCCAGGTATAAATTGTGGAGCATGTGGGTTTTCCAGCTGTCGAAATTTTGCCGAAGCAATAGTAGCAGAGAGAAAACCTTTTACTTGTATTCCTGGGGGAGAAGATGTAAATAGAAAAGTGAGTCAACTTTTAGGTATTCAAAGCCAAGAAGTTAAGAGAGTAAAGGCAGTAGTTCATTGTGGAGCAACTAAAGATGAGAAAAAAGTAAGTTCATTCTATGTCGGTCCTACCAGTTGTGCTTTTGTTGATATAACATTAGGAGGCTTAGATTGCAAATACGGATGTATTGGTTTAGGAGACTGTGTAAGTGTGTGTCCTGCAGGAGCAATTAGTATTAAGAGAGGAAAAGTGGTTATAGATATCAAAAAGTGTATTGGCTGTGGCAGGTGTGCTAAGGTATGCCCTCGTAATCTTTTTGAGTTAGTTCCTTGGCAGGGAGAATCGAAAATTTACTTTGTTGCTTGTAATAACGAGGAAAAAGTAGGCTACGTAAAAACTGTATGTGAGAGAGGTTGTATTGGTTGTGGGATATGTGTTAGGATAAAAGATTCCCCCTTTTATTTACAGAATAATCTTTCTCATATAAATTATCAACAAATTTTCAATCAAGAGATATTAGAAGAAGCAAAAAATAAATGTCCCACTAAGTGTATTCAGGAGTTAGATGCTTAACCGAGAAGTAGCTCAAATAGTAAAGATAGATACCAATAAGATTAAAATAAGATTTACAAAAAAATCTATGTGTAGTCATTGTCGTTTGAATTTCCTTTCTTCTTGCGGAGAAAATACTCTGATTTTATCTTGTCCTGATAAGCTCTTCTTAAGGGTAGGAGATAAGATAGAAGTAGGAGTGGAGGAGGAAAAGTTTTTGTTTGCCAGCTTAGTTTTGTTTTTTCTCCCTACTTTAGTTTTTATCTTCTCTCTGATGGTACTTAGGTATCAACACGCAGTAATATCTTTTCTGGGAAGCCTGTTTTTTCTAGGACTATACTATGTTGTATTAAAGTTAATTCTAAAAAAATTAAAGCTTAATCTAAGTGTTAAGATTCTAAGGAAACTATGATGAATATAGCTATTTTAGCCTCAGGAAGGGGAAGTAATTTCCAAGCAATAGTTAGAGCAGTAAAAAGAAAAAAACTTAAAGGAGCAAAAGTTAAACTTCTTATAACTGATAAGGAAGATGCTTACGTAAGAATAAGAGCCAAAAGGTTAGGTGTGAAAGATATCTTTGTGGATCCTAAGAAGTTTAAAACACGCCAGGATTTTGACAGAGAAATAGTAAAGATTCTAAATAAAGAAAGAATCGAATTGGTAGTTTTAGCAGGGTTTATGAGGATTTTAACACCTTCCTTTGTAAGGAAATTTAAAAATAGAGTATTGAATATCCACCCCGCATTACTCCCTGCTTTTAAGGGCACAGATGCTATACAGCGTGCTTACAATTACGGTGTAAAGGTTACAGGAGTTACTATTCACTTTGTTGATGAGAAAGTCGATCACGGTCCAATAGTTATGCAGAAAGCTCTAGAGATAAAAGAAGGAGAGAGTTTAGAGGAGTTGGAGGAGAGAATCCATCGTTTGGAGCATAAGATGTATCCAGAGGTTATTTCTCTTTTTATTAAGGGCAAGCTAAAAATAAGGGGTAGGCATGTTAAGATTATTTAATTTACTTTTAGTGTCAAATTTAATTTTTGGATGTGCCTTTTCCAAAGCAATAGTTAAGGCGAAGTTAAGTAGAAATGAGGTTCGTACAGGAGAAAGTTTCACCTATGTAGTAAAAATCGAAGGAGATTTTTCTTCTCCTCGTTTAGAATTGCCAGATTTCGGTGAACTAAAAATAGTTTCTCAAAGTCAAACGAGAAATTACCTATTTAAGGGGGGAAAGATAATTTTGAGGATTAAGTTAACTTATCAGCTCCTTGCACCTCGTCCAGGAAGGTATACTATAAAAGGTGTGAAAGTGATAGATAAGGGAAAAGTTTATGAATCGAGGGAGTTAGTTGTAAAGGCGGTAGGTAAACCTCTTAAGAAGAGGAAATTTAAAGATTTTATAGAGGGAGCAGTTAGTATTTAAGCTGGGAGGAGGTATGGCTAAGATAAAAAGAGTATATGCAAGAGAAATTTTAGACTCTCGGGGCAACCCTACTGTTGAAGTAGAGGTAGTTTTGGATGATGGGAGTTTAGGAGTAGCAGCAGTACCCAGTGGAGCTTCCAAAGGAGAGCGAGAAGCTTTGGAGTTGAGAGATAATGAGAAGAAGAGATATTTAGGAAAGGGAGTTAAGAAGGCAGTAGATAATGTGAATCAAATAATTGCTAAAAAGCTAAAAAGAGAGGAAGCAGACTTTGTTAGGATAGATAAAATTCTTATTGATTTAGATGGGACGAAAAATAAGTCTCATCTGGGAGCAAATGCCATTTTGGGGGTTTCCTTAGCAGTAGCTAAAGCTTCTGCTGCATCAAAGAGAAAATCTTTATATGAGTTTTTGAATAGAAAAGCGAATTTGTTACCCGTACCTTTTATGAATATTTTAAATGGAGGAGTTCATGCTGATAATAATTTAGATATTCAAGAGTTTATGATTGTTCCTTTAGGATTTTCTACATTCAGAAGGGCTTTACAGGCAGGTTCTGAGGTTTTTCATACTTTGAAAAAAATTTTGAAGGCAAAAGGACTTTCAGTAAGTGTAGGAGATGAAGGTGGGTTTGCTCCCAACTTAAAGCATAACGAAGAAGCATTAAAATTAATCCTCTTAGCGATAGAGAAGGCAGGGTATAGACCTTTAAAAGAAGTAGCATTAGCTTTAGATGTTGCTAGTAGTTCCTTTTTTAAAGGGGACAGATATTTTTTTGAAGAGAAGTTTAGAGACTCTGATTATTTAATTGATTTTTATTCCCGCTTGGTAAAAAAATACCCTATAGTTAGCATAGAAGATGGTCAAGCGGAGAATGACTGGGAAGGTTGGAAAAAACTTACTGCCCGGTTGGGAGGAAAAATACAGATAGTAGGAGATGATATCTTTGTTACCAATAAAGAATTCTTATTGCGGGGGATAAAAGAAAAAGTAGCAAATTCTATTCTTGTAAAAGTAAATCAGATAGGTACACTTTCTGAAACTTTGGAAACAACAAAATTAGCGTTAGTTAACAATTACACAGCGATAATTTCTCACCGCTCAGGAGAAACTGAGGATACAACTATAGCCCACCTGGCAGTAGCTACGGGTTGTGGGCAAATTAAGACAGGGAGTGTGTCTCGAACCGATAGAGTAGCAAAATATAATGAACTCTTAAGAATTGAAGAGAAGTTGGGCAAAAAGGGAATATATGCGGGTAAAATTATTCAACGTAGATTCGTTTAAACTCTGGAGACTCATTATTGGTTTTATCATTCTCTTAATAGGAGTTGGGATTGTATATTTACCTTCCTATTTGCGTCTTAGGAGATTAAGAAAAGAGAATCAAAGGGTTATAGAAAAGATTGCTCATTTAAAGAAGGAGATAAAGACCTTAGAGACCGATGTAGAGAAACTTCAAAGTGAGTCATCTCTTTGGGAGAAGTTAGTACGGGAAAAATTAGGGGTAGCGAAAAAAGACGAAATAGTTATTGACATTAAGGATTAGATTGGTAAAATTAAATCCGCATTTGTAATCATTTAAATTTTCGCGGGGTGGAGCAGCCAGGTAGCTCGTCAGGCTCATAACCTGAAGGTCGGCCGTTCAAATCGGCCCCCCGCAACCATTTCTATTAATCTTAATCTATGTTATGTAATCTTTATCTCGCTTACTATGCAAAAGCAATTTTGGATGCAATAAATAAAAGACTCCGCCTCTGGCGGAGATTGCATACAAATCGGCCCCCCGCAACCATCTAAATTTCTACCCGAGCTTTAAGAGATACTACTTTTATATTATAGGCGAGCGTAATTTTGATGTGATAAATATGTGAACGTTTCAACTTAGGGAAGGTTGCACACAAATCACTTATCTATAACTCCTCCTTAATATTTTTTTTATCTTGTTGATATTTTTTAGTTAAGTTAAAGAGAGAGTAAAAAAATATTGCTTTTAATAAAGGATTTTGTTAAAATTTAAACTAAATGAGAATTTTTTGCTTTTTTTTAATTCTTTTGCTTTTATTTGTACCCTTAGGGGCAAAAGCTTCTTTAGGAAGTAAATACTGTGTAGAATTAGGAAGGAATTATTTAAAGAAAGGAGATATATATCAAGCAGAGATAGAATTTAGAAAAGCCCTTCTTATAAATCCTTCTGAAGAAGAAGCAAAGAAATTTTTAGAAGAGATAAGAAGAGAAAAGATTAAAAAAACTCTGGATTTTTACTCTAAAGGCAAAGTTTCCCCAAAAGTGGTTTCTCCTCCGCCAAAAGAGAGTTTTTCCCCTGAGCCTTCTCCTCCTAAGAAAGAGACTAAAAGTGAATGGAAATTAGAGGGAGTATATCAGACAGGATTTGGAATAACTAATGATAGCTTCATCTGGAAAAGGGCTAACTGGGATTTGAACGAGGAAGATTGGCGAATTATCTCGAGTAAAGCTTACGATAATAGAGCAAATACTTTCGACCCAGCGATATTTACTCAAGTTAGGTTTCAATTAGATTCTCCTTCTCTAGAGGGGTGGAAATTCCATACTAATATTGATGTTAGTCCTTGGAGTTTTGTGGGTAAAAGCAACAAAGTTACTATAGAAGGAATTGATACTGGGACAGGTTTAGTTAGCGATAGAGTAGAGATTCAGTTAAAATACTGGGCAAATACAGGTTATACCGTAAATGAAACTTACTATACTCTAGAAGATGGAGCGCCTCTAGGATTACCGGAAATAAAAGTTGTGAGAGGGAGAACTCTTCCTATGGAGATTTCTGGTATAGATTGGGGAGGCGATGGCATTCCTGACTATACTTATAATCTTCCTGAGTTAGATATTCACCGAAGATTCTGGCCGTTAAGGGAGCTTTGGTTTGATTACAATTCGTATAATTTCAATTTTCGTCTCTTCCCTGTAGCTTTACAAAACCAGGCTTATACCTCTGACGATATATTAGGACTCTCCAATCATATTATTTGGTGGGAGGAATCTCCTTGGTTAGATATTTGGCAACCTGGACATGTAGATACAGGGACAGAACCTTTGGATTTCTTTAAAGGTTACTGGGATGATTCTTTAACTTGGCTTGCTAGAGATTCGCAAGGAGTTCGTCTTACCAATTTAAGAGGTTTTTCTTTCTCTTGGAACCAAGATAGTACCAGCTGGGATTTTACTTTCGCTTCTCCCAAAACATTATGGCAGGATTATGATGAGTTTAATACCTATGTAAGTGCTTTGAGAGGTAAGTATTTTCTCAATGATAACTTTTGGATAGGAGGAATTTATACTTGTAAATTAGGTTATAATAAGGGTAGTCGAGATGCTACTAACCAGGCTGTAGGAGTAGACCTTACTTATGGAGTTTCCAGTAATACCAAGGTGAGTTTAGAACTAGCTACTTCAAAATCTGTAAAAGACAAAATCTCTTCTTACAAGAGTGACTATCGAGGTAATGCGGTAAAGTTTAGCATCATTAGTTCGTCTGAAAGTGATATTTTTGATACTGACTATTTTGGGATAAATCCCCCTAAAGATTCTGAAGCTCCCTTCTATAAGTTAAGGATAGAACTTACCCATATGGACGAGGGATTTGAGGCAGGTTTGTCCAGTTTCAGAGAAACCAGGGATGATATGTTCTGGTCACGACACCTCCATTTTAGAGAACCATTCAGATATTACTATGCTGGGTTATACGAACCTACATTAACTTGGGATGACATAAGACCTTTCAGGATAGGAGATGGTATTGATTACGGAAGGGATGTGATAGGTTTAAGGATAGAAGGAGTTAACTTTCTAAAAGGAAAATGCGATTGGTTGTTTGATATAAGGAATATTCATTACACTAACGGTAAATATTTAGAAACGGTATCTCGCTTAGAGTCTACCTATAGAGCTACTTCTAAATTAACGACTAAATTTTTAGGGATATACCATCATAAACCTCATACTGTGGGAGGTATCGATCCTTTTGTTTTTGATGTAGATACTGATATTTTTTATCTTAATAGGATTATTGAGGATGGGAAAGACCCATCTTTAAAGACAGTCTCCTTAGGGGCAGAGTATAAACTTTCTCCTGAGATAAAACTCTACGGAATATGGGAACACACAAATGATTCTACAGTAGCTTACGATAACTTTCCTAGGTCTATCTTAAGAGATTCTAGTATGACTTCCTACTTAGAAGAGGGAACTCGATATCGAAGAACATCACCTTTTCTTTACAGTCAAGAAAATTTTCCTCAACCCCCTTATCCCTATTTTAATATATTTAAAGCAGGATTAAGTTTTATGGTGAATGATAAAACTAGCATAGGACTTGATTGGACACACAATGACTATAAGTATGCTGGTCAGATAGATGATAATATAAACCATATTGGATTTGAATTAGAATACCTTCCTTGGGAAAAACTCTCTTTTTACTTCAAGTACGTTTACTCTAAATGGAATGATGTAAACAGACTTATAAGTGGGGAAGCTGAGCTTTGTCGGGGTCATCATAATTTCTTTACCGAATTACGGTATAGAGCAACTTCTAATGATGAATTTCTCTTTCAATATGGAGTGACCTCTAGAGGATTAATAGGTGAGTTGATTTATGATCCTTATGGAGGAACCTTAGCCGTTTTAGATACCCAGCATATTTTTAGGATGTTCTATCGGAGGAAGTTTTAAATGGAAAAGAAGTATGCTATTGGGATTGGTTTTAATCTTTTTGGAGGCCAAGCTCATCTTTTAAGGGAAGACGGTAAGATAATGGCTACTGCTCAGAAAAAGAGAAAGTTTGTTGATGCTAATGAAACTATAGGAGTTTTACTTTCTCTTTTTGAAGAAATAGTTAAGAAATCTGCTAAATATAAAGATGGTATTATCGGAGTTGGTCTTGCTCTTGGAGGAATAGTGAATAAGAAAAAAGGAGTGGTATATTGGCCGCAGAAGCAAAACGATAGCTGTGTTTATATTTCTCTTCCTTTTAAGCAGTACCTGGAGGATAAGTTTAAATTACCTATATTCATTGAGAATGATGCCAATGCTTCTGCCTTTGCTGAATATAAGTTAAATTATTCAAGCTATAAAAATTTAATTTATATGTTTTCTGGCGTAGGATGTGGTATTATTATTGAGGGTAAACTTTACAGAGGAAAAGATGGAGGTGCAGGGGAGTTGTTTGTAAATCCGCAAAGAGTAATGGCTTCCTCTTTGGGAGAGTTTATCTTCCTTTCTCAATGGCCCCAGGATTTAGGAGTAGTAAAAAGAGCGAAAGAGTTGATCTCTTTGGGTAGGAATACTTCTCTAATTAGAAGAGTAGATTCTGTAGGCAATCTATCTTTAGAAAGTATTATTGAGGAGGCGAAAGAAAAGGATAGAATTTCAAGAGAGATATTAAAAGAAGCAGCCTTCCCCTTAGGAGTTAAAATAGCTTTTCTTATAAATTTTTTAAATCCAGAGGTAGTTATCATAGGAGGAGGCTTTGAGGAAGCAGGAAATTTCTTTTTAGAAGAAATTTTAAAAACTATAAGAATTTTTTCTTTTAGTGCTTTGAGTAAAAACTTAAAAATAAGTTTCTCCTCTTTAGGGAGAAATGCGGCATCTTTAGGAGTAGCCTACTTAATTTTTGAAGAAAAAGCTTTACACTCCTAAGAAAAAGATGTTATAATTAAAGCTGTTATAATGAACTTAAAGAAAGGAGGGGAATAATGGGGGCAAAGAATATACCCTTGATAATTCTCCTTGTTTTGTTATTGGTAAGTGGTTTTATTGCTATGAAATTTTATTCAGAAGCACAGAGGCTTTCTGAGAAGAATAGAAGTTTAGAGGAAGATATTGCTAAGTTAGTGCAGGAGAGGGAAAGTCTTTTAGATGAAAATGCTCGACTTGATAAGCGAACTAGAGAATTAGAGAGTAGATGGCGTGATATTCAGGAGGAGCTTTTCAGGGTAGAGAGGGAAAAAGAGTCTTTGAGAAATAAGTATGAGCTGATAAGAAAAGAAAAGGAGGTTTTAAAGAAAAAATTAGAACAGTTATCTCGAAGAGAGGTATACCCAAAAGAGAGAGTTCAACAACCACCTCAGTCTCAGTACTGGGAAGATGTGGTAAGAGAGAAGGCAGAACTTCAGGCTAAGTTAGAAAAGTTAAATAAAGAGCTTCTTGGAACTAAGGCAAGGATAAATGAATTAGAGAATGAAAATAAAGAGTTAAGTATCAAAATAGATCAACTTTCCCAAGATAAGGAACGGTTAGAGAATGAGGTAGCTTTTAAAGAAAGAACTATCCAACTTATGAGTAAAGATTTAGTGAATGAAAGAGAAACACGTCACGCTGTCTCTAAGGAATTAGCTAAGTTACGAGAAGAGAATATGGATCTTAAACAAGAGATAATTTTAGTTAGAAAAGAACAACTTCAGGTTCAAAACAAACTTAAAGAAACTATGGAGGAAAAAGTAAAACTAGAAGAAAAGGTGTCTCAGATAGAAAAAATTCTAAAAGAGAAATCCCTAGTTTTTGAGCAATTAAAGGAGGAGTTAATTAAGGCTTTAAAAGGAGTTAGAGAAGGAGAGTCTGTAATCCAGCTTCCTCCTATTGTAGTAAAGCCTCATGAAGAAGGTGTTTCTAAGGGAGAAGTTTCTCAGACTACGAAGACTTCTACTATCTCTGGTGTAACGGTTCCTCTTAGGGGATCTATTCTCACCGTGAATGAGAAAGAGCGGTTTGTAGTAATTGATCTAGGACAAAGTTCAGGGGTAAGAGTAGGAAGTAAATTTGATGTATTTAGGGGTGAATCTCTGATAGGTAATATAGAAGTTGTAGAAACAAGAGAGGAGATTTCTGCCGCCGATATTAAAAATGTAGTTAAAGGATATTCTATCAAAGAGGGCGATTTAGTAGTTTCTAAATAATGAGATAAAAAACGAAGAAATCTGTGTCTTCATCAAAAGTTACTATAAATGAAGTTGCCCGGCAGGCAGGGGTATCTATTGCTACTGTTTCACGTTTTTTGTCCCATCCCTTTTCTGTAAAAGAAAAAAATAGAAGAAAGATAGAAAAAGTTATAAGGGAGTTGAATTATCATCCTCTCATTTATGCTCGCAAGTTAGCAGGAGGAAGACTGGGGGTTTATGGGCTGATTATTCCAGGATACGAAGGAATATTTAACTCTTTTTATGCTTTAGAGTTGATAAAAGGAGTGGGGTTCAGCTTAGAGAAAAAAAATATAGATGTTTATCTTCATATATTTTGGAGTAAAGATAGGTTTAATACATCTTTAGTAGATGGTGTTATTTTTGCTGATATTATCACTAACCAGGAGCAATTGAAGAGAATATTGAGAGAAAAATTGCCTTGTGTAGTAATAAATAGAAAAATAGAGGAGTTTGATGCCAGTTTCGTAGCAGTGGATAATTTTAAAGGTGCTTATCAAGCTACAGAGTATTTAATAGCTCAAGGACATAAAAGAATCGCTCACCTTGCCGGTGATTTGCAAGTTCAATGTGCCCGGGAAAGAATAGAGGGTTACAAGTCCGCGTTGATAGAGAATAAAATCAGAGTTAGCGATAATTATATAAAGGTGGCAAATTTTTCTTATCTAGAGGCAAGGAAGTGTTTAGAAGAGCTTTTCGCTTCTTCTAGACCTCCCACCGCTGTGTTTGCTGCTAGCGATGAGATGGCTGAAGAGGTAGTTAACTTTGCTAACCGTTATAAAATAAAAGTTCCCGAACAACTTTCGGTTATTGGATTTGATGATAATCCCCTATGTATTCAAGGTGAGATTAAACTTTCCACAGTGAGGCAACCTTTAAGAGAAATGGCCTCCTTAGGAGTAGACATCTTGAGAAAACAAATAGAGAAAAAAGAAGGCGTGAAGAGAATAGTACTTCCTTCTCAGTTAGTAATAAGAGAGAGTGTTGCTCCTCTTAGGAGAAGCTGATTGAAATTAGTGTAGTTCTTTTAAAATTGGGGTTAAATGAATGTCTTTTTACCCTCTTTTTTTCTACATTTTGTATCTTGTTTAGAAAAATACTACTATATATGGTATTTTTTCTTGACATTTCTCTATTTGGTGGTAAATTAAAAATTGTTCTTTCTTAAATTATAAGAAAGGAGTTAAGATGGATGATACGCTCAATTTTTCTCCCAATGCCTTATTGGTTTTAAGAAAACGATATCTTAAGAAAGACAAAGAGGGGAAGGTAGTAGAGACTCCTTATCAGTTAGTAGCAAGAGTAGCTAAGGTGATTGCGGCTGTAGAGAAGAGATACGGAGCTAGTAAAGAGGCAGTAAGAGAGGTAGAACAGGCTTTCTTTAGTATGATGGCAAATCTAGAGTTTATGCCTAACTCTCCTACCCTTATGAATGCGGGAAGAGAATTGGGTCAACTTTCTGCCTGTTTTGTAGTACCCGTAGAAGACTCTATGGAGTCTATATTCGATGCTATAAAAGCTACTGCTTTAATCCACAAAACAGGAGGTGGTACAGGGTTTAGTTTCTCTAGATTGCGTTCTAAAAATAGTGTAGTAAGATCTACAGGTGGAGTTGCTTCAGGACCAGTTTCTTTTATGAGAGTTTTTGATTCAGCAACTCAAGCAGTAAAGCAAGGAGGTACTCGACGTGGAGCAAATATGGGTATTTTAAGAGTTGATCACCCTGATATATTAGAGTTTATCAGATGTAAGGAAAAAGAAGGAGAGATTTCTAATTTTAATATATCTGTAGCAGTAACTGATGAATTTATGGAGAAGGTATTTAAAAGTGAAGAGTATAACTTGATCGATCCTCATACTAAAGAGGTAAAGGGAAGATTAAGTGCAAAAGAGGTATTTGATCTGATAGCTACTTATGCTTGGAAAAATGGAGAACCGGGGATCGTCTTCATAGATAGAGTTAATAAATTTAATCCCATTCCTCACTTAGGAGAAATTGAGTCTACCAATCCTTGTGGAGAGCAGCCCCTTTTACCTTATGAGAGTTGTAATCTGGGATCGATAAATTTAGCTAAGATGGTTAAGAATAAAGGAGATCAATTTGAGATTGATTGGGATAAGTTAGCTAAAATAAGTCGCCTAGCTACAAGATTTTTAGACAATGTTATAGATGCTAATAAATTTCCTCTTCCTCAGATAAAGGAGAATACTTTGAAGACAAGAAAAATTGGTTTGGGAATAATGGGTTGGGCAACAATGTTAGGATTTTTGGGGATTCCCTACGATAGTCCTCAAGCTTTAGAGTTAGCAAAAAGACTTATGAAGTTTATCTATGACAATGCTAAAGAGGCCTCTGTTCTTCTTGCACGAGAAAGAGGGGTATTCCCCAGTTGGAGGAAAAGTGTTTGGGAAAAACAGGGGATAAAAATAAGAAATGCTACCCTAACTACTATTGCTCCTACCGGCTCAATAAGCATTATTGCCGGTCCTACCTCTACGGGGGTTGAACCTTTCTATTCTCTGGTTTACTTTAGAAATATCTTAGACGGAGAGAAACTTATGGAAATAGAACCTAGTTTTGAGTACGTTGCCAGAAAAAGAGGTTTCTATTCACAAGATTTAATGGAGAGGATAGCCAAGGGAGAAAGTATTCAGAGGATGGAGGAGGTTCCTAAAGATGTGAAAGAGATATTTAAAACTGCTTTAGAGATAGAACCGCTTACTCATGTAAAGATGCAAGCAGCTTTTCAGGAGTTTACCGATAATGCTGTGTCTAAGACTATAAATCTTCCTAATCAAGCTAAAGTAGAGGATGTAAGAGAAGCGTTCCTCTATGCTTATAAGTTGGGATGCAAGGGTATTACCCTCTATAGAGATGGTTCAAGGAAAGTTCAAGTTTTAACTGTAGAGAAGGAGAAGAAGGAGAAAGTGTCTTCTAAAGTTGTAGTGGCTCAACTCAAACCTCGTCCAGAGGTAATTGTGGGAACTACTACTAAGATTACTACTGGGTGTGGAAACCTTTATGTTACTGTTAATCAGGACAATGAAGGTAACTTGTTTGAGGTTTTTATTCAGATGGGCAAAGCAGGGGGATGCGCTGCTTCTCAGTTGGAAGCTATCGGAAGACTTATCTCTTTAGCTCTAAGGGGAGGAGTGGATATAAAAGTTATTATTGAGCAACTAAAAGGAATAAGGTGCCCTTCACCTAATTGGGCTAATGGAAAAAGAATCTTTTCCTGTGCTGATGCTATCGCTCGAGTATTAGAGAAAAGAGCAGCCGACCAAAAAGAATTAGTGAAAGTAAAGATGCCTGTATCTCAACCAGTAGCAGCAAATTTAACTACTTCCTCTTTTGACAATTCAGATTTATTACCTACAGTTATTGGAGTATGTCCTGATTGTGGTTCTGCTTTACGACATCAGGAGGGTTGTGTAGTCTGTGATAGTTGTGGATATTCTAAGTGCTGATAGTTCTTAAATCTTACATTAAATTTCTCTAAGTTAATAAAAATTAACCATCAACATCAAATAGTAAGGAGGAAAACCAATGAAGAAGATTTTTTATGTGATTTTAGATGGCATAGGAGATTTACCCATTTCTGAATTACAGGATAAGACTCCTTTAGAAAGTGCCTCTACTCCTTATATGGACTATTTAGCTAAAGAAGGAGTGCAGGGAGTAATTTATCCTGTAGGTAAGGATGTTGCTCCTGAGTCAGATATCGCTGTTATTTCTCTCTTAGGTTATGATGCTCAAAAAACTTATACAGGTAGAGGTCCCCTTGAGGCCTATGCTACTGGAGTTAAAATAAACGATGGTGACTTAGCGTTGAGGGTAAACTTTGCTACTGTAGAGATTACTTCTAGAAAGATTCTCGATCGTAGAGTAGGACGATCACTTTCTAGCGAGGAAGCGAAATCTTTAGCAGAGGAAATTAATCAGAAAGTAAAATTAGAAGATGCAGAATTTATATTTAAGAGTACGGTGGGACACAGAGGAGTCTTAGTAATTAAGAGAAATAAAGACTTAAGTGGGTTTATTACTAATACCGATCCTGCTTATGGAAGAGAAGGAGTTTTTGGAGTTGCCTTAGAGGAATTTATCCCCTACCTCGCTTCTGCAAAGCCTATGTCTGGGTACGAAGAGGATGAAAGAGCACAGTTAGCAGCCAAATTAGTTAATGAGTTTACAGAGAAATCAATGAAAGTTTTAAATGATTCTTCAGTAAATATAGAAAGAAGAAAAAAGGGATTATTACCTGCAAACGTTATTCTTTCCAGGGATGCGGGAAGCAGTTTACCTAAATTTAAACCTATAGAAGAGTTGACTTCTCTTAAATTTGGTTGTTTTGTTCAGATGCCTGTAGAGAGAGGCATCGCTTTATTGTGCGGTATGGATGTGGTAGATGTTCCTCTTCCTTCAGGAGATTTAAAAAAGGACTATATCCTGTGGGCAGATTTAGCTTTGGATAATATTCAGAAATTTGATGCTCTTTACATTCACATAAAGGGACCAGATGAACCGGCACATGATGGAGACTTTTTGAAGAAGAAAGAGATAATTGAACTAATTGATAAATATTTTTTTAAAACTCTACTAGGGAGGATAGATAAAAATACCTGTATTATTTGTGTTACAGGAGATCATTCTACTCCTTGCAAGCTGAAAGCCCATTCTGCCGATCCTGTTCCTGTCTTGGTCTATGGGAAGGAGAAGGATTCTACAGTTTCTTTCGGTGAAACGGAAGCAAAGAAAGGAATTTTAGGTCATTTTTTAGGGAGAGAGTTGATTTACAAACTCACAGAATTTGCTAAGCAGTAAAACCCCGAACCACGCCTTTCCAGGCGTGGCTTTGGGACACCCTTTGGGTTTTTTGATATACATTCATCCACGCCTTTACCCCGCCCTTTCCTTAAAAGAGGGATGGCTTTCTGTGGTTCGGGGTGAAAAACATCTTAGTTAGCTCTGGTGAAGTAACAGAAAGGAAAATTTTTTAAATCATCCCTATCATAATATAGAAGATCCTAGATTATGTATTAAACTTCCCCTGCACAATCGATGAGACATTTAAAAGAGTGTTTGATGAGAAGACTAGTTTAGCAAAATTATTTAGCTATATTAATATTTGATTAAATTAATAGTTAATATTATTAAATATATGAGCACCATTAAAAAACAGCAGAGGAAATTATTCATCTTATCCCAAAGTTTATTGTAGGAATACGTACATCTTTTTTTGAAGTAGAAGAGTGTTACTACTACGTCAAGATGTTAAATTTTTACTACGTAAAAATGTTAAATTTTAAACACCACATAATCGGTATTCTCTCTGATTAAGAAACCTTTCTATTCTTTTCTTAGATTTATAGATTTTGTTGTTCTTTGATAATTTGGTAGCATGAATTAACTCTTCCTGATAAAAGATGTAAATTCTTCCATCCTCAAGTAAACAAACCTTAACTACACATTTAGCAAAAGATAGCCTATATTGAGTAGGAGGAAGTTGTATAATTTGACCTTCAAATTTAATAGTATTGTCAAAGTTAATCTTTCTTGTATATTTCTTACAAAAGATAAAATCAAGATTAATTCCTTCTGGCAAAGGTTTATATACACTCTCTACCCCTTCTAAATGGGCAAATTTTTTATTATGATAGGCGATATACTCTTTCTTGAAATCTATTTGCCTCCTCGTAATCTTTTATCTTTCTTAATCTCATCTCTTTAATCAATCTATTCTGAAAAGTGCCAAATAATCTTTCAACTCTTCCCTTTGCTTGAGACAAATTTCCAGAATAAGGTTAATATCTAATTCTTCTAGAACTCTTTCTATCTGAGTTTGGTCTTGTTCGGAGTCTATATTAACATGTAACCCTCCATATCTCGTAGTTTTAAAATGAGAGGCTTTATCTACATACAAACAGTAAAAAATCCCTTTATTTTCACAGTTTCTATTACTTCCATACAAGGAAATACTCTCTTATAGGGATAGAATTTGGCAAAAAGCACCTCCCTTTGTTGCATCATCAATAGTAGCAATAAGCTACCAGGGTTTATCAATAAAAGGTAGCCATC
>CAZHYN010000007.1:0-59602 GCA_964536865.1 uncultured Planctomycetia bacterium
AACTTGCTCTTAGTGAGCAAGAGTCATTACCGCCACGTCCGCATTAGCTTCCACTCTCAACATTAACTTATCAAAAAGCGATTTAGTTTAATAAGTAATACAAAAATAAAAAAAACCACCCTTTCCCTAGAAAATAGTGAGCCGCGCCCGAGGCTCGAACTCGTCGCTTCGCTCCTCATAAAGGGAAACCTACGGTTTCCCTCTCTGACGTCCCGCCCTTTTTATTTCTAATGATAATCTTCACAGTAAGAAAGGACGGGACTGTCACTCCCTTCCCCTACAAAGAAGAGTAAATAATTTGAGGGAAAATACTTTTCCCTCAAACTCCCTTTTGCGAGTTCTCGTCTCTGGATTTTCTTATTAACAATTTAACAATTTAGCAGTTTAACATTTATTTTATGAGCCGCCCGAGGCTCGAACTCGGCACTCCCGGCTTAAAAGGCCGGTGCTCTACCTGCTGAGCTAGCGGCTCAAAGAAAACTCGTTAATCAGAATTCTCTAAGTTCCTTCTCTTTTTCTTCCAAGAGTTTATCTACCTCTTCTATATACTTATCAGTAAGCTTTTGAAGCTCTTCTTCCATCTTAAATCTATCGTCTTCAGATATTTTTTTATCCTTCTCCATCTTCCTAATCTTTTCCTTACTTTCTCTTCTAATAGTGCGCAAAGATACTTTTCCTTCCTCAGCTATCTTTCTTACTAACTTAATCAATTCTTCTCTTCTCTCCTCAGAAAGAGGGGGAATTACCAATTTTATAATCTTTCCATCTACTATAGGAGTAAGACCTAAATTACTTTCTAGGATTGCTTTCTCTATATCTTTTATAGAATTAGGATCCCAAGGATTAATTACCAGTAACTTTGCTTCAGGCACATTTATTGTAGCAATCTCCTTAAGAAGCGTTGGACTACCATAATAGTTCACTCTTATCCCCTCCACAAATTTTGGATTAGCTCTTCCAGAACGAATCTCTAAAAACTCTCTTTTAGTAGCTTCTATTGCTTTTTTCATTTCTTCTTCTATAGTTTTGAAAAATTGTTTCTGAATCATATTTCCCCCTATTTATTACTTTATAACTGTACCTACTTTTTTACCCAATACTATCTTCTTTAAATTATCTTTCTTAGTAAAATCAAACACTATTATAGGAATTTTATTCTCCATACACAGAGTAATTGCTGTAGAATCCATTATTTTAAGGCGTTTGTTTATTACATCAATATATCTAAGTTCACTAAAAAATTTAGCTTTGCTATCTTTTAAAGGATCCGCAGAATACACTCCCTTAACTTTTGTACCTTTAAGTAAAACTTCTCCTTCTATCTCAATACTCCTTAATGCAGCAGCTGTATCAGTAGTAAAATAGGGATTACCTGTTCCTGCAACAAATATTACTACTCTTTTTTTTTCTAAGTGTCTAATAGCTCTTCTTCTTATATAAGGTTCAGCTATTTTATTCATTTCAATAGCAGTCATTACTCGGGTAGGAATTCCTCGATGCTCTAAAGCATTCTGAAGAGCTAAACCATTAAGTACTGTAGCTAACATACCCATATAGTCAGCAACGGTACGTTCTATTTGAAACCGACCGGTAGCTTCTGCACCTCGAAAAATATTACCTCCCCCTACTACTAAAGCTACTTCTATCCCTAATCCTCTTACATCTTTTATTTGCTCAGCCAAATGAAGACAAATTTTAGCATCAACCCCATGTTTCTTCTCACCGGAGAAAGCTTCACCACTTAGCTTTAAAAGAATCCTCTTATATTTAGTTCTCATTCACCTTCTCCTAAAGAAAAACGAACAAATCTTTTTATTACAATATTTTCTCCTGTTTGGGAGATAATTTGATTTAAATAGTCTCCCACAGTGAGAGAATTATTCTTTATAAAAGGTTGCTGAAGGAGACAATAATTCTTAGCATACTCATCAATATCATTCACTGTCTCTAGCTCTTCTTTAGGAATATCCCCTTTATCTAAATATTTGGGGTCAGCTGCTGCTATATGCATAGCAATATCCTTAACAAACTTTTTAAAAACATCTGTATGGGCTACAAAGTCTGTCTCACAGTTTACCTCTATGAGAGAACCTAAGTTACCTCCAAAATGAACATAAGCTTCAACTAGCCCTTGAGAAGTAGCCCGTTCTTTCTTTCTCTCTCGAAGCTCTATTCCTCGCTTTTTTAAAATCTCTAACGCTTTTTCTATATCCCCTCCTGCATCACACAGAGCTTTCTTACATTCTCCTATTCCTAAAGAAGTTAACTCTCTTAATTTCTTAATCTTCTCTATACTCATTTTCCCTCCTCTGGAGACGAATGACTAACTTCTTCCTCCTCACCTTTTGGAGTTGAATGAGCTAAACTCTTTAACCCTTCTAATATTCCTTCTACTAGATACTTAGTGATAAATCTTACTGATTTTATAGCATCATCATTACCAGGAATAGGATAATCGATTACCTCAGGATCAGCATCGGTATCTATCAAAGCAACAATGGGAATAGATAGTTTATTTGCTTCCCTTACACAGGCAACCTCTCTCTTAGGATCTACTATATAGACACACTGAGGTAACTCCTCTAAGGAAACTGTCCCTGAGTACATTCTTTCCATCCTCTCTAACTCCTTATTTAACCTTACCACCTCTTTATGGGGCATTTTTTCAAACTCTCCCGTTTCTCTTTTTTCTTTTAAAGTAATATATTTTTTAATCCTCTCTCTTATGGTAGCAAAATTAGTAAGGAACCCCCCTACCCATCTTTCACATACATAAGGCATCTCACACATTACTGCTAATTCTTTTATAACTTCTCGAAGCTGTCTCTTAGTGCTTACAAAAAGAATCTTACCACCTTCTTTAGCAACACCTTTTAAGAATTCTCTTGCTTCCTCTAACTTCTGAGCAGTTTTTTCCAAGTCAATTATGTAGATATTTTTCTTCTTGCCAAAGATAAACTTTTTCATCTTCGGATTCCAATGCTTACTTAGATGCCCGAAATGAACACCATTTTCGAGTAACTGTCGAATAATCTCTGGTAGTACCATATACCTCCTTTTTTAAGAGTAAAGTATACCATAATATTCCTTAGTTGCAATAGTTTTGTTAATTGGTTACACATTAAATTGCAACTCATAGAGACGTTTATAAACTTTGCCTTCCTTAAGTAAATAACTATGCCTGCCCTGCTCTACAATCCTTCCTTTCTCTAATACTACTATTTTAGTAGCAGTCTGTACTGTAGAAAGTCGATGAGCAATCACAAACACTGTTTTTTCCCTCATAAGATAAGCTAAAGCTTCCTGAATTAGCCTCTCCGACTGAGAGTCAAGAAAGCTTGTAGCTTCATCTAAAATCAATATAGGAGCATCCTTTAAAATCGCTCTAGCAATAGCTATCCTCTGCTTCTGCCCTCCTGATAATTTAAACCCTCTATCCCCTACTATAGTGTCAAATTTCTGCGGTAATTCCATTATAAATTCATAAGCATGGGCTTTTTTTGCTGCTTCCACTATCTCCTGAAATGAAGCATCCCTCCTGCCGTATGCAATATTTTCTTTTACTGTGTCATTAAAAAGAATCATCTCTTGGGAGACTACAGAAAACAATCTTCTTAACGAATCTATCTTTAAATCTTTTAAGTCCTCTCCATCGATAGTGATTCTTCCCTTCTGAGGATCATACAAACGAGGCAAAAGGCCTACCAAAGTCGACTTACCTGCTCCAGAATGCCCCACTAATGCTATAATATCTTTCTTCTTAACTGTCAAATTTATTCCTTTTAGAACATATTCATCTTGAGGAGAATACTTAAACCATACGTTATCAAAAACAATCTCTTCTTTAAAATCATTAATGGAAATTGCTCCTCCTTTTTCTTCTATTAAAGGTTTCTCCTCTAAAACTTCATATATCCTTTTAGAAGCAGAAAGAGCCTTCTGATTAAGAGAGTAAACTCCAGAAAGCTTCTTGAGAGGACGAATCATAGACATAAGAGAACCTAAAAAGAGCCCGAATACCCCGAAAGACAATCTCCCTTCTATTACTTCTTTCCCTGCTATAAGAAGAATTGCTACAGCACCCAAAGCACCAATAATCTCAGTAAGAGGAGAGAGAAGAATAGTCCTTTTTGCAATTTTTAAAATATACTTATAGTAATCGAAATTTATTTTCTTGAAACGTTGATATTCATAATCTTCTCTGGAGAAAACCTTCACGATATAAGCTCCTTGAATGGTCTCTGCCAAGAGAGAATTTAAATCTGCCATCTTCTTCTGAACTTCAAAAGAATACTTTTTAATCTTCTTGCCTATCGTTAACACAGGGAACAAAATTAAAGGAAAGATAATAAAAGAGATTAAAGCTAATTTCCAATAAATGTAGAAGACCAAAAAGGTAAAGAGAGCCAACTGCATAGATTGATATATAAGGTCAGCGAGTCCATAAGAAATAGCGTTAGTCAAAAATCCTACATCATTGGTAATACGAGAAATAAGCTCACCGGTTCTTTTCCGAGCATAAAAATCTAAAGAAAGCTGTTGAAATTTCTTATACACTCTATTTCTTACTTCTCTAACTGCTGATTGACCTATTTTATTCATAAGATAATTCTGTAAAAAATAAAAAAATCCTTTAAGAATAAAAAGCACAATTATAGCTACAGCCATCCCCTTTAGCACTACCAAAGGGGATAAAGCGTTCAATTTCTGAATAAAAGAAGCAACAAATTCAGGTACTTTGGTAGGAATAATTATCTTTTTATCAGTGAGGACCCTATCCGATAAGGGCACAATCATTCCTAAGGATATCCCATTAAAAACAGTAGAAACCCCCATACATAGAAAAGCAAGAATAAGAAGCCCAGTATAGGGTTTGGCAAATTTTAACAATCTAATATATTCTTTCATATATATTGGACACCAGGGATTATATCAGATAGATTGACTTTTCTCAAGGTCTTTGATAAGATACCCCAAAAAGAAAGTAAAATCTTTCTCTACCAATAATGAAGATAGGAATAATAGGGATCGGTAAAATCGGCTCTCTCCATCTAAAAGTTTTTAGGCGAATAAAAGGGGTAAAGAAACTTTACCTTGTAGATATTGATAAAAATAAACTCATAAATTCTCCTTACCCTATTTTCAGTGACTACAGAAAGCTAAAAGACCTGGTAGATGGAGTGGTTATTGCTACCCCTACCTCTACACACTTTTCTATAGCAAGCTTTTTCTTAGAGAGCAGGGTACCTGTCTTAGTAGAAAAACCACTAACCCCTACTTTAAAGGAAGCAGAATCTCTTGTTAAACTTGCCAAAGAAAGACGGACTCTTCTCTTTGTAGGTCATGTAGAAAGGTATAATGCTGCCTACATCTGCATAAGGAAACTGATAAAGAACCCTCAATTCATAGAATGTCATCGTCTGAGTAGTTATCCCTATCGTTCTTTAGATATAAGCGTAGTTTTAGACTTAATGATTCATGATTTAGATATTGTTTTGGATATTACTAAAGATAAGGTTAAAAAAATCGAGGCTATAGGAGTGAATGTACTTTCACCCTCTATAGACATAGCTAACGTGCGTCTAACCTTTAAAAAAGGTTGCGTGGCTAACATTACTGCTTCTCGCATATCTAAAGAACGAATAAGGAAATTTAGAGTTTTTTCGCATAACTCTTATATATCTTTGGATTATGCTAATCAAATAGTAGAAATTTACCAAAAGAAAAATAAAACCATCCAAAAAAAAATATTAAAGGTTAAGAAACAACAACCTTTAGAGCGGGAGCTTAGAGAATTTGTAGCTTTAGTAAGAAAGAAAAGAAATCCTTCAACTTTTGCCACTAAAGCTAAAGATGCGTTAGAATTAGCGTTAAAAATACAAAAAATTATAGAGAAGAATATATGAAGAAACTTGTCTTTGTTGCTGGAGATATTTCCGGAGACTTTTATGCTGGGGCCCTAAGCAAAAAATTAAAAGAAATATACCAAGATAAAATATCAATCTATTCTTTTGGGGGACCCCACTTAAAAAATTATTCCCATCAAGTGATCAATCTTACCAATTATGCTGTATCAGGAGTATTTGAAGTATTGGGAGGGTTAAAAAAAATATACTCCACTTTCAAAAAAACAATTGAAGAAATAAAAAATATTGCTCCTCACTTAATAATTCTTGTAGATTTCCCTGAATTTAATTTAAGATTAGCAAAGAAATTAGGGCCGCAGTTTAATATCCTCTACTACATAAGCCCCCAAGTATGGGCATGGCGAGAAAGAAGAATAGATCTTATTAAAAAATACACCGATAAAGTTATCGTACTATTTGAATTTGAAGAGAAACTCTATAGAGAAAAAGGAGCTGATGTTTTATATTTCGGGCATCCTCTTTTAGATATTATAGAAAACAAAAATGTAGGTAAAGAAAAATTAATTTTACTCTTACCGGGCTCAAGGAAGAATGAAATAAAGAGACACCTTCCAATTATGATAGAAGCAAAAACAATTATTGAAAAAAAATTAAAAGACTGGTATTTTGTGGTAGTACGCCCTCCTAATGTTCCCAAAAGTTTCTACGAAAGTCTTATTCCTAATAAAATTGAAATCATTGATCATTCTTACCAAGCCTTATCTAAAGCAGGATTTGCTATAACTAGTTCAGGCACAGCAACCTTAGAGATTGCTATTTTAGGAGTTCCTTCTCTTGTAATGTATAAAGTTAACTTCTTAAGCTGGCTAATCCTAAGAAAGCTGGTGAAAGTTAAATTTATTGGTATGCCCAATATTATATCTGGTAAAAAGATTATAGAAGAATTCCTCCAATTTCAAGCTTCTCCGCATAGAATAGCCAATTATACTGTCTCTATACTCACTAACGAGGAAAACTATCAAAAGATTAAAAAAAATCTGGAGGAAGTTAAAAAAAGGCTTGCTCCTTATGGGGCTTTAGAAAACACCGCTAGATTCATCGCTACCTACCTAAACTTATAAGTACCGGAGAAAGATAAGAACCCCCACTGCTATAAATACTGAACCACTAATATACCGAATAATCTTAGGATTAATTAATTTGGTAAGTAGGTTACCTATTAATATAGCCAAAAGAGTAGTAAGAGAAAGAGCCAAAACCGCTCCCCAGAATACAGAAAGTTTGCTTTTCTCCTTAATAGCTAAAGAAATTACCGCAAGTTCAGTCTTATCAAAGATCTCTGCTAAAAAAATAATTGTAAAGGTAGTAAAGAAAGTTTTAAGACTCATATATCCTCCTCTTTCTTCTTTTACGTCCACTAGATAAATAGTTATAGATATTAACTATAGCAGCAGGAGTTACCCCACTTATCTTTAGAGCTTCTCCTAGAGTGGAAGGTTTAAAGAAATTAAGTTTTTCTACTACCTCACGGGAAAGAGAAGGAACTTTAGAGAAATCTAAAGAGGAAGGAATCTTTATCTTATCTATATTAGTAAGGTTTTTAATCTGAGCTAATTCTCTTTTTATAAACCCCTCATACTTTACATTTATCTCAACTTCTCTTCCTAAAACTCCTTGGGGCACCTCATTATCTATGTAAGATTTAAGGTGGGAAAGCTCAATATTTGGCCTCTTAAGGATTTCAAAAAGAGAGGATTTCTTCTGTTTATCAAAAACAACTTTTATACTCTTTAACTTTTTTATCTGCTCCTCTATTTTTTTGTTTTTTTCTTTAACTTTCTCATAAACTGTCTTATCTACTATTCCTAAGTGGTAAGCTAAAGGAGTTAATCTTATATCAGCATTACTTTCTCGAAGAGTTAATCGAAATTCTGCCCGAGAAGTAAACATCCGATAGGGTTCATCTACTCCCTTTGTAGTTAAATCATCAATTAGTACGCCTAACATCGCTTGATCTCTCCTTAATATAAAAGGCCTTTCTCTCTTTACTTTTAGTGCAGCATTTATTCCAGCAATTGCTCCTTGAGCTGCTGCCTCTTCATACCCAGTGGTACCGTTTACTTGGCCAGCAAAAAATAACCCTCTAATCAGTTTAGACTCTAAAGTAGAATAAAGCTGTTCAGGAGAAATTAATCCGTGTTCGATACCATATCCAGGTCTTAATATCTCTGCCTCTTCTAATCCAGGAATAGTGTGGATAAAATCTCTTTGAACATCGAAAGGTAAAGATGTGGAAATTCCATTGGGATAGACCTCCAGAGATTCCCATCCTTCGGGCTCAATAAAAATCTGATGCTTCTCTTTTTGAGGAAATTTGACAATCTTGTCCTCCAAAGAAGGACAATAGCGCACTCCTTTTGCTTTAATTTTTCCTGTATAGAGAGGAGAGCGATCTAAATTTTTTAGAATTACTTTATGGGTTTTTTCGTTAGTATAGGTGATAAAGCAGCTGAGTTGATTCTTTGGCGTAGACTCATTATCAAATGAAAAAGGCTCAACGTCGTACTGGGGAGGTTGCTCTATCATTTTAGAAAAATCAACAGTTCTTTTATCCAACCGAGCACAAGTACCTGTCTTAAAATGTTTCACTTCAAATCCCAACCTCTTTATATCTTTGAAAAGCTCATCACTAGAAAGTTCTCCCAAACGCCCACCAGAAAAACTACTTAGACCGATATGAAGTTTACTATTTAGAAAGGTTCCCGCACAAATTATTATAGCATCGGCATAGAAAGCTTCATCAAAGTTGGTAACTACACCTTTTACTTTTCTGTTACTAACAAGAATTCTATCTACTTTCGCTTCTAAAATTTTTATGTTTTTCTGAGACTCCAGAAATAGGCGTGCCACTTTAGGGTATAAGAATCTATCTACTTGAGCCCTTGTTGCCCATACCGCTTTACCTTTACTCTTATTTAAACACCTATATCCTACAGCACAGGTGTCTGCTATTTTAGCAATAAGACCTCCTAAAGCATCTACCTCCTTCACCAAGGTCCCTTTAGAAACTCCTCCTACAGCAGGGTTGCAGGAAAGTTTACCAATACTATCCAAACTTAAAGTTAGAAGAAGTGTAGAAACTCCTAACTTGGAAGCAAACCAGGTAGCTTCAATCCCTGCGTGTCCTCCTCCTACTACGATTACATCCCACTTTTTCATCCTTTATAAGCCTATTCCCTCTATTTTTGTTTTACAAAATTTACATCTACCTTCTACTAAGTTATACTCTTCTATAAAGAATCCTACTCTTTTTATTAAAAGTTTTCCGCAGCTGTAACAGTAAGTATTTTCTCCATAATCAGTATAGATATTACCAATATAAACGTAGCGTAACCCTTTGGATTTACCAATGTTATAAGCTTTTTCTAATGTTTGCAAAGGAGTAGGATAACTATTAGTAAATTTATAATCAGGATGAAAACAAGAAATATGCCAAGGGATATCTCTACCTACCGAAGCAATGAAGGAAGCAATATCAGAAAGCTCTTGAGGAGAATCATTTAACTTAGGAATTATCAATGTAGTAACCTCTACCCATATTCCTAACTTCTTCATTAACTCGATATTCTCTAACACAGGTAAAAGCCTCCCTTTACACATTTTTCTATAAAAAGAATCACTGAATGATTTTAGGTCTACGTTAGCTGCATCTAAATAAGGAGCAATGTATTCTAAAGCTTCTTTACTTATAAATCCATTGGTCACGAAATTATTATAAAGTCCTTCTTGTTTTGCTAATTTCGCACAATCATAGGCAAACTCAAAAAAAACTGTAGGTTCAGTATAAGTATAAGAAATGCTTCTACAATTCGCCTGAAGAGCTTTCCTTACAATCTCTTGAGGAGCAACTTCCACTCCTTTTATCCGTAAATGGTCTGCCTCTTCTTTTTGAGAAATTTCCCAATTTTGGCAAAACTCACATTTAAAATTACACCCTGCACTAGCAATAGAGTAAGCATAAGAACCAGGGAAAAAATGATAAAGTGGTTTTTTCTCAATAGGATCTATATTTTGAGCTACCAGGTTACCATAGGTCAATGTATACAGAGTACCTCCTTTATTTCTACGTACACCACATAAACCATAGCTTCCATCTTTTACCTTACATCGATGATTACAGAGAAAACATTCTACTAGATTGTCTTTTACTTTATTATAAAATAAAGCCTCTTTCACCATTCCCAGACCTTTTTTGCTTTTCTATATATCTTTTTACTTATCTGCGAAGCAAAAATAGCTTCTGATTCTTTATTTTGAGTATTTACCACTTTTACCTTTATTATACTGCGAGTGTCTCCTAAAGGTGTAATCCATATTTTAATTTCTTTGTTCGGCATAGAAGCTTCTATTACTCCCTCTTCTCTTTCCTTCTTCATTATTTCTGCCCCCAGCTTCCTTAATGTAATCAAGGATATATACCACAGAGAATTGTTATCCACATCTATCTCATTAGCGATAATTCCTTCTTTCTCTAAATGAGTAATACCTTCTGAACCTAAAAGAAAAGGGATACTCATACAAGCTGGGCCTAAAAGAAGAAGGATAATAAATAAGAGTATTTTCATTACTCTAAATTATATAATTGATTTTACTATAATTCAATGTTAATATATAAAATGGAATGCAAGAAAATCCTTCAAATAACAAAAAATTTCCTCCGTTTTCTCCATTAGATATAAAAAGGTTAGAAAACACCTTCTTTGATGAGTCTAAAAAAAGCAAAAAGCGGAAGCCTCTGCCCAACCTCCTTAAGTATCTAATTATCATAGGCCTTTTAGGAGGAGGATATTTTTTGTTTTCTCGGTATACTCTTGTTATCGTTCCTAAAATTAAACATCCCACCAAGAGTCTCTTGAGCAATAAGTTATTAAATTCTATAAATCTTCTAAGCAAGGAGAAAAAAATTAAGTTTTCACAAGGGATAATTTATCTACCTCTTTTCCCTAAGAAAAATGAGGGATTTATCCTCAACACAAAAACCTTCGTAGATCTTAATAAATATAATTTAGAGATAATAATAAGCTTCATAGATAAAGAAATAAAGAATAATAACTTAACTCTCTCAGTAGTAGTAAGAGACAAAAAGTATTTTTCCAATGCCTTAACTCCTTTAGAAGTAGTGCTAGGAAACAATAATTCCTCTTATCATCATTCTTTTCTAAAAATTATCATTGATTTTAAACAAATCGAATTTCCTCTCCTTAATCTCTCTCAAATAAATCAAATTAGATTTTCTTTCTATAATTATAGAGAAAAACCTATCTCTCTTCTAATAAAAGATATAGTTTTGGCAGAAAAGGGGGCAAGATGAAGGTAATTTCTATTTTAAATCAAAAAGGCGGATGTAGTAAAACCACCACTGCAGTAAACCTATCCTGTGCTTTAGCTAAGAATAACTATCCTACTTTAGTAATAGACTTTGACCCTCAAGCACATACTACTTTTTCTCTAGGTATATCTTCTACTAAAGGAGTATATGAAGTGGTAGAGAACTTTCTTGCTCAAAAAAATATTCAGTGGGAAGAGTATATCGTAAAAAGAGATGAAAATTTATCTGTTCTTCCTGCTAGTATTGGATTAACCTCTATGGAGCACAAATTAGCTGAAAGGGAAGATAAGTTATTTATTCTCTATAAGATACTTAACTCTTTTCCTCTTCCTTATCAGTATTGCATAGTTGACTGCCCTCCTAACTTAGGACTTCTCTCTCTAAATGCCTTAGTGGGAGCAAATTTTCTTATTATTCCTTTCACAGTATGTGATCTATCTCTACAGGGAGTTATTATATTGAATCAAATCATAGATATGATGAGAAAAAATTTTCCTATTCATCATGATATTTTTTATCTTTTAACCCAGTATAATCGACGCTTCCATCATTCTAAACAATTCTTAGAAAAAGTAAGAAACATCTTAAAGGATAAACTTCTTAAAACTGTGATTCGCACTAACGTAGCTTTGAAAGAAGCTTCGTCTTTAGGGAAAAGCATTTTTGAACATAAACCCCGCTCCCGAGGAGCGTGTGACTATCAGAATCTTGCTCAAGAGATAATAAACTTAACACAAGAAGTTGAATGGGCAAATTTCTTTTTTAAAGGAAGTAACTTTAGAGAAATCTATGTAGTGGGTGATTTTAATAAATGGCAAAAAGACGAAAAATTTCGAATGAAAAAAATAGATTGGGAAACCTGGTCAATAAGTGTCCCCTTAAGGAAAGGAAAATATCACTATAAGTTTTTTGCTGATCAAACCTGGTTAAAAGACCCTTTCAACGTTCATGAAGAAGATGATTCTTTTGGAGGAAAAAATTCTGTGTTAGTCATAAAATAAGCTACTTCTCCTTATCCAATTTATTTCTATAAATTCCAGCGAGCAGAATTACCTAATGCCCAAAAAGGAAGCAAGGAAATTAAACCCAAAATTTGCATTAGAAAATACATAAACATTTCTATCTATTCAAATCCATAGAGTTATGTGATAACTCTTTGAACCAAAAAAGTACAATACAAATCACAGCCCATTTTTAATGGGCTGGACCTTCGGCAGCCCTAATTTTACGAAGGAAGCAAATTTATTATATTAGGAGTTTGTTATATAGTCTGTTTATTTTATTCAAAAAATCAATGGTTCCAGTAAAATTAGGGCTGGGTTAACCCAGCCCTTTATTTCTACGAATGAATTTCTTCTTATGAAGAATAAAGGGCTGCCCTTTGGGCGGATTTTGCTAATGCAAAATCCGGGTTAAATCTCATCTAATCTATGCCGAAAGAAGATCTACCACTTTCTCATTGTTATCTGAGGAAAAAACAAGTATAGCATTCTCTTGAGGAGCAGCAGTTGTTCCATAGATATAATTTAGATCGATTCCAGCATTTTTTATCTTAGAAGCGAAATTATAGAGCTCACCTACCTTATCAGGAAGTTCAACAATCACTACTTCTTTTTTCTCTAAACTATAGTTGTTTGCCTCAAGAATCTCTTTAGTCTTTGTATTATCTGAGGTAACAATTCTAAAAAAAGCTTTATTATCCACTACATAAGCACAGATAGCACGGATATTTACCCCACTTTCCGAGATTGATTTACAGATCTCCTCAAGCAAACCTACCTTGTTAGGAGCAGTTAGAAAAATTTCTTCACCTTTTACCACTTTCATCTCTCACCTCCTTACTATGCCTATCATGAGGCTCTCTTTGCTACAGACAAGTCACTTTTTCTTGTTACCCTTCCTCTTCCTTAAATATCTAAGAATTTTTTTGCTTCTTTTCGAGATAAAGCTCTTTTAAAATCATCAAAATCTATAAGTTGGAACTGGGGGTTCTCCTTTTTAAGCTTGTCTATTAAAGAGGGATGAACTTTTCTTCTAAATCCTATATACCTAAATTGAGTGTGGCAATTAGGACATTCCTTTAGGGGAAGCTTTAATCCTATCTTATGACAAGAGAAACACTCTCCCGATAATTCACCTAACACAAAGAGGTGTTTTTCTATATCATCCAAATCTAAAAACTCCCATACTCTCAAGAAACTCTTCATTTCTTTCTGTAGAATTTCCTTATGGCTTTTAAAACCTCTTGAGGAGTATCAACAACTTCAAAGAGAGATAAGTCTTTTTTTACGATTGTCCGTTCTTTTAATAAAGTGTTCTTAAGCCAAGTTAACATACCTTTCCAGTAGTTACTGACTACTAAAATTATAGGAAAGGGATTTATGCGATGAGTCTGAACTAATGCTAAAGCTTCAAAAAGTTCATCTAAAGTTCCATACCCTCCAGGAAAAACTACAAAAGCTCGAGAGTACTTTGCAAATAATACCTTCCTCACAAAGAAATACTTAAACTCTAAGAGGTAGTTAACGTAACGGTTGGGGACCTGCTGTTCAGGAATAAGGATATTTAAACCAATAGATTTACCTTTTGCGTGATAAGCTCCTTTATTAGCTGCCTCCATAATTCCTGGACCTGCACCGGTAATTATACTATAACCATTTCTGACTAAAAATCTTGCACATCGGTAAGCAAGCTTATAATAAGGGTGAGCAGAAGTCACTCTTTTGGAGCCAAAGAAAGATACTGCTTTTTTTATACGAGAAAGCCCTTCAAAACCCTCTACAAACTCACTCATTATACGGAATATGCGCCAGGTATCTTGTTTAATAAAATTATTACCGAAATTAATTTTGTTATCCATCTTTAGATTACTAACTTCTCTGCAATATCGGTTACTATAGGAATTTTACACAACTTGCCAGTTAAAGCAGAGTAGATACCGTAGAGAGAAAGAGCCAAAAAGATAATCATTCCTAAAACATAGAATATCCCTCCAATCAGAGGAATAAGAGAAAGTACAGCGAAAATAACCTCTCCTATAAAGATTACTAAACCATGCTTAGCATGGTAGTGGGTAAAACGGTTGTCTTTCTTTATGAGAAAAGCCAAAATCCATAAAAAAAATACATAAGAAAGTGCAGCTAAGCCTGCTCCTTCTTTAATCTCTTCTAAACTTAAATCTTCTTTATTCATCCTTAACCTCCTTCAAACCTCATTTATATTATAGACAATTTACAGTTGATAACAATAAAAAATTACCCCCTGGCCTTTAAGAAGCCAGGGGGTAATTAGTTAGCTTGTTAATCCTTAGAAGGTAATCTTCATTTTTCCAATGACCTGGGAAGCACTATCGTCGTTGGAGCTGTTAAAAGCATCGCCAGGATTAAAATAGCCATACATTAGGCTGAATTGAACATCTTCAGTGTAGTTGTAAGTAAGATGTAAATCTATTTCGTTACCTAAATCTTTCTCAGAATCCATAGTGTAACCATCCCAGGAATCAGTGACAGAATCAGTATCATTAGAGAGAGTGCTTACCTTACCTACCAACCTTAAGTTAGCATAGCGTAAGCTTAAAGAGATATCATCGGTAAGGTCAGCACCTAAATTTACGCATATTGCTTGATAGTTAGAATTCTTAAATAGAGCATTGGCAATATCGGCAGGAGTAATTTCCTCATACATCGGGTCCCACTTATCACTTATTCTGATGTAGTCTAAACCTATGCTCATAGGAACCCAGGTATCAGTAAGTTTGTAAGTTGCGCCAGCTAAAATTGCTAAATCACTGCTATGTTTATCGGTTCGGGGAGCAGAAGAAAATCCAACATTAGCGTATCTCTGATACTGATAAGCTATCTCTCCGGTTAAGGTTAAATTCTCAACAGGAGAAGAAACTACTCTTACACCTATGTTACCAATATCTGCCTTTTTCCTGTCGTCGAGGATGTAGTAAAGCTCAGCGCTGGTAGTTTCGTCAACTTCATAGTTGGCATCTAAAATGTAAATATCTCTATCATCATTTTTGTACTCATCACCTTCTGACTTCTTAATTAATCCTAAATTAACCACTAAAGGAGAATAATCTAAAGTTGCCATTATCCCTTCAAATGTCTTTGCTCCACAGAGATCAGAAAAAGCAGTTCCTGCAAAATTAGAAGCTCCTTTATAGTTGGTGTTAGGGTCAGCAATAATTAGACCACTTCCTATCTTTACTCCCTGCTTACCAATCTTTAAGGTAAGAGGATAGTCAAGGAAGTTTTTCAAGGTAATCCATAACCCTCCTAAGAGTATATTACCACTTCCGGTAGAGGTTCCTGAGGCACTAGTTCCTCCACTCCATATTCTCTCATGGAAAAGCACAGTATTTGCTGATACATCTTCAGTTAAATCAGCACTGATAGAGAGTTTAAGGATAGATGCCAGGGCACTGGCATCGTAATCAGTTGCTCCTCCAGCGCCTAGATCAAAATCACTGCGGGAAAGGGCATACATATCAATCTTCCCGCCCACTTTAACATTCTCTACAGCAGCAAAAGCAGTACCGAGAAAAGATACTGCTAAGATTGCTGCTAAAACAGTCAATTTCTTACTCATTCTCAGCCTCCTTTCTCAAAGTTTTTATTTATCTCTAACAAGGGTTAAATCCTTGCTAATATCTTGCCTCATCTATGTTATATCATCCACTTCTTCAACAATCTCTTAGGAATTTTTTGAATTATTTTATAGACTCACCTCCTTTCCTCCTGGATTGAGATTGTTTGTGGATGGTATAACCTTTCTGTAAACGTTTTCAAAGAACTCACTATTCTTTTTTAGCAAATAATTATTTAGTTGTCAAGATTTTTTTACCTTTTTCTTCCCATAAATTGTTATCATTATTTTTAAAAACCCTATATATTGTGTCCAAATTTAACAACTAAGTTTTTATCCTAATTTTTACTATTTTTCTTATCCTTTTTGTGATATTTTTACTTCTCTGCCCCCAGCCCGATTCGAACGGGCCCACCAGGCTTAGGAGGCCTGTGCTCTATCCTCTTAAGCTATGGGGGCAAAGATAATTCAGAACTTTATTAATGAGTAAACAGGATAAGGTTTAAGTTTTCTTCTTCCTCTTAGAGAAAGGAGCTCAATGAGAAAAACTATACCTGCTATTTTACCTCTCAATTTCCTTACTAACTTTACAATAGCATGAGCTGTACCACCGGTAGCTAGAAGGTCATCCACTATTAAAATTTTCGCTCCTTTAGGAAAAGCATCACGATGAATACAAAAACTATCTTTTCCATACTCCAGCCCGTAACTCACCTTATAACTCTTATAGGGGAGTTTACCTGGCTTTCTTACAGGAACAAACCCACACCCCAATTTATAAGCTAGAGCTCCTCCTAAGATGAATCCTCTAGCTTCAGCACAGACGATATAGTCTATCTTCTTATCTTTAAATAGGTTAGCCAGACGATCGATAGTTATTTTAAATGCTTTCCTGTTATTAAGAAGGGTGGTTATATCTCTAAAGAGAATACCTTTTTTAGGAAAATCAGGAATAGTCCTTATAAGATTTTTCAGGTCCAACTTTACCTCCTTAAAACTTAAAATACTATCTCTTTCTTCTGTTCCTGAGAGACATACTTCCTTAACTTCTTTATCGCTACCTCTTCAATCTGCCTCACTCTCTCTCGAGAGACTCCAAGTTCCTTAGCTACCTCAGCTAAGGTATGTGATTTTCCATCAGTTATCCCAAACCTTAAGTCTAAAACTCTCTTCTCTCTATCGCTGATAACATCTAAAAGATGAGCAACTTCTTCACGTAAGAAAAAACTTTCTATTTCTTTCTCTGTATCAGCATATCCTGTAGCCTTAATGAAATCTCCTAACTGAGAATCTCCTTCTTCCCCCACAGGAGCTTCCAGAGAAGTCTTCTTCGTCATCCATCTCTCTAATTGTGCAATTTTCTCTATAGAAAGCTTCATCTTTTTAGCTAACTCTGAAGGAGCAGGTTCTCTCTTCATTTTTTGACGCAATTGCTCCTTTTTTTTCTTATACTTAGAAATTAACTCACTCATATATACGGGTATCCTTATAGTTTTACCCTGATCAATTAAAGCACGAGTTATTGCCTGCCTTATCCACCAAGCAGCGTAAGTAGAAAACCTGTAACCTTTTTTTAAACTAAACTTATCGATGGCTTTCATTAACCCAATATTTCCTTCAGCAATCAAATCCATAAGAGGTAAACCTAGATGGATATAATGTTTGGCAATATTTACTACCAATTTTAAGTTAGAGTTTATTAATTTCCTTCGTGCATGTTTATTCCCCTTTTTAGCTTTCCTTATCAACTCCTCTTCTTCCTTTTTAGAAAGTAAAGGAATATCTTTTATCCTCTCTAAGTAAGCCTTAATTGCATCCATAAATAATCATTTTCTTTTTTTCCTTTTTCTTATCTTTCTCTTCCCCAAAGCTGCCTGAGCAGCAGCTAACCTAGCTATAGGAACTCTAAATGGAGAACAACTCACATAGCTTAAGCCGATTCGATGACAAAACCTTACTGACTGGGGATCGCCTCCTTGCTCACCGCATATCCCTACTTTTAAACCTTTTCTTGTCTTTCTTCCTAAGTTTACTGCCATCTCCATAAGCTTGCCTACCCCTGTCTCATCTACAGACACAAAAGGGTCGTAAGGTAAAAGTTTATTCTCTAAATAAATTTTTAAGAATCTCCCTGCATCGTCACGGGAAAAACCAAATGTCATCTGAGTAAGATCATTGGTACCAAAAGAAAAGAACTCCGCATAGGAAGCAATCTCATCAGCAGTTAGAGCAGCACGAGGAACTTCTACCATTGTACCTACAGTGTAGTTTAATTTTACCTTGTAGTTCCTACTTACTTCCTTAGCTACCTCATCAATATAATTTTTAGTAATTATAATCTCGTTAACATGACCTACTAAGGGAACCATGACTTCTGGTTTTACTTTAATCCTCTCCTCCTTTATAAGGTAAGCTGCTGCTTCAAATATTGATTGAGCCTGCATCTTTACAATCTCAGGATAAACCACTCCTAACCTACAACCTCTAAATCCTAACATAGGATTAAATTCGTGTAGACTAGTTACTGTATCTTTTATCTTCTGAGGGGAAATACCAATTTTCTCAGAAAGTTGTTCTATCTCTTCATCAGTTTTAGGAAGGAATTCATGAAGAGGAGGATCAAGTAGCCTTATAGTTACCGGATATCCTTTCATTACCTTAAATATCTCCTTAAAATCTTCTCTTTGAAGAGGAAGGAGTTCTTTTAAAGCTTTTTCTCTCTCCTCTTTGTTTTCAGAAAGAATCATCTTCTGCATTTTAGGAAGTCTATCCTTACCAAAGAACATATGCTCTGTTCGACATAAACCTATACCTTCAGCACCAAAATCGCGAGCAATTTTAGCATCGTGAGGTGTATCAGCATTAGTCCTTACCCCCAACTTTCTTATTTGATCAGCCCATTTCATCAACTGAGCAAACTCTCCAGATAATTTAGGCTCAACTAACTTTACCTTTTCTAAAAATACTTCTCCTGTAGAACCATCAATACTTATAACTTGACCTTTCTTTATCAGATTATTTTTTACCTTAAAATATCCCTCTCCTTCATTAACGATAACTTCAGAACATCCTACTACACAAGGCTTCCCCATTCCTCTTCCCACTACCGCAGCATGGCTAGTCAATCCTCCTGTAGAAGTAAGGATACCGCAAGAAGCTGCCATCCCTCCTACATCTTCAGGGGAAGTCTCTTTTCTTACCAAGATCACCTTTTTTCCTTTTTCTGCTTCTTTAACTGCTTCCTCAGCAGTAAAAACAACCTCTCCTACAGCTGCTCCAGGAGAAGCAGCTAACCCTTTAGCTACAGGCATAGGCTTAGAGGAAGGATCTATTGTAGGATGAAGAAGCTGATCTAAAGAGTGAGGATCAACTCTTTTTACTGCCTCTTCTTTAGTGATTAAACCTTCTTTAACCATATCCACAGCAATTCTTACACTAGCTTGAGCAGTCCTTTTACCCGTTCTTGTCTGAAGAAGGTAAAGCGTGCCTTTCTCAATAGTAAATTCTAAATCTTGCATCTCCTTAAAGTGCTTCTCCAGCTTATTTTGAATTTTATATAACTGATCATATATCTTAGGCATAGTATTTTTAAGCTCCTCTATACTTTGAGGGGTCCTAATTCCTGCTACCACGTCTTCACCTTGAGCATTCATTAAAAATTCTCCGTAGAATCTCCTCTCTCCTGTAGAAGGATTTCTGGTAAATGCCACGCCTGTGCCAGAATCAGGGCCCATATTTCCAAATACCATAGCTTGTACATTTACCGCTGTTCCTAAGGTATGAGGGATTTTATTTAAATTCCGGTAAGTTATCGCTCGAGGATTATTCCAAGACTCGAAAACTGCCAGAATAGCCATCTTAAGTTGTTTCCATACATCTTGAGGAAAATCATAACCCATTGTTTTTTTAAAGAGTTGTTTAAACTCTTGTGCAATATCCTTCCAATCACTGGCATCTAACTCTATATCTAATCTTACATTTTTCTCTTCCTTCTTCTTCTCAATTATCTTCTCAAATTTATCCTTTTCTATCTTTAAAACTACATCTGAAAACATCTGAATAAATCGGCGGTAAGCATCAAATACAAACCGTTCATCCTTAGTTTGAGTAATTAACCCTTTAATAGTAGTGTCATTTAAACCTAAATTAAGAATTGTATCCATCATTCCCGGCATAGAAATCGCTGCACCACTCCTTACAGAAACTAAAAGAGGATTATCTTTTGAACCAAATTTTTTACCCATTGCTTCTTCAATCTTTTTCATATACTTTTTAACTTCCTCAAAAAAACCTGAGGGGAACTTTTTGTTATTCTTATAGTAGTAAGTGCACATTTGGGTAGAAATCGTAAATCCTGCAGGCACAGGGATACCTAAATTAGTCATCTCAGCAAGATTCGCTCCCTTACCTCCTAAGATATCCCTCATCCTGGCGTTCCCTTCTGCTTTCCCTTTACCGAAGAAGTAAATATATTTTTTTGCCATTGCCTATCCCTCCTCTCTTTAAGTTAATTCTAATTTATCCATCACGTACTCATAAGCTCTATCTATTTCTACTCTTTGCTGAATCATACTATCCCTATCTCTTACAGTAACTTTTTTATCATTTAAAGTCTCTACATCCACAGTAATACAAAAAGGAGTTCCTATCTCGTCTTGTCGGCGATATAGCTTACCGATAGCTGCTGTATCGTCATAGACAGCAGGCATCTTATCTTTTACACCATAAAAAATTTTCTTAGCAAGTTCTACTAACTGAGATTTATTTTTAAGAAGAGGAAAAACTGCTACCTTATAAGGGGCTAAACGAGGATGAATTTTTAAAACCACTCGCACTTTCCCTTTTACTACTTCTTCAGTGTAAGCATCACAAATTACTGCAAAGAAAGTTCTGTCTACTCCTGCAGAAGGTTCAATTACATAAGGGATAAATCTTTTACTTCTCTGATCATCAAAGTAGGAAAAATCTTTTTTACTTACTTGAGAATGTCGAGTTAAGTCATAATCTCCTCTATCAGCAATTCCTTCAAGCTCTGACCAACCAAAAGGGAAATTATACTCTACATCAGTGCAGGCACGGGCATAATGAGCAAGTTCCTCTTTTGAATGTTCCCTTAACCGTAAATTTTCCTTTTTTATCCCTATCTTATCGATATAGAAATTATATCTATCTTCTACCCACCAATGGTAAAATTTTCCTGCATCTTCAGGTTTAGTAAAATACTCAATCTCCATCTGGTCAAATTCTTTCATCCGAAAAATAAAATTTCCTCCTGTAACTTCGTTTCGAAAGGCTTTTCCAATTTGAGCGATACCAAAAGGAAGTTTCTTATGAGTAGTATTTATAACATTTATAAAATTAGTAAAAATACCTTGGGCAGTCTCTGGACGAAGGTAAGCAATCTGGGGTTGGTCCTCAGTAGCGCTTATGTTTGTTTTTAGCATCAAATTAAATTTCCTAGGCTTGTATTTAGATGAATCGATATGGAAACCACAATTAGAACACCTGTAAGTAGTATCATCTACCTTCTCTAACTTATCTAAACGTTCTCTCTTTTTGCACTGAGGACAATCAATAAGAAAATCAACAAATCCCTCCAGATGCCCACTAGCTATGAATACATCCTGATGCATTATGATTGCACTATCCAAACCTACGATATCATCTCTTTTCTCTACATACTCATTCCACCAGATGTCTTTTATCCTCTTTTTTACTATTGCTCCTAAGGGTCCGTAGTCCCAGACACTAGAAAGCCCTCCGTATACTTCTGAGCCTCCAAAGATAAATCCTCTACGTCGGCAGAGAGATATAATTTTAGATAATTTATCTTCAGGCATAGATTTTTATTATATCTAAAAAAAAATAAATTGCAATTTTATCTTTTTCTTAAGTAATCCTTCAACTTCTTAAACTCTTCTTCATTCATGAGAAAACTTTCTTCGGTGAGAGGAAAATGACTACCTTTAACATCGCAAATGAAATCTTTCAATGCTTTAACTATTAGGGGATATAAATCACAGTAAACCCTTACAAATTTTGCCTTCATCCTCTTATACAACCCTAACAAATCATAGAGAACGAGAACCTGACCATCACAGTGAGGACCCGCTCCTATACCAATGGTGGGAATCTTAAGGGACTGTGTAATTAATCCTGCTAATTGCAGAGGCAGACACTCCAGGACTAAGCTAAATACCCCTATCCTTTGAAGCTCTTTTGCTTCTCTCAATAAACTTAAGGCCTGATGAACCTTTTTCCCCTGAACTTTAAATCCCCCTAATTTCTGCACTGTTTGGGGGGTAAGACCAATATGCCCCATCACAGGAATTCGATTAGCTATAAGTTGGCTAGTTACCTGAAGGCAGTTAGAGAACCACTCTATCTTCACCGCTTCTGCTCCCGCTTCGTAAATAAACTTTTTAGCATAGTAAACTGCTTTCTTAGGAGCTTTCTGATAACATACATAAGGCATATCTGCTACTACCAAGCTATGTTGGGCAGCTTTCTTTACTGCTTTGGTGTGTTCAAACATTTCCCGAAAACCCACTTCTTTGGTAAGCTCTTTCCCCAAGACTACGTTGGCAAGAGAATCTCCTACTAAAATTATATCTAACCCTACTTGATCTAAAATAGAAGCAAAAGAGTAATCGTAGCAAGTAACCATAACAACTTTTTCCTTACCTTTCTTTTTAAGTAGATTATCTATCTTTTCCGAATTAGAAAATGTAGAGATGTTCTCCTTCTTCATCTTTAGTAATCACAAAAATCTTTAATGTAGATAGGTTTTGAGAAAGAAACTCCTTTAGCTTATCTATCCCCATAATAAAAAATGCCGTGGCTAAACTATCAGCTGTAGTAGCATTCTTTGCTACTACACTCACACTTAAAACATCACCTCTTTGAGGAAAACCAGAAAAAGGGTTAATAAGATGAGAGTAGGTTTGTCCTTTATAAGTGAAGAACTGCTCATAGTTGCCTGAAGTAGCTATCGCTTGGTTATAAAGTTTAAGAGAGTAAATCCATTCACCTTTTCTTAGAGGATCGCCTATCCCTACTTGCCAAAACTTTCCTTCCTTCTTGCCCAAACAATAAATATCTCCCCCTCCATTAATTAAGGCACTATCTATATTGGCTTCTTTTAATTTTTCCACTGCTTTATCTACCATGTACCCTTTGGCAATCCCTCCTAAATCAATAATTAATCCTTTCTTTTTGATAGTTATTGTACCTTTTTCTTTATCTAAAAGGATATACTCCATGCCTCCTATTTTCTTTATCTCCTTTATCAGTTGAGGCGAAGGGAAAAAGTCCTTCTTCTTATTATTTATTAAGTCCTTCCAAAACTTATAAAGGGCGCCTCTGCTCACATCAAAATATCCACCAGTTAATTGATAAACCTGTTTAGCCAAATTTATAACTTCTATAAGCTCTTTTGATACTCTAACAGGCTTATTATAACTTCTGTTTAAGGAATATAATTCAGAGTAAGGAGCGTAAAGATTAAAAATTTTATCTAATCTCTTAAACTCTCTATAAACTATCTTACCTGCATCAGGATATGGAGAGATTACCTCCAAAAATGTGGAACTAATAACAAACTTATCTCTATAAAGGCGGGGCTGAGCACAATTTACCAAAAGGGGTAGTAAAAGAATAAAAAGTATTTTCTTCATAGAGGTATCTTATTTCTTCAACCACTTCAGAAGTTTATCCAGAGACCAACAATTTAAAACATCTTCCTTCTCCAGCCATCCTCTTCTTGCTACATTTACTCCTAAATCCATAGTAAGCATCTGATCAAGAATGTGCGCATCTGTTCCTAAAGCAATCTTTACTTTCTTTGTTCGTGCACGCATACAGTTTATATCATTTAAATCCAACCTCTGAGGGAAACAGTTAAGTTCCAGAGCAACTTGATAATCTCTGGCCACTTTGAATATCTCGTCAAGATCAATTTCATAAGAATCTCTCACACCAAAAAGTCTTCCTGTAGGATGAGCAATAATATGAACATATTTATTTTTGCAAGCACTTACTATTCTCTTGGTAAGCTGATGCTGGGACTGTTTAAATCCTGAATGGATAGCAGCAATGACTAAATCCAACTCCTTCAAAACACTATCAGGATAATCAAGACTTCCATCGTTTAAAATATCTACTTCTGTCCCGCATAGAACTTTTACTTTTTTAAGCTGGCGATTGATTTTTCTTACTTCTTCAATCTTATTATAAACGTCTTTTATAGAAACTCCTCCTGCCACTTTAAGTCCTTGAGAATGATCACAAATCCCTACATATTGGTAACCCATTTTCTCTGCATAGATAGCTATATCTCTTATAGTAGATGTTCCATCACTATACTTAGAATGAACATGCAAATCACCTTTAATATCTTTTCTATCTATAATTTTAGGCAGTTTATTTTTTAAAGCTAACTCTACTTCTCCTCTATCCTCTCTTAACTCAGGAGCAATGAAAGGCATCTTAAAGAGTTTAAAGATTTCCTCCTCAGTTCTACCTGCTATCTTTTTCTCTTTACCTTTAGTTAAAGTAAACACTCCATACTCATTTATCTTATAACCATCTTTGATAGCCAATTGCCTTAACTTTATATTAAATGCTTTGGAACCAGTAAAGTACATAAGTGCTGATCCAAAACTTTCTCTATCTACTACCCTTAAATCAACTTGGATTTCATTCTCACCTGCTCTCACTGAGGACTTTGTTTCTCCCTTAGCAAGAACCTCTCTAACATAACTTAAACTCACGAACTTATCCATAACTTTAGGTGGATTTTTAGAAACTATAAGAATATCTATATCTCTTATCGTCTCTCTTCTTCTCCTTACAGAACCAGCTACTTCGATTTTTTCTACCTCCTTCATCTGTTTTAAAGGTTGTAAAAAACCCTCTGCTATCTTTAAAGCGAGATAAAGGGGTGTCCTTTCTCTTCCTTTTTTTAGAAGACCGATGCCTTTTAAAATATTCTCCTCAGTTTTTTCTCTTATGCCATCTAACTTTCTTAATTTACCACTTTTAGCAGCCTCTTCTAACTTTCCTATAGAATCTATCTTAAGTTTCTCATAAATAAGCTTTACTGTCTTGGATCCTAAGCCAGGTATCTCCATCATTTCCAATAAGCCCTTAGGCACCTCTTTTTTTAACTTCTCATATTGAGTCAGCGTACCTGTCTTGATTATCTCCTTTATCTTATTAGCTAAGTCTTGGCCTATACCGGGAAGAGAAGTAAGCTTATTCTCTTTAGTAAGAGCCTCTACATCTTGGGCAAGGCTCTCTATATTCTGAGCCGCTTTCTCATAGGCTCTAATTCGAAAAGGATTTTCTCCTTTAAGTTCTAAGAGCTTAGCAATCTCTCTAAAAATATCAGCTACAAGCTTATTCTTCATGTCTTAATAAACTTAAGGTTTAAAGGATATGAAGCAGAAACTTTGTTCTTAATCCCTCCTCGTATAGTGAAATCTCCTATAACTAAAATTTCATAGGGCGTTATAACTTTTTTTAAATCTACCAGAATTTTATTTACTGCATGCTCATTATAAATTTTAACGTTGCGGTAAGCGTAAAGATAGTACTTTAAAGACTTAAGCTCTATCAATTTCTTTTTAGGTACATACTTTATAGTAAGTCTAGCGAAATCAGGAAGTTCTGAGAAAGGACAAAGAGATGTAAATTCATCGGTAGTAAGCTCTATCACGATTTTACGTTGAGGATAAAGGTAATCAATTGTCTTAAGAATTGAGGTATCTATATCTTGAGGAAGAAACGTTTGGGCTTGCGTTTTCTTTGCTTTTTTTTCTATTTCTGATTCCTTCCTATCTGGATAAATCATTGCAGATAAAGATTACTAAATAGATTAAAATTTAAATGGTGCGTAAGAAATCCATTTAAAATATTTAAAATTTCTTCCTCATCATCGGAACTAGGTTCTATCCTGAGTACCAGGGGAAAATCTGTTCTTTGAATATAAGAAATAATAGCCACTACTGAAGAACTGATAGAATAAGCATCGGAATAAAAAACTCGACATTTCCCACAAAGGAGCCCTCCACAAGAAATACTAAAAGAAAAACCGTGATATAAGTTCTTATGGCATCTAATGCATTTAGTAAATTCTGGTTTGAATCCACAAAAAGTTAAGAACTTAATAAAAAAAATACACAACAGTTTCGTAGGACGATAATGAGCAAAAGATAATAGAGAATCTCTAAGGAGGGAAAATACCGAAGGATTTTTGCTCCAGAGAGGAAGGGTTTTGTCAATAACTTCTATAAATTTACAAGCAATAGAATTTTTCTCTAGATCTTCCCTTAAAAATGGAAAATCTTCAATTAAATCAGCGAATGATATGAGCCACAAAGTAGACCTCTTAGGATAGAAGACAAACTCATTGTAGGTGAAAATGTCCATCGAAGAAGAAAACTCCTTTTTAAGAGTGTAAAAACCTTTTAAAATACCATTAATTTTACCAAACCTTTGGGTAAATACAGTAACAATTAAACTTGTTTCTCTAAAATCAATCCTTTTAAGTACAAATCCAAAATCTTTAGCAATCATTTTCTAAAAAAAGTAAAACCTCTTCTTCTTTTTTCTGCATCTTTCTTCTTTCCCTTAAACTTTTATCTCTATACCCTAAAAGATGAAGTATCCCATGAGTAATACAAAGAAAAAGCTCTCTTTTAAAAGAAGTACGATATAATTTAGTGTTCTCAACAACCTTTTCTACAGAAACAATCACTTCACCTAAGAGGTCATCTGGATATTTGTCTGCTAAGAAGAACGCAATAACGTCAGTAGGAATATTTTTTTTAAGATACTTTGCATTTAACTTCTTTATTAAATCGTTACTACAAAATGCTAAGTTAACTTCTTTTTGAACATTCAAAAAACGTAAAATTTTCTCAACCTTTCTTCTAATATCTCTTAGATTAACTTTCTTTCTGGTTTGGAGATTTTTTATTCGAATTCTCATCCTTAGGATAATTTACCCGGGTATGAAATATAGCATTCAAAATGCGTATAAAACTCTGAGTTATACGCTCTAAATCTCTAAGGGTAAGACTGCTCTCGTCTAACTCTCCTTCCATAAACTTTTTTCTTATCACCTCCCTTACCATCTCTTCCACTCGAGAAGGTGTGGGTTCTTCTAATGTACGGGAAAGAGCCTCAACAGTGTCTGCCAAAGCTACAATCGCTACTTCTTTAGATTGAGGACGTGGTCCAGGATAACGATACTCCTCTTTGTGTTCTTTATCGGGCTCTAGTTCCTTAGCTCTTTGATAGAAGTAGTAAACTAGAGTTCTACCGTGATGCTGTTGAATGAAATCTATTATTCGAGGGTTAAGATGATACTTCTTTGCTAACTCTACACCTTCTCTCACATGATTTATGATAATTAACTTACTTATGGAAGGCTTTAGTCTTTTGTGAACATCACGGTAGGGAGTTTGATTCTCTACAAAATAGTGGGGTTTAATAACTTTACCTATGTCATGATAGTATGCTCCTACTCTAGCTAAGAGGGAATTCGCTCCAATCGCTTCAGCAGCTGCTTCCGCTAGATTAGCTACCACCAACGAGTGCTGATAAGTTCCTGGTGCTTCTAAAATCATTCTTCTCAAGAGAGGATGATTAAAATCAGACAGCTCTAGCAATGATATATTGGTTACTACCTTAAAAATGAATTCAAATATAGGAAGAATACCGATAACTACAATGGAAGATACAACTCCGTTAATAAGACAAATTCTGAGAAGGTCTAAGTTGAGAGAGGAAATGCTAAATCCTGCTTGAGAATTTTCTATCGTAAAAGCTATAAAAAATTGAATAAAACCAGCAATTGCTCCTGCTCGTATAATCTGCAATCTTCTCCTTAAGCGATAACTTAAAAGGGCCGTAGATAAAGATGCACAAAACAAAGAAATACCTACATCGAAACTTCCTCCCTGCATGCTTGCAGAGAGATAAGAAATAAATATGGAGAATAAAAGCGATAGCTCTAAATTATCAAATAAAAAAGTGACTAACATTATAAAACCAATAGCAGGAATAGCATAACCCGATTGCCTAAAAGTTACCGTAGTTAAAAAGGCAATTATCACCCCAATGCTTATTAAAAGAAGCAAATCTATATAGAAAGGTAAATTTTCTATCTTCCTAAAAAATTTAGCATAGACAAAAAGAAGGAGAGCAAGAATAAGAGGAGAAAAATCTATACTATATAGATAAAAAACAAAACCACTTATTAAGAAAAAACTAGCAGAAAGAGATATGGTTCCTAAATGAAATTTACTCTTTTTCGTAAAAATCTTCATAAGCTTGAATTATCTTCTGAATTAAAGGATGCCTAACCACATCTTTCTTGGTAAGGTAGACAAATTTTATCCCTTTTATAGGTTTTAAAATTTTTACTGCCTCCATTAATCCAATAGGTTTTCCCCCTGGCAGGTCACTTTGAGTGATATCTCCTGTAATTACTGTTTTTGAATCAAATCCTAAACGAGTAAGAAACATCTTAAGTTGCTCAGAAGTGCAGTTTTGTGCCTCATCTAAAATGATGAAAGCATTATTTAGAGTCCTTCCCCTCATGTAGGCTAAAGGAGCAATCTCAATAACTCCTGTCTCTAAGTACTCCTCAATAGTATCCGGCTCCATCATATCGTATAAGGCATCGTAAAGAGGTCTTAAGTAAGGACCTAATTTCTGGTACATATCACCGGGGAGAAAACCTAAAGATTCCCCTGCTTCAATTGCTGGACGGGTTAAAATTATCCTACTTACTTTTTGATTGGTAAGGTAATTTACTGCATAGGCCATAGCTAAATAGGTCTTTCCTGTACCTGCAGGTCCGATGGCAAAAGTTATATCGTAATCCTTCATCGCTAGGAGATACTTTTTCTGCCCCTCAGTTTTGGGAAAAACGAACCTTTTCTTAGAAGAAGGAACCTTTATTCTAAATGACTGCAAATAATTATCTAAATCTATAGCTGAAGAAAAATTTAACTCTAACTCCTTAGGAGTAAAAACGATACCTCTTTTAAAAAGCTCATACATCTTATCAAGTAAACTACCTACTTTTTCTACTTGTTTTTCTTCTCCCTTTACTGAAATACCTTCGCTCCTTAGAATAATCTGGACCTTAAATTTTTCTTCCAGTTCTTTAACGTTCTTATCTCCTACACCAAAGAGTGACTTTATAAACTCGTTATCCTTAATCTTTATAAGTTTCTCCATTCTCTCCCTCTACGATTAATCTTTTAAGGGAATTTTTATAACTATTCCTGGATAAATCTTATCAGGATTCTTAATTATATCCTTATTTTCCTCATAAATTACTGGCCATTTCTTCGTCGTTCCATAGAATTTTTTAGATATCTTTTGGAGAGTGTCATTTTCTTTAACTTTATAAGTAGTATATCTAGAGATAACTTTTTGTTGAGGTATAGCTAACTTAGATTCCTGCTTACCTTCTTGAGGTTTTTGTTCAATAACTTCTTCTTCCAAAATAGTCTCTTCTAGAGAAGGACTTTCAGAAGGAGGTTTCAGCTCTTCCTCCTTAGACGCAGGAGGAATAAAGGTCTCCTTGGGTTGATGAGGACCTAATTCTACTTCAAATACAATGAATGTCCTGGCAGTCTTAGAAGGTGTAGGTCTCTTCTTTGGTGTACCTATCAGGTATCCTTGATTACCTTTAATATCCAAATCTCTCCTCGGCTTCTGGATAGTATAAGTTCTTATCAAACATCCACTAAATACCCCTACCACTAATAAAAGTGGTAATATCCTTTTCATTATTCACCTCCTTTTTCCATCAAATCAATATATAACTCCTTCAATTGAGTTTCTTCCACAGGGGAAGGAGCTTGCGTGAGAAGACAAATTCCTTTTTGTGTCTTAGGAAAAGCAATCACCTCACGAATACTTTCAGAGTTAGTAATCAAAGTGTAAAGTCTATCTAATCCAAAAGCAATACCTCCATGGGGGGGAGCACCAAATTCTAAAGCACGAAGGAAAAAACCAAAATTCTCCTCCACTTCTTGAGAGGTTATCCCTAATAAAAAAAAGATCTTTTTTTGAAGAGATAAAGAATTTACTCTTATCGAACCACTGGCTACTTCTACTCCATTTAGAACTAAGTCATATGCTCGAGCTTTTACTTTACTCATATCTTTATCTAAAAATTCTATATCCTCTTCTTTAGGAGCAGTAAAAGGGTGATGATTTGATTTCCATCTCTTTTCTTCTTGGCTATATTCAAAAAGAGGGAAATCATAAACCCATAAAAATCGAAATTTTCCCTCACCTATATCCGGTTTATCACAGGAATATTTATTAATAGCTTCCTGATAACTTATACGAGGAAAGGGAATTTTAATTTCCACATTCAAAACATCTTTAAAAGTGTAAACAAGCATTTCCTCTACTAAAGAGAATATATCTTCCTCATCTATAAAAGAAGCTTCGATATCCAGTTGAGTAAATTCTGGCTGTCTGTCTTTTCTTAAATCTTCATCACGAAAGCATCTCACTATCTGATAGTACTTATCAATCCCTGAAACCATCAGAATCTGTTTAAACAGTTGAGGAGATTGAGGAAGAGCATAGAATTTATTAGGGTTTAACCGCGAAGGAACTAAAAAATCTCTAGCCCCCTCAGGAGTGGATTTAGAAAGATAAGGAGTCTCTATCTCTATAAAACCCTTTTTATGCAAAAATTCTCTAAATTTGTAGTTAAACCTACTCCTTAAAATGAATTTCTCTAATACAGAAGGACGACGAAGATCAAGATAACGATAATAAAGCCTTATCTCCTCAGAAACATCAATATTTTCTTCTATAGAAAAAGGCAACTCCCCAGAAGAAGCAAGAATGTCCAGTTTCTCCACCAAGACTTCGATCTCTCCAGTAGTAATTTTAGGATTTTCTGTGCCCTGAGGACGCCTATTAACTACTCCCCTTACTTTCACCACATCTTCATTCTTTAAACTTTTTGCTTTTTTATAAGTATTACTATATGGTTTAGGAGTGAATACTAACTGAGTTAAACCATATCTATCTCTTAAATCAATGAAAATTATCTTCCCATGGTCACGACGACTATGAACCCACCCACAGAGACTAACTTCCCTCTCTATATCTTTGTGAGTTAACTCTCCACAGGTATGAGTCCTTAACATAACCCTTAAGAAATAAAAAAATCAAGTATACGAGAATACTCCACAGTTTTTTGATAAGATTTTTTCATATCCCTTACTATTAAATAACCTTGTTTTATCTCCTCATCGCCTACGATAATAACAAAATCCGCGCCTGCTTTTTCAGCGCCGCGTAATTGACCCTTAAGAGACCTTTCTTTATAGCTGATATCTGAAGAAATCTTATTTTCTCGGAGGATATTCAATAACTTGTAAGCTTGGGGGTAAACATTGGGTGAAGTATAAGCTACAAAAACTAAAACTTTAGGGACAAGATTGGGTTTCTTTAGAAGTAATAACATTCTCTCCAGACCTAAGGCAAAACCTATTGCTGGAATAGATGGTCCTCCTAAATTCTTTACCAGATCATTATATCGTCCTCCTGCTCCACAAGCATCTTGACTCCCCAATTGCTTATGAACTAGCTCAAACACAGTATTGGTGTAGTAATCTAATCCCCTCACCAAAGTAGGTTGGTATAAAAAGTTAATTCCTAACTCCTCTAGAAGTGAAAGAATTCTTTTAAAATGAGAAAAGCATTCACTACATAGGAATCTATTTGAAATGTCTAAATGACTTACTACTTTTCTACAACTTTCTCTTTTACAATCAAGAACTCTTAAGGGGTTAGTTTTTAATCTCTTTTGACATAGAGGGCATAGCTTACTTCTATAAGAAGTTAACTCTTTCTTCAAAAAATTAATAAGATTAACTTTATCTTGATGGCATCCTAAGCTGTTCACCTTTAGTTCGATATCTTTTATTCCACATTCCTGAAGAATAGATAAAGCAAGTTTGATTACTTCTACATCTAAGTAAGGACTGTTAGAACCAAATGCTTCACAACCTATATGGTAGAACTGACGTAAGCGCCCCTTTTGAGGTCTTTCCCCTCTGAACATTGGTCCAATATAAAAAAACTTGTAAAAATCTTTCTTGGTATAAAGAGTATTCTCTATAAATGATCTTACCATGCCTGCAGTACCTTCGGGTCTTAATACGATATCTTTACCTTCTATTTTAAACATCTGCTTCTCTACTACAATATCAGAACTTCTACCTACACTTTTAGTAAAAATCTCCTCTCGCTCTAAGATAGGAAGAATAACCTCTTGATAGCCAAACGTATTAAATAAATTCCTAGCTTTACCTATAATCTCTTGGATAAGGTCAGATTCTGGAGGATAAAAGTCAAGGGTACCTCTTAGGCGCTGACAACTTTTCTTCATCACATAAGTCAGAGGGGAACTTGAGAGCTGGGTTTCATTTTTAAACCTGGCTTAAAAACAACTACTACTCTTTCAGGTATGGGGACTACTTCGCCAGTTTTAGGATTCCTGCCGATTTTTCTCTTCCTCTTCTTAAGAAAGAATACTCCAAAGTTGCGTATCTCTACCCTCTCCCCTCTCTGTAAGCTTTCTAAGATAGCATCAAAAGTACCCTGAACTATTCTTTTTACTACTATTTGCTTTACTCCAGAGGCTTCACTAATTTTTAAAACAATATCTCTTTTAGTCATGATTTATAAATTTATCACCCCCTTTCTAAAGTGTCAAGGATAAGTTTTCCCTACCAACACAGGAGGCAATCTCCTCCAATACTTCCTCATTTAAATTGAGATGGAACTCCTTAGCTGTCTTTACTTTTAAGCCGTTGAATCTTTTATTTTGAAGGACAAAACTTACTCTTACTTCCCCTTTATGGCGAATAAAAATATCTTTAAGTTTTTTAAAATCAAACCCTCCGTTTTTGACAACGATATTTAATGCCTTCACATCTTTCCATAATTCTTGTATACTCAATACCTTAGTAGCAATTATCTTGGGAATCTTTTCTTTAAACTCCACTCTCCCTTTTACTGCCACTATTTGAGACTGCTGAAGATATTTGCTACTCTGTTCAAAAACTTTAGGGAAAATAAATACTTCAACAGAACCAGTCTCGTCCTCAACTTTTAAAATAGCCATTCTTTCTCTCTCTTTTCGAGTAGTTACTAATTTCACTTTATCTATCAAACCTATTATGAAAATCTCCCCTGATTCTTCTTTCTCATAGAGGGTTCCAATTTTTATTGTCTTAAGAGTGACAACAAGATTTTCATACTTTTTTAGGGGATGACTGGAAACATACATACCCAACAGAGTTTTTTCAAAATGAAGAATTTGCTCTTGAGGCCACTCCTCAATTTGAGGTACCTCTTCCTTGACAGGAGAAGAGAAAAAGAAAAGTTGAGAGGTATCCCTCTTTACTCTTTTTCCACTTCTCTCTAAAGTCTTATCTAAGATACTCATCATCTGAGATCGCTTAAGCCCCAAACTATCCATAGCTCCAGATTTTATTAAGCTTTCTATGACTTTTTTATTCACTGTGCGAGAATCCACTCTAGAGATAAAGTCAAAAAAGTCTTCATATTTCTTCTCTTTACGCACTTTAATTATATTCTCTAAAGCTGCTTCACCAACATTTTTTATAGCTAAGAGTCCAAAGCGAATGTTACCCTCTTCAGTAACAGTAAAATTGGCAAAGCTAGTATTTATATCGGGGGGAAGAACCTCTATACCCATCTTCTTTGCCTCATTAGTATACTCTACTACCTTATCAGTGTTAGTACGCTCACTAGTAAGAAGAGCGGCCATAAACTCTACCGGAAAATTAGCTTTTAAATATGCAGTGCGATAAGAGATTAATGCATAAGCGGTAGAATGACTCTTATTAAAACCATAACCAGAAAAGTAGTCGATTAAATTAAAAATCTTGTAAGCTATCTCTTGAGCGATTCCATTTCTTCTGCATCCTTCTATAAAGAGAGAACGCTGCTCTTCCATAATCTCAGGAATTTTCTTTCCAATAGCCTTTCTTAAAAGATCAGCCTGCGCTAAGCTAAAACCTGCTAACTGGGAAGCTATTTCCATAGTCTGCTCCTGATAAAGGATGATCCCATAAGTTTCCTTCAAGATAGGCTCAAGTTTAGGATGTAAATATCTAATGGGTTTTTTGCCCTGTTTACGTTCAATAAAATCAGAGACTAAGCCACTCCCCAATGGTCCCGGTCTATATAAAGCAAGCACTGCAATAAGGTCCTTAAAATCATTGGGTTTTAACTCCTTTAAGATACGACGCATCCCTATACTTTCTAATTGGAACACCCCAATGCTTTCTCCTCGAGAAAGCATTTTAAAAGTCTTTCTATCGTCTAAAGGAATCTTTCCTATATCTATATATATTTTCTTCGTTCTCCTTATTATTTTAAGAGCCTCCTCTATCACGGTAAGAGTCTTTAATCCTAAAAAGTCCATCTTAAGCATTCCAATCTTTTCGAGAGAATCCATATCAAATCCTGTTACTATCTCTCCTTCAGGACCCCGAGCCAAAGGTATTCTTTCTATAAGAGGCCTATCGGAAATAACTACTCCTGCAGCGTGAGTAGAGGCGTGGCGAGAAAGACCTTCTAATTGAATAGCAGTATCAATAAGCTTCTTTATTCGAGAATCATTCTGATAAGTGTTTTTTAAATCAGGATTGATCTTCAAAGCCTCTTTTAAACTAATATGATGACCTACAGAATAAGGAATCATCTTAGCGATTCGGTCTACTTCAGAATAACTAAATCCCAACACCCTTCCCACATCTCTTACTACCGCCCTGGCTAAGAGAGTTCCAAATGTTATTATTTGAGCTACACAATCCTTTCCGTATTTAGAACTTACATAATCTAAAATCCTTTGACGATTCTCATAACAAAAATCTATATCTATATCAGGCATAGAGATCCTTTGAGGATTTAAGAATCTTTCAAAAATGAGCCCATACTTTAAAGGATCAATGTCAGTAATTTCTAAGAGGTAACTTACTATACTTCCTGCGGCACTCCCTCTCCCTGGACCTACAGGGATACCTCTTTCTTTAGCAAATTTTATTAAATCCCATATGATTAAAAAGTAAGAAGAGAAACCTGTTCTCTTAATAACTTCTAACTCATTCTCTAAGCGATCAGTAACTTCTTTTGTAGGTTGGGGGTAGCGTTTCTTTAAGTTAGTATAGCATAACTCTCTTAAATACTCATACTCATCAGATCTATCGGGGGGGAGAAGAAATTTAGGAATATGTACTCCTGAGAAATCCAAAATCAAGTTACATTTCTCTGCAATCTCCAACGTAGCCTTAACTGCTTGAGGTAAATCTCTAAATAGTTCTCTCATCTCCTTAGGAGATCTAAAATAGAATTTATCGCTACCAAACCTAAAATGATCTTTATCAAGAAGAGTACTCTGAGTCTGCAAGCAGAGAAGAACTTCATGAGCAAATGATTCTTCTCTAGTAAGGTAATGGACGTCATTAGTAGCTACTAAAGGTATGCCCAAATCTTGAGAAATCTTTAAAAGGTATTCATTTACCCTATATTGTTCCTCCAACCCATTATCCATTATCTCCAGATAGAAATTACCTCTCCCAAACACTTCCTGATAAATATCCGCTATTTTATAAGCTGTATTTATCTCTCCTTTTAATACAGAGTAGGGAATCTCTCCTTTAAGGCAGGCACTTAAAGCGATTAAACCCTCATGGTATTTTTCTAACAACTCCATATCCACTCTAGGCTTATAGTAGAAGCCTTCTAGGTTGGCTAGACTCACCAACTTAACAAGATTATGATAACCCTGCTTATCTTTAGCTAAAAGAAGTAGATGAAAAATACCTTCTTCGGAATCTTTATAATTTCTTTTAAACCGAGAAGGTTTCGCTACGTATACCTCACATCCAATAATAGGCTTTATCCCTTTATCCAAACAGAGCTGGTAGAACTTTATAGCACCGAAAAGATTCCCGTGATCAGTAATAGCTAACGCAGGTAGATTGTACTCCTTAGCTTTATCTATTAATCTCTCTAGGTGGCATGCTCCATCTAAGAGGCTATACTGAGTATGGACATGAAGATGGACAAAATCAGAATTTCTCATTTTACTGACTATTCCCACTCAATAGTTGCCGGGGGTTTAGAACTAATATCGAACACCACCCTATTTATCCCTTTTACTCTATTAATTAAAGTGTTGGAAATCTCCTCTAAAACTGAATAAGGAAGTTTAGCCCAATCAGCGGTCATTCCATCTAAACTAGTAACTACTCTTATTGCTACCACATACTCATAGGTACGTTTATCTCCCATAACACCTACTGTCTTTAAAGGCAGAAGTACACAGAAAGCCTGCCACAACTCCTTATACAATCCTCTTTTTTTAATAATCCCTTCCAAGATACGGTCGGCATTTCTTAAAATCTTTAACCGTTTTCTAGTTATCTCCCCAACAATTCTTACTCCTAAACCTGGTCCAGGAAAAGGATGGCGAAACACTATTTCTTCGGGTAAATTCAACATTCTAGCAATTTCTCTAACCTCATCTTTAAATAACTCTCGAAATGGTTCAATTAACTTCAACTTCATTCCTAAAGGCAAGCCTCCTACATTATGATGAGTTTTTATTCTGGAAGTAGGTCCCCCAAAGAAAGAAACCGACTCAATAACATCGGGGTAGAGAGTTCCTTGGGCCAGAAACTCCACACCTTTTATTTTTTTTGCTTCTTCTTCAAATACTCTTATAAATTCATGACCGATAATCTTCCTTTTTTCTTCAGGATCAACTACTCCTTTAAGTTTTGCTAAAAATCTAAAAGAAGCATTAGTGAAACGAAGATCTATTTTAAAATTCTCCCTAAATATTTTTATAACCCTTCTAGCTTCTCCATATCTTAATAAGCCATTATCTACAAAGATACATTTAAGTCTCTTACCGATAGCTTTGTGAACGAGCACTGCTAAAGTAGAGGAATCTACTCCTCCACTTAAACCACAGATGACTTTTTTATCCTTCACAACCTTTCTTATCTGCCTTACCTTCTCATCTATGAAATCCTCCATCTGCCAGCTAGCGAAGCAATCACATATACGAAAGAGAAAATTGGAAATTATCTGAAGCCCATACTGAGTATGAATTACCTCAGGGTGAAACTGAACTCCATAGATTTTTTTCTCCCTCAAACCTACAGATGCATAGGGAGTATTTGCTGTATGGCTTAAGCGTTCAAACTTATTAGGTAACTTAACTGCAAAATCTCCATGGCTCATCCAAGAGGTAATCTTAGCAGGAAGGGAAAAAAATAAATCCTGATGATCATCTATATACATTAACGCCCTTCCGTATTCTCTCTTGGACGCTTCCTCGATCTCCCCTCCTAGAGTTTTTATAATAAGTTGCATGCCATAACATATTCCTAAAATAGGAATACCTAAATTCAATACCCGACGGTTTAAAGAAGGAGCTCCCTTTTCATATACACTATGAGGTCCCCCGGAAAGAATAATTCCCTTAGGATTTATCTTTTTTATCTTCTCTATAGGAAGATTATGAGGCTCAATTAAACTAAAGACCTTAAGTTCCCTAATTCGGCGAGCAATAAGCTGGGTATACTGAGAACCAAAATCCAAAATAAGAATTATATCTTTGGGCATACTTACTTCCCCATTCCTACCCTTTGAACTACCTGAAAAATTTTTCCTTCAGTTTGAATAGAAGGAGCAATAATAATCTCTACGAAATGCATCTCTTTTATATTTCTTGCTCCCAGAGCTCCCATAGATGTTGCCAAGGCTCCTACTAAATTTTGCGAGCCGTCGTCTACCACTGCTGGACCAAAAAGAATCTGCTCTAGACTCCCAGAAATTCCTACTTCAATCCTCGTTCCTCGAGGAAGATTAGCGTGGCTGGTAGCCATCCCCCAATGAAACCCTCTACCTGGAGCTTCTTTTGCTCTAGCAAAAGCAGAGCCAATCATTACTGCATCTGCCCCACAAGCAAAAGCTTTACAAACGTCACCTCCTGTACGCATTCCTCCATCCGTAATAATAGGAATATACTTTCCTGTCTTTTGAAAGTAAAAATCTCTAGCAGCAGCACAATCAATAGTAGCGGTGACTTGAGGAACTCCTATCCCTAATACCCCTCGAGTAGTACAAGCAGCTCCTGGACCTACCCCTACCAGAATTGCAGAAACTCCTGTCTCTAAAAGCTCTAAAGTAACTTCATAGGTAACACAGTTTCCCACAATTATAGGGATTTTTCTTTCTTTACAGAACTTAAACAAATCCAGAGGCTTATACTTGGTAGAAATATGTTTAGTAGTAGTAACTGTAGACTGGACTACGAAGCAATCTGCTCCTGCCTCCTCAGCAATAGGAGCAAACCTTTGAGCATTTTGAGGAATACAACTTGCCGCAGCATACCCTCCTTTAGACTTTATTTGACGAATTCGTTCAGAAATAAGTCTTTCTTTAATAGGGGTAGTATATACTTTCTGAATTAAATTGGTCGCCTCTTTTTGTGTAGCGTTAGCAATCTGAGATAACACCTCATCAGGATCTTCATAACGAGTTTGTATACCATCCAAATTAAGTACCGCGATTCCTCCTAACCGTGACATCTCTATCGCAAAGTTAACATCTACTACCCCATCCATAGCTGCTGCCAATATAGGAACCTGAAACTTTTTTTGAGCAAATTCCCACGATGTATCCACTTCCTCTGGATTGATGGTGACTTTCCCTGGTACCAAAGCAATTTCATCAAAACCATAACATCGTCTTGCTCTTCTTCCTATACCAATCCACTCTGCCATAACTTCCCCCTTCTACTCAAATTTAATTACTAACTTATCCAAGATAAAATCTTTCTCTCATTAAACTCCTCATCTAAGAAGTTTTCAATATCCTGAGGAGTATAAACCTTAGCAAAGAAATAGCCCCCTCCTTCTTTTATAATTTTTGTCGCTAAGGCTCTTGCCTCCTGATAGACATTAACACTATTGAAAATGAAAAAATGTTCTTTTTCTGTATTCTTCCTTGCTACATCCCCTAAAAGTATTACTTGGGGAGGTAACTCTCCCTCTTTAAGAGAGGTTTCTAATATTTTTAAATTGGGTAGAAGATGGGTATCAACAATTACTACATTGGAAGAAAAAACCTTGGGAAGAGAAACCTTCGTAGCTTTAACCACTGAGTTGCCAATAACTTCGACAATTTCCACGTTCTCATAAACATCTATATTTCTTCTTCTTAAAATGGAAATTATTTCTTCTTTCTTTTTACCCAAAAAATCTAATGAACTACTTATCAGTTTTATTTCCTTGTTTAAAAAGGAAAGAGAGAATGCCAATCTCACTCCTAAGATAGTAGAAGCAAAAATAACAAAATCTGAAGCTATCTTTAGATAACTACGGAAAGAGAGAGGATTTATTTCTGATAAATAAAAGAAACCTTGACGATGTTCTCCTTTTATGGATAAGTCTTGATGAATCAAACCAGTACAGATGACCAATTTTTCAAATCCCACGGTACTTTTATCTTTAAAATATAAATTCTTCTTAGAGAAGTTTACCCTCTCTACTTCTTTATTAATAAAATTTATTCCTAAATTAGAAAAGAAATCATTTAAGTTTATAACTTTTTCTTTCTCTTTACCAAAAAGAAGGGGGAGGAAATAATTCTTATCAAAGAAATAATTCTTTTTATCTATTACTGTAATATCTAAAGTTCTTTCTTCTTTCCTCAGTAACTCTGCTAAAGTCGTTCCTGCTCGTCCTGCTCCTAAAATACAGATGCTATTCATAGAAAGAGCTCTCTTGCAAGGGAGTACCATCCTAAAGGCATAATATGAATTCCCTGACAAATATCCTTTAAGTTTGCTATTACTTCCTTAGCAATTCTTAACGCCTCTTCTCTTTTATCTTTTGCCCTCTTTATCCTTTCTAGGTATAAAGGAGAAATATCCATTCCTTCTACATTTTCATTAAGATACTTGGCCATCTTATAAGATTTTAGAAAAATAACTCCAGCTATAACTTTGGCTTTTAATTTTTCTATCTTTTTCATAAAATCATAGAATCTCTCTAAATCGAATATAGGCTGGGTCTGAAAAAAAGATACTCCCAATTTTATTTTTTTCTCTGCACGTTTTAGCTCTCTATTCACGTTCTTAGCCATAGGGTTGAGAGCAGCTCCCATGTAAAATTGAGGTTTCCCTTTCAGAGGATTCCCTGATAGATCATAGCCAGAATTCAGTTGAGAAGCAATTTTTATAAGACCTAAAGAATCAACTTCAAAAACTTCTTTGGCTTTAGGATGGTCTCCACAGATAGGTCTGTCTCCTGTAAGAAGAAGAAGATTCTCTACCCCTAAAACATAGCTTCCTAAGAGATCTCCTTGCAAAGCTAAACAGTTTCTGTCACGAGTAGTAAGCTGCAAGATAGGCTCTAAATTATTAAGTTTGAGTTTAACTGCTAACGCCCAGCTACTCAGGCGCATATTTGCTGATTGCATATCAGTGACATTGAAAGCATCTATATACTTTTTAAGGGGCAAAACCTCCTTTAATGTACTTTCGATGTCTACTCCTTTAGGAGGTTCTACCTCTAAAGTAAAAACAAATTTATTCTTCTCTAACTTCTCTCGAAACTTCATTTCTCCGCTAATTTTAAAAGATTATCAAAAAGAAACAAGGGAGTAAAGCTACCCACTCCTCGAGGTACAGAAGTAATAAACGAAGCCTTCTTTTTTGCTTCTTCAAACTCTACATCTCCACACAACCTACCTTTCCAATAGGATATCCCTACATCAATAACTACTGCTCCCTTTTTAACCCAAGCACCTTTTATAAAGCGAGGTTTACCTACACAAGAAATGAGAAGATCGGCACCTCGTATGTAGGAGACTAACCTCTTAGCTTGATAAGTGCCAATATGGGTAATAATTACAGTAGCAAATTTATCTGCCAAAATTATACTCAATGGCTTGCCGATATGGGAAGAAAATCCTACTAGAGTTACATTCTTACCATAGAGAGAAATATTTGAAATCTTTATTACTTCTAGAATACTTCGTACTGTAGGAGGGAGGATTTTCTCTTTTTTTAGAAAAATCCTTCCTAGATTATAAGGGTTGAGTCCTTCCACATCTTTAGATGGCAAAATACTAGAGAATAATTTAAACTCATCCCAATTCTTAGGGAGAGGTTTATGGATAATTATTCCTTTGGTAAGTCTATCTCTATTTAACTTATCTAACACTTCTAAAGCTAAAGAAAACTGATTTCTTTTAAATTCAAACACTTTATAATCTATGCTAAGCTTTTGAGCAATTTTCTCTTGGGAACGAATGTAGATATCAGCAGAACCATCCTCGCTAATTTTGAAAGAAGCTAAAGAGATTTTACCTAAAGCCCTCCTTCTTTTCTTTAGTCTATTGAATATTTTTTCCAGGAATGGTTGAGAATTTAAAACTTTTCCCATGCACTAACTTTTTTGAGCTTTTTACTTAAATTATTGATTATTTCTCTATTATCCACTTTAAACATTATCTGATTTGCATACAAATTTTTTATACAGGCAAATGAAGCTAACTCCAACAGTCTTAAACCAATCTCTAAATCACCTTTAAGAGACGGCTTAACTCTATTCTCTACATTCTTTATCATAGAAACTAACGCTACACTTTTTTCCCCTATTTTTATAAGATTCCTTTGTGACTTACTTATAAGATATTTTTTCTTTTGTGTATTCCTTTCCTTAATTATTTGAGAGAAAATTTCTCCATCTAAATCTATGAGAGGAAGTAGCCTTTTTCTTTCCTTCTTTAAAGTTGAAAAAATCTCTTTAAATCTTCCTTTACTAAATTTTAGAACCATCTCTACTAAGGAAGTTCCTATACAAAAACATAGAGCACCTACACTCCCTCCCCCTGGCTGAGGGGTAGGCTGAGATAAATCCTCTAAATATATTCTAAGCTTATCGCTGTATCTTTTCATTCTCTAAAAAAGCATTTTTTATAAGATGGTAACTACGCCAACCTTTCCCTTCCTCAATAGCAACCACATCAAAACGGTAGGCTCCCTGAGGGTATCTTTTGATGTATAGTTTACCTGCTAAAACTAACTTTCTTCTTTTTGACTCATCAACTGCCTCTTGAGGAGAAACCCAAAAATTCCTTCCTCGTGCTTTCACTTCTATTAAAGCAAATGTATGTTTATCTTTAGCCACGATGTCAATTTCTCCCCAACGAGTATTAAAATTTCTTTCCAAAATCCTGTAACCTTTCAACCTTAGGAACTCTTCCGCTCTATCCTCATAGAAATTTTCTCTAACCATTTAAAAAACTTCTCCTGTGAAAAGGAGTAATTCCCCTCTCTTTTAACAACTTCTTATGGAGTCTGGTAGGATATCCTTTGTGTTTAGCCAATCCCCAATGAGGATAAAGAAAGTCTAACACATCCATAAGGTAATCTCTAAAGACCTTAGCAATGATGGAGGCTGAAGCAACTTCTCTTATCTTCTCATCGGCTTTTTCTATGCATATATAATTTACTTTTAAATTAGTTTTAAAAATGTTCCCATCAATAACGAAGAGCGCCTCTTTTAAAAAAGGGGCGCTCTTAATTATCCCCTTTATTGCTCGATTAAATGCCAGCATAGTAGCTTCCAGAATATTAAGTCTATCTATCTGAGAAGGACTAACTACAGCTAGAGAAAAAATACCCCTCTTTATCAGAATATCAAACATTTCTTCTCTCTTAAGAGAATTAGTCTTCTTTGAATCCTTAATCTCTAAGTTCTTATTAATCTTTTTCTTAAAATAGAAAGCACATGCTACAAGAGGTCCACATAAAGGGCCTCGACCAACTTCATCTACTCCTACAACTAAATCTCTAAATATCTTCATAATCTAAGCAATCATAGCTTTGCGTCCTATTCTCTTTCTTAAATAATAAAGCTTTTTTCTGCGTGGTTGTCGACGTGAAGAAGCAACAATTTCAATCTTTTCAATAAAAGGAGAATAATAAGGAAAACTAACTTCATAGGCTTCTCCATAAGAAATTCTCCTTATTGTAAAGGACTTCCGGTGAAGTTGACCTTGAATTTTTATCACTACTCCTTCAATAGGATGAATTCTTTCTTTATCCTTCTCTTTAATCTTATACCAAACTCTTATGATATCTCCTTGCTTAAAAGAAGGATAATCTCTTTTTACCTCCTGAAGGATTCTTTTTTCTACATCTAAGAGCCTTGACATCTCTGCCTCCTTTTTAGCAAACTTTTCTTAGAATCTACTCTCTTCTTCCACAAATCAGGCCTTAAATTTTTAGTCAACTCTTCTGCTTTTTTCATTCGCCATTTCTCTATCCTACTATGGTCTCCAGAAAGTAATACTTTAGGAACCTTTAGACCTCTAAAATCTCGAGGTCGAGTATATACAGGATAATCCAAAAGGTAATCTTGAAAGCTTTCCCTTTTTACTGAGGAAAAGTTAGAAACAACGCCGGGAAGAAGTCTCACCAAACAATCAATAAAAACCATACAAGGAAGCTCCCCTCCACTAAGTATATAATCTCCAATAGAAACTTCGTCATCCACTAAATACCTTCTGACTCTTTCATCTACACCTTCATACCGAGGAGCTAAAAGGATTAAACGGTGATACCTTAAGAACTTTCTTATTAATTCTTGGTTAAGGAGCCTACCTTTAGGAGTAAAAAGAATAATCCTTTTGGTGCTATCTTTCCTCTTTTTTTTAGGATATACCTTATATCTTAAAACATCCTCTACTGCAGAAAAAAGAGGCTGACATTTAAACACCATTCCTGGACCACCACCATAAGGAGGACCGTCTACCTTACGATGAGGATCACCAGAATAATCTCTTAAATTGATGAGATTAATCTCTACTAATCCCTTCTGTTGAGCCCTTTTAACTATGGATTCCTCTATAACTGGCTTAAACATTTGAGGAAAAATGGTAATAACATCGATTATCATGGTATAACTAATTAACTTTCTTTAAATTCTTTCAAGAACTCTTTTTTAAAGTTGAGAAAATTTCCTTCCTTTATAGACTCTCTTACCTTTTCCATAAATTTATTATACCACCACAGGTTATGATAAGTAAGCAGATAAGCTGCGCTCATCTCCTTAGCGTTAAAGAGATGCCTCAAGTAAGCACGCGTAAATCTCTTACATACAAAGCAATCACATTCTCTATCCAAAGGAGAATAATCCTTAGAATAAACAGCATTTCTTACCACAATCTTACCTTGATTAGTAAAAGCTGTACCTGTACGAGCAAATCTTGTAGGAACAACACAATCAAATAAATCTACTCCCAGACTTATAGCATCAAGGATATCCCGAGGTTTTCCATAGCCCATAAAGTAAACTAGATAATTTTTATCCTCCTTTATCAAAATCTCTGTAATAAAAGAAAGGATATTATATCTTAAATTTTGTGGTTCGCCAACACTTAAACCCCCAATCGCTATTCCATCCACACCTATATTCAGAATTTCCTTAAGACAATACTCCCGCAAAGAAGGATAAGTAGCCCCCTGGACTATTCCAAAGAATAAAGAAGTATTCTTTCTAGAATTCTCCCAAAAGTTCTTTGACTTTCTAGCCCACTGTACAGTACGGTATGAGGCTAATCGGACATAATCAAAAGGAGTAGGAAATTTTACACATTCATCTAAAGGAAGAATTATATCCGAACCTATCTCTAATTGAATCTTAATAACTTCTTGGGGAGTAAGGAAGAATTTTTTTCCATCAAGATGAGACTGAAACTCCACTCCTTCCTCTTTTACTTTCCTTAATCCTTCTAGGGTAAATATTTGATACCCTCCACTATCGCTTACAATACTTCTATGAAAATCCATAAACTTATGAATCCCTCCTGCTTCTTTTACAATCTCTGCACCCGGTCTTAAAAAAAGATGATAAGCATTTACTAAGATACCTTTTATCCCAATTTCTTCTATCTCTTTAGAGGAAAGTCCTTTGATGGTACCTTGAGTTGCTACAGGGAAAAAGGCAGGAGTCAACACCTTTCCATGGGGGGTCTTAAGTAAACCTAATCTAGCTTTGGTAGCAGAATCTTCCCTGAGTACATCGAACATTTTTCACTTTCTGGAAATAAAATAGAGAATTAAACTTAAAACAATACTTACAAGTATTGAGGTGGCGAGAGGAAAATAAAAAATGAAATTATCTTTCTTAATCAAAATATCACCAGGTAATCTTCCTAAGAAAGGAATCCTAAATTTAGAAAATACAATTACCCCTAAACCTAAAATGATTAAAAATAATCCTAATATAATTAGGAACTTCCCTAAAGTATTGATCATATCTAGAATAACTTTTCTTGGGTCTGTCTAGGGAAGGTAATATTTAAGTGCTTATAGGTAGCTAGAGTAACTTCTCTTCCTCTCGGTGTTCGTTTAATAAATCCTTTCTTTAAAAGATACGGCTCAACAACCTCCTCTAATGTATCTTTATCTTCTCCTAAAGAAGCAGCAATAGCCTCTATTCCCACAGGTCCACCGTTGTGAATTTCAATTATTGATTTTAAGTATTTTCTGTCTAATTCGTCCAAACCTTCCTCGTCGATTCTTGCTTTATGACAAGCATCTATAGTTATCTGAAGAGTAATTACACCCTCTCCCAAAACTTGAGCATAGTCTCTTACCCGCCTTAGGAGACGATTAGCTAACCGAGGAGAACCCCGAGAACGAGAAGCAATTTGAAAACTACTTTCATCATCTATTTTTATCCCTAAAAGCTTAGCGCTTCGTTTTACTACTAACATTAGTTCTTGTGGAGTATAAAAATCAAAATCAAAGAAAAGGCCGAATCTTCCTCTCAGAGGAGCGCTTAAAAGACCCTTTCTAGTTGTAGCTCCAATGAGAGTAAATGGTTTTAAGTTAAATTTTATAGTTTTAGCATAAGGACCTTTATCTATAATAAAATCTATCTGAAAACTCTCCATAGCAGGGTATAGAAACTCTTCTATTACTCGGGAAAGACGATGAATCTCATCAATAAAAAGAATATCACCTCGCTCTAAGTTAGTAAGAATTCCTACCAAATCTCCTGCTCTTTCAATAGCAGGACCACTGGTGGAAACGAACTTCGTTCCCATCTCCTTAGCAATACACCAGGCAAGAGAGGTTTTGCCTAAACCCGGTGGTCCGGATAACAAAATATGTTCTAAAGATTCTTTCCTTTTCTTCGCTGCCTCAATAGCTATTTTTAGAGAAGAAATAATGTTCTTCTGACCAATAAACTCACTTAAGTTAGTGGGTCTTAAGGAAAGGTTAACAATTCTTTCCTCATCGTTTTCTTTAAAGTAATCTACGAATCTTTCTTTTTTCATAGAGAAGAATAAATCTTATCTCTCCTTACAATGAGAATTTCTGAGAAAAGATCTTTCTGGATAGCTACAATCTCTTTTAAACGAATTAACTCTAGAATTGCTAAGAAAATTACAATTATCTCTAATTTGTTTTGCGCAGAAGAGAAGATCTCCTCTAAAGAAATTCTTTCCCTCTCTAATAAAAGGTGAAGAAGATCGTGCATTTTCTCCTCCACCGTAAATTCATCCCTTACTACTTCAAAAAATATATCTTTAGGAACCTCTTTTAACGCAGATTTGAAAGCACTTATAAGGTCAAATATGGAAGCCTCGATATAGAGTTCTCTCTCCTTACCAGGAGTAGAGCGGCTGATATACTTTAATCTTTCACCTTCTCTCTGCTTAAGATAAGCAGCTGCTTCTTTAAATTTTTGATACTCCAAAAGTTTTCTTATTAACTCTTCTTGAGGAGAAATCTCCTCAGGCTCCTCAGGAGTCTCTTGAGGTAAGAGGAGCTTTGACTTTATATTTATCAATGTAGCAGCCATCACCATATATTCAGAAGCAATATTGATATCTAAAATTTGCATAAGATTTATAAACTCTAAATATTGCTCAACCACATTAGAAACACATACCTGACTGATATCTATGTGGTTCTTTTTAATGAGATAAAGAAGTAAATCCAAAGGACCTTCAAATATATCTAGCTTTACTCTCATCTTATAAACCCATTACTTTTTTTACTTCCTTTAGAGTAGCTTCTGCAAAAGAAGAAGCTTTTTCTCTACCTTCCTCTAATATATTATAAAGCATTTTTTTTTCTTTTAAAATTTTTTTCTTCTCCTCCCTATGAGGTAAAATGAGCTCTTCAATTATGTCTGCCAAAATAGCTTTGCATTCCTTGCAGCCTTTCTCTGCTTGCCTACACCAACTTTCTACTTGAGAACTCATCTTAGGAGAAAATACATTATAGTAACTAAAGACATTACATAGATGCGGACGGCCAGGCTGGTATCTATACTTTCTCTCTGGATCAGTGAACATAGCAAGAACTTTTTCCCTCAAAGATTCTTTTTCCTCATCTAAACTAATATAGTTATTATAACTCTTACTCATCTTTCTACCATCTAACCCTAAAAGTTTAGGAATCTTAGTAAGGAGGGGTTGGGGCTCTGTAAAAACTTCCTTTTTATAAAGGAAATGAAAACGTCTTACTAACTCCCTAGTCATCTCTAAATGAGGAAGTTGATCCTCTCCTACAGGCACAAAATCTGCTTTGTAAAGAAGAATATCTGCTGCTTGAAGTACAGGATAACCTAAGAAAGCATAAGTATTTACCTCCTTATCTTTAAGTTGTCTTATCTGCTCTTTAAAAGTAGGACAGCGCAAGACCCATCCTAAAGGAGCTATCAGAGAAAGGATCATAAACAACTCTAGGTGTGCAGAAACTTGAGATTGGATAAATACTACCGATTTTTTAGGATCAACTCCCCAAGCAAGCCAATCAGCTACGTTATCTAGAAGAATATGATACATTTGCTTAGTGTTTTTATATTCACTCATTAAGGCATGCCAATCAGCTATCATGAAAAAACACTGATAGTTATCTTGAAGGCTAACCCAGTTAGATAAAGCTCCTACCCAGTGACCTAAATGAAGTTTACCAGTAGGACGCATGCCACTAAGAATTTTCTTCATCTTAATTACAACTTTCTTTCTATTACCTCTTCACTAAAGGCTTCGATAATATCCCCTTCTTTAACTTCGCTGTAACCAATATTTACTCCACATTCTAATCCCTCAATAACTTCTTTTACATCATCCTTAAATCGTTTCAAAGAAAGAATCTTTCCTTTAAAGATTACTTCATTATCTCTTAAAACTTCACAGGAAGCTTGTCTCTGAAGTTTACCTTTCTCTACAATAACTCCAGCTATCACCCCTCGAGATAATTTAAATACTTTTTTAACTAACGCTCTTCCTAAGAATACCTTTCTAATTTGAGGGGTAAGCATGCCCTCTAAAGCTAACTTTAAATCATCAATTAACTCATAGACTATTTGATAAAGCCTTATTTGAATCCCTCTGGTTTTAGCTAGAACCCTGGCGTTGGTATCCACACTTACCTTAAACCCTACAATAACTGCATCGCTCACTTCAGCTAAAAGTACATCAGAAGAGTTAACTGAACCTACTCCTTTATGAACTATGTTAACTTCTACCTCCTTAGTACCTAAATCTCTTAGAGCATTCTCTACTGCCTCTAAAGTCCCTCCTACATCTGCCTTTAAAATAACCTTAAGTTGTTTTATATTCTTATCTTTTACTCTTTTGTAAAGATCCTCTAACCTCATATGCACAGGAGGAGAAAGTCTTTTTCTTTCCTCTTCCTCTCTTCTTCTATTCACAATTTCTTTAGCAGTACTCTCATCGGGAACAACGAAAAACTTATCTCCTGGGTTGGGAACCCCTCCCAAACCTAGAATCTCTACAGGATAAGAGGGAAATACCTCATCTAACTGATGCCCCCTATCATCATACATTGCTCTTACTCTTCCCCAATATAAGCCACATACACAGAAATCACCTTTTTTTAACTTACCCTCTTGGATAAGTATAGTAGCCAACGGCCCTCTTCCTTTGGAGAGTTTAGCCTCTATAACTACTCCCAAAGCAGGGCGGGAATAATCCGCTTTCAATTCCATAAGTTCTGCCTGTAAAAGGATTAACTCTAAAAGTTCATCTATCCCTTCGCCAGTTTTAGCAGAAACTCCTATGGTAACGGTATTACCTCCCCAATCTTCTGGAACTAATCCTATTTTAGAAAGTTGTTGCTTAGTCATATCTATATCAGCGTTAGGCTTATCAATCTTATTGATAGCTACAATAATAGGAACCCCTGCATCTCGACCATGATCATAAGCCTCTATAGTTTGAGGTTTTACGCCTTCATCAGCAGCAACAACTAAAATAATAATATCAGTTATATTAGCCCCTCGTGCACGCATAGCAGTAAAAGTTTGATGTCCGGGCGTATCTAAAAAAGTAATTTCTCCTTTATCCAGAGTTACCCGATAAGCTCCAATATGTTGAGTAATCCCTCCTGTTTCTCTTTCGGCAATCTTACTTTTTCTTATGTAATCCAATATAGATGTTTTACCATGGTCAATATGGCCCATAAGAGTAACTACGGGTGCTCTTTTTTTCACTTCTTTAGGCTCTACTTTCAAAATTTCTTCCTCTTTAGGTGGTTTCTTCTTAAGATTAACTTTATAGTGATAAGCAATCTCCTTAGCCGTAATTTCATCAAGATTCTGATTTATAGTATAAAATTTACCTTGATTTACAAGAAACTTGAGAATTTCTGAAGGTTTCTTATCCAATTTCACTGCTAGATCTTTTAAAGCAATAGGGAAATCAACTTCTACTACATTTTCTTCGATCTCTTTTTTCTCCAAATCCTCTATCTCATGTTTTATAATCTCTGCCGTCTCTTCATCTACTACTGACATATGGCTTTTTACAAAGAAGTTTAAACTCTTAAGTTTCTCGATGAGTTGTTTAGAATCCATTCCTAATTGTTTTGCTAATTCATAAATTCTCATTTACTCTTTTAGATAATTTTTTGCTTCTTCAATTATTTTTTCTGCTTTCTTCTCCCCTATACCTTTTATCTTTCCTAAATCGTCAACAGAAGCAAAAGCTAACGATTTTATATCTGAATAGCCAGCATTCACCAAAAGAGTAGCAGTACGTTTACCTACATTCTTTAATTTACTTAATTCCTTTAGACTCCGTTGAATACCCTCTTTAGTCCGTACATCTATCTCCCAATCTACTAACTTAGAAGCTAACCTTACATTCTGTCCTTTCTTACCAATAGCTAAAGAAAGCTGCTCAGAAGTCACCAGAACTTTAGCACGTTTGTTATTTCTATCTAACTCAATGCGAGAAACTACCGCCGGAGATAAAGCTGCCTTAATAAACTCTTTTATATCTTCTTGCCACCGCACAATATCGATTTTCTCTCCTCGTAATTCCTCAATGATATTCTTAACTCGAGAGCCTCTTATCCCTACACAGGCTCCTACACAATCTACTTTTTCATCTTTAGAATAAACTGCTATCTTGGTTCTTTCTCCTGATTCTCTAGCTATGGCTTTAATTTCCACTATTCCTTCATAAACTTCAGGAACCTCTAATTCAAATAGTTTTTTAACTAATCCTTCACTTTTTCTAGAAAGAATAATTTGAGGGCCTTTCTCTTTTTTCACCTCTACCACCAAAGCCCTTACTCTTTCTCCCATACGAAATTTATCCAAAGGAGAAAGAAAACTCTTAGGAATTATTGCTTCTGCCTTTCCCAGTAGATCTAATACTACGCCTCTTTTCTCAATACGATATACTACTCCTCCTACTATTTCCCCTACTTTATCTTTGAATTCATTATAAACATTCTCTTTCTCCGCTTCTCTAATCTTTTGTATTATCACCTGCCGGGCAGTTTGAGCAGCGATCCTTCCAAACTGAGGAGAAGAAACTTCCTTATCTCCAATCCAAACATGAATGTCTCCCTTCTCTTTATCTATTTCTACCTTAACCTCAGCACCAGGCGAAGTTATCTTAGCAATCTTTTTTGCTGCTACAATTAGAGCTTGTTTTACTGCCTCAATAAGAATCTCTCTATTTAATCCTTTTTCTCTTTCTAACTGTTCTAAGATACTTAAAAATTCTTTATTCATACTTCTAACTTCTGTTTAGCAAACTTAATATTATCTAAAGGAATTTTAAGTAACTGTTTTTTATCCTTAATAAATAAATCTTTCTCCTCTATATCCATAAGTTGTCCTTCCCAGTACTGCTTACCTTTAATAGGAGTATTAAGCCACAGAGCTACAATCTTATTTTTCACTCTCAAGAAATCCTTCTTTGTAGCTAACTTTCTATCTATACCTGGTGAAAGAACCTCAACTACAAAATCATCTCCTAAAATCTTTTCTTCGTCTAAGTAGGAAAATATCAACTTATTGAGTCTGGCACAATCATTAATGGTAATACCCCCTTTAGGATAGTCAGCTATCACTCTTACAGTAAAACTATTTCCCTTCAAGAACAATTTGAACTCTATCAGACTTAATCCTTCGGATTTTAAAAAACCCTCTATCTTTTCTCTAATTTTATTCTTTTTGTTATCTTCAATTAACATCTCTAAAAAAGTTTATAAGCTCTTCTTTATTAAAACTGAATTTCTCCTCTGTTGCTCTTACTTCTAATTCATACTTTTTATCCTGAAGATAGTTCTTGCCTAAAATTAGAATATAAGGGGAACCAATTAAATAAGCATCGTTAAACTTAACTCCTACCTGCTCTAATCTATCATCGACTAACACAGTTAATCCTAATCCTTGGAGAATTTTCTCTAATTCTAACCCTTGAGTAAAAAGATCTTGGTTATCCGGGTCTACTATAATCAGATTAACTTCAAAGGGAGCTAAAGAAGGAGGCCAGATTATCCCTTTCTTATCATGATTCTGCTCTATAACTGAACTAATTATTCTACTCACTCCTATACCATAGCAACCCATAACGAAATACTTTCTCTGATTAGATCTATCTAAAAATGTAACCTCCAAACTCTTAGAATACTTATCTCCTAACTTAAACACATGCCCCACCTCGATAGCTTTCTTATTTTTAAGACTCCCCCCACATTTCTTACACCGAGAGATATCACGAAAATAAAGATTACATTTAGAGCAATAAGATAAAATATCTTCTCCAATCTCTGCAGGAACCATAAACTCATGAGAAATACTCCCCCCCATTACTCCTGGATCAGCTTCTACTACTATAAAATTTAATCCACACTCTTTAAAAATCTTATTGTAGGCATCAAGCATTTTCTGATAACTCTCTTCTAAACCATTCTCATCCTCATCAAAACTATAAGCATCCTTCATTACAAATTCACAACTTCTTATAAGACCATATCGGGGACGAGCTTCGTCTCTAAATTTTGTCTGGATCTGATAAAGAATCAGAGGTAGCTGCTTATAACTGGTAACATAGTGGCTTACAATTTCGGTAATTTGTTCCTCATTAGTAGGACCTAAACATAATCCTCTTCCTCTTCTATCCTTAAACTTAATCATCACCTCTTCAAGTTCGGAATCTCTTCCTGTCCTTTGCCAGATCTCTAAAGGCTGGAGGTGACTGGTAACCAATTCTATAGCTCCTTTATCATTCATATGCTTTCTTACAATATTACTTACTTTCTCCAGTACTTTTAAACCTAAAGGAAGATAAACATAGATTCCACTCAACATCATATAGAGATAACCCCCTCTTAAAAGGAGCCGGTGACTTAAACACTCCGCACCTTGGGGGTTTTCTCTTAAAGTAGGGATAAAAAACTTACTATAAAGCATTTCTTACTTTTTCTAATAAATCTTTAATTGCTTGATTTTCCTTAGTAATCTTTATAATCCTATTCTTTTTAAAGATCGCTCCTCTTTTCTCTCCAAAAGCTAGTCCTATATCTGCCTGATAAGCCTCTCCTGGACCATTCACTATACACCCCATGATAGCTATCTTTACTGGAAGCCTAAATTCATCTATTTTCTCTATCTCTTTTTTAAATTTTTCTACTATTTTTATTAGATCTACTTTGCACCTGCCACAAGTAGGACAGGAAATTATCTCAGGAAAAAAATTCCTTAACCCTAAGAACTGCAAAATTCTTTTAGCTACTCTAATCTCTTCTCTGGAAGACTCAGTAAGAGAAACTCTTAAGGCATCTCCCAAACCTTGAAAAAGTAAAATCCCCACCCCTAAGGAGGATTTAACTATACCTTCTAAATATGGTCCTGTAGCTGTAACTCCCAACTGAAGAGGATAGTTAAACCGCTGAGAAAAAAGTCTATTTGCCAGAACAGTTGATCTAACTTCCGAAGTTTTTAAGGAAACTATTATATCAGAAAAGCCTTCCTCTTCCAAAATCTTCACATAATCACTAGCGATTTTCGTCATTTCTCTAGCTAAGTCCAAAGGAGAGTTAAATTCCTTTTTAAATCCACCACTATTTACTCCCACCCTTACTGCTACCTTCCTATTTTTTGCTTCAGTAATAATCTCTTTTATCTTATTTTTTTTATAGATATTTAAAGGATTTAGCCTTATTCCTTCTAAACCTGCATCCATCGCTAAAAGAGCTAATTTCCAATTAAAGTGAATATCAGCCACTAAAGGCGTTGTTATCTCTCTTTTTAAGATTTTAGCTATTTGAGCATCTTTTTTTTCTTTAAATGCTATTCGTATAATCTCAGCTCCCTCTCTCTCTAAAAGTTGTGCTTCTTTTACCAACTTTTTAATTTCTTTAGAAGGGGTCTTAAGCATCCCTACTATTCTTACAGGATTCCTACCTCCTAAAGAAACTTTCCCTACATTAACTTTCCTGCTCATTCTCTATCCTTACTCTTATAACTTTTATAGAATTTTTCCAAGAATTTAACACTTTTTGGATATCTAAGGAAGAACTACTTTTAAGTCTTTCTTTTAATTCTTCTTCACTTACTTCCCAAAAGATATACTTACTATCATCGGTAAGTTCTTTCACTATCTCTGCTCGAGAAAGTCTCTTAGCGAGAGAATAACTAATTTCGGGCACCCTTCTTCTTAAACGCATAATATCATTGTAAGAAACAACTATCATAAGAGTAACAAGAACACTCAAACCTATCCGATTAATTATCTCCTCATATTTCTCTGATAGTGGCCTTCTTCTTAACTTTTCTAAAAACATAAGAGAAAGATGTCCCCCATCTAATACAGGAAAAGGGAAAAGGTTTATTATTCCTAAACTTAAGCTCAATATTCCTACTAAGTTAAAAAGAGGAATTGATCCTGCCTTCGCTATTTTAGCAGTAAGAAACCCTACTCCTATAGGACCGGCTATTGCTTCCTTAAGAGGTAATTTTTTAAGAATAAGTAGAAGTAAACTTTTACCGATAATAAAACAAAGCTCTCCTACCCTTTCCCAAGCTTTAAAGAAGGAAATAACAAAATTTCCTTCTATTACTTGACTCCCTATCCCCACAATAGCAATTTGCTCTTCCTCTCCCCATAGGTTTTTAAATGTAAATCTGTAAGGATTCACCTTAATTAATACTTCTTTACCTTCCCTTAAAACTTTAAAGGTAAGTGAAGAGCTACTCTTTCTTATTAATTGACTTAATTCTTGCCAACTTCTAACCTTTTCTCCATTTACTTCTAAAATCTTATCTCCCTCTTTAAGTCCTGCTCGGTAAGCAGGATAGTAATGTTTCTTCAAAATTCTGAATAGATGAGAAGTATCTATCCCCTTAAGCTGAGACAGTTTCTCTTCCAAATCTTCTTGATAATAATTCCAGTAAATAAGTTTATGAGTAGCAAGACCTTTTTGAATAAGGATGGTGATTTCCTCCGAAGAAAAATTTTCTTTAGCGGTAGCTCTTAAGGAATTTGCATAAGCAGAAACCAACATATGAATTTGGTTCTGAGCTAAGCCCAAAGACTTCAATCTCTCTAAATTTAATTCAGAAATATTCCAAGCAAAATACTTTTCTCTATCTCCCTCATAAATAAGGTTATTCTCCTTAAGTTTCTCTAACTCTTCAGAAGTGAACTCACTTTTGGGGATAGGAGCGTACCTTATAATTTTCCCTATGATGGGTTGAGAAGAAGGAAAACCCACAATAAAGATACCCCAAAAAATAAAGAAAGCAAGAATAAAGTTAAATAAAGGACCAAAAAATACTATCCTGGCTCTTACCCCTACAGGTTTAGAAAAAAATTCATAATCCTCATAATGCGAAGCACCTCTTTGGTCTCCTGCTAATTTAACGTATCCTCCTAAGGGGATAAGGCATAATAAAAGAACTGTCTCCTTCAAAGTGAATTTAACTAAAGGTGGGCCAAATCCTAAGGCGAATTTCTCTACTTTTACTCCACTAAGCCGTGCACCAAGGAAATGGCCAAACTCATGAGAAACTATAAGCAAACTTAAAGCGAAAAGAAATATTAGAATATTTAACAGCATTTTTTCTCTAAATATTCAGAAGCCTTTTTCCTTGCCCAATCATTCCAAAAAATGATATCCTCCAGAGAAGTAACCCTTTTAGAAGGATATTCAGAAAAGATGTATTCTATCACTTTATATATAGATAAAAAATCTATTTTTCCTTTTAAAAAATAATCTATACCCACTTCGTCAGCAGCATTTATCACTATCAGAGAATTATCATTTCTAGTTGCTGCTTTCAAAACTAATCTTAAAAGAGGAAATCTAGTATAATCAAGCTTATAGAAAGTTAAAATCATCTTATTCTCAATTTTAAAGTAAGAAATATTTTTTAAAGAAGAGGCACGCTCAGGATAATAGAGAGTGTAACCAATAGGGAGACGCATATCAGGGAAGTAAAAACATAAGAAACTAAATCCATCTTTTAACTCAACAAAGCTATGAACCTTGGACTCCCTCTGAATAACTACATCTATCAAATCGTAAGGGATGCCAAAGAACTCATGAGTCTCTATAACTTCAAAACCCTTATTTACTAAAGTGGCACTATCTATAGTGATGCGTCTGCCCATTCGCCAAGTAGGATGACGAAGCACATCTCTAACTTTCAACTTCTTAAGATACAAAGTCTTTCTTATATTAAAGAGAGGACCACCCGAAGCAGTAAGATAAACTTTTCTTATATCCTTCCTATTCACAAATCTTAGAGTTTGATAGAGAGAATTAATTTCACTATCTATAGGAATAATCTCGGTATGATTAGACTTAGCCTCTTTTTTAATCAACTTTGCTCCTACTACCATAGGTTCCTTACTAGCCAAAGCTATCCTTTTAGTATACTTAATGTGTATAAAAAGGGGGAAAAGTGAGGCAATACCTGCAATTCCCATAACTGCAATGTCTGAAGTAAGAGAAGAAAACTCCTTTAATCCACTTTCCCCAAAGAAGAATTTCGTAGAAGGTTCAACTATCCTTTTCAGCTCTTTTGCAGACTTTTCATCTACAACACATACATAATTTGGTCTAAACTCCTGAATCTGTCTTTTAAGGAGTTTAATGTTTCTGTAAGTACAAAGTCCTTTTACTTGAAAATTGTTCTTACTCATTCTTATTACATCTAGAGCATTTCTTCCAATGGAACCTGTGGAACCAAAAATTATCACTTTCTTCATCTCACCATAGTAAGGTAAAGATAAAACGTAGGAGCAGTAAAAATTATACTATCAATAACATCTAAAACTCCTCCCATCCCTGGTAAAATACTTCCTGAGTCCTTTATCCCACAGTCTCTTTTCAGGAGAGACTCAAACAAATCACCTAATTGAGCAATAATAGCTAGTACTGCAGTAATAAATATTTTCTCGGAAAAGAAGAGATTATCTTTTACAAAGAGAGAGAAAAATGCTCCTACACTCAAAGAAAACGCAAATCCCCCTAAGGCTCCTTCCAGAGATTTCTGAGGACTAATTCTCCTAATAAGAGGAGTTTTTCCCCATCGTTTACCAAAAAAATACGCTCCAATATCTGAAGATTTAGTAACTGCAAGTAAAAAACCTGCCAAGGCTATTCCCTCATGAAGCTGTCTTATTCTAATAAGGAAACTAAAACACCAAGAAATATAGAGAATACCAAAAACAGTAGCAGAAATAGAAAATATGGGTTGATAATTCTCCTTCTTAGTAAGCTCTAAGAGAAAAAGTACAAATAATCCAGCAACTATAAATAGGAACTGCCATCCTTCACCGATAGAGAATTTAAAATAAATAGATACAGGAATAAATACTCCTACCAAGAGACCAAAAAATTTGAAAAGTTTAACTCCTTTAGTCTCTACCATATTAAAAAACTCTAACAACCCTATAGCAATAAAAGCACTCACCACCACTCCACATATAGGGTAGAAGACTACTGCAGCAATAGTTATTCCTATAAGAACCAAGGAAGTAAAAATCCTTCTCTTCATACAATTCAGAAATTAATCTCTTCTACTAGAAGAAATACTACCAAAACGTCTCTCTCTACGAGAGTAGGCATCCACTGCTTTTATAAGTTCTTCTTTATTAAAATCCGGCCATAGACAGGGAGTAAAGTATAATTCGGTATAGGCAACTTGCCAGAGAAGGAAATTACTTATACGCATCTCCCCAGAAGTTCTTATAAGAAGATCTGGCTCAGGTATTCCTTTCAGAGCTAAATAATCAGAGAATTCCTTTTCTCCTATATTTTGTAAGGAAATCTCCTTTTTAGAAAAATCTTGAGCTAATCTTTTAGCCCCCTCTAAAATATCCCATCTCCCTCCATAATCCAAAGCAATGTTTAAGATTAAATCTTGATTACCCTGAGTCAACTCTTCTACTTTTCTTATCTCCTCTAAGAGATTGCTATCTAAGCGGTCTCTTCTTCCAATGAAATTTACTCTCACACCCTCCTGATTAAGTTTCTCTCTCTTAGTAACAAGAAACTCCTTAAGATAAGAAAACAACATATCTATCTCTTGCTTAGGACGCAACCAATTTTCTGTAGAGAAAGCAAATAGAGTAACAATCTTTATTCCTATCTCTTTAGCATTCTTTAGTAAATCTTCTACTCTCTCTATTCCTTTCTTATGACCCAAGGTACGAGGTAAATTTCTCATTTTTGCCCATCGACCATTACCATCCATTATCACAGCAATATGTGAAGGAATCTTCATAGGAAACTAAAAATTAAAGGGGCCTTTCCGCCCCTTTTTCTTGGAAAAAGATTTAACTTTACCCTCCTTTAATTTGTAAATTCTTCTTTCATAAGAGTTCTTCCTTCAAATTTTCTTCTAACTTATCTTTTAACTTCTTTGTTCTTTCTAATTCTTCTTTCAAACTGGTATTATCTGTCTCTAGCCTCTTCACCTTTTCCTGAAGTGTAATAATTTCTCTCTTCAACTTATCTATTTTCTCTAAAAGAGCTTTTTTCTCTTCTTTTAAACCCTCGTTGTTTTTCTCTAATTCCATATTTTGAGAAATAGAGTTATGGTAACTTTTAGAGAGAGTATTAAGCCTTACGGAAAGAGAAATACCTGCAATTACCAGAATAATAATTACCCCCAAAAGGATACTAAGTAGAAGAGGCTGATTCCTCATTTAAGTTCCTCCTCTGGAGGTATTTCTTCTATCTGAGGAAATCCTTCTTTAGAAATAGGAGTTGATAAAGGCTTTTTAATCTTCTCTACCTTAATAGGTACGATTACAATCTCAACTCTCCTATTTAAAGCTCTTCCTTCAGCAGTAGCATTAGAAGCTACTGGTCTGTATTCGCCGAAACCAGCGACAGAGATCCTTTGAGGAGGTACTCCTTTCTTCTCCAGGTAATGAAGGACACTTAAGGCACGATGAACAGAAAGTTCCCAATTGGATTTCCAAGGAGAGTACTTAATAGGCTGATTATCAGTATGACCCTCTATGCTTATCTGATGCTGAGGCACTTCCTCTTTTAATACTCGGGCTACCTTATCCAGTATAGGAAAACTCTCTTTTTTTAAATTCGCCTTTCCTGGGTCAAAGAGCACTTCGGCAACAAAAGTAACCACCAATCCTTTTTTTTCCATTTTCAATCGTACCTGCTTATCTTTTATCTCTTGAGCTAATCTCTCCTCGAGAATATCTTTAGTCCTTTTCAGTTGAGCTAGCTCTTCCTCTAAGGCACGAATCCGTTCGATATCCGAACGTCTCCCTTTTTGAAGGACTACTGCGCATCCACTAAAAAAGAATATGGCCAATAATGAAATAATTACTAACTTAAATCTACTCATATAATCCTCCTATCTTAGATATATGTTATTTTTAGTTTAAGAATATCATAACCACTAAATTTGTCAAGGTATTAAATTTTGAAGCGTTATATTAACTGGGTTATTTTTAAGGGCAAATCTTATCCAGTCTCTCCCTTTTATAGAGATGCCGGCTAATTTCAGGGGAGATTTTCCATTTTTATATCTGTTTTTATTCTTCCAATCAGTATGAGGCTTTCTGCCAAAGGCAGATCCACCTCTGGCGGAAAAGCACTGATAAATACCCATTAAATTAAGATAGCCTTCTGTTGCTTTTTGATTTTTACCAAATCCTTCTATTGTTTTTAGCCTTCTCTCATCCTGTTTTATAAGGTTTTCGATAATGTAAAATATTTCCCACAAATTCCTAAGAGAGGAGATTAACAGCTAAATAAAAAGGCATATCCTCACTTTAGGAATCATTGACAATATTAACCTGTTAATGAAAG
>CAZHYN010000008.1:0-58117 GCA_964536865.1 uncultured Planctomycetia bacterium
CTTATTAAATATAAAGATAACATCTTTGCTCACTTAAAAACACCTTTCCTTCCCTCCACAAACAATCAATTAGAAAATCTTATAAAACAGTATGAAAGAAGATTAAAAACAATAGAAGGATTTGGGAAAAATAAACAGGCAATAGAAGGTTATCTCAATCTAATGGCTATCTGTTATTGTTTTTCCGCCAGAGGCGGATCTGCCTTGGGCAGAAAGCCCCATACAGATTGCAAGGATAGAAACAAATATAAAAATGGCAAATCTCCTTTTCCACCAAAGGTTCCACCCGAGGTGGATTCGCCTCAGGCGAAGGATCTGCCTCGGGCAGAAGAATTGGCTGGCGTCTCTATAAAGGGGTTAGATTGAGTAGGATTTGCTCTTAAAAATAGACCCAGTTAATATAACGCTTCAGGAATTTATGTATTGACAAAGAGGTAATTGTTTGATAAATTACTTTCCTATGTTAGCTATTCTTCTTATAATTATAGGGATTATTTCTAGGGCTATTCCTCATCTTCCTAACTTCTCTCCTTTAGTGGCAATAGCTTTATTTTCTGGAGTCTATATTAAAGAACGTTATGCTTTCTTGATTCCTCTGTTTGTATATATAATTTCTGATTTAATTGTAGGGTTTCATGATATAGTATTTTTTACTTGGTCTTCTATTTTACTTATTTATTTTATAGGTTATTTCTTGAAAAAAAGAACTTTTTGGACTGTTTTTGTCTGCACAGTTTTTTCTTCAATCTTATTCTTTGTACTTACTAACTTGGGAGTATGGATTGTGGGGTGGTACCCTCCTGCTTTTAATGGCTTGGTTCAATGCTATACTCTTGCTATTCCCTTTTTTAGAACCTCTTTAATTTCTGATTTGATATATGTAGGGGTACTCTTTGGAGTGTATGAGCTGATATTGAGAAAGTATAATGCAGTTTTAGAGAAGCCCATCCTCCTCTTTTAATATTTTCTTTAAAATGCACACCTACGCTTACGGTTTTCCTCGTCTAGGAAGAAAAAGAGAATTTAAAACAACGATAGAAAGCTTTTGGTCAGGAAAGATAAATCAAGATCAGTTCATTGAATCCATGGAAAATATTGAGAAGGAGCGAATATATACTTATAAAAAGTATGTTGATTTTTTTCCTTTAGGAGAGTTCACCTATTACGATAATTTATTTGATACAGCTTTAATTTTTGGTGTATATAAGGTTAAGAATCTTACTGATTATTTTGAATATGCTCGAGGAAAAAAGGCTTTAGAATTAAAAAAATACTTTAATACCAATTATCATTATTTAGTTCCTCAAATTTCCTCTCATAGAAGATTTTATTTAAATTGGAATAAACCGTTATTCTATCTAAACAATTTTTTTTCTTTCCACAGTCAACCTTTATATGTTATTGGACCTTATACCTTTCTTAAGCTAAGTAGAATTGAAGGAAATTTTAAGTCTCTGCTTTATCAACTAGTTCAGGTTTACAAACTTCTTTTGGAAAAACTTTACACTAAAGGAGCAAAGCTGATTCATTTAGAAGAACCAGCTTTTGTTTTGGATATTTCTTATCCAGAGAGGAAAGTGATCATAGATGTGTACCAGAATATCTTAAGGGCTAAAGTAAGAGTAAATCTTATTACTTATTATGAAAGTATAGATTTTCTAAAGAGTCTATATGATCTACCTTTTCATGCTTTAAGTTTAGATTTTGTTGCAGGAACAAATAATCTTGCTCTTTTGAAAAAATTTGGTTTTCCTAGAGATAGATATTTAATCTGTGGAGTAGTAGATGGTAGAGGGATAAGGCGGAGTGATATCTTTAAGAAAGTAAGACTGGTAGAAAATATTAGAAGAGTTACTCATATAGATTCTGAGAAAATTATTCTTGCTCCCAGTTGTCCTTTGTTTCACCTCCCACTTACCTTAGAGGATGAATTAAGATTAGATGAGAAGATAAAATGCAGGATAAGTTTTGCTCAGGAGAGGTTGTACGAGTTGAGTTTGATAAAGAAAGTATTTTTCAAAGAGACTAAAGAAGCAAAACTATGGTATCGAGATGATGAGAAGTCTAGTTTTAAGAAGAGAAATAAAGAATTTGTTACCTTTTCTTGGAAGGAGAGTAGACTTAAAGAAAGAAGAAGAATTCAAAAAGCTAAACTTCCTCTTCCTTTATTTCCTACAACAACTATTGGCAGTTTCCCTCAAGACAAGCAGCTTCGTAAGATAAGAAGAGATTATAAAAAAGGAAATATTTCTATAGGAGTCTATAAGAGTTTTATAAAAGATAAGATAAAAAAACTGATAGGATTTCAAGAGAAATTAGGTTTGGATGTTTTAGTTCATGGGGAGTTTGAAAGATCTGATATGGTTGAATTCTTTGCTCAGGGTCTAGAAGGATTCCTAACTACTGAGAATGGATGGGTTATTTCTTATGGAACAAGAGTATACAGACCGCCTATAATTTATAAAGAGGTTAAAAGAGTGATTCCTCTTACTGTGGAAGAGATATCCTACGCTCAAACACTTACATCAAAGCCAGTAAAAGGTATAATTACTGGGCCAGTTACAATTGTTGCTTGGAGCTATAATTTAAGAGACCTACCTCCTTATGTGATTGCTTTCGAATTGGCATCTGCTTTGAATCAAGAAGCTAAAGATTTAGTAAAGAAAGGAGTAAAAATTATCCAAATCGATGAACCAGCGTTTAAGGAGTTTTCTCCCTTAAAGAGAACTAAGAGAGATTTCTATTTTAGCTGGGCAGTACGTGCCTTTAACATTACCACCAAACTTCCCAAAGAAGTTCAGGTCCATACTCATATGTGTTATTCTCAATTCCAGGATATAATTAAATGGTTGGTTAAGATGAACTTTGATGTCATTACTATAGAGGCTGCAAGAGAAGGAGGGCAGATAATAGACTATTTTAAAAGAGTAAGATTTAAAAAAAGTATTGGTCCAGGTGTATGGGATATTCACTCCCGTTATCCTGCTAGCAAAAAAAGTATAGAAAGTATTTTAGAGAAAGCGATTAGTGTTTTTGGTAAGGATAGAGTTTGGGTTAATCCTGATTGCGGGCTAAAGACCAGGGATTGGCCTGAAGTGGAACTTTCTCTTCAGAGAATGGTTGATGTAGCTAAAAAGTACCGTAGAAAATTTCAGTAGATTGAATGCAAGTAAAGCTCCTTTCTTATACTCAAAACCCTAAAGCAGTAATATATGCTTGTGCTCGTCAATGTTATTCTAAGCTTTCCGCTTATAATATTTATGTTAAGAAAGAAAATTTATCTAAAAGATTTAAGGAATTTATTACTCACCTTATAGAGCGAGGTCACCTAAGTCCCCTAGAGCATGTAAGTTTTACTTTCTCTATAGAAGGTATTTCTCGTGTTTGTACTCACCAGCTGGTTAGACATCGTATTGCTTCATACTCTCAACAGAGTCAGCGCTATGTAGACATGGAGAATTTTAATTATATTGTTCCTTTAGCAATAAAGAAGAATAAAAAGGCAAAAAAAATTTTTTTAGAAATAATAGCTACCGTTAAAGAGAAATATCGAGAGTTAAAAGAAATTTTAGAGAAAGATAAGACACTTAATAAAGAAAAGCTTAATCAAGATCTAAGATTTATTTTACCCCAAGCAGTAGAGACAAAGATAGTAGTAACTATGAATTGCCGAGAACTCTTGCATTTTTTCTCGGAGAGATTATGTTTACGGGCTCAGTGGGAGATAAGAACGTTGGCTTATAAAATGTTTTCTTTGTGTAAACGAATTCTTCCTGAAGTGTTTTCTCTTGCTGGACCAAAATGCAAAAGAATGGGATTCTGTCCTGAGAAGGCGTTTGATTGTCCACTTTTTCCAGATAAACTTGACAAGAAAAAATGAATCTGATATACTCAAAAAGTTCTTTTATAATAAAAGTTAACTTCTTTGTGGTGCCTTTTAAGGCTTAATAGGGAACCTTGTGGAAGTCGAGGACACTCCCGGTGCTGTGATGGGGGACGAAAGGTGCTATTTCTCCGACATTCGTCGGAGTGAAGTGTTACTATCCCGCCCTTTCTATTGAATTTCTATTGAAAGGGCGGGATGGGGAGACGCACCGAGCTCGCCAAAGGTAGCAAACTTACCAAAAGTAGGCAAGCCCGCGGAAGGCGAGCAAGTAGGATGATCCCAGAATCAGAAGACCTGTCACAGAGATCAGTTTAGGTTTTAACGAGGATTAAAACCTAAAAATTCATTTGGGGCTAAAGAAAATCAGGGTGCACCCCCTATACCGTAAGGGTATAGGGGGTTTTTTATTGATAACTTTAAGGAGGGGGTATCCTTATGAAGAAATGGATAATAGGGTGTATTCTAATTATCTTGGTTAATAAAGTTTCTTACGCTCAGGAGATAGAGTTAGGACAAATAGTAGTGACTCCTCACCGCACAGCAACCAGTCTAGATGTTGAACCTTTCTCGTTAGAAGTTCTCAATATTAAAGAAGCTAGCAAAAAAGGTGAATTTACTCTCCAAGAGGTTCTTAAAGGGATTTCTGATTTAGGATATGCTACAACTTCTCAAATGGGGGAGGCGAGCATATTTATAAGGGGGACAGATGCTCGTCATACCCAAGTACTTTTAGAGGGAATAAAACTTTATGATCCTGTTTCTACTACTGGTTATTTTTACGCTTATAATTATATAGACTTATTTCCTTTTCAAAGAGTAGAAGTAGCTAAAGGTCCTTTTAGTTCCTTGTACGGTTCAGATTCTATAGGAGGAACGATTAATTTGATAACTAAAAAAGGAAAGGGTAAACCTAGTCTTTCTTATCTTCAGGAGTTAGGAAGCTATGCTACCTTTAAAGAAGCATTTATTTATCAGGGAGAGATAAATACGTTTTCTTATTTTCTTTCTCTCTCAAGGACAGATGTAAACTCTTTTTATGCTCAAAGATATAAGGAGGGGAATCACGAGAAAGACCCTTATCATAATTTTAACTCTTCCTTGAGACTAGATTACAACTTTGACGACGATCTAGATATAACTCTTCTTAATCATTACATCTATTCAAAATACGAATATGATGCCACTAATTCAGATGATGACGATAATATTGCTCATTTCTATCAGGGAGTGAGTGGAATCAAAATTCAAAGTGTTCCTTCTGAGAAGGTATCCCAGGAGTTTCAAGTGGGTTTTACTAGGACTTATCGCAAACATTGGGAAAGTTCTTCTGTCAATTACTGGTATGATGGAAAGAGTTATCAGATTAAATATAAATTAGACTATCAACTTCTTAACTTTTATAAAATTATATGGGGAATGGACTACTTAAGAGAAAAAGGGGAAGGAAAGTATTCTGGTTCTTCTAATCCTGATAAATCCACAGCTAATAGTAAAGGTTATTACCTTGAGAATATACTTACTCCTTTTCCTACACTCTTTATTTCAACTTCTTACCGCTTAGAGGACCATTCTAACTTTGGTACTACAGGGGTATTTAATACTTCAGCAAGTTATATAATAGAGAATACTTCTACCAAGATAAAATCTTCTTTTGGGAAGGGTTTTAAAGCCCCTTCCTTATATCAACTCTACAGTTCTTATGGAGATCCTAATTTAACTCCCGAGAAATCAGAAAGTTATCAGATAGGGATAGAGCAGAGCCTGTTTAAAAGATTAAAGTTTTCATCAACTTATTTTCATATCCATCTTTCTAATCTCATTGATTTTAATATGACAACTTGGAAGTACTACAATACCGGTAAAGCTAAAATTGAAGGGTGGGAGAATAAATTAGAATATAGTCTATCAAAGGAAATCAGACTTAAATTATCCTATGCTAATATAGATGCTGAGAAGAAGGAAGATGGCTCAAGACTTTTAAGGAGACCAAAGAATAAAGCAATTTTAGCATTAGATGTGTTAAAAGATAGGCTTAAAATTTATCCTGAGCTTACTTATGTAGGGAACCGGATTGATAGTGGAGGAGAAAAATTAAAAGCTTATCTTTTAGTTAATCTTTCTTTAAACTTTGAACTCTATAAGGATTCGCATTTTTTTATTCGTCTGGAAAATCTTTTAGATAGAGACTATGAATTGGTTAATGCTTATCAGAGTAAAAAATTCTCTTGGTACATAGGGGCAAAATTCAGATTCTGACTTTATAAATATTTCAAAGATAGTTTAAATCACTTGTAAAAGCGAAAGAATTCTGTATAATATTCTTAAGATGAGAGATTTATGGGGTTTGTCTTTAGGAGTTTCTTTAGCAGTACATCTTTTGATTCTTACTGGTCTACCAACCGTCCGTGATTTTAATATCCAGAGAAAGAAGAAGAAAGAAATCAGAATTTTTCCTAAAGAATTTAAAAAAATTCCTAAAATAGATAACTTTACTAGACAAGAGGCATTTTTAAAGAGAATACCTCCTTACATAGAGGAGAAAGCTAAAAAAACAATCCTCGATAGTCGAAGAAAATTCTTTTTAGAGAAACCAAGAATCAACCCTTCCCTTAAAAAGATAGTTTTTACTAATAGTAGTGATGATGAAGAGATAAAAAAGAGTCCTGTGTACTTAAATTACTATAGAATGATAAGAGAAAAAATTAGGGAGAAGGCTTACTCTTACTACAATAGTGAAGAGAGCGGAATGGTTCATCTCTCTTTTGTTATTTTTAAGAATGGCATTCTTAAAGGATTAAATCTTGTAGATGCTTCCACAGCTAGTAAAGATTTAGTGATGATTGCTGTAAAAAGTATAAGAGAGGCTGCCCCCTTCCCACCTTTTCCCGAAGAACTCAATTATTCTCAGCTTCATTTCAATGTTTCTATTCATTTTAAAAGCAATTGACAGGGGTTATTATAGTGGTATAGTAGTTAAATGGTAAGAAAACCCGCGGTTAGTGGTCAATTTTATCCTAAAACTTCTAAGGGAATAAAAGATTTCATCTCTCAGTGGGTGAGTTCTTCTCCAGTTAAAGTTTCAGCAAAAGGAGTAATTCTGCCCCATGCGGGGTATATATATTCTGGTAAGGTAGCAGTTGTTACGTGTGCGAGGATCCTTCCTCGTAAGCGAGTAGTTATCCTTGGTCCCAACCATACTGGATTGGGAGTTGAGTTTAGTATTTATCCCAAGGGGCTATGGGAGATACCTCAAGGGAATGTAGAAATAGATGAGGAATTAGCCCAGGAGATTCTTCATGAAGGAAACTTCATAGAAGAGGATTTTTTAGCTCATAAATTTGAACATTCCATTGAAGTAGAACTTCCTATTTTAAAATATTTTTTTAACGAGTTTAAATTCGTTCCTATCATATGTGCGACAGCTTCTCTAGATACTTACAGAAAAGTAGCTCAGCAGATTTATCGAGGGATAAAAGAAAAAAAAGAAGAGATATTAATTGTAGCTAGCAGCGATATGACTCATTACGAAGAGGATGCCCAAGCGAGAAAAAAGGATAGTTTAGCTATTGAGGCTATTATTAATCTAGATGAAGTAGAACTCCTTCAGAGGATAAGGAAGGAGAATATCTCTATGTGTGGAGCAGCGCCTGTTTCTATAATGCTTATTTTAACTAAACTTCTTGGTGCTAAGAAAGTGGAGGTCGTTAGTTACCAAACCAGTGGAGAAGTGAGTGGTGATTATAGTGCAGTTGTAGGGTATTTAGGGGCTTTAATAATTTGAGGGGGGATAACAGTGAGTGAAGAGAACAGAAAAAAAGTAGATGAAGAATGGAAGGCTCAAGTAGAGAAAGAAAAGAGAGAAGCAAAGGCTAAAAACGAATCTTATCATGAGCCAACTTTTACCATCTTTCTTTCTTCCATAAGCATGCAAGCAATGATTGCTTTAGGTAAATTAGAAAACCCTGTTACTAAGAAATTAGAAAAGAATATGGAGCAGGCAAGGTTTTTAATAGACACCCTAAGTATTCTCAAAGAGAAGACAAAGGGAAACCTAACCTCTGAAGAGGAAAAATTGCTGGAAGAGTCTTTGTTTAATTTAAGATTAATGTATGTACAGACAAAGGAGGAGGAAAAATGATTGATGAAGAGTTATTAAAGATTTTAGTTTGTCCTGCTTGCAAAGAAGAGGTAGTATTAAAAAATAATAAATTGGTATGTAAGAAATGTCGAAGAGCTTACCCTATAAAAGATGGAATACCGATAATGTTGATAGAGGAGGCGCAAATTGAAGAAGAAGAAGAAGAAGAAGAAGAGTAGAATCTTGGTGATCCATGGACCTAATCTTCATTTGCTAGGAAGAAGAGAGACTAAAGTGTATGGGAAGTTCACTCTTAAGGAGTTAAATAATGAGCTTAAAGTGAAAGCTTCAGCCTTAAGAGTAGAGCTGGAATGTTTTCAATCAAATTCTGAAGGGGAAATAGTTAATAGAATCACTAATAGTGATTATGATTTTTTGATAATCAATCCTGCAGGCTATACTCATACTTCTATAGCCATAAGAGACGCTATCCTTGCTGCAGGTATCCCCACTATAGAAGTCCATATTTCTAACATCTATAAGCGTGAAGATTTCCGAAGAAAGTCACTTATTTCCGATGTGGTTCAAGGAATGATTACTGGTTTAGGTAAGTATAGTTACTATCTTGCTTTAGAAGCGGCGGTTTACTTTCTAAGTGGAAGAAAGAGGAAGAATTAAAGATTGTTTAAAATCTATAGAAAGAGCAGGCTTAGACGCCCTCCTTATCTCCAATCCCTATAATATAAAATATCTAGCAGGATTTAGAGAAGCTGATGGCTACCTACTAATATCTCCGAAGGGAGTAGTATATTTTACCAATTTTATTTATGCTCAAGAGGCTAAGAAAATAAATTTATGGAAGACCGAGGTTGTTGATTATAATTTATTTGAATCTATAACAAAAAAAATTTATGCTTTAAAAATCCATAACTTAGGATTCGAGTCTAAGCATCTTCCTTTTCTAGAATACAAAGAGTTCAAAAAGAATTTGAGTGTGAGAGGGATCAATTTTATTAAGACTGTCGATATGGTGGAAAATTTAAGAGCAGTTAAAACTCGAAGAGAGATTGCTTTCATTAAAAAAGCAGTAAGTATCACTTTAGAGGGATTCAAGTTTGCTAAAGAATTATTAGATCCTGCTATTACTGAGAAAAAACTTGCTTTAGAGCTAGAAAGATTCCTTCGTATTAAAGGAGATAACGAAGTTGCCTTCTCTCCTGTAATAGGATTTGGGGAAAATTCTGCTTTTCCTCATCATCTTCCTAATTATGAGATTTTAGGAGAAAAAAAAATGATCATAATTGATTTAGGGGCAAAGTATTACGGATACTGTGCTGACTTGACAAGGGTATTTTTTTTGGATAAAATGCCTCTTTATTTAAGGAAAATTTATGATATTGTAAGAGGAGCAAAAGATCTAGTTTTAAAAAAAATAAAACCAGGACTTAAAGCTAAAGAGATAGATAAAATAGCTCGTCAGTTCATAGAAGAAAAAGGGAAAGGAAAAAATTTTGGCCATGGTTTAGGTCATGGTGTAGGTTTGTGTGTACACGAAAAACCATTTCTTAATCCTCAAAGTGAGGAGATAATAAAAGAAAATATGGTATTGACTATTGAGCCAGCTATCTATCTTCCTCATCAAATAGGAATAAGATTAGAGAGTATGGTTGTGGTTACCTCAAAAGGAGCAGAGGTTCTAGATGAGGCTTTCTATCAGTAGCTTAAGACCAGGGATAAGTATAAAGTATAATAACGAAATTTTCACTATCTTAGAGTGTGAGCATGCTAAATTAGGTAGAGGTTCCGCTTTCTGTAGAACAAGGCTAAAAAATCTAAGAACCTCCCAAGTTATAGATTGTACTCTAAGAGATTCAGATAATATCGAAGAAGCATTTATTGAGAAGAGAGGACTTCAATATCTTTATAGTGATGGGGATATATTCCATTTTCTTGATTTGGAAACTTATGAGGATTTAGTGTTAGATAAATTGAGAATTGAGGAAAAAATCGAGTGGTTAAAGGATAATTTAGAGCTTATTGGACTTTTCTATAATAATGAGCTTATTAACCTAGAGTTACCTCCCACCTTAGATTTAAAAGTTGTAGAGACAGAGCCTGGTTTTCGAGGAGATACAGTAAAGTCGGGTACAAAGCCAGCCAAACTTGAGACAGGATTAATTATTCAAGTTCCCCTTTTTATAAATAAAGGGGAAGTAATTAGAGTGGATACACGTACAAAGGAATATTTGGGAAGAGTATAAATAGGATTAAAGGGGGGTGTTAGGTGGATTTAGATAAATTAAAGGAACTTATCAAGTTTATGGATGAAAACGAATTATGTGAATTGGAGATAGAAGAAGAAGGTAAACGAGTAAAGCTGAAAAAAATTTCTCGAGAACAGCCGCCCATAGTGTCTTCCTTGTCAGAAAGTGGAGTTAAACAGATTTCACCAGAGAAATTAGAAGAGGGAGAAGCACTTATAGAGATTAAAGCTCCTATGGTAGGGACTTTCTATCGCGCACCTGCTCCAGGAGCTAAGCCATTTGTAGATATTGGCGATGAGATTCAGCCAGGAGATGTTGTGTGTATTATTGAGGCGATGAAACTTATGAATGAAATTAAAGCAGAAATAGGAGGAAAGGTTGTTAAGGTTCTAGTAGAGAATGGAGCTCCTGTGGAATTTGGTGAACCACTTTTCTTAGTAAGGCCTTTGTAGAAGGATATGTTTTCCAAAGTGTTAGTAGCTAATCGAGGAGAAATTGCTATAAGGATTATGAGAGCCTGTAAAGAATTAGGAATAACTACTGTAGCGGTTTATTCTGAGGGTGATAAAGATTCTCTTCATCTAGAATTTGCTGATGAAGCAGTTTGCATTGGTAAAGCACCTCCCCAGGATAGCTATCTTAATATTTCTAGTATAATAAGTGCTGCTGAGATTACTGATAGCGATGCTATTCATCCTGGCTATGGTTTTCTAGCAGAGAATCCTTATTTTGCCGAAATTTGTGAATCATGCGGAATAAAGTTTATTGGCCCCTCCTCCCAGAGTATCCGACTTATGGGAGATAAAATAAAGGCAAAAGAGACGATGGCTAAAGCAGGTTTACCTCTTGTTCCAGGGAGTAGAAAAGTGCTAAATTCAAAAGAAGAAGCACTCTCCTTGGCTAACCGTTTAGGTTATCCTGTTATGCTTAAAGCAAAAGCAGGGGGCGGAGGGAAGGGAATGCGTATATGCCATAGTGATGTAAGGCTTATTAGTGCTTTTATGACTGCTCAGTCGGAGGCAGAGGCTGCTTTTGGTGATTCGGAAATCTATATGGAAAAATTTTTAGAAAAGCCACGTCATATAGAGATTCAGATTGCTGCAGATAATTATGGTAATGTAATTCATTTAGGTGAAAGAGATTGTAGTATTCAAAGAAGGCATCAGAAGTTGATCGAAGAAGCTCCTTCACCAGTAGTAGATTTAAAGACTAGAAGAAAATTAGGGGAGTTAGTAGTCAGAGCTATTAAAAGTATAAACTATACTAGTGTAGGTACGGTAGAGTTTATCTTTTTTGAAAATAACTTTTACTTTATAGAAATGAATACAAGAGTTCAAGTTGAACATCCTGTGACCGAGGAACTTACAGGGATAGATTTAGTGAAACTCCAAATCCTTATAGCTGCGGGAGAAAAAATAAAGTTAAGACAAGAAGAGATTAATTTTTCAGGAGTAGCTCTTGAATGTAGGATAAATGCTGAGGATCCGGAAAGAGACTTTGTTCCCTCTCCGGGAAGAGTAGATTTCTGTTACTTCCCTGGAGGTAAAGACATAAGGATTGATACTCATCTATATGGAGGTTATGTTATTCCTCCCTATTACGATTCTCTTATAGCAAAAATAATTTCCAAGGGAAAGACGAGAGAGGAAGCTATTAGGAAGATGGATAGAGCACTGTCAGAGACTATAGTGGAACCAATCAAGACAACGGTAGCTTTCTGTCGACAAGTTATAAATGATCCTGATTTTAAGAGAGGCATCTATCATACAGATTTTCTTAAGAAATTTATACCTAAGGAGGGTGAGTGAGTAAGGAAATAACATCTGAATACGGAGAGATTAAAATACATCGTAAGGTAATCTCAGAAGTGGTAGAGTTAGCAGCTAAAGAAGTAGAGGGAGTGAAAAAAGTTGGACTTGATTGTTACGGTATAGTAGGTAAAATACTAAAATTGTTCAGGGTTTCGGCGGTTAGAGTAAGTATGGAGTCTACTAGAGAAGTAAAAGTTTCTCTCCCTATAATAGTGGAGTATAATTTCAATGCTGTTGATGTGGCCTGTCAAGTTCAGAGGAAAGTGGCTACTAAGCTGCTCCAAACTCTAAATATAGATTTTTTAAATGTTGATGTTAAGGTAAAGAGAATAGAGAGGGGGTAAGATGGGTATTATAAGTATAGTGATCTATGTGATAGTTTCTTTTCTTGTAGGGATTCTTTTCATTTCTTTATGGTTAAATATTATTACACCTTCAGTTATCGCTCACTATCTTGAAAGATTTCTTTCTGATCCTTTGAATCAGTTAAACTTGGGCTTAATTGGATTAGTGGTGATCTTTGCTTGTTTAGCTTTTCTTGCAAGGTTGTCTAAAGGGAGAAGAGAGAAAGCTATTATTATTCAAACACCACAAGGAGTGTTAACTATAGGACTTGCTGCTATAGAAGATATGATCAAAAAAATGTTTGAGAGTAAGGAAGAGTTAGTTTATGTTAAACCTAAGGCATTTCTTACTAGGAAAGGTTTAGAGATTCTGATAAGAGGAAGCCTTAATTCTGAAATTAATTTAGCGGATTTCAGCTTACAAGTGCAGGAAGAGATAAAAAGGAAGATCGAACATATTTTGGGAGGAGCCACAGAAATTAAGGTTAATCTAGAAGTAAAGAAGTTTTCTTTCTCTCCACGAAAGGAGAGAAAAGAAGAGCCTCAGCCTCAAGTACCTTTTAGAAATTATTAGTTAAAAGAAGGGAGGGTGGATCTATGAAGATTGGCATTCTCACTGGAGGAGGCGATTGTCCTGGGTTGAATCCAGTAATAAGAGCTATAGTAAGAAAAGCATCGAGCTTTAATGATACAGTGGTAGGCATAAGATATGGATGGAAAGGGCTTTTAGAGAAAGATTACCTTATGTTAGATTTAAATTCCGTTTCCGGAATACTTCCTAAGGGGGGAACGATTTTGGGTACCTCTCGGACTAATCCTTATAAGAAAGAAAATGGTCCCCAAATAGTTAAGAATAATTTTAAAGAGTTAGTTTTAGATGCTCTCATTGTTATAGGAGGAGAAGATACTTTAGGAGTAGCAAATAATTTATATAAGGAAGGTCTTAATATTGTGGGTGTTCCTAAGACTATCGATAATGATCTATCTGCTACTGATTTTACTTTCGGATTTGATACAGCAGTGAATATTGTGATGGAATGTATTGATCGGTTGCACACTACTGCAGAGTCTCATAATCGTATTATAGTTGTAGAGGTAATGGGAAGGCATGCAGGATGGATTGCTACCTACGCAGGGATGGCAGGAGGCGCAGATTATATTCTTATTCCAGAGATCCCTATAGATTTAAATGAGGTGTGTACTTCTATAAAAAATAGACATGAAAGGGGTAAGAATTTTAGTATCATAGTGGTAGCTGAAGGAGCACGTTTTAAAGACGAATCTCTCTTTGTGCAAGAGAAGAAGGTTGATGAATTTGGTCATGTACGACTGGGTGGCATTGGTCATGCTTTAGGGAAGCTTATTGAGAAGAAAACAGGTTTTGAGACAAGAGTTACTGTGCTGGGATATATTCAGCGAGGAGGGAGTCCTACTGCTTTCGACAGAATCCTTGGTACTCGCTATGGAGTAAAAGCTTACGACTTAGTGAAAGAGGGTAAGTTTGGGAAGATGGTAGCTTTAAGAGGAAATCAGATTGTTGACGTTTCTTTAGAAGAGGCTACAGCTAAGCTAAAGACTGTTGATTTAGAACTCTACGAGATAGCGAAGATATTTTTTGGTTAATCTATGGAGAAGATAATTAAGATTGCTATAGATTTCCACCGTCAAGCTCTTCTCTCTCTAGAAGACCAGACAGAGAAGTTAAAGGAGATTGCCAATCTTTTTATTAGTTCTCTTAAAAAGAAGGGGAAGATTATATTTTTTGGTAATGGGGGAAGCTGTGCAGATGCTCAACATTTAGCTGCTGAGCTGGTAGGTAGATTTAAGAGAAATAGAGCTTCTCTAGCCGCCTTAGCTTTATCTACTAATCCTTGCATTCTTACTGCATTAGGAAATGACTACGGTTTTGAAGAAGTATTTTCCAAGCAGATAGAGGCTTTAGTGGATTCTAAGGATGTAGTTGTAGGAATTTCTACTTCTGGGGTCTCCAAAAATGTTATAGAGGCGATAAAGAAGGCAAAGGAGATAGGAGCTTACACAGTAGGATTGTTAGGTAGAGATGGAGGAGAGCTTAAAGATTTGGTAGATATAGCCTTGATAGTTAAGGCTTACGAAGTACCTAGAATTCAAGAAATGCATATTCTTATAGGTCATATCTTGTGTGAGATTGTAGAGGAGGCTTTGTTTGGCGAAGGTAAAGAAACTTAATGAACTTAAAAAAATTCTGAATAGATTGAAAAAAGAGGGTAAAAAAATCGTTTTTACTAATGGGTGTTTCGACATTCTCCATCCTGGACACATAAAAGTGATAAAAGAAGCTAAAAGTAAAGGTGATATCTTAGTAGTAGGGATAAATTCTGATAGTTCGGTAAGAAAAATAAAAGGTCCTCAAAGACCTATTTTAGATGAGAGAGCAAGAGCCAAAGTAGTTTCTGCTTTAGAAGATGTGGATTTTGTAATAATTTTTAAACAATCTACACCTCTAAATTTAATAAAGGCGATTAAACCACATTACTTAGTGAAGGGTTCTGACTGGGAGAAGAAAAATATTGTAGGAAGAGACTTAGTGAAAAAAGTGTTTACAGTAAAGATTCTCAAAGGATATTCTACAACAGAGATAGTTAATAGAATAAAAGAAAGTGTCAATTAAGTTTGATATCTTTAAGATAATAGATGTTAACTTTAATCGAGCCAAGGAAGGTCTCAGGGTTATAGAAGATACTTTTCGTTTTATCTTAAGAAACGACCGCTTAAGAAAAAGAACTCGTAAAGTTAGGCATTCTTTAGATAGAATTGTGGAGGGGGGATTCTTTAAGGGTAAACTAATAAAGGCACGTAATGTAAAAGAAGATTTAGGTAAGGATTATGACTTTTTAGAGAAGAAAAGGAAAAACGTAGAGGAAATTCTTTATGTTAATCTTCAGAGAGTAAAAGAGTCCTTAAGAGTCTTAGAAGAGTTTCTTAAACTAATAGATGAGAAGAAAGCAGGAGTTATAAAAAAGACTAGGTTTAAGGTTTATGAGTTGGAAAAATGTACTTTCTCGAAATGGCCTTCTCTACGCAATACTGGATAAGGGAATTATAGAACAGAAGCAATTAGATATGTTTTCTCTTGCAGAAAGACTCCTTGATTACGGTGTAGATATTCTTCAATTTCGATTTAAGGATCTCTCTGATAATTTAGCTTTACACCTCGCCAAAAGGCTTTCTAAGATAGTTTATAATAGAGAAGCAATTTTCCTTGTTAATGACCGTGTAGATATCGCTTACCTCTCTGGAGCTAATGGGGTGCATTTAGGGAGGGATGACATTCCTCCTGGTGAGGCCCGCAGGATTTTAGGGAAGAAGAGAATTATTGGCAAAACCATTCACTCTTTGGAAGAATTCAATAAATTTAAAAGTGAACCTGTGGATTACTTTAGTTTTGGTCCTGTATTCAAATCTTCAATAAAACCTTATCTCCCTCTCTGGAGCAAAGATTCCTTGAAGAATACTATAAGGAAAGTAAAGAAGAAGTATTTTGTTGTAGGAGGAATAAGTTTAAGAAATGTAAATTCGGTGGTAAGAATGGGCATCAAGAATATAGCTGTATGCAGGGGGTTAATCTTGAGTAAAGATTTGAAAAAAACCGTAAGGAGCTTTAAGAAATGTTTAGAAAAAGTATCTTAAAAGAAATTGCCAAAAAAGAAGGGGTATCACTTTCTCATTTAGAGAATAATTTTAAGAAAGGGAGGATAGTGATTCCTCACAATAATAAAAGAGAAATAAAGAAAATCATTGCCATAGGTAAGGGGTTAAAAGTAAAAGTGAATACTAACTTGGGGACTTCTACGGAGAGAAGAGAGTTCAAAGATGAATTAGAGAAGTTAGCTATAGCAGTTAAGTACGGTACAGATACAATTATGGACTTAAGTGTAGGAGGTAACTTAAGAAAAATTAGAAAAGAAATAATAAAAGCTTCTCCAGTTCCTGTTGGAAGTGTTCCTATATATGAGGTAGCTTCAGAAGTAGAGAGAAGGAGAGGAAATTTTGAAAAGATGACCAATGATGATATTTTTGCCGTTTTAGAGGAACAGGCCAAAGACGGTATAGATTTTTTTACTATTCATGCTGGGATATTGAGAAACTTTCTGGATATTTTGCAGAGGGAAAAGAGAACGTCGGGAATTGTAAGTAGAGGAGGAGCGATTTTAGCAAGGTGGATGTACGTAAACAAGAAAGAAAATCCTCTCTATGAGGAGTTTGATACTGTTTTAGATATTGCCAAAAAATACCGAATTACAATAAGCTTAGGGGATGCATTAAGGCCAGGAGCCATAGCCGATTCTACTGATAAGTTACAAATATATGAACTTTTTACTCTAGCACAGCTAGTAAAAAAATGCCGAAAAAAGAATGTTCAGGTAATGGTAGAAGGTCCTGGACATATTAGGATAGATGAGATAAGGTTCAATATGTGGATAGAGAAAAAACTTTGTGATCAAGCTCCATTCTATGTTTTAGGTCCTTTAACTACCGATATAGCTTGCGGTTACGATCATATTGTTTCTGCTATAGGAGGGGCTCTAGCAGCATTATGGGGGGCAGATTTCTTATGTGTAGTAACCCCCGCTGAGCATCTAAGACATCCCTCTGTAGAGGATGTAAAATTAGGAGTAATTGCTTCAAAGATTGCTGCTCACAGTGTAGATTTAATAAGATTTAAAGATGAATGGGAAAGGGATAAGGTGCTTTCTTTAGCAAGAGCAAAAAGAAAATGGAGAGAAGTTTTTAAATATTGTTTGGATAGAGAAAAGGCAGAAAACTATAGAGAACAAAAGAAAGTTTCTTTAGATGATATTTGTACTATGTGTGGTAAGTTTTGCTCTTTAAGGTTAATTGATAAATGTGACCTTCTAAAGTGATTATAACTACCGCTCAGAGTTGAGAATAAAGTTTATGTTTTTTGATAGATTTTGTAAATAATACTAATGCGGGCGTAGTTCAATGGTAGAACACAGGCCTTCCAAGCCTGATATGGCGGTTCGATTCCGCTCGCCCGCTTTGTTAAGCTTATTATTCAATGCTTAAGATGAATTATTCAATGTATAGCTCTTTATTAATATCTAAAGGCATGCGGGTAAAACTAAACAGAGAATTCTTTTTAAGAATAGTTTTATCCGCTCGCCCGCTTTGTTAAGCTTATTATTCAATGCTTAAGATGAATTATTCAATGTATAGCTCTTTATTAATATCTAAAGGCATGCGGGTAAAACTAAACAGAGAATTCTTTTTAAGAATAGTTTTATCCGCTCGCCCGTTTTATGTGGCAGGTTTAGATTCAGTGTTCTATATAGATAAGCCATGGAAGATAAATGCATAAAATTAGCGGTAATAGAACTCACTAAGAAGAGAATTACTTCATTCTTAGAAGGTTATCGGCAGAATATTGCTCTCTTGGGAAAGAATAAAGAAGAGGTTGCTTTTTTATTAGAAAATTTTATTTTAAATAGTAAACATTCTGATACTATACTTTTAAAAATTAACGGTTCTTATTTAGAAGGAAAAGATATATTCAAGAGTGTAGCTTATGATGTCTTGAGCCAATATTTAGATTTCCACAGTCATCTTGATAAATTAATAATTGAAAGTAGTAGTTCTCTTCCCTTAACTGTTAACTATATAAAAGAAATATTAAAAAAGAGTAATCTCTTCTTTTTAGATATTTTAGAGCTAATTAATAAGTTTATAAATGAAAGTAAAAAGAAATGTATTTTAATAGTAGAGGAATTTCAAGAATTGGCAGCAATATTTGAACGTTTCTACGCCGACTTTTCAAAATTTATTATTCTTCAAAGAAGATGCATGATTATTTTGACCAGTTCTAAGTTAAGAGAAGCAAAGAGGATATTAGGTACAAAGTTAAGTCTTCTTTTTGGTGGTTTTGAGATAGTTTACTTAGAAGAAGAATCTACCTTAGAAAGTTATTTATTTTTGTCTAATCTACTTAAACCTTTAACTCCAAAGCCTTATTTCATAGGTTTCTTTCTTAACTTATTGTCTTCAAATACTATTTATTATGAAATATTTTCTAATGTGATTAAGCAGTTTTATAAAGAAAGTAATGAAGATTCGATAATGGATATTATCGAAAATACTCTCTATGTAAGTTCTTCTTGTATTTTTCAAAAATTTATAAATAGAATTGAATTGATAAAGGAAAGGTACAGAGACTTTCGTCAACTTTTAAAACTTCTTATTCTTATAAGTGAAGGTTATATTCGTAAGAGTGATTTAGCTTTTTTTCTACATTGGGATCAAAAAACTCTTACGTTAAAGTTACAAAAGCTTATAGATTCGTCTAATCTAGAAAATTTAGGAAATATATATAAAATTTCTGATTCGTTATTTTCTTTTTGGTTATCAAAAGTTTTTAAGTTCTATTTATATTATCCTTCTAATAGAGAGAGGAGATATCTTGCTTTTAAAGAGGCTGTTTATGAGGAGATAGCCCTTTTTAAGGAAGAATTTGCTAAAGAGAAAGTGCAAAGAATTCTTAACTTGTTTTCGTCTTTTAGGGGAGATACTCTTTTAATCGGAGATGTTAGAGTCCGCCTTCCTCGTTTGGATAAGATAAGGACAATAAGTTATCCTGAGAAAAGATTTAACATATTAATAGGAGAAGGTGAAGAGATTGCTTTTGTAGGAGTTAAGGAAGACGTAACGCAAGAGAAAGATATTTTAGATTTTGGAAAGATTACTGATCCTATCAGAGTTAGAAATTTAAAAAAAATATTTATCTCTTTAGGTATGCTCGATAATTCTGCACGTTTGGTGGCTAAAGAGAGTAAAATCCTTCTATGGGATTCTGAAGTTATAAATAAGATATTGAAACTTTATCACAGACCAATCCTATTATGAGAATTCTTGTACTTTCCGATACCCATATTCCTTTTACTGGTAGAAAGTTACCCTCAGAAGTAGTAGAGGAGGCTAAAAAGAGTAACCTGTGTATTCATGCAGGTGATTTTGTGGAATATTCCGTATTTGAGGAGTTGTCCTCTTATGTTAGAACTTACGGAGTATGTGGGAATATGGACAATAGTGAAGTAAGTGAGAAGTTGCCTTATCGTCAAATTATAGAGATAGATAAAATTTGCATAGGAGTTATACATGGTAGAGGAGCACCTTATAATTTAATTTCTTTTGTTAACGATAATTTTAAAGACGTTTGGAATAAAATTGATATTTTTATTTTTGGACATTCTCATTCTCCTCTAAATAAAAAGATAGGAGATAAAATTTATTTTAATCCAGGTTCGGTTATGGATAAATTGTTCGCTCCTTACAATTCTTATGGAATTTTAGAGATAAAAGCAGGAAAAGTTAATCCTAAGATTGTGAAATTGAATACCTAACTATAATTTAAGATATGAATCGACTTTGGGCTCCTTGGAGGATAAAATATATTCAAAAAGATCTAAAGAAAAAAAGAAGATGTATCTTTTGTTATGCTTACAAAAGTAAAAAAGATAAAGATAACTTTTTGATTTTAAGGACCCCTTACACTTTAACTATTCTTAATATTTTTCCTTATAATAACGGACATCTTATGGTTGCTCCGAGGCGTCATGTCGCTGACCTAGAAAAATTGAATAGTGAGGAATCTTTAGATCTTGTGAGGGTAATAAAGATTATGATTTCTATTTTGAGAAAAGTTTTAAAGCCTGATGGTTTTAATATAGGGATAAATATTGGAAAATCTGCAGGAGCAGGAGTAGAAAAACATCTTCATATTCACATAGTTCCTAGGTGGGTAGGAGATACTAATTTTATGTCTGTATGTAGTAATAGTAAAGTTATTTCTCAAAGTTTAAATGAGCTCTACTCTAAAATTAAGAGATGCTTACGAGAAAAGAGATAGAAAACTGGGAAGAAAATATGCTTGCTCCCTACGCTATGAAAAGTAGTCACTCTAAGGGACGTAAGTACAAGGAGGAAGAGCATCCTTATCGATCAATTTATCAGAGGGATAGAGATAGAATTATTCACTGTGCAGCTTTTAGAAGATTAGAATATAAAACTCAGGTTTTCGTTTATCACGAAGGAGATTATTACCGTACTCGATTGACTCATACCTTGGAGGTTTCTCAGATTGCTCGCACAATAAGTAAAGCCCTTAAGTTAAATGAGGATCTCACCGAAGCTATAGCCCTAGCCCACGATTTAGGTCATACTCCCTTTGGTCATGCAGTAGAAGATACTTTAGATGAGTTGATGCGTGAAGAAGGAGGATTTAATCATAATATTCAAGGGTTAAGAGTAGTGGACATTTTAGAGGAAAGATACCCTCACTTTAAAGGACTCAATCTTTCATGGGAGACTCGAGAAGGTATTCTCAAGCATTCTACAGATTTGTCTAAGAAAGATCTTTTAAGAGAGTTTTCTGAATTGGAACCAGAAACCCATCCTACTTTGGAGGCTCAAGTTATGGATGTTGCTGATGAGATTGCCTATGATAGTCACGATTTAGATGACGGTGTAAAATCAAGAATGCTTATGCGAGAGGAGTTAAAAAACATAAAGTTATGGCGGTACAATGAAGAGAAGGTTAATAAAGAATATTCTAATCTTCCTCGTGAACTTAAAGACTATCTTATAATTAGAAATTTTATAAATTTACAGGTAACTGATCTTATCAAAAACAGTCTTAAAAATATTAAGAAGATGGGGATAAATTCTCCTAATGATGTAAAGAAGATTCCTATACGACTAATCTCATTTAGTAAGAGTATGCAGGCAGATAGAGAAGAATTAAGACGGTTCCTTTTTGAAACTCTTTATTGTCACTGGAGAGTTTTGAGAATGTCAGATAAAGCTAAGCGGTTTATTAAAGCTCTTTTTTATGTGTATTTAAATAATCCTGAGATTATCCCTCCAAGCTTTAGAAAAAAAGTAAGAAAAGATTCCAAAGGTTTAAAGAGGATAATATGTGATTATATAGCAGGAATGACTGATCGTTATGCTTTAGAGGAATATAAGAAATTATTCGATCCTTATGAAAGGGTATAAACAGATTTTTTCATCTTTCCATGCACTCTATCGATTAACAGCCTCTTTCACTAAAATTGAGGAGTTTGTTATGGGAATAGCTAAAGTGTATGCACATACTTTCAAAGCAAACACAGTAATTTTAGTTTGTAAATCTTTTAATTCCTCAAAATTGCTAAAAGTAAAATTTTATAATGAAAGATGGAGTATCAAAAAAGGGGGACTTTCCATTTTGACTGAGAGAGAGAAGAAAATCATTGAAGGTGAAGAAGAAATTTTATTAGAGCATAGATTGATATCTCCTTTTATATTCGTAGATACATTAGGGGCAATCTATGTTAAGAATAGAAATGCTCCCTTTACTGAGATAGAAAAAAGGTTATTTGTAGCCCTTACAGAACAAGTAGGCGTTTCTCTTAAGCTCGTTAGTTTGTTTATAGAAGAGAAGAAGAACGTACTAACTTATATTAAAGCTTTTTCTCAACTTTTAACCCAACATGTACCAACATCTTATATTCATTATAAAAGGATATCTAAACTTATAAGAGAACTAGCTAAGGATATGCATCTAACTGAAGCAGAAAGGAAATCTTTAGAATTTGCTTCTTTACTTCACGACGTAGGGAAGATAAATCTTCCTGTGAATATCCTGAAAAAACAGGAGCCTCTCACTGAAGAGGAATTTCGTATGATCACGAAACATCCACGGAGAGGTGTAGAACTCATAAAAGATTTAAAGATTTTAAAACCAGTTATTCCTATTATCTTGCATCATCATGAAAGATACGATGGCAAAGGCTATCCTTCTAAGTTGAAGAAAGAAGAAATTCCTTTGGCTGCTCGGATACTGGCGGTGATAGACGCTTTTGATGCTATGTTTTTTGGGCGTCCTTATAAAAGGAAGATGAGTCTGGAAGAAATTGAAAGAGAATTAAAAAAGCAGGAGGGAATCCAGTTTGATCCTCGTGTAGTAGAAACTTTTCTTAATATATTGAAAAAGAGACGGATTAGAAAATACTTGAATTCGTTAGAGTAGTTTCTATAATATAAATTGATGAGAGGCGAACAATTAAAACTCTTCAATTTTCAGGAAGATAAAAGAGGAAAGTTGTCTTTTAATATATCTTTAGATACTTTGATTATTTTTCTTGTCATTATAAGTTTTGTTGTAGTTTTTTCGTATATTCTAGGTGTGGAGAAAGGTAAAAAAATATCTTTTTCTAGAAAGGAAAGAGATAATTCAGTCCTAGTTTTGAAATCAGTAAAAAATTTGCATGAAGATGCTCAGAATGTTAAAAAAAGCTTAGGAGAGCATGAAAAGATTTTAAAGAGAGAAAATGAGGAGAAAAAAATTTTATCAAGTAAATACGTGATTCAAGTAGCTACCTATAAAAATAGAGATATTGCAGAGAAAGAGAAGAAGAAGTTAGAAGAAAACGGTTACCCAGTTATTATTTCCCAAAGAGGTAACTACTTAGTAATTTTCGTAGGAGAGTATTCTACCCAAGAAGAAGCTAAGAAACACTTACGATACTTAAAAAATAGATATAAAGATTGCTTTATTAGGAGGTTATGATGGGGTTACACTCTTCTTTAAGAAGGGCTGGGAAATCAGGTAAGTTTCGTTCGGTGTTAAAGAGAACAGAAAGAATAAAATGGCTTATGGAGAAAGGGTTATGGAAGAGTGAATCCAGAGTTTACGGTCTACCTAAAGTGAAGGTAGTAAAGTTAAAAGCAGCTAAAAAAGAGAAGCCTAAAGAAGAAAAGAAAGAAGAAGGTGAAAAGACAAGTTAATGGTTACCAAGATAAAAAAGCTAGTTTTTCTGAAAGTAGCAATCAATCTCGTCCTATTTTTTCTTTTATTCTCAGGAATTGCCTTTCCATTTAAAGGTATAGTAAAGGAAAATGGAGTAAATGTAAGAGCAGATTCTACGGTTAATGCTCCTTCTTTAGGAAAATTATATAAAGGAGAAGTTATAGATATTGTAAGGGAAAAGTATAGTTGGTATAAGTTTAAACTACCATTAAGATTTAAATGTTATGTGGCTTCTAAATACTTAACTAAAATATCTTCTAAAGGAGCAAGAGTAATACCTTCTTCTCTTAATGTTAGAATTTCCCCTTCTTTAGAAGCTCCTATAATAGGAAGGTTAAATAAAGGTCAAGTTGTTTTGGTTTTAGGGGAGTCTGACGGATGGACACAGATAAGATGTTACCCTTATACTTGGGGTTGGGTACATAAAAAATTTATTAAAATATTACCTTCTGAGAGCCAGGAAAAGAATAATGCTATTTCTTCTACATCTTTGCAGAAAAAAAATCAAATTGCTCTCCCACCCCCTCTAGCCAAGGGTATTTTAAAGAGACTTCCTAAAAAATTTAAAAAATGTAAAGCTAACTATTTTCTGAAAAACGAAGGAGGAATTATTCTTCTCCAGATAAATAGCATCAATGTAGAAAACCTTATCAATAAGAAAGTAGCAATCTGGGGTAAGTCGAGAGATAATAAGTGTATATATGTAAAGGTCGAAAAAATTTTGAAGCTGTGATAACTCTTTTTATAATCGCTATTCTTTTCTTTTCTATAATTATCCATGAATATGCTCATGGTTGGGTAGCTTATAGATTAGGAGATATCACCCCAAAGATTTCAGGTAGATTAACTTTAAACCCTTTAGCTCATATTGACGTGTTTGGTACCATATTGCTTCCTATCTTTTTGTTAATTATAAGTAGAGGAGCGTTCGCCTTTGGTTATGCTAAACCAGTTCCTATAAATCCTTATAATTTCCGTAACCCCAAAAAAGATATAATGTGGGTTGGTATTGCTGGCCCTTTGAGTAATTTTATCCTAGCTATTATCTTTATATTATTAATCAAACTCCGTCTCTTTGTAGGTTTTCTCTATGACATTTTTATATACGGAATACTTATAAATTTAATTCTGTGTATTTTTAATCTACTTCCTTTACCTCCTTTGGATGGTTCAAGAGTAGTGGCAGCTTTCCTTCCTTATAGACAGGCTCTTCAGTATTTAAAGTTAGAAATGGTAGGGTTCATCGTTATTGTGGGACTTATCTCTTTGGGATTTTTGCATTGGTTTATCTTTCCTATTATCCGAATTATATTCTATCTTTTTAGGATAGAGTTTCCTTATTTATGAAAGTGATTAATTTAAAGCTTAAAGAAGATTCTTACAATATTTATTTGGGTAACAATACCGTAGAGAAAATACCTTCTTATCTTCGTCGTTCTAACATAGGAAATTTCTGCGTAATTATTACTAACCGAAAAATCTTTCATCTTCACAAGAATAAGATTAAAAAAATTATCCAAAGTATCCCTCATAGAGTTATAGAAGTTCCGGATGGTGAGAGATGTAAATCAAAGAAATGGGTCTTTAAAATAATAGATGAGCTTGTGAAAGTAGATGGTATAAAAAAGAGAATTTTTATAACATGTGTAGGAGGGGGAACCATTGGTGATTTAGGAGGATTTGTAGCCTCAATTTATAAAAGAGGCATTCCTTATATTCAGGTACCTACTACTCTTTTGGGATGTGTAGATGCTAGTATTGGGGGTAAGACAGCGATAAATTTGAAAGAAGCAAAGAATATAGTAGGGACATTTTATCAGCCTAAATCAGTCTTTGTTGACCTCAATTTCCTACATACCTTACCTTTTAGAGAGCTTAAACAGGGATTTGCAGAAGTTATTAAGTATGCAGTAATTGAAGATAAGGAGTTGTTTAACTTTCTTGAAGCTAACTACCAGAGAGTAAGGAAGTTAGACCGCAGATTTATTGCCCCAGTTATAGAAAAGTGTATAAGGATAAAAGCTAAAATAGTAGAGGGAGACGAAAAAGAAAAGAGAGGAGTAAGAACTATTTTAAATTTTGGTCACACCTTAGGTCATGCCTTAGAGGCTTCCTTAGGATATCAGAGAAAGCTCACTCATGGAGAGGCGATAGCCTTAGGAATGATTTGTGCCAGTTTTATTTCTTCCTCTTTAGGGTTATGCTCTAGAGAGGAAAGAGAGAGGATAAAGAGATTAATAGAGTTGTATTCTCTTCCTACTGAGTTTTCCTTCTTACCGGAAAAAGTACTTAAGAGTCTCTCTTTAGATAAGAAATTCGTTGGGGGTATCCGAATGGTACTCTTAGAAAGAATAGGGAAAACAAAAGTTTGCAAAGATGTCTCTTTAGATTTGATAAAGAAGAGCTTACGAATAATTAGGAGATCAGGGTAGTTTGACAAATAGATAAAAATATGTTATACTAAAATTCCTAAATTTTAGAGATAGGTCTGAAAACGTTTTCAAAATATCTCAAGGAGAAGGGATGAAGGAAAGAAGGAAGGATTTACGAGTAAAGGTTTCTTTTCCTGTAGAGTGTATAGTTCTACCTGAAAGAAGGAGTTTCTTTTACACTGTAAGTAAGGATTTAAGTTTAGGAGGAGTAAGAATTTTGAGCGAAAATTTCCTTCCTAAGAATCAAGAGGTGAGGGTAAATATTAACCTAATAGAAGAGATGGTCTTGATTAAAGCTAGAGTAGTGTGGTGTAGCAAAGAGCGATGCTCGGAAAGGTACTCCGCAGGTTTAAGGTTTTTAGAGATTAATGAAAAAGATAGAACTAATTTGAACAACTTTATAAGAAAGGTATCCTAACAATGGGGAAGAGCGAGGATAAAAGGAGAAATTGTTTAAACTGTAACAAGTCCTTGAGAAGAATAGATTGGTATTATAGAAACGGAGGATATTTCTGTAGTAAGAAGTGTTTTAAAACTTATATTTCTAATAAAAAACAAATCTCTTAATGCTAAAAGAAAAAAGGAGATATCCTCGCTTTACCTTCGCCCTCCCTATAAAGATATCTAATCAGGAGTTTGATGTAGTTACTGAAACAAAAAATATAAGTGGCAACGGCGCCTACTGTTCTGTAGATAGAGAAATTCCTGTTATGACTAAGTTAAAAATCGTTCTTTTGATTCCTTTAATTAAAAAAGGAAAAAGATTTTTGAAAAAGATAAATTGTAAAGGAGTAGTAGTAAGGTCCCAACCGATTCGTGACAATGGTAAAAATTTTTATAATATAGGAATATTTTTCTCTGAGATAAATGAAGCTTATAGAAAAGTTTTACTTTCCTATATAAATTCTGCAGTTAAAAACTAAAGTACCATCCTTAAAATGCTTAAACTTTCTTTACCTAAAAAAGTTAAGTTTATATGTGGGTTTATCTATTCGAACGAGGAAGATTTCTCTAAAATCAAGAAAATAATGGAGAAAAAGTACAAAGGTATAGATTATGAAAGTAAAGCAATAAAATTTGACTTTACTGATTACTATGCTAAGGAAATGGGAAGAAATTTAATAAGGAAGTTTTTATCTTTTAAAGTATTAATTAACCCTTCAGCTTTACTAAGGATTAAGCTATACACTCTTAAACTGGAGAGAAAATTTTCTTACCAGGGAAAGAGAAAGGTTAATATAGATCCAGGATATTTGAATGATGCCAAGTTAGTTTTAGCCACTACTAAAAATTTTTCTCATCGTATATATTTAGGTAAGGGTATTTATGCTGAAGTTACTCTTACTTATAGGAAAGGAGAATTTACTGATTTTTCCTGGACCTATCCTGATTATAGGATCCCTCAGTATAAGGATATTTTTTTAAAGATTAGAAATTTATACCTTACTCAAATTAGATATGTTTCAAAGAAACAAAGATAAGATATATAAAATTAAAAAAAGATTAGATTATTTTTTGGCTCAATGGAGGAATTGCCAATTATGCCCTCGTAAGTGTGGAGTAGATAGGTCAAAAGAAGTGGGTTTTTGCCAGATAAAGAATCTTTCTGTCTATACTGCCTTTATCCATAGGGGAGAGGAGCCTCCTTTAGTAGGAAAAAATGGAAGTGGTGCGATTTTTTTTTCAGGGTGTAACTTAAGATGCATTTACTGCCAAAATTTTAAGTTTTCTCATCTTTGCCAGGGTAAGATCATGAATGAACACCAATTAGCTAGTCTTATGCTTAAATTACAGGCTCAGGGAGCAGAAAATATTAATCTTGTAACTCCTACACATTTCCTACCACAGATTATAAAAGCTCTCCTTATAGCTTACCACCAAGGTTTAAATATCCCTATAGTTTATAATTCTTCAGGGTATGAGAGAACAGAAATTATAAAAGCTTTAGAAGGAATGGTGGATATATATTTGGTAGATATGAAGTATTTTACTTCTTCTGCTTCCTGGTTGGGTTCACATACTAAAGATTATCCTTTCTATAATAGAAGGGCGGTAAAAGCAATGTATCAGCAGATAGATATTCCTTTCTGGGAAGATGGGCTTTTAAAAAGAGGTATAATTATAAGGCACTTACTTCTTCCTACTATGGTTAAGGAAGCTAAGCGTATTCTTTGGTGGATAAAGGAAAATACCCCTAAGGCTTATATAAGTATTATGTTTCAGTATCGTCCTTATTTTAAAGCATCATCCGTGCCAAGGTTAAATAGGCCCCCTAATTATGAAGAGTATTTAGAAGTAAAAAAGCTGGTGGAAGAGATAGAGCTAGAAGGATGGATCCAAGAGTTTAACCCTCCCGAAGAGTTAGCCGGTGTTTACTTTAACCCTTTTTAGTTTTCACTTCTCAAATTTGAGTTTTTAGGTAAATTTTAGGTAAATTAGGTAAATATAAGGAAGAATACATTACTAAGAGTAAATATCCCTTTTCTTATTCACAGGTTTTTATAGTCTTTATATAATTTTTTGATTTTCAATTAGTTACAGAGAAAAAAGGTTATAATAAAAGTTTACATAAGATATATTATCGGAAGTAACAGAAGAATAAAAAGGGATTATTCGGTAGGATAAGATTTATGAATAAAGGCCGATAAGGGCCTTCTGTCTCGGCAGCTCAGCCACCCTAGTAGTCTCCAGGTGCCTAACTTGCTCACTATCTGGGGGCTAATAATTTAGTGAGCAACGGCTTCCTTAACTACCTTAGGTCTGTAGCTTTGCGTCCTCTGATTTCTCAGAGTTTGCCCTTATCGGCGTTATTAATTATACAATATTTTTGTTCCTAATTTCAACCTTGCTTGAGAGAAATTTTACTATTTGTGAATTCATTCACAAAGTTTTAACTAAGTTTATTAATTTAATTTTTATTTTTCTCTTTTTATTTTTTAGGGAGCTTATTTCTCCTGAGGTAAGTAGTGATATCCAGAGGTAGTACCCCCTAAAAAATTTAGAAAGATAGTTTTCATGTATTGGAATTCCTTCCTTTCAGGCCAAGGAGACTAAAAGTATACTAAATGCAAGAATCTGGTGCAATTTCTATCTATTTTAGTCTTCAGAGAATCCACGAAAGGACTTCCTACTACTTCATTATTTTGATTTTTCAAGATTATTCTATTCTTACAATGGATAACTCGGCCGCTAGGGGAGACGAAGGTCTCTTCCTCCCCTACTCCACTTGTAAGTATGTTGCCTACTTTTTAAAAGCCATGCGAGAAATATCAATTGCTTTATCCTTGGCTAAGGTAGAAATATTAAATAGATGAGATAGTACATTTTTCTCTTTTTCCATTAATTGGATCAACTGAGAGGAGGAACTCTTTATAGTTATATCTTTAAACTCTGCCCAGGCAAATCTTGCTTCTGGCAACAATTTCCTAAGACGAGCACCTATTCTTATCTCCATCTTTTAATGTAGTTTTTAACTTTTTTAGAGTATTTTGATAAACTTCTAAATCAGTTTCAGAATAAAGCACAAGACGGATTCTTTTCACTTCTCTAAGTTCCTCAGCCACTTCTATTAAAGTTTGTAGAGAAATTTTAGCTGCTTCCTCTATAGGATAGCCAAAAGCACCGGTAGATATAGCAGGAAAAGCTATAGAGGTTACTTTATTCTTTTCAGCAAGAATTAGAGCATTTTTATAGCAGGAAGCCAAAAGTTTATCCTCAGGTCTATCTATTTTGTACCTTGGTCCTAAGCAATGGATTACATATTTATTAGGAAGGTTATAAGCTTTAGTAATTACAGCCTGACTTACCTTTATAGGGGCAAGTTTTTTGCATTCCTGATAAAGCAAGGGACCGCTAGCCTTATGTATCGCTCCTGCTACTCCTCCACCAGGAGCAAGATAAGCGTTAGCAGCATTTACTATAGCATCAAAACCAATTTGTTTAGTGATATCACCTTTTACACATTCCAGAGTTACATTTTTAATATTGATTATCATCTTTAAATATCTTGGGAATATGTTAGATGTTTATTTATAAATTCTAAAATCTCTTTCTGTATTTCGTGATCGATGTTATAGAATTCCAAACCCATTCCTGGATACTCCAGAGGCTGGATTTCCCTATCTGCTACCCAGATTACTCTAGTGTCAATTTCTATAATGCCAGGTTTAGGAGATAAATTTATACGGGTTGAGAGTATCTCCCCTACAGAAAATATCTTCTTGGCTACGATAAATACTCCTATGGCGCTCAGATTCAAAACCTTTCCTTTATAGAAGAGATCTTTGGAAGAAAATTTTTGTTTATATTCAATAATGGCGTGGAAAGGAATCCTTCTAAAACGTCTTCTAAGTTTTTTCTTTAGTATTCGGTAAATGCTTTCCTCCTCTTTTAGATACCTAATTGCCTCTTCTTCGTTACTATGGAAATTAAATACTTTATTCAGTCCTACGAGAGTAAATATATTCTTAATGTGCGTAGGTACGTTACATATTTCCATCCTTCCTTTATGATTAAGAATATTTTTATATACTACAGCAAGAATGGAAATACCAATATAGTCTATTATATTTACCTTATTAAAGTTACATACAATATTTTTAGATTTATACTTAAGAACCCAACCAGCGGTTTCTACAAAATTAGAAGCATTAATATCAATATTTCCTGCTAAATCAAGAATAGCCACACCATCTTTATCTCTCACATTAATCGTCATAAGAATACTGTTAGCACAGCTAATACCAAACAATAATAGCCAAATTTATAAAGTTTACTCTCTTCTAAAAACTTTCTTAGAATACTTAGCGAACCTACTCCTACTAAGAAAGTTAGAATAAAGCTAAATATTAAAAGAGGACTACCCAATTTATATTGGAAAAGACTATTTGCTTCTACTAAGAAGGCTGCTAAGATTACAGGAATTGCTAGTAAGAAAGAAAAATTGAATGCCTCCCTTTTGCTAAGTCCTCTCCCCAAAGAAGCCACTATAGTTACTCCTGAGCGAGATATTCCTGGTAAGATTGCCAATCCTTGGAGAATCCCTATCAAGATACACTCTTTAATAGAAAGTTCCTTAGCAAGTTTTTCGTCTCCTTTCTTAAAAAATAAAAGGATTAAGCTAGTAAAGAGAAAACCTATTGCGATAAGTATTTTTTCTCCAAAGTAAACTTGAGCACTGATCATTATTAGATAGGCTAATAATAAAGTAACTAAAGAAGTTATAGTCAAATTTATGAGAATTTTTCTATCTTGGATATAAGATATAATTTCTTTACGAAGATATACAATAATAGCTAATAGCGTAGCTAAGTGAAGATAAGTAAAAAAAGGTAGTGATTCGGATCTTACTTGAAGAATTCTCTCAGCAAGAAATAGGTGTCCACTACTACTTATTGGAAGAAACTCTGTGATCCCTTGAATTAGACTAAAAATAAAAACTTCTTTCACTTTCCCATAGAGCTAGGGAATTTTACAAATAAAAATACTAAATAGGTAACTAGGATTATTCCTATTCCTAAAATAAAGTAAACTACAAGACTATATGAATCTCTTTTGTAATGATAAGATGGGGATTGGTAATCGGTTTCTTTGTTTAAAAGTTGATTTAGTTTATTTCGACAATCTTCGCATATACACAAATGTTCTTCTATAATCTGTACTAAATTTTGAGGTATGCTATGATTTATATAACCAGGAAAATTTTTTCTTATTTTCTGGCAATCCATCTTAAAAAGGAGGCACTTTTTTAGTGCCTCCTTTTTTTACCTTGAAAATCGAGGGTGTCTACCTCTTTCAAACCTTGGTTTGGGCTTTCTTGCCCTGCTTACCCTCAACTTTCTTCCTTTGAGTTCTTCGCCGTCTAAGGAATCTATCGCTTGTTGGATTATTTCTTCATTTTCAACTTCTACAAATCCAAAACCTTTGGATTTTCCTGTATATTTATCTTTTATTATTTTTAGATCTTTAGTAGGTATCCCTTTGTTTTCAAAAGTTTTTTTAAGTTCCTCTTCACTTACGCTATATTCTAAATTTCCTACATAAATTTTATTTTTTTCCTCTTCCATTTACTTCACCTCTCGTTAAATGAACCCTACTTTCAACAATAGCCCTTTTTTTATCTTTTTTTCTTTACATTTCTCCTCCTTCTTTGAGACGGTTTCGTATAGTATTGCCTTTCCCGATATTCTTTAAGGATTCCCTCTTTTTTACATTGCATTTTAAATCTCTTCAGTGCTTTTTCAAAGTCTTCTTTCTTGTCTATTCTTACCTCTGCCATTTTACCTCCTTATAAAAACAGAACTATTTTATCACAATTACTTGATATCACAAAGAAATATTTTAAGAAATGTAGGATATAATGGCTTGAGATGCTTTTCTCGCCATTTCCATTGCTTCGATTACTGTTTCTCATCTTTTTATAATGCCTCCTCCGGCATGCACTCCTTTAAGAGAAGTTTATAATATTGATGAGTCTACACCAATATAACTTTCCTTCTTCTTTAGCATGGATGTATTCTATCTTTCTTGAGGCATTTCTTTCTCGTTTCGTCTATATATGATTGTGACTTTTGATTTTCACCTTTTTACTCTCTTTCTACAATCCTTAATTTATTCACTTTTGCTAGTGCTCTCTTGTTTATAATTTTCATGCTAACTATTTTCTAAGAGATGCTTCTATGAAAGCAGAGAATAAAGGATGGGCTTTATCTGGCTTGGATTTAAATTCTGGATGGAATTGGCAGGCAACAAAGAAGGGATGATTTCTCAATTCAATAATTTCTACTAATTTTTTTTCTGGGTTAATTCCTGAAATTACTAACCCATGTTTTTCCATGATTTTTCTATACTTATTGTTGAACTCATAGCGATGACGATGCCTTTCCCATACTTTGTTTCTTCTATTGTAGGCTAAGTAAGCTTTTGTATCTTTCTTAAGTGTACAGAGGTAAGCTCCTAAGCGCATCGTTCCTCCTTTAAATTTTATTTTTCTTTGTTCTTCTAAAAGGCTTATTACTGGATGAGGTGTATCTTTATCGAATTCTGTAGAGTTAGCTTTCTTAAGTCCACAAACATTCCGGGCAAATTCAATAACTGCTGTTTGCATTCCTAAACATATTCCTAAGAAAGGGATTCTTCTAGTGCGGGCATACTCGATAGCTTTTATCTTCCCTTCGATCCCTCTATAACCAAATCCTCCAGGAACGAGGATTCCCTTTACATCTTTCAAGTAAGTATGTGGTTTCTTTTTGAGTAGTTCTTCAGAATCCACTCTTTTTATTTCCACTCCTGCATTGTGGGCAATTCCTCCATGGATTAGAGCTTCGTATATCGATTTATAGGCATCTTGAAGAGTTATGTATTTCCCTACTACTGCAATCCTAGTGAAGTGTTTAGGTTTTTTTAAATTTTTAACTACCTTTTTCCATTCTCTTAAATCTCCTCCTCTATATTGGAGTTCCAACATATTTATGATTAATTTATCTAAACCTTCTTTTTTATAAATAAGGGGGATCTCATAGATAGTTTTCACATCCAACGCAGGAATCACTGCATTTGGTTTTACATTACAGAATAAAGCTATTTTCCCCTTTACTCCTTTAGGTAAAGGTCGATCACATCTACATAGAAGGATGTCTGGTTGTATTCCTATTTCTCGAAGAGTTCCTACGCTGTGCTGAGTAGGTTTTGTTTTTAACTCCTGAGCGCTTTTTATGAAGGGAACTAAGGTAAGATGGATATAGATTACATTTTTATTTCCCAGCTCTAATCCCATCTGTCTTATAGCTTCTAAGAAAGGGAGACTCTCTATATCTCCTACTGTGCCACCAATTTCTACGATCACTACATCTAAATTTTTTCCTTGAGAGACCTTTTTGATACTTTCCTTTATCTCATCGGTAATGTGAGGAATAACCTGTACGGTTTTCCCTAAATAGTCTCCTCTCCTTTCTTTAGTAATTACAGAATTATAAATTTTCCCTGTAGTTATGTTGTTGTCTTTGGTTATATAGGCGTTAGTGAATCTTTCATAATGTCCTAAATCTAAATCTGTTTCTGCTCCGTCTTCAGTTACATAGACTTCCCCATGTTGATAGGGGTTCATTGTACCTGCATCTACATTTATATAGGGATCACATTTTATCAGTGTTATTTTTAACCCTCTGGCTTCCAAAAGCTTACCTATAGAGGCAGAGGCAATGCCTTTTCCTAAACTAGAAATTACACCTCCAGTTATGAATATATACTTAGTAGGCACTATCCTCTCTCTAGGATACTTTTCGATATTTTTTTAGATGGTCTTATAGGATAATTTCCTGTAAAACAAGCAGTACAAAAATCATGAGGAGAATGGGGCATACTTTTAAGCATTCCTTCTAAGCTTAAATAACCCAGACTATCTAACCCAATAAAGTCCTTTATCTCTTCTATACTCCGTGAAGCAGCAATGAGTTCTCTTTTGGTGGGAAAATCAATTCCATAGAAACAGGGGAATCTAAGAGGAGGACAACTTACTCTCATGTGTATTTCTTTTGTCCCTGCTTCTCTTAATGTCTTTACTCTTATCTTACTTGTGGTGCCTCTTACTATGGAATCCTCTATCACGCCTACTTTTTTATTTTTAAGTACATCCTTTATAGGATTTAGCTTGACTTTTACTCTAAAGTCTCTTACTAATTGGGAGGGTTGTATAAAAGTTCTGCCTATGTAGTGATTTCTAATCATTCCTAACTGATAGGGTATTTTTGCTTCTTCAGAGAAACCTAAAGCAGCATAACTGCCCGAATCAGGGATAGGCATAACAAAGTCACATTCTAGAGGATGCTCCTTAGCTAACTCTCTACCAAGCTGTTTTCTTACTAAGTATACATTGTGGTTAAAGATATTGGAGTCAGGACGAGCAAAGTATATATATTCAAAAATGCACAGCGCTCTTCTTTGAGCTGTTTTGAATCTTATAGATTCTATCTCATTACTATTGATTATTATGAGTTCTCCTGGTTCTACATCTCTTAAATAATTACCTCCAATTAAGTCTAAAGCGCAAGTTTCACTGGTTACTACATAAGCATCATTCAACTTTCCAATACATAAGGGTCTAAACCCCCATGGATCTCTAGCAGCAATAAGATTGTTACCAATAATCATAGCTAGAGAGTAAGCCCCTTCTATTCTGTTTAGAGCATAAAGGAGACTATCTTTGAAATTATCTTTCTGGGCTCTTGCTAGAAGATGAATGATGATTTCTGAATCCATCGTAGTATGAAAAATAGCTCCTTCTTTTTCTAATTGAGTATGTAATTCATAAGTATTGGTGAAATTCCCATTATGGGCGATAACCACTGGTGTTTTTTTATGATTTACTAGAATTGGTTGTATATTCTCTGCAACGCTGGAACCAGTTGTAGAATAGCGATTGTGCCCTACTGCTATATAACCTTTTAGTTTCTTTATTCTCTCTTCGCAAAAGACCTCACTTACTAGGCCCATTCCTTTCTGGTAATTTAATCTTTTTCCATCGAAAGTAGCAATTCCCGCGCTTTCTTCTCCTCTATGTTGAAGGGCGTATAACCCCAAATAGGTTAGTTTTGCTGCTTCCTTATGACCAAATATTCCAAACACTCCACACATTGGACTATAGCCTTACTGGTATTCCTTTCTCTTTCAAATAAGCTTTAGCTTGCTTAATAGAGTACTCTCCATAGTGGAATATTGACGCTGCTAATACAGCATCTGCTTTTCCTACTGTAAAGGCTTGGAACAGGTGTTCTAAATTACCTGCTCCTCCTGAGGCAATGACGGGGATACTTACCGCCTCTGATACTGCTTTGGTTAGTTCCAGATCATAACCTTTTTTGGTGCCATCTTTATCCATACTAGTAAGAAGAATTTCTCCCGCTCCTAAAGATTCTACTTTTTTTGCCCATTCTATAGCATCTATTCCTGTAGCCTTTGTGCCTCCATATGTATAAACTTCCCATTTTTTAGTAGAGTTTCTCTCGTCATTTGTTAACTTGGCATCTATGGCTACTACTATACATTGACTACCAAATTCTTCTGCTCCTTCTTTTATGAGTAAAGGATTTTCTACTGCAGAGGTATTTATAGAGATTTTATCTGCCCCTGACTTTAGAAGAATGCGAATGTCCTCTAGGCTACGTATGCCCCCTCCTACAGTAAAAGGGATGAATATAGTTTGCGCTGTCCTTTCAACTATATCTAGAATGGTCTTTCTTTTTTCTAAAGTGGCAGTAATATCTAGAAAGATTATTTCATCTGCTCCCTCTTTAGCATAAACCTCTGCTTGTTCAGCAGGATTTCCAGCGTCTTTTAAGTTCCCGAAGTTCACCCCCTTCACTACTCTCCCGTCTTTGACATCCAGACAAGGTATAATTCTTTTAGCAAGCATTTTTCTTTTTTGAGAATTCTAAGAAATTTTTCAGAAACTCTAAACCTACCTTCCCACTCTTCTCAGGATGAAATTGAACTCCTACAATGTTGTTCCTTACTATCACTGAGGGGAACATTTCTCCATAATAGGTAGTAGCTACCGTAGTATCCTCTTCTTTTGGTTTAACATAATAAGAGTGGACAAAATAGAAATATGAGTGCTGGGGGATGTTTTCAAAGAGTTTGTTTGCTAACTCATTCTCTTTATACTCTACTTGATTCCATCCCATGTGAGGAATTTTTAATGAATGAGTAAATCTCACTACTTCACCCTCAACGAGATTCATTCCTAAAACTATACTATGTTCTTCGCTTCGGGTAAAAAGAAGTTGTAACCCTAAACATATTCCTAAGAATGGCTTACCATTTTTAACTTCTTCTACAATTACTTCTAGTATCCCTTTCTTCTTCAAATTTTCTATTCCCTTTAAGAAGGCTCCCACCCCTGGAAGGATAAGTGCGGTTGCTTCCCTTATTAAAGAAGATGTAGAGGTAATTTTGACTTCTGCTTTACTTATTTGGAGAGCTTTACTTACACTCTGTAAATTACCTAAATCATAATCAATAACTGCTACCATATAATGTTAATTTATAAACTCTTTTAAAAATCTTCATAACATATCATATTTTTTTTATTATGTCAATTAATCTATTTATGAAGCGTTATATTAACTGTTGCTATTCTTAAGAGCAAATCTTACCCAATCTATCCCTTTTGTAGAGAAACCGGCTAATTCTAAAGGATTTTTGTCATTTTTATATTTGTTTCTATCCTTGCAATCTGTATGGGGCTTTCTGCCCAAGGCAGATCCGCCTCTGGCGGAAAAACAATAACAGATAGCCATTAGATTGAGATAACCTTCTATTGCCTGTTTATTTTTCCCAAAGCCTTCTATTGTTTTTAATCTTCTTTCATACTGTTTTATAAGGTTTTCTAATTGATTGTTAGTATAGGGAAGGAAAGGTGTTTTTAAGTGAGCAAAGATGTTGTTTTTATATTTGATGAGATTATTTATAAGATTGTAGATTTTCTTTTTAGATTTGAATTTTATTCTTAGCCTTTTTATCCTTTTGAGGCGAGTCTCTACTTTCTGGAAAGTATTGCTTAAGACGTAGATTCTCAAATATCTGCGCAGGGTTAAAATATCTTCGTATCTCCTTTTAAACCAGTAATCTTATCCTGAGTGGCTCTTAATTCTTTTAAAAGAGATTCTTTTTTAGGAGAGTAAGGGTAGATAAACAGAGATTTTAGTCTTCTTAGTTTCTTGGTGGGTTTAAATAATTGGTTGTGAATAGGCTGTATTCTTAAGATTCTGTCTATCATATCAGAGATTATTCCTTTAAAGAGAGTTAATTATAATTTCAGACCCAGTTAATCAAATACTACCTTAAATTTACCCTTACTGAGTCATCTAAATCTCCTAAAATAGCATTAGAAGATAGAGGCAGTTAAACTTGGTATGAGAGTTTACAACTACTTCCTTCTGATCACAGCTTCCCTGGCTTCTCCTACAGAGACGAAAGTAACCTTTCTTTCTACATAGTCTTCTATCATTTCAAGATACTTCTTGGCAGGTAAAGGGAGAAGTCGGTAGTCTCTTAAGGAAGTTATAGATTTCTGCCACCCTTTAACTTTTGCGTATATGGGAGAAATTTCCTCTAAGTCAGAGGGAAAAACATCTAATTTTCTTTTACCTTTTCTATACCCTACGCAAACTTTTATTTCCTTTACTTTATCTAAAACATCTAATTTGGTGATAACTATCTCCGTTACGTTATTCAATTTAACTGCCCTTTTAAGGAGAACTAAATCTAACCATCCACAACGACGTGGTCGGTTAGTAGTAGCCCCGAACTCCTTTCCCCATTTTCGGAAATAGTTCCCTATATTCCCCTTAACTTCGGTAGGAAAAGGGCCTTCGCCTACTCGAGTAGTGTAAGCTTTAGCTACTCCCAAAACCTTATGGATTTTCAGGAACGAAGCTCCACTTCCTACTAAAGAATTTGCCCAAAGAGTAGAAGAAGAAGTTACAAAAGGATAGCTGCCAAAGTCTACATCTAAAAAAGTCCCTTGAGCTCCCTCGAAAAGAAATCTCTTCTTTCTCATTCGATAAAAGACCTCTACTAAATCGCAGGCAAAATTCTTCAGTACTCTACCATAGTAAGAATATTCTTGGTATATCTTTTTAAAAGAAAATCCTTTAAAGTCGTAAACCTTCTTGAATAGAGCGTTCTTCTCCCGAAGATTATCTCTAAGTTTCAAGGAAAATTTTCTAGGGTTAATCAAATCTACCACTCTTATGCCACAACGGGCAATCTTATCAGAATAACATGGACCAATGCCTCTCTTAGTAGTTCCTATCTTCTGAATTCTCCTCTTCTCTCTTAGAGAATCGATTATTCTATGGTAAGGCATAATTATATGGGAAAGGAAAGAAATTTTTAGGTTATCAGAGGTTACTTCTATACCTTCCTTTTTTAAAGCCTCTATCTCCTCTACTAAAACTTTAGGATCAATCACCACTCCATTCCCTATAGCACAAATTTTGCCTTTTCTTAAAACTCCTGAAGGAATAAGATGAAAAACAATTCTCTTGCCATTTATTACTACTGTGTGACCAGCATTATTTCCTCCTTGAAACCTTACAATGATATCGGCATTACGGGCGAAATAGTCAATAATCTTGCCCTTACCTTCGTCTCCCCATTGAAGTCCTACTACCACTAAATTCATCTCTCCCACAATTAAACCGGTGGCTCCATAGTGAAAATGATCTTAACGATTTCCGGATAATGAGCAATAAACTTTAGCTCATCTTCAACTAAAGGTTTTTGATTATGAACATTACCATAGCGTACTAACTCCAGTATTTTTCTTGCTTCTTTTTCATCATTAAACTTTATCTCTAACTTCTCATACACATTTCTAAAACCTCTTATTCCCGAATACTCCCCTACGGTAATACTCCTACCAGTCTCAATTATCTCTGGCTCTCCCCTCCCTAACTCTTCGTAGTCATAAAGCTCATAATTCCTTCGGTCCTTTAGAGCACCATCAGCATGGATACCTGACTCATGAGCAAAGGCATTAGCTCCTACTCCAGGATGATTAATAGGAATAGGAATACCAAAGGCATAAGATGCATATTTACATATTCGCCAAGCAAGTTTAAGATTAATATGTTCATCAAGAGGATAATCAGCCATGCCACTTCCATACTTTATTCCTAGAATAACACTTACCAGGTCAGCATTTCCTGCTCTTTCTCCTACTCCATTAACACAGGTATTAATATAAGCATCTACTCCACTATCCAGAGCTGCCTTTGCACCAGCAATAGAATTAGCTACAGCTAACCCTAAATCATTATGGCAATGGAGTTCAATAGGTATTTTTACCTCATCAAGGATTTTAGTTATTCTCTCATAAATAGTAAAGGGGGTATCGAAACCTAAAGTATCACAGTAACGGAAACGATCCGCTCCTGCTTCTTTAGCAGCTATAAGAAACTCTATTAAGTAATCTAAACGAGAACGGGATGCATCTTCAGCATTTACCCCTACTGTTATAGCTCCTAACTCTTTGGCAATTTTTACTGCTTTCACCATACTTTTTATTACCCCCTGATAATCAAGTTTTCCTCGAAACTTATGCTTAATCATTTGGTCAGAAGTGGATATAGAGACATTTAAGTGCTGTAACTTAGGAACATTCTTAAATGCTAACTCTACATCTTCCTTTATTGCTCGTATCCATCCAGAAAGTCTTAGTCGTTTTATAGCTTTTAATTTTTGAAGTTCTAAGTTAGCATTAAGATAATTCTTTTCATGATTAGTTGTAGGAAAACCAAATTCACTCTGAAATATTCCCATCTGATCAAGGTAAAGATTAAGCATTGTCTTCTGTAGCTTAGATAAACAAATGCGAGAAGTTTGTACTCCATCCCGATTTGTCACATCTATTATGTAGATTTTACTCATAACCCCCTCCTTATTACTCTTGAAAATGAATGTTATCCTCTACATACCTTATAAGTTTATCTAAATCGTCTTTGTTTACCTGATAAACCCCAAAGATATATTTATTATCTACTAAAATTGCTATTCCTCTGTTTATTTTTAAATCCTTCTGAAGTCTAAATTCTTCTTCTAAAAATGAAATTCCTTCTTTAGCTTTTATAAAATCTTTAATCTTTCTATAATCTATTCCCAATTCCTCCAAAATAGATGGCCACCAACTACTTTCTACATTTTCTAACCGCTTAGTAAGATAGGACCAAAACTTATCAGGATAGAGAACTTTTAGTGCCAATAACCTTTCTATCTCTTCCAATTCAGCCAATCCCCCTTTAGCTATAAAATTATCTTTATTCTTAGAAACTATAGGATGGAAGTTTAAAGAAAAATTTCTTCTCTCTGCCATCGTCTTAAGCTCCTTTACCAGTTTCTGTAATCCATCATCACATAGACTAGCGAAGAGATCAATCCGTTTAGAAATTGGTTTTCTTTTTAGAAAGAGAAAGATTCCAGAAAAAGTCGTCTTTAAAAGATAAGCATCATCCTTCTTATTTAAAAATTTGGAGAATCGGGAAAAATTATTGTGTTTCTCAATGTCCTTAGAAAAAATGAAGGTGGGTAGAGTAGAAATATTATACTTCTCTACCAGTAATTTCCCCCTATGGGACCGATAACTAATCTTATCTAAGCGAACTTTCCCTAAATTTTTATTTAAAAATGCCTCGATTAAATCAGAATTGCACAAAGAACAATTAGGATCAGTAAGCAAAACTGCTTCTATAATCTGAGCCTTAACCTCTTTGCAATAAGCCTGCAGACTACCAGGATTAATACATTGAAACTGAATACCTTCTTTAGAACCGCAATCAAAAGAAGCAAAGCATTGAGGAATAATATTTTTTAATTCGGTATCCTCTTTTAAATCCAAAGGTAATCTTTCTATCCGAAAGTTAACATTTTTTATGTCTCCCTCGGTTAAGGTCAACTCAACTATTCTTAAATCCTTCCCTTGATACGAAGGTCTTAAAATAATAGTATCTTTCTGGCGTTGATAAGGACTGGTAGAAATAGTATACCCTGTTGAGATGATAACCTTTATCTGAGGAAACTGATTAACTATCTCTCTATTTATGTCTTCAGGCATATTAGAAAGGAGCACAAACAAATCCACCTTTTTCTTGAAACGAAGGATTAATCTTTTTAAAGTTTCATAGTAGGAGAGAAGTTTAATGTTTTCTTCATCAGAAGAATAAGTTAATCCCAGAATTGCAACCTTTATTTTCCCTACTTTCTTAAGTAGATAAGGTCTTACTTTAGGAAACTTTAGATTGGAAGAAATGAAGTTTATACGATAGTTAGCTAAGGTATCTTTTAAATTTTTGAGTCCAAAAGTAAACTCTCCTTCTCCTAAAAGGACAGCATCATATTTTATTTTCTCCATTGCTTTAAGGTAAACTCGAGTTCTTTTCTTATCCAAATCCAGATTCACACTATGTTCATCCAAAGGTGCTCCTGCAGTAAAGTTACCTGCATCTAAAAGAAGAATATTTTTCTCCCGCTGGCGCAACTTCTTTATCAAAAAAGCACGGCGAGCTATTCCCCCTCCCACGCTACCAGGAGAGTCTCCAAGAGGGTAAATAGTAGCATAAGTATTTCCTGTATAGAGGATAGTTATCTTCTCTCCATAGAGAAGGAAAGGAGAGAGAATAGAAAATAGAAAAATCAAAATCCATCGCATACTCTTATAACTTGATAATCTTTAAACTTACAATATTAGGGTTAGAAGTAATCTCCTTTATTACCTCAGGAGAAGGTAAACTGTCAATATTTAATACAGTAACTGCTATATCTTGTGGAGCACGTCTTCCCAAACTCATTCCTGCAATATTTATATTATGTTTCCCTAAAACCGTACCCAAAGCACCTACTACTCCAGGTTTATCCCAGTTAAATACTACCATCATATAAGAAAAAGGTGTAATCTCTATATAAAACTCATCCATTTTTACAAAACGAGGCTCTCTGTTAGAGAAGAGTGTACCTTCCAAAACTTTCTCTCCTTCATCGGTAATGATTTTTGCTCTTACTAAGTTAACATACTCTTCCTCTTGGGGAATTTTAGTTTGTTCCACCTTTATTCCTCTTTCTCTAGCTATCTCTAAAGCGTTAACTAAATTAACTTCCTCCTCTAAAACATGAGAAAGAAACCCTTTAGCGAAACTCATACTTAATGGATCCACTTTAAAAGAAGCTATTTCCCCCACATAACTCAATATTAAAGATTTTGGCCTTCCTTGAAGAAGTTGAGAAATAAATTTCCCCATTAACTCTGTCAGTTCCATATAAGGCTTTATTTTCCGATAAGTTTCTGGATCCAATTGAATGTAGTTTACTGCATTCTTTATAGCTTTTCCTAAGAAAGCATCTTTAATGCAATTAGCTATCTCTATAGCTACATTAACCTGTGCCTCTTCTGTGGATGCTCCTAAGTGAGGAGTAACTACTATATTCTCCAGTTGTAAAAGTTTTGAATCTAAAGGTGGCTCTTTAGCGAAAACGTCTACGGCGGCACCGGCTATTTTTCCTGTAGATAATGCGTGATACAAAGCTTCTTCATCAACGATGCCTCCTCGAGCACAATTAATAAGATATGCAGTGGGCTTCATAAGAGCGAATTCATCAAAAGAGATAAGATTCTTTGTCTCTTCAGTAAGAGGGGTATGGATAGTAATAAAATCTGCTTTCTGGAGTAACTCTTTTAAATCTATAAGTTTTACCCCTAAAGAATCGGCTATCTCATAGGAAATAAAAGGATCGTAGGCTAAAACCTCCATACCAAAGGCGATACCTCTTTTTGCTACCTCTTTACCAATTCTTCCTAAGCCAATTATTCCTAACACCTTGGATTGAAGCTCCACTCCTCTAAAGCGGGAGCGATTCCATTCTTTCTCCTTTAAAGAGTTATGAGCATAGGGAATCTTCCTTGCCAAGGAAAGGATTAACGCAAAGGTGTGTTCAGAAGTAGAAACAGTATTACCTCCCGGGGCATTCATCACAATTATTCCCTTCTTCGTCGCTGTCTCCAAATCAACATTGTCTATTCCTACACCAGCTCGACCAATGAATTTTAAACTATCTGCCTCTTCTAAAATGTCCTTAGTTAATTTGGTCTGACTCCTTACTATAATAGCGTCGTAGTCCTTAATTACCTTCTTAAGCTCTTCTTTGTCTAGTTTGTACTTACAATCTACAATAAAATCTGCATCTTTTAAGATTTTTATTCCTTCCTCTGCTAACTTATCAGAAATTAGAATCTTAGGCATAGAGAACCTCCTCCAGTTTAACAATCGATGAACCAAGCTTTAAACTATAGCCCAAATCTTTTAACACTTTCTCTAAAAAATAAAAACCTACAACTAAATCATCTTCATCAATTGCTCCCATATGAGCAATTCTGAAAATCTTATCTTTAAACTCTCCTTGTCCTCCAGCGATACTTATCCCATATTCCTTTCTTAACTTACTAACTAATTGAGATGATTTAATAGAAGAGGGTGCCCAAACAGCAGTAACAGAATTAGAAGGTCTAAAAGAAAAGAGATTTAATCCCATAGCTTTTACTGCTTCTTGAGTAGCCCTTGCTAATTTGGAAAATTTCTCCCACCGGTTATGAATACCTTCTTCTCTTATAAAATTTAAAGAAGCCTCTAGCCCCAAAATAAGAGAAACTGCGGGAGTAAAAGGCGTGTCGTTTTTTTGGTAACTCTTTAACGCTAAATTTAAATCAAAATAGTATTTGGGAAGATTGCTCCTGCGAAGAAACTCCTCAGCTTTCTTACTTATACTTATAAAAGAAAGCCCTGGAGGAAGCATTAATCCTTTCTGAGAGCCTGCAACTACTACATCTACTCCCCATTCATCGGTAAGTAATTTATCCTGTCCTAATCCACTTATAGCATCTACAATCAAAATTACCTCTCTATTTCTGGTAAGATTCCCGATACTCTCTATATCGTAGACTGTCCCTGTAGAGGTCTCACACAGAGTAGTCAGAATACCCTTTACCTTAGACTCAGACTCTAACAACTGCTTTAGATAATTAGGGTCAGGGGCACTTCCCCAATCAATAGAATAGTTAACCACATCTAAACCATAACGGGTAGCAATTTCTTTCCATCTTTGACCAAATTTACCACCCTCTATTACTATTACTTTATCCTGGGAAGAAAAAAAACTAGATACTGCTGCTTCCATAGCTCCTGTTCCTGAAGAAGCTAAAATCAGCACAGGACTGCTGGTGAAAAAAATTTCTTTTAAAGATTGGCTTACTCTCCCTAATACTTCCTTAAATTCATCAGTACGATGATGAATAATCTGTCTACCCAGAGCTTCTCTTATAAAAGGAGGTATAGGAGAAGGTCCGGGAGTAAGAAGAAGATTTTGTTTCACTCTCAACCTCCTTTTTGACTCTTTTCTCCCTTCTGAGAAATAATTACTTCATCTACAATTCCATATTCCTTTGCTTCCTCTGCACTCATAAAAAAATCTCTGTCAGTATCTTCTCTCACTTTCTCTACAGCTCTACCGGTATGTTTACTCAAAAGATCATTGACTTTTTCTCTCAATCTTAGAATCTCCTTTGTCTGACGAGAGATATCTTCTGCAGAACCTTGAACTCCTCCCCAAGGCTGGTGAATCATTATCCGGGAGTTAGGAAGAGCAAAACGCTTCCCTTTTGTTCCACTAGCTAAAAGTAAAGCACCTAAACTTGCCGCCTGTCCTACACAGTAAGTAGCAACATCACATCTAACAAACTGAATAGTATCATAAATAGCCAAACCAGCAGTAATTGCTCCTCCTGGTGTATTAATGTAGATATTGATATCTTTAGTGACATCTTCCATCTGCAAAAACAACATCTGAGCAATTACAATATTAGCTACATTATCATCGATAGGAACTCCGATAAAGATTATTCTGTCTTTGAGAAGACGGGAATATATATCATAAGCACGTTCAAATCTCCCGGTTTGCTCAACTACCATAGGAATATACATTTGATTTTTCATTCTTCCCTCCTTTCAGGTAAATTCAGCAAAGGTTAAAATATACCCCATAACTACTTCATAAAGATTGTTGGGAGCTACCTCTAAATTTTCCTTAATAGCAATGGCTTCTAAGATATAGTAAAGCTTCATTTGCTCTTGAGCTTGATGAGTTAGTTTCTCCTCTAAATCTTTTTTATATTTTCTAATGTCATCTTCCGAAATTCCTTTTAACTTCAACTTATAAATCTCCTCCTCCAGGAGTTTATTTCGATGTTCTTCTAATGCTCGAGTAGGAACTGCTATTTTCACTCTCTTAAGAAGGGTATTCGCTACTTGAGATTCTATATCCAAATGTCGCTGTCTCAACTTAACTTCTTTGAGCTCACAAATAAGAGCCTCCCTAAAAGCATCGTAGTTAGGATAACCACTCCATTTAGCAATCTCTGAGTCTGAAAAATCTCTCTTAGTAAATCTTTTTACTTGCTCTCTTAAATTTTCCAGAAGTTTTTTCCACTCCTGCTCTTTAACATCCACTGATTTATCCTTTATTTTTATTCTTTTGTAGATACTCTCTTCTAAAGAAATTTGAGGTTTTACCTCTAACTCTGCAGAGAAGGTAATTTTTTTATCGGTTAGCTCTACGTCATAAATCCTGGGTAAAACTACAGGAGAGATATTTGCCTCTTTAACTGCCCTTTCATAATAGTTAGGTATAGCCCATTTTATAAACTCTTCCCTTAAAAACTTACCATGATATTTTTCCAAGATTTCTAAAGGAGCACTACCTACTCTGAATCCAGGAACCTTTAAACTCTTAGCAAAATTACGGTAAATTTGAGACTTATCTTTTTCAAAATCTTCCCCTTCTACTTCAACTTTTATAACTCTTTTTAGATTATCTAACTTTTTAACTTCTACCTTCATTACATCTGAAAATCTTTTCCTAGATATATCTCTCTCGCCTTAGGATCATCTATAAGAACCTTTGATGACCCTGAGATTAGAATTTGCCCTTCATAGATAAGATAAGCTCTGTCCACAATAGAAAGGGTTTCTCTTACATTATGATCAGTAAGAAGAATACCTATCCCTTTATTTTTTAAGTCCCTAATAATCTCTTTAGCCTCGTTAACCACAATAGGGTCTATTCCAGAAAATGGTTCATCTAAAAGAAGGAAGGAGGGATTGGTGACTAAACTCCGCGTAATCTCTAACCGGCGCATCTCTCCTCCACTTAAAGTGTAAGCCTTGCTTTTTCTCAGTTTTTCTATTTTTAACTCTTTAAGGAGAGCCTCTAACCTTGCCTCTCTCTCTTTACGAGAGAGAGGCAAGGTCTCTAAAACTGCCATAATGTTTTCTTCTACAGTAAGCCCTCTAAATACCGATGGTTCTTGGGATAAGTAACCTATTCCAAACTTTGCCCTCTTGTGAATAGGTAAGTAAGTAATATCCCTATTATCAAAGAGGATTTTTCCCTCATCAGGAAAAGTTACCCCCACGATCATATAGAAACAGGTAGTCTTGCCAGCACCATTGGGTCCGAGGAGCCCTACTACTTCAGCCCTTCTAACATTCAAAGATATCCCATTTACTACCTTCCTGCCATTATAGGACTTAGTTAAATTGTAAACCTCTAAAATTTTCATAGAGAAAATTAATCCTTCTTAGAAAGCTTTTGAGGAAAGAAAATTAAACGAGGTCTTCCCTCAAGAACTATTTTTCTCTCTTTATTTAAGTAAGTAGCTTTCTGAGCAAAAGTAACGCTATTATCTCTATATATTTTCACGTTTCCCTCGGCAACAATCTTCTCTATACTTTTGTTATTTCTAACAAAGTATACGGTTGCTCGATCAGCAATCATCCTTCCTTCCTCTGAGTTCACTACTACTTGACTCTTAAATATCGCTTCTCCCTTATGCCAGTCAATCTCTAACGGTCCTTTACAATCTACAGTAATCATCTGAGGTGTATTTTCTTTAGAAAATTGAATCTTTACATTTTTTTTAAAATCTACTTTCTCTAACGAAGTGTTAGCTTCCATTCCTTGAGCTTCTACTCTCATCTTATCCTTAGTTAAAACTACTTTATCTTGAGTATCTATAAGATTAGTTTTTTTTACCCAAGTCAAACTATTAGTAAAAAGAGAAAATCCATCACTACTCTTTATTTTAACGTTATTCTCAAGATAAGTGCACATCCTTTCTTTATCCAGCTTCCCTCTATCAGCCTTTATGTTAACCATTCTATCCTTAAGAAAATAGTTTGCTTCCATATCAAAAATTTCTACTAAATTTTGGTATACTTTTGCCTCTCTTCCCTTTAATTCCCAATCTTTTGTTCCATTACTCTTAAAATTAGAAAGGTAAAATCCTCTAATTTTCTGCTGCGAGAAAACAAATTCCTCTATCCCTAAAAGAAACAGAAGTAAAAAAACCAAACTCCTTAAAGCCATAACACTATACCAGAGTGTAAAATAATGTCAATCCTCTATTTGATAGCGAGCTTCTGGTAAATACGGTTATGCATATCTATTTCTTTGAAAATTAATCTTGCCTCAAAAACTAAAGTTTCTGATTTACCGATTATTAGATAACCCCCTTCCTTAAGAGAACGATAAAACTTATCTACAATTTGCTCTTGTAAAGCCTTAGTAAAATAGATAAATACATTCCTACAGGTTATTATATCAACATCTTCAAGATAAGGGGAACCTATCAAATCTAAATAACGAAATTCTACCATCTTCTTTATTATTGGTTTTATATAATATTTATCTCCTTTTATCACAAAATACTTCTCCAGAAACTCTCTCTTTACATTCTTAGTTCGTATATAATCATAGGTACCCTCCTCTGCTTCCTTTAAGCAATCTCGATCGATATCGGTAGCATAAATTTTAAAAGGAACACCCTCCTTGTTTATTTCTCTCATCATTATCGCTAAAGAATAAGCTTCTTCTCCTTTAGCACAGCCAGCACTCCATAAATTTAAAGAAACGCCCTTATCTTTATAAGAAGCTATTAACTCCTTCAAGAGTCTTTCAATAGATATCCATACAGAATAATCTCTAAAAAACTCAGAAACATTTATGGTAAGGACTTCAAATAACTTCTCATACTCTTTAGGATCAGTAGCTAAAACATGAAGATATTCGCTATAAGATTTTGATTTTGTCGCTGAAACTCTTAAGGCAATTCTTCTCTTTAGGATACCTCGATGATATAAACTAAAGTCTACTCCTCGGTCTTGCTTTATCTTATTAAGGAGATTATCAAACTCTCTTTCTCTATCGTAGTCAGAAGGATGAGGAAGATTTTTACTTACCTTCTCTATCGCCTCATTAATCGCACCGAATATCTCTTTAGAATACTTCTTTATTAATTCTCTCTCGATTTCCTGATAAGAAGGGCTGGCATCATCAGCATAGACAGGAGGAAATTTATTTACAAGATAACTCAACATTGCTTTCTTACATTTTTCACATGTACAGATATCAAATTTTAGATTAAGATGTCTATCTAAGAAGTATTTTAAAAGTCCTTCCAAGATATTTTTTTTCATCTCTTAAAAATCACTTCTGCCAAATACCTTCTATATTCTCTCCACAAAATTTGCATCTTCCCTCTTTAGTAATATTATTTTCTAGAATAGAATAACCCACACGATGAATAATTATTTTACCACATTTAGGACAGTATGTTGATTCCTCTTTTATTCCTGGCACATTTCCAATATAGACATATTTTAATCCTACTTTTTTAGCAATTTGATAAGCATTTTTCAAAGTAGTAATGGGTGTAGGAGGTAAATTTTTTAGTTTAAACATAGGGTAGAAACGAGTAAAATGTAAAGGCACATCATCCCCTAAATTTTCTTTAATCCAAACACACGTCTTTTTTATCATCTGAGGAGAATCATTAAGTGTAGGAATAATCAGATTGGTTATTTCAAGATGCACGCCTGCTTTTTTTATTGTTTTAAGCGTTTCTAAAATTGGCGAAAGATGTGCACCATAACCAATTTTATTGTAAAACTCTTCAGAAAAAGCTTTTAAATCTACATTAACAAAATCCATATATTTTAAAAGTTCTTCTAAGGGTTTTTTATTTATATATCCACAGGTATGCATTCCCACAAAAAGACCTTCTTTTTTGGCTAATTTAGCGGTCTCAAGCATAAATTCATAAGATATTGTAGGTTCTGTATAAGTAAAAACGATTGAGGGGCAGTTATATTTTTTTGCCAATTTTATTAAATCTTTGCTGGTTAAATAATAATTCTCTGTTTCATCAGGAGCTTTCTGAGAGATATGCCAGTTCTGGCAAAAAATACAGCGCATATTGCATCCCGAAAATGCTATAGATAAAGCTTTGCTACCTGGAAGAACATGAAAGAAAGGCTTTTTCTCAATGGGATCCACAGCAACGGCAACAGGATTATTATAAGCAAGAGTGTAGAGAATGCCACCTTTATTTATACGCACTCTACAAAAACCTCTGTGATCAGGTAAAATAAGGCATTTTCTAGGGCAAAGAAGACATTGCACACTTCCATTACTTCTTTCTTCCCAAAATAAAGCTTTTTTGGTCTGAGAAAATACGTTAGAAAAAATTAAAACCGCCTCAATTAAGAAAAAAGAAATCAATAAAAAATTCTTCTTCATTATTTAGATTTTAAAGCCAAGAATAAAAAAATTGCTGTGGCGATTAGCAAGACTCCTATAAAATTACAAGACTTAATTATACCATACAAAGGAAAAAATACTATAGAAATACTTATCCCACCTAAAGAACCCCCTGCTAAATCCAATCCATAAAGAATGCCTGCCCTAGAATAGGATTCTCTATTCTTAGAATACATTTGATTTACCAGGGAAAAGAAAGAACCTCCTAAGAAACCAAAAGAAAAAGGAAAAGTAAAGAAGAAAAACTGATAATTCAAGGAGGGGAAACAGGAGAAAAACTTTAAAATTAAAGGGGTAAATACAAAAAAAACTCCACAAACAAAACATATACTCACTAAGGAAACAGAAACTACCTTTTCTTTCTTAAGAAAAGAAAAGAAATTAGCACCCAGAGCTAATCCTAACATAAATAATGCAGTGATTAATCCTACTTTATGGTAAACATAACCATAAATTATCTGAAACCCTACTATAAAGATAAATACACTTGAAAGCCCCCCAAACCCTATATTGAACATAGCTAAAGCAAACAACCAATTTCTTCTAAAAAAATAAAATACAAACATTAAGACTAACCAAAAAATCAAATAGAAAGAGAAATTTATCTTTGATAAAGAAGAAAATAATTTATCCCACCAAGATCCAAAATGAGAAGTAAAATAACTTATCCCATAAAAGTAGGCAATTGGTTCAAAATCATAATTTATCTTTACCTGCTTATGATGAGTCAATATATCCTTTATATAATTTAAGTGCCAAGGGATCAATCTACTAAAGATATAGTACTCATTGAAGTATCGAGCAGAGATATTCATCTTTTCAAAACGGGATGATAGCGTCTCAGGAGAATCTATCAGAGGAGAATCACTAACTATAAATCTTGCTTTTTCACCAGGAATTATAATGATATTGGAAAACACCTTCTTCAAAGTGTGATATAGACATCCCTGTAAGTCTCTTAATTCCTTAGAAAGATAACTTTCTTTGGATGGCAAAGAAAAAGAAAATACTCCTCCAGGATTAAGAAGAAACTTAATTCTCTTGAAAAATTCCCAAGTATAAAATCTATTTAAATAGAGAGTAAGAGGTAGGGGTGTATTAAGAAGAATGACATCGAATTTCTTTCCTCTATAGAGATTTAAAAAATTTCTCACTTCACGATTAATAACCTTAACTCTGGGAGAGTTTAAAGCCGCTTTATCCTGAAAAGGTAAATATTTCTTCACCAGCTCTATTAATTTAGGGTCTAATTCCAGATAGTAAACTTCTTCTACAGGATACTTAAGGATTTCGTATAATATCCCACTAACTCCTCCTCCTATAACCATAACTCTTCTAATATCTTTCTTTTGAAGAAAAGTAAAGTGAACTATTTCTTCTGAATGAATCCTTAAAGGGAAGGTAGAACTTAAAATCCCATTTTCAAATAGACTGTAAAGAGAATCGCTTTTAGTAAGAATAAGATCTGCATATACAGAAGATGCTTTATCTACTACATAAAAACCTTTCCATTCTCTACTGAGAAGAAATCTCTCGATCTTATTGGCTTTTAAACCAATTATTAAGAAAAGGATAATCAGAATAAAACTTATCATCCTCACTCCATACGTCAAGTATTTTCTTTTTTTAAAAAGGAACGTTTTCGGAGAATCTTTATCTAAGTCTATAGATCCAACTTTATTTTGAAAGGAAGTAGCCTTAGCTTCTGTCTTCTCTCTCATAAGAAGAGAAAAAATTAAAACAATTAAAATCAGAGCGAAACTTACAAAATATAAATTTTTAAAAGCGGAAAACAAATAAACGAATAAAAAAGAAAAGGTCAGACCACCTAACATATCTCCTAGTGCGTCACACGCATAAATCTTACCTACACTGTTGTCTCTTTTAATTGCAGAATAAAGTCTTATACTGAAAGGAAAAAGAAATCCATTAACTAAGGAAAAGGGGGCTAGTATAAGTAAAGAAGATGAAAACATCATTTTAGGAGAAACAATTTCTCCCGGATACAATCTTAAAAATATACGTAAGTTTCTTATTAAAAAAATCTCTACCAGACCAAGTAAAGAAAAAAACTCAAGCAAGAGAAAAAATAGAAAGAAATTTTCTTTTATTTTTGAAGAAAAATGTGTAAACAGAAAACTACCTATACCTCCAAAAAAAAGCCAACTCGAGAGTAGGACTCCTGCAGAAAGCTCATTACCGTAGAAAGTTATGAGAAGTTCTCTTAGAAATACACTCTGAGAGAATACCGAAAAAAAACCAATAAATATTACCAGAAAGAGGAAAAACATCTATACTAATAAATTAAACTAACTCAGCCTATCTAATTTATCAATCGCTTTTGCTCTCTTTCAGAAATGTATAAGTGATAAGTTCGAGCTTGATTTTTTGGCGGGGTAAAATATTTTTGTCTCGCTCAATCCATACACCATCTATAAGAACTGCTCGCTCCAAGTGAAAAATTTTTTTAACAAAAGATAAAAGATTTCTGTACTCGCCTTCAAAAGTAAGAGTAATTCCTAAAGAAACAACCTTTAAGTTATCTTTAGAGGACTTTTTCTTTAAACTATTTTCCACATCAAAAGGAGAACTCTTCGGCTTATCCTGACAGTAAATCTCTACATTCTCTAAGTTCTCTTCTTCAGCGATTAGAGCCAAGTCTTTAATCAATCCCAGAGGTTTTATCTCATTAATAGGAATTACCTTCTCCATCTTAGCCATTTCCTTCTGAAGCTTAGCAATTTCCTTCTTTAACTTATTCAAATTTTTCTCCATCTTCCTCGCTTGAGAAATCTTTTTCTCTATTCCTTTTATCTCTTTTTTAAGAAAGATATTTATTCTTAAAGAAACGAAAAAAAGTATCAGGATGCAAACAAAAAGAGAAATTAAAATGGTAATGATTACTTTAAATCCTTTCATTCTACTGATTCACTATCTCTGCCTCTAAACTAAAAAATCTCAACTTGGGTTCAGTCAAAATTATCTCTTTAGAACCTTCCCACTTAGGAGCGAGTTTCTCCAATTCAGGAGGAGTAAATTTTACATTAGTAAAAACACTCTCTTTTTCTAATTTCTCTTTAAAGAGGCCAGCTAAATCTATCGCCTCTTGGTATGTAGAAAAACAACCCCCTTTTATCTTTAATATATATCTTTTTAGTTCTTTTTCTTTTTTCTTTTTAGAAGAACGTCCCTTTCTACGAATTTGTATTCCAATCTCTTTTTTAGGAAATATGGAAAGTTGGGTTAAAAATATTTTTTGAGGAGTGATTAAGGAAATCTTTTCTAAAATGGAATAGATATCCAACCGCTCTCTCATTAACTCTTTAACCTTTAAGGCCCTCTCATCAATCACTTTTTTCCTTTTCTTTAATTCCTCTAAGGTTTTTACTGGGGCGGCGATTCTTTTCTTCTCTATTTTTAAGTTAGCGAGGTTTTTCCTCAGCACTTTATTGCTAATAGCGATATTAAGCCAGAGAAGGAATACAACACAGAAACTAATCAGAACCGAAGTAATAGCTGTTAATTCTTTCTTAATAATAATCTCTCGTTCTTTGATTTCTCGAGGAAGAAAGTTAACTGCTTCCTTTCTCCTCCTCAATATAGGAATACTTAAAGCTATACTGGCGGCATTAGTAAATAGAGGAGAGATTCTCTCTATGTAGGAAAGTTGAAATTTATCTAACATTTCCATATCTTTAAGAGGAGAAAAAATTTCGCATCTCCCTCCCAAATTTTGACTCAAACAAGAAACCAACCCTTTAATCCCTGCACCCCCTCCTAAAAAGAAAATATCCTCTATTCTTTCTCTTCTCTGTTCACTGTAATAAACAAGAGTTCTCCTTATCTCCTGAGTAATCTTTTCAATCTCCGTCTGCCATAGCACTCTTAATTCTAGAAGATTAACCTCTTCTTGTGGCTTTCTTGCTAAGGAGGCCTCATATTTTTGGCGCATTATCTCTTCCGCTACTTTTACCCTATCATTGAGGTCCACATCTACTTCCGGTACGCCCTCTCTCATTATTAACTCCTCTCCGTTATGAAACTCCACATTTAAGGAAGAACTAATCTTTGAAGTAATATCTTTTAGACCAAATTTAACACTCCGGTAGATATAGAGAGAACCCTTCTCTAAAATGGTAAACTTGGTATATTCATATCCTATATCTACGAAAATAGTATTTTTTTGATGCACGTCGGAACTATGGGGAAAGCTATAGATGAGAGTGTAGCAACTAGGAGAAATTATTGAGGGATAAACCCCCAAGGCATTAAAAATATCAAGAATATTCTCTACAAACTCACTTTCACCTTTCACTATTGCTACTTCACAGAATGATGTTTTCCCTTTAGAAAAGGTCCTTAAAGGAGTATATTGGAATATACTGTCAGGGCCAGGAGGGGGAACCATCTTCCTTTTTGCCTCTACTTTCACCGAAATCTCCAATTCTTTCCTACTCATCTTAGGAAGCTCGGTAGTCATCACTGAGACTAAGAAAGAAGGAATATTGACTCCTACAAGGCTCTTCTTTAGAGTAGAAGGCGATATTTTTGAAGTAATCTGTTTTAGAAAAATTTCTTTATCGATTTTTCCATATCTTTCTTTAAGATAAGGAGTGGGAAAGAAAAAAAAATTTGATAAACGGTTTTTCTTTTCTAACTCTACAACCTTAACTGAACTAGTACCGATATCAATACCTATGAGGGGAAACATCCTTAAAAACTATCCTCCTACTGCCTGAATCATCTTAAACAATGGCAAAAACATAGAAAGAGCAATAAGACCTACTACTGCTCCCATAAATACAATCATCATTGGTTCAAAGAGAGCAAAAAGCCTTCTTATAGTAGAAGTAACTTCTTTATCATAAAAGTTAGATACCTTGGTTAAAGTTTGAGCTAAAGCTCCAGATTGCTCTCCTACAGCAATCATTCTTATCACCATAGGAGGAAACTCTCCTGTAGCTTCTAAAGCTGTGGCTAGCTTTTCTCCTACATTTACCGCATCCTTTGCTTGAGCTACAGCACGTTCTAACCGAAGATTTCCACAGGTTCCTTTGGCCACCTCCAAAGCAGTAAGTAAATCTATTCCCGCTTTGAACCCTAAACAAAAAGTATGAGCAAATCTAGATAATGCTATTTTTCTTAAAAGAATACCAAAAATAGGAATCTTCAATTTCAAACTATCGATAATATACTTACCTTTCTCCCTTTTATTAAAAAATTTATATCCTCCAAAGAAAAAACCTCCAATAATCAAAAAAATCCACCAAAACCTTCTTACTAAATGGCTTAACCCCAGAACAATTTGAGTAGGCAAGGGCAAAGCAGTACTTAACTGTTCAAATATAGGTTCAAATTTAGGAATTACAACTCCAGTAAGTAATGCTAAAACACCTATCATTACCACAAAAAGAATGATAGGATAAATAGACGCTTCTTTTATTTTACCTGTTAAATCCATCTGCCATTCTAAAACTCCTGCAAGCTCAGTAAGAACTTGAGATAGCTTACCTGTTGCTTCCCCAGCTCCTACAATAGCGGTATACAACTTGGAGAAAGTATGAGGGTAAATAGAAAGTGCATCCTGTAAAGAAGTGCCGCTCTCTACGCGAAGGCGAATATCAGAGATCACTCTTTTACTCCCCTCACTTTTTGCATCTTTACTAAGATTATCCAGAGCTTGAAGAAGAGGTACCCCAGCATCAATGAGAGTAGCTAACTGAATAGTTATATCCAAAACCTCTTTAGAACTAAGCTTACCAAAAGTACCTTTAGAAAGTCTTTCTCCTTCTCTTGAAAGTTTAAAATCAGTAAGAAAATACCCTAAATTAGAGACTTTGTTGGCTAAATCTACTTCATCCAAGGCAGAGATTACTCCCTTAACTATTTTTCCTCGCTCATCTCTAGCAGTGTAGAAATATGATTGCATTTTATCTTTTACTGATGATTAGGATTCAAACCAAGAGTCAGACACTATACCTCCCTTATTATCGTCATCTTTGCCGTCCCCATCCGCATCTAGAATTCCATTAACGGTAACGTTAATCTGACGAAAGGCAATAACTTGAGAGCGATTGGTATCAAATATCTGACCATCACCTCTTAAAATTCTCCTATCTGCCCCTCCTGAGTGTATTCGGAACCGATATCTTAACTGATAGCTATCACTAGGGTCAGGGTCTAAATCAGTAAACCAAGAAGATGTTCCTGATAGATTTACATTATTTAGGACTTCTACTTTTGCTCTCTCAATCCCTGCCTGGGCAAGATAAAAAGCTATTAGATTCTCTTGATGAAGAGAATGTATTTGAAGTACTGGTTCCCAGAGATTCCAAAGACCTATCCCTATAATAGCTACTAAAGCTATCATAAATACAGTAAATATTAAAGCCTGCGTATTCATTAAGGGTTTCTGGCTCTAACCATTGTCCTTAAAGAAAAGTTTCTATTACCTCTCCCTTCACTTCTGGTAGGGAATGGTCTTAGAGTAAGAAAGATGGTAACTAATCCACTGGAGTTAGTAAAAATATCTCCGTTTCCAGGATTATCCACAACAAATATAGAAAGCTTACTCTTAGAACCCCAAAAAAACCAGATTTTTTCCCTTCTTATTAACTCATTAGTAAATACGCCTCCTACTCTATCACGTTGATATCTTATTCGTGTCCCACTTCGATCAACAAACTCAATCCTCTTACCATCTAAGCTAGGAGGCCAAAAACCGGAAGTCTGAATGGTAGAGGCACGTGCAGATCGTATCTCGTTACTTATCATCTCAAGTGCCCAACGTCCTTCTTGAACTAAAATTGTATTAGCACTCTGTTTTCCCCATGCTTCCTGAGAAGAAATAACTAAACTAGCTACTGCGCCCATAATTAATCCAAATACAGCAATACCTACTAATACTTCGACTAAGGTAAATGCTTTTCTCTTATTATTCATGATTTTTATTATTGGAAATTAGCTATTAGAGTATCAACCTTAAAAGACCTTTCCCCGCTTTCTCCCTGCCAAAAGACAGTAACCTCTACCTTAGCTAAATTATTAAATCCTAAGTAAGGACACGTCACCTCTACCTCTCTATCAAAACTTGAGAATCCACTTACTGAGGATCTAATTTCATCAGGGGGCACTACTTTACAGTTAGGAGGACAAGGAACCCCAGGATTAGGAGTAGTAAACAATTCTGGATGTGCGCTTCCACTGGACAAGTCTTCCAACTTTTCCTGGACAAGAAAACAGGCAATAGCGTGCATCTTCGTCTTATGCATATATCTGTATCCTTGAGAAAATACGCTCATCATAAAAAGTACTATAGTTAAGATGAGAGTGATAGAAATTGCTATTTCTATTAAAGTAAAATATTTTCTCCTGTTAATGGAATATAACATTTTTACATAACCACACTAAAGTATCTAAAAAAACCCTCACTGTGTTTTTCATCCATCTTCTACTTTTGATATAATTAGCAATTGGGGGGCTTAGATCATAATACAAATCTATCAATCTTTTCCCTATCTCACTGGACCCCAAGTACTCATCTCTGAGGGTATACAGCACTAACAACTTTTCTCTATCTCTAACTTCTAAAGAGTTATATACTACGGTAGCAATAAAACAAGAAGAAGAAGAAGTATGAAAACCAACATACCCTGTATCCTCAAAGATATCAAGACGGGAACTTCTAGACCCTAGTGTAAGAACAATTGAATCTTGAATAGCAGGATACACACTTGCTGTACCTGAAGGGTAATGGAACTCTATTCTGTTAGGAGAAGTTTGGATATTTACACTTAATCTTACAGGATTGATCCTTGAAGGAAGTGGGTTATTATTTATATCAGTAATAGTATATGTATTTTGGGTACGATCAAAAGTAACTTTATAATCCTTGTGTTGGGTTACTGCTAATTCTCTTGCCCATTGAAGATCGGCCACTAATCGATTAACCTCGCTTTTTAAACGTCTACTTTCAATCATAGTGAAAGATACACCAACCACAGCAGTAAAAATACCAATAATAAGGATAACCACAATCATTTCAATGAGAGTAAAACTATTTCTTCTCATCTTTTCTACTTAAATAATAACTTAAAAAAGGAACTTTTGCAAATCAAATTTGACCACTGGGTAGGAAATACTAAAGGAAAGATTAATAAATACCCTCCCACCACTCCCTTTTAGAAAAACGGAATTATTTCAGAGAAAGAAGCATTTCTACCCGACTGTTAGTAGAATCGTAACGAACACTACCAGCA
>CAZHYN010000009.1:0-54673 GCA_964536865.1 uncultured Planctomycetia bacterium
AGACATCGATAGGTCCTGTCTTTTGAGTGCACATTATTTTAGAAGGACACTTTTGAGGGGGGAAGCTTCTTACAAATTTAAGATAAGGATTTTGGGGAATCTTTTTTAACTCCTCTATCTGCTCTACTAACTCTGTTTTTAACTTCCCGTTTAACCCCAGAGGTTAAAAACACTATCTCATTTAACAAAAATTCTAAAAGATAGTATCCTCAAGAATTCTCAAGACTTCCTCTACTCTTATTTGTGAAACCTGAGGCTTCTCAATTACAATATGGTCCTTGCCCCAAGGCCCCCAGCGTTGGGAAGACTGAGAAGGCTTAGTATTCCCAAAAAGAACTACAGTCTTAACACCTACACAACAAGCCAGATGAACTGACCCGCTATCATTAGAGATTAAGAGTTTAGCATACTTCAAAATTCCAGCTAATTGAAGAAGGCTGGTCTTACCTATTAAATTTAGAACTCCTCTCTCTTTGAGGCTATTAAAAAGGTTTCCTCTTTCCTGGTCTTCGCTTGAGCCTGTTACAACCACCCTTATACCTTTGGACAACTTTTCTGCTAACTCCAGAAAATTTTTAAGAGGCCATTCTTTTAAAGGATTACTACAAAAGGGAGAAATTACAATATAATTTTTAGGCTCAAGAGTTTGGGAGTTAAGAAAATTCCGGGTCTTCTTTAATTCTTCTTGAGGAAGCTCTATCCTCAAAGATAAATCTTCGGTATAGGCACCTATCTCCCTAACTAACTGAAGATTGTATTCTACTTCATGGAGTCTGCCCTGATCTTTTTCATCCTTAATCTTTCTGTTCAATAAAAACCCCCATTTTCTATGGTAACCTAACCTAAGAGGTATCCTTGAAAGGAAAGAAATTAGGTGAGCTTCTTTTGTTGGATTGAATATTACTGCCAAGTCAAATTTCTTCTTTCTTAAGAAATTGGAAAAAAAGATAATCTCCCTTAAGGTATGTTTTTGATTCGGCCAGGATACAATCTCATCTATCTGGGGGCTACATTTGGCTAACTCTTTAAGGTAGGGATTAACTACACAAGTTATCTGGGCAGAGAAAGTCTCTCTCAAAGCCCTTAATGCAGGGATAATTAGCAAAAACTCACCCAGTCTATCGTTCCTGAAGGCTAAAATCTTCCTTATCCTAAAAGATTTCCTCAATACCTACCTTTCTAATTATTTCATAATTTCATGAAATTTGGAAATAGCCCCAAAGAGACTCAAATCAGGTCTTTCCAATAAAGGGGAACAATCTTATCTTGTGCTCTTTAGGATAAATCCAAAAATAAATCCCAAAGAGCCTCAATATCCGCCAATCTTCAAATTTAGATCTATAATACCAAGGTTTAGAAAAAAGATTAAATTTAGACTCCAAGCCTGTAGATATGTGATAAATTTTAAACCTCATTAAAACTCTCTAAATCATAACCCATTATTTTAAACATCTCTCTTAGCCTGTGTCGGTAAGTATGGTATCTATTTACTAACTCAAAACCTTTCAAGGCAATCTTTTCTCTATCTTCTCTATTCTGTAAGTAATGATCAATCTTTTGCTTCATCTCCTTTAAAATATCATCAAAGACTATAATATTTTCTCCCTCTTTGAAAATCTCACTAAACCCATTATTCTTAATCCTGTAAGTTATAACTAAACTTCCTGCAGACATTGCTTCAAAGATCCTGGCATTTATATCATTATTTATAGGATAATTTACCACAATCCTGGATTTAGAATAGTAGTCTCTTAATTCTGTATAATGAGCCCTGCCAATAAAGATATTCCAGTAGTTAATTTTTAAAATCTCTAAAACCACTTTTCTTAAACTGTATTTTCCAGTAGTACCAATAAAACAGATATCCCACTTTTATTCTCCTCTTGAGGAAAGCTAAACTCGGAAGGCACCTCATCTGTAGCCCAGGGGACCCAGAAGGTTTTCTTTCCTGTATCTTTAAATAACTTCTTGCATCCTTCTTTCTGCATACAGAAAACAAAATCATAGTTTTTAACTTTATTTTTTATCTTTTTATAGGGCTTGGGCAGGTGTGTATCGGCAATCCACCAACAGGAAGGATGAAGATGAAAAGGAAAATCTTGAGTATAATCTCCATCATCAATTCTAAAATATAAATCAAAACCTCCCTTTATTTTCTGAATTTCTTTTAAATCAAATTGAGCAATTTCTAAATTTTTGTAAGTTTCCAAAATCTTCTGGCAACGTTCACCTAATCCTACTCTTTGATTTCGATTGTAAATTAAGGCTATATTTCTCTCCATTTTAAATTCAAAATAAAAGCAGAAACAAGCGCACCTGCACAATTTGCTAAAAAGTCAAAAAACGAAACATCCCTTATAGGAACAGGGATTTGCACTATCTCCATCAGAATCCCATAAAGAATAGCAAATACTACTGATTTAGAAAGAGAAAAACCATTCCACCAAAATAAAAAAGTTAAACAAAAATAAATAAAAAAATGAACGATTTTATCTGTTCCTTTAACCGGGGAGGGATTTTTTACAGGAAGAATTTGAAATATAAAAACAGCTATTAAGGCAGTTATAAGGATAACTCTTCTATAACTTTTATCCATAAAATCAGAGTTTGTTCTTTCTATCTTTAATTTTGCGAAAGGGTTTCAAAGTATGATTTATAAAACAATTATATTCAGAAAGAAAAATTATAAAACGATCTATATCTATCCTGTCTTTAACAATAAAAGGATTGTATTGGTTTTCTGATATTTTTCTTAAATCAGCTTTAAAAGTAGAAGCTCGAGCAAATTTCCCCAATTCCTTTTTTTCTTCTTCACTCAGCTTTGCCATATTTTAATTTTAATTTCTAAAACTGTTTTAAAATCCATACTTTTTTGTATTTCTTATTATTCTTTTTTTAATCTTACCTGTCAAGAAAAATCTCCCCACCTTTAACATATCCACCTTTAACACACCCGACGGGTGTGATTGATTTTAATATAGTACTCTTTTCATGTAAGCTTGCGCAAATTTAAGTTTTTAAAATTGAAAGTTACAAGTAAGACTTATTTTTTACAAGTTATTCCTATATTTCTTAGCTCAACCTCATAGGTTAAATGGACTTTCGCTTTTAGATAAAAGACAAAGTCTATAAACATCCAGTGTCTTTTGAGCAGTAAGTTTCCAGTCAAAAAATTTTAATCTTTCTTTACCTTTCTTTACCAGCTCTTTTTTTAAATTTTTATCCTCTATAATTTTTTTCATAACAACAGCGAACTCTTTATGATTAAAAGAATCTATCAGATAACCTGCTTTATCTGCCACTTCTGGAATAGCACCTACTTTAGAGCTAACTACAGGAACCTCTGAAAAGAAAGCCTCTAAAATCGGCAGGCAAAAACCTTCATATAAAGAAGGAATCAGACAAAGCTGAGCATTAGATAACAAAATTTTAAATTCTGGAGTCGAAAGATAACCTGTAATTATCACTTTCTCTTGCAATTTATTTTTTCTTATGGTCTCTACTAGCTGTTTGTAATAAATATTTTCTTCTTCAAAAATACCTGTAAATACCAAATAAAAATCACAGCCTGAAATTTCCAAAAATTCTTTAAAAACCTCTAAAGCAAATAACGGATTTTTTCTTTTATGATTTATCCCTATAGGGTCTATAATGTAATTTCTATTTTTAAGCCTGTATTTTCCCAAAATCTCTTCTTCAGAATCTTTACTTATAGGTGCTTTCTTAAACTCTTCATCTAAACCTAAATAAATCACTTTTATTTTCCCCTCTTTTACTTTACAAATTCTAACAATATCCTCTTTACTTTTATAAGAAACAGCAATTATCCTATCAGCTAAACGAGCAGAAACAAACTGGCGAAATTTATACTTTATTTCTTTTCTTTTGTTTTTAAATTCCCTCACAATCCAAGGAGCTAAATCATGAATAGTTAAAACATAAGGACATTTTTTAAAAAACGGAAGACCCATATTCCAAGTAGAATGATAAAGATTTATCTTTAGCTCTTTCAATTTTTCAGGCAAAAACTTAGATATCCATTTTTTCTTCTCTTTTTTTGAACCCGCAAATATGATTTCTTTTACTCTTGAGGAAGCGAAATAATCTTTATATTCATCCAAAATTTTTGCATCCGAAAATAAAAAAAATTCCAAATCTTTTCCTACTTCTAAAAGATTTTTAACTAAATTAGAAACATACACTGATATTCCACATCGGGGATAGGCTAAAATTCTTGCATCTATAGCTATTCTCATTTAGATATCTGGAATCTTAATGTATTTTTTACACATCCTTTTAACACACCCCGCGGGTGTGGTTGGTTGAATAACTTTTCATCGTTTATGCAGAGATAATAACTTACACATAAACTCACGGTCGTGAATTTATATGTAAGTTATATTTTTAAGATAAAGGCTTTGTTTTTGTAAATTATTTCTAAATTTTTTAGTTCAACCTCGTAGGTTGAATGGGTTTTTCTTTGGTGTCAAGTTAACTTTCTCTCCCTCAACGCTTTCTCCCAAATCTTAAGCCACCTAATTTGAGGACCAATCACATTAAGAATACTCCAAGCAAGTCCATACATTCCATCTTTATACCCTTTCTTTTTTACATATAGTTTCCAAAATAGTTTTAAAGACTTCCAGGTAAGGCGATATCGTATTTCTCGAAATGACACGCTATCTCTGCTTTTAACAAATTCCTCTGCTTCTATTTCTGTATAGAAATTACCGGTGGAGATTACTTCTTTAATATTATCAAAAGCAAAGTGAACAATCTCTGCCTCTGTTTTTCCGACCTTCCCTTTAACTATAAGTGTTTCATGAACCTTTCCTTTATAATAAGCAAAACCTTTTTTAAAAATTCTTGTGTCCCAACTATAAGCTCCACAGTATTTGAGAGAGTATCCTAAAAAAACATTTTTTCTCTTCAATTGAAAAGCTACAAAACTGGTATTTCCATTCAAAGCATCCTCTATCTTCTTCTTAGTCTCTTCAGAAAGCCATTCGTCAGGAGCAAGATGAAAAATCCACCTACCTTTTGCTTTTTCTGTTCCTAAGTTTCTTTGGAAAGAAAAGTCATTATTCAAAGAATGTACTATTATCTTACACTGAAATTCATCACATATTTTTAATGTCTCTTTGTCACTACAATCGTCCACTATCACTATCTCATCCGCCCAATTCTTTAAACAACTTAAACATTTCCTTAATTCTTCTTTTTCATTTTTAGTAAGTACAACTACAGAAAGACCTTCTTTAATCTTCCCACTCATATACTCTTTTAAAGTAACCTTTAATACATTTAAGGTCTTTTATTTTTTTTACAGGTTTTGCGGGATTTCCCCTTACCACCATTTCAGAAAGTACATTTTTAGTAACCACTGAACCTGCGCCTACCAAGGAAGATGTTCCTATGGTTATCCCTGGCAAAATAGTAGAGTTTGCTCCAATTTTTGCCTTTTTCTCCACCTTAGCACCTTTTACACACTCTTTAAATTTAGGACAGGGAGGATGTAAGTCGTCAGTGAATACTGCATGGGGTCCTATAAAAACATCCTCTTCAATAATACAATACTCTAAAAAACATCCTGTATGAATTCTAACATTGTTCCCTACTCTATTTCCAGGTTCAAGAACAGCATTAGTACCTATACTTACATTCTTTCCTATAATGTTGTCTTCTCTAATAGTGACCCCCTGTCCACAGCTAAAATTATCTCCTATTTGGACTCCTTCATAAATTACTGTAAAAGGCCTTATTATACTATTCTTGCCTATTATAGTCTGGAAAGTAGGTCTTAACTTACCTTGAGAGGGAAAACCTATAATTACAGGGGGGATTAACTTAGTTCCTTTTCCTATCTTTACGTTAGCAAAGATTTTATTTTTCATTTTAACTTAATCATTTTACCCTTATTTTTTAAAGAATTATTAACGGCCTTCAAGATTTTCACAACCTCAAGAACAGTCGTTGCAGATGTTAGAGGAATCTTTCCATTAATAATACAATCTATAAAATGTTCACATTCCAAATATAAAGGTTCGGTAAGCTCCACCTTAGGAGAAATAGTATCTCCGAATCTATAAAGCATTTTAAATTCACCATAATCTTTATAGTAAGGAATTTTATCTACTTTTCTTTGAAATATTTTTATAGGCTCTTCAGTATTTAAATCATCATAAACTACCATTTCCTTATCCCCCACAACTGTAATTCTTCTTATTTTTAAAGGGTCTATCCAACTTAAATGGATATGCGCAATAAGTTCTTCAGGATAGTAAAGATTAATAAAAGCTACATCTTCTATACCTTTATGATAGTGAGAACTTCCTGTAGCACTAACAGCTGAAGGGGTTTTATCTAATAGGTAAGTTATTATAGACACATCATGAGGCCCTAAATCTAAAACTACATTTATATCCTTTTGAAATAGGCCTAAGTTTACTCTTATCGAATTAATGTACAAGATTTTCCCTAACTTCTTTTTAGAAATTATTTCCTTCAATTTCCTTATACCAGGAGCGAAAAGATAGGTATATCCTACCATTATTATTCGTTTATTTTTAGATGCTAACTTTATTAATAAATCTGCTTCATAGGTATTTTCAGCAAAAGGCTTCTCTACTAAAATATGCTTACCATGATCAATTGCTTCTTTAGTCAAAATATAATGTGTAGAAGGAGGGGTAGCTATAGCTATCGCTTCTATTCGTGGATCTTTTAGAATTTTTTTATAATCAGTAGTTACTTCCAGATAAGGATAGAGATTTTTAATCCATCTAAGGCGTCTCTTGTCTAAATCACATACACAACTTACATTTGTTCTTTTTACTCTAAGAAAATTTCTTACCAAATTAGGTCCCCAATATCCACATCCAATTACTGCAACATTAATCTTTCTTCCCATAATCTCCCTTTAAAGATAAATCCAATCCTCTTAAACTGATACCTAAACTTGCCCAAAAAAATATTCCTAAATCCCAACCTCCATTTATTGTAGCTTCTTTTAAATCATTTATAAAAAATGTTAAACAAATAAAGAAAAAGCTAAGGATATAAATATTTCTGTCTATATCCCGTATATTAATAAGAAACAAACTCATCTTTCTTAAATAGATAAAGACTATTAAAATGAAAGGGATGAACCCTACGATTCCTGTCTCTAAAAAAATATTAAGATAAGCATTGTGCGCATCACCTTTAAAAGAGGTAACAAAAGGGGCTCGGTACAAACCTACTCCAAACAAGGGATGTGTAATTATTAATGAAATAGACTCCTCCCATATCACATCTCTTCCTCCTAAAAAAGCATTCCCTTCAAAAAATGTATCTATCCTTTTTCTAACTCCGGAAGATAAATTATAAGCAAGTAAGAAGGCAAAAAATATTATAAAAATGAAAAACAGGAAATTCATTAACACTTTCTTATTTCTAAACTTTTTATTAAACCAGGCTATAAGAAAAAAAATTATGAAAAAGGACATAGCAAATGCTCCCCAAGCCCCTCGAGCAAGAGAAAAAATAAGTGAGAAGAAGCTTAGTAGCAATAAAACAACAATCAATATTTTACAATAGATATTTTGCTTAGAAAAAACAAGAAAACAAGCAAGCATTACTGAAACAGCAGCTGCGTAGGCGCCCAACTGAGTATACCACCCAAAAGGACCTAAAAGAGCTACGGAAGAATTCCCTGCTATTTCCTTCGCTACTTTATATTTATTTATAAAATCAAAGCCTGTAAAATATTGAAATAAAACATCAATGCCGACAATACTAACCCCTATTAATAGACTAAAGAACAGAAACTTAATATCTTTCATCTTATTTATACAAAAAGCGCACACAAAGGGAAGAATAAGAAAGAGAGAGAATCTATAAAAGAACAACTTTTGAGAATAATAAAAATCTGTGCTAAAAAAAAGAGAAATAAAAACTCCCACAAAAAAAAGAGACAGAAGTTTCCATAAAGAGGGTAATATTATCTTTTCTTTTTTCAAGAAATAACAATAAAGTATTGAAAAAAACCATAAAATCACCGCTGATTTTAAGAAAAATAAAGTTCCTTTCTTACTAAAAGGACAAAAAATTAATACCATTCCTAAACAAAAAAGAATAATTTTTTTTACAATTTTTGAAGAAATTAATAACTCTTTTTGTAGCATTTTCATAGTGAATAATGATATCATAAAAAACAAAAAATAAAACCTTATTCTCTAATAAACTCCTTTGCCTTTCAAAACAGCGGGGATAGTCCACCACAATATTTTTAAATCCAAACCAAAAGACCAATGATTTACATACCAAAGATCCCATTTTACCCATTGAGAAAATGAAAGATCGGAACGTCCTCTCACTTGGGCTAATCCAGTTATTCCTGGCCTTATATTTAACCTTGGCAGATGATCGTAATGCATCTTTTCACTTTCCTCAACAGGGAAAGGTCTAGGCCCCACTAAACTCATATCTCCTTTTAAAACATTAATTAACTGAGGCAATTCATCTAAACTAAACTTTCTTAAGAACCGCCCCACACGTGTTACCCGAGGGTCTCTCCTCATCTTAAATATTACACCTCCCTTAGATTCATTTTTTTCTAAAAGAGCTGCTTTTATGTTATCGGCATCTTTTACCATAGAACGAAATTTGTAAAAATTAAATACTCTTCCTTTCCTTCCCATTCGTTTTTGAATATAAAAAACAGGTCCTGGACTATCTATTTTTATGAGGATGCTCAGAATTAAAAATAACGGAGAGAGGATAAAAAGAAGAATCAGTGAAAGAAAAAAATCAAATACTCTCTTTATAGCTAACTCTGCAGGATGAATTTCCCTTTCTTTATACGTCAAAAGAGGAACCGAGCCTAAATAACTTATATTTATAGAAAACAAAGCTTCTTCAAAGTTTGCTGGGACAAGTCTTATACCTATATTCATATCTTTAGCAATTCTAGTGATTTTGGATATTACCTCTTTTTGATAAGAATCGGTTATAAACACTTCATCGATGAAATACTTTTTACAAATCTTCTTAAAGTCAGAAAGAGTACCCAAAAGAGGTAAATTTAAATCAGAATCTTTTTTAGAATCGTCTAAAACTCCGACAACATTTAATCCTAAAAATGGCCTTCGTTTTATCTCTTCAAAAAGTATCCTTGCTACTCTGTCTGTGCCCACGATAAGGATATTAAAATTATGGAATCCTTTCTCTATAAGACTCCTTAAGATAAGTCTTTTTATAACTCTCCATAAGGTAAGGAAAACAATCATCAAAAGAAAATTTGCTAAGAATACCCAACGAGAGAAAAATTTAAACTTAGCAAAGAAGATGATAAAAGAAACAATCATAGAAGAAAAGAGAACGGATCTCAATACTAACATTATTTCTTTTGGTATGGTGACGGTTCTATCTGTGGAATAAAGTTGTCTTCTTTTTAAAGAAATTACCGTCAGAAAACCCCACAGAGAAAAAATAAATAGATACTCTCTTAAATTAGGAAAGACTAAATTCTTAAACTCACGATGTAATAAAGATTCATAGTTATATCTTAAAAGATAAGGAATAAAAAATGAGAAGATTAGTACTACAATATCTACGCAGAAATAAATAATACGAACTCTATCTTGGAATCTAAACATCTTATACTTGGCGATTTTTAAAATAGTTTGCAATTAACTCTTTTACCGCACAAAATACGAACAGGCTTCCATTTATGAGATATCTTTTCCATAATCTCTTAGGCTCAGTAAGGAGTCTAAATAACCACTCAAAACCATTATCTCTTATCCAACGTGGTGCCTGAGGTTTTGTTCCTGCTAAAAAATCAAACGCAGCTCCTACTCCTACCATAACAGGGACTTTTAGTTTATCTTTATTTTCATACATCCAAAGTTGTTGTTTAGGACAACCTAATCCTACCCAAACAATATCAGGGGAAAGCTCGTTTATCATCTCAATTATAACCCTATCCTCATCTTCACTCAGTTCCCGAAAAGGTGGAGAATAAACACCTTTTATATTAAGCCTGGGGAAATTACTGATCAATTTTTCTCTTAAACGGTTTAAAGTTTCAGTAGTTGAGCCATAAAAGAAATTAGTATAACCCTCTGCTTGAGCACGCCTTAAAAATTCAAGCATCAATTCAGCCCCATAAACCCTTCTTTTCAATTTAAATCCGTAAAATCTTGAAGCGAGGACAATGGAGATACCATCTGGAACAGTTAAAGAACTTCCATTCATTGCTACCCTCACCTGAGGCATCTTTTTACCTATCACAACATCATTAGCATTTGCCACAGCCACATAATTCCCATACTCTTTTTTCTCTATCCATCCCTCCATAATCTTGATAACATCCGGTATCTGAACCATATCAACTCTTACCCCACAAATCTTAATTGAACCTTTCATAATTACCTACCAGCCTTTTCTTTTGCCAACTTATATATTTCCATTAACATCTCATAATTTTTTTCTGCTGTATATTTTCTTTCATATTCTTTACGAGCTTCCCATCCCATCTCTGCCATCTCTTTTGGATGATTCCATGCCCAAGCTACCTTATCCGCTAAATCCTCAGAATTCCCATGTTCAAAAAGCAAACCATTATAACCATCTATCACCAATTCCCTAAGCCCACCTATACAAGAAGCAATAACCGGCACCCCATAAGCAAAACTCTCCAAAATTGAATACGGCATATTTTCATACCATTCACTCGGTAAAACTGTAACACTTGCCTTTCTTAGTATGCTATCCTTTTTATCTCCGTTTAAATAACCTATAAAAGAAACATTATTAAGTTTTTGTCTTTGTATAATCTCCTTAACTTCTTCAACTAAAGGACCGTCCCCAGCAATAACAAGCCTAAAATTCTTTATCTTTTCAAATCCTTCAAGCAAAGTCAAAATCCCCTTCTCTTTTGAAATCCTTCCAAGATATAAAACATAGTCTTCAAATTTTTCAATATCGATATCTTTTTTCACCTCTACAAAATGAGGCTTAAATATGATTTTCGCCTTTCTAAAATCTTTGGTTCCCTTCATTTTACGCTTAAGAAAATTACTTGGAGATATAAAAATATCAATCTTTTTTGTAAATGTTTTGAAAATTTTTCTGTAGATAAAAATTATTAATGAAACAATTAAACTCTGAAAAAAACTATTTCTATAACATCTGTTTATTACTCCATAAATAAAATTTCCATTTTTGCATTTTTCGCAAATTTTACCATTATTTAAAAGAAACAAACCATTAAGACATAAAAATCTATAATTATGTAATGTCTGAACGACTGGAATGTTATATTTTTTTGCTATAAAATAAACAGAAGGAGAAATTCTTAAAAAAATATTGTGAACATGAATTACATCTGGCTTAAATTTTTTTATAATTTTTTTGAGTTCCCTATATGTAGCAAAAGAAAAGAAAATTTCAAAAATCTTAAAAATTCTTTCAAACAAGTTCCCTTTTTTGAACTCCTCATTACTCTTTGTATATAAATAAACCAAATGGCCGTTTTCCTCCAGAATTCTTTTTTCACTAAAAACTGTTGTATCCTCTCCTCCCTTTTTTAAATAAAAATTATGAATTATTAAAATTTTCATTCAGTTTTTGCAGAGAGATATTCTATCGCTTCTTTAACTCCTCTTATCATATTTTCTATTGAGCATTTATTTTCTACCATATATCTAATTTCTTTTTTCATTTCTTTTTGTTTACCTTCATCTAAAAGATATTCAACAATTGCATCAGCCATTTTTTTATTATCTCCATAAGAAACAAAAAAACCTGTTTTCCCATTTATCAAATACTGGATTTCCGGACTATGATATGGTGGATCATTTCCATCTGAGGATTGGGTTATCACAGGGCAGTCAAAACAGAAAGAATGGACTATTGCCAATCCTACACATCCCGGCATAACCATCATATCTGAAGTATAAAGCAACTTCCCAGTTTTTTCATCACAAGTTACTGGTCCCCAAAATCTAACTTTGTCAGAAATTCCTAAATTCTTACTCATTATTTCTAACCTATTTTTCATAGGTCCATCGCCAATAAAATGAAATTCTATATCCTTGATTTTTTTTTGGACTAAACTAAATACCTCTATTGCTTTATCAGGTTCTTTTTCTTTCAAAAGTCTTCCAATAAATATTAGATTATATTTCGATTTAAATCCCAATTCATTTTTTATTATTTGTTTTCCCTTTCTTTCTAATTTATTTCTAATTGCTAATAATTTGTCAGTATTGAGTGTATTAGGTGCAATAAATATTTTCCTTTTATCTTTTATATATGGTTCAATTAATCTTTTACCTTTTTGTCCATATAGTATAATTGCATCTGCTTTATTTATCCACCAAACCCTTAATTTATCACCAAATGAATTGTGAGGATTGAACCCTTTTTTTCTATTATATCCATGTGACCACAAAATGAGTTTATACTTTAAAAATGGTCTTAATAATAACAATAAATAATTTGAAATGATTAAAAGGGAAAATTCTGTAATAATAATATCCGGTCTATATTTTATTAAAGGTGTGAAAATATATAAAAAGCAAAATGTCTCCTTTTTAGGGAATGGATAAAAATTCATAATTTTTAAATGAGGAAAACCAGGTTCAACTATTGATAAAAAAGTATTTTTAGGACCTTTTTTACCAAAACAGAGAATTGCACCAAATTTTTGATACAATTTTCTAAAAACATCTAATCTGTAATGTGTTAATGTTCTTTGGAATATTAAAATCTTTCCATTCATATTTTAACAATAACCGCTGACTTAACTTCTCTATAAACATATCCAAGAACAAGAGCACAAAACCAGCTAAAACTACTATACCTTAAAGGTTCCATTGTAATTGAGTATAATACAATTGTTATAATCAATACCAAACCAATCAATGCTGGAGAATTTATCCAAGATGAGATTTTCTGTCTTAATAATTTAAATAAAAAAATAAAAGCACTGGTTATTAAAAAAAGTGTATAAAAAATAAGACCAATCCAACCATAGTTAAATGTTATTCGTAACCAATCAGAATGAGGATCATAAGAACCATCTGGCAATTTTGGTGAGCCAAAACCTATTAGCTGTCGATAAAACTGAAATTTTATAAAATATTTACTATATTTAGGCCAAGCGGCATTTTCAGAACGTGTTCTACCTCTGAATTTCAATTGTGTAATAGCACCTCCCTGATTTATCAAACTCCAGATAGGTTTAAAAAATATTACCATTGTAAAAATAAAAAAAAGAATTGCAAAATATTTTATTAATCCTCTTCGCATTAAAAAAATAAAAACAAATATTTGAAGCAAAACCACAATTATTGTTGCTCTATGAAAGCTACAACCTACCATAGGAAGTGTCAAAAATATCCAGAGCCAGAAAAATCCTTTTGATATTGCTTTATTAACAAATAGATAAACCAAAAGTGGAAATAAAGTAACCAGATAATTTAAATAACCTGTAGGATGGCGATATCCTCCGGAAACTCTACCAACTCTGCCTATAACTGGTAGATAGTCCCAATATGAAAATGGAAAAATTCCCAAAACCTGAAGATAAGAAAATATGGTTGGAATTAAGGAGATCAGTATCATCACCTTTCCAGCTCTTAAAAATTCCTGCTTTGAATTTAATAAAACCGGAACAGTAAGGAAGATAATAAAAAAATTATATGTTCTAAAATACTCATCTAATGAATAAATATTAAGATTCAATAAGAATGAACATGTTACCCAGATTAAAACTAAAATAGCAAATATACTGTTGTTTGTTTTAATTTTATGTGAAGAAAATAATTTCAACAATAAAATTACAGTCAATATAATGGGAACAATAAATGCTACAATTCTATGAAAAGGAATAGCTATAGAACCTATATAAAATAAAGGCCATCTCCAATCAAGATCAAAAATAGGTTTAAGGATAATTAATCCCAATATAATTCTTATCCATTTTTTATCCATAAATTATATTTTTTATAAACCTCTTCAATTTGTAAAACTTAAATTTCCTTTTTATCTTATAAAAAATTGTATATAGAGAGGGGGCTTTTCTGACAATTTTACCTTTTTCTAACTTATAATTCGCATCTATAACTGTGTAAGCATATTCATAGCCGCCAACAAGTTTTAAGTTATAAATCGATTCTGGATTTTTATAGGGATTAGACCATCTTAAATGTGAGTAATCGTGATTCTGATGAATAATCGTAGCGGATTCGGTTACATCGATTACAGGGATTTTATCTTTTTTTGCCTTATATACAAGCCAGTTATCCCACATACATCTTGCAAAGATTAAAGGTGGTATATCCATATATTGCCCTTTTCTGAAAACAAAAAAATCTATACCTGTGTGAGGATGTAATTTCCCTTTTTTAAGAGCGTAATTCCTAATTTGTTCTTCCCAGCCATCATTAAAATTTATTTCAAAATCAATATCAACATCCCATCTCTGACCAATTATCAAAAACTTATCATCAAATCTTTCCAAAACTTTCTTAACCGCAATTATAAAATCATTCATAAGTATTATATCGCAGTTGATGTAGCACATTATTGAATTTTTTGCTATTTTCTGAGATGACCCAAAAATACTCCGTAAAATGGGAGTCCCGTATTTGTTTTTTTCAACTTCTTTTATATGTTTAAGTGAAAACTCTTTACAAACTTCCTCTGTCCCTTCCTCATCTCCAACGATAATTATTTCCGGCTTTGGTTTAAGCATAGACCAGCTTTTTATAGCATTTCGCTGTATCATATTTATATGTCTATCAGTAAACGGTTTTGGTGATGTAAATATTGTTATCATCGGTTATTCAATTGTAACTCTGAATTTTTTATCTTAAGAGGATATAACATTTTTATTTCTTTTCTATTAAAAAAATTTGAGTTCAGAATATGCTTATATTTGTTATATATTTTTAAATATGCTTTATTATAAATTTTTTGAGCTAATTCCTTTTTCCATATTTTCTTTTCAGAATAAGTTAAATTAACTAAATCAAATGGGATGTATATATTGACTTTACCATCGATAAGAAGTTTAATACTCAAACTTAAATCATCTCCACAAAGGGGCATAAAATCTCTATCTAACCCACCATACCTTAAAAGCAATTCTCGCTGAACGGAGAAAGGTCTATTAATTGCGTGAACTTGCCATATTCCAAAAGAATATCTTTTTTTTACCTTATTGCTTGGGAAATTTTCTCCTTTATGTTTCCTATTTATTTCAATACGTTCATATTTTACTGGAGGAAAAAATTCCTTTTTCAATATACCAAATTTTTTAAGTATTCTTTTTATATTCCATTCAAGAATGTCTTTAAAGGAATTAGGAATTATTTTCAATCCTGCCAGAAAGCCAATAGCTCCTATATTCGGGATAGAATTTACAACATCTACAAGTAATGAATCCCAATTTTTATCATATATCCAATTATCGTCTTGAATAAATACAATGTAATCTCCAGTTGCATTTTCTAAGGCTAAATTATTGCAAAATATTTCATACTTATTATCTGCGTAAAGAAATTTATATGAGATATCTGTGTTCCTTAAATATTTTTCTGCCTTTTCATCTGAACTGTCTTTTAAATCATCAAATACAATTATTACTTCATATGTGTTTTTCCAAGATAAATTACTTAACCAACTTTCAAGCAAAGATTCTACCCACTCTTCTTTATTAAATATTGTAAATGCCAATGTAATTTTCATTTATTTCTTCCTAAATACTGAAATCGAATAACATATATCAATCAAATCAAATTCATCAGATTTTTCAATTTCCTTTGCTAATAAAGTGGGACCAATATATCCTTGTGAGAAAATTTTGTCTTCTTTATCTTCATCTATATTTTCTTTTCTTGAATCATGTAGAAGTATTAAACCACCTTTTTTAACAAATTTTGACCAAGTTTCAAAGTCTCTCTTTACCTCTTCATAAAAATGGCTCCCATCAATGAATAATAAACCAATCTTTTGATTCCATTTCTTAACTACATTTTGACTGTAATCTGCAAATAGTTTCCAATCATTAATCCTCTCTTTACATCCCTTTTTACTCAATGCCTTCTTTATAGCTTTCTTGCAAATTGATTCATTTGCGATAAAATCACCTTTTGAATCTTTAACAAATGGATCAATAGAATACACTTTAACGTTATCTTTTTTATTAAGTAAAAATATAGTAGTTGAACCACCAAAAGCACAACCAATTTCTACTATAGCATCATTTGCATAATATGCATATTTAGAAAGAAATGGAATTTCGCTTTCATGCAAATAAAATGGATAATTGAAAATCTCAAGAAATTCTTCCTTGGTTAAACCATCTAAACTTAGAAATTTAGATATTAAACAAAATTTATCTTTAGTGGTAAACAGGTTTTTTATTAAATTCAAACTATTTTCTCTTAGCTTTTCCTTTAAACCTTCATTTTTCAACAGATATTTTATTGCTTCCCATAATGCATCTTTTGACCCACAAGGTACTAATATTCCTGTCCAATTATTATACAAATATTCCCTATTTCCTAATACATCAAAAGCAACAACAACACAGCCACAATGCATTGCCTCCTGTTGGGTTCTTGGGCATCCTTCCCCCCATAAAAGATGCTTACCCTGATTCAAGCCTACAAAGATATCTATGGTTTTCATCATATTTGCTACTTCTTTTTCACCTCCACTAATTTTAATTATATCTCTACATAATGGTTCCTTCTTACATTTTCTTTGTAAGAATTCATATATACTTTCATCCTCTTCAGTTTCAATCATACAACCTAATTTACCTTTTATACGTTTAGTAGAATCTGGATGAAATATATTTGCATCTGACCATTCATTGATCAAAACTGGTTTTATTCCATAATTAGCCATATACCAACTTTGAATATACCTAGAATGTGTTGCAATCTTAGATATTATATTTTTCTTTAAGAATTTTTCTAGTTTGTGTTTAAATTCTAATGTCCACTTAAGATCTGCATCAATATAGAAAATTTGCTCTTTTTCTTTTAATATCTTTGTTGTTATATATTGATTATCAAGCCAACTAGTTACAAATCTTATTTCATATCCTCCTTTCCGAAAATCATCTATTTTACTATAATTAATTATTGGTTGATGATTTACAAGCCATTTTTCATATTTATTGCCTTTTATAGCTATATAAGCATCGTAACCATTTTCTCTTAATAATTGAGTCCATAAATTATATATTTTTGTACCACCATTATATTTAAGTAAAGTATCTCCTGCAATAAAAATAATTTTTATTTTTTCTTTAGGTTTATAGTTATACCTGTTTATATATTTGTATCTTTTTATTTTTTCTATTTCTTGTTTTCTTAAAATATTTTTTAGATAGAATAGTAATTTTTTTGGTAGTATATTTTTTAGGCAGTTTTTTAAATTTTTATTTTTATTTAACAAATTATAAATCTTATACCACATTTAATTTTCACTCTTACTTAATTATTTTTTTAATTTCGTCATTAAACACAAATTTAATAAAAATCGCTCCTGATAAAAATATAAATAATCCAAATGATAATAAAGAATTCATCAAAACTTTAATTTTTAATAATGAAGAAAATAAAAATAATATAAGAAATAAGAGCAAAATGAGACACTTCTTTTGAAAATCTTTTTGAACAAAAGATTTTATAAAATCTTTCGCCTCTATTAATCGTAATTTAAATATAAAAATAACTCCAATCAATAATACAAAAAACATCCTAGTAGTCCAAGCGATAGCAGCTCCGTTGATATTATATTTATCTATTAAACCATATGCTAATATTAAATAAAAAGGAAGCTGTAAAAAATTTCCTATTGTTGACACGAAAGGATACCCACTTCCTTCAACCATGGCTCCTAATAATCCTGCAAATGAACCAAAAAATATTCCTACTGTAAGACATTGAAGAATAAAAGAACTCTTTGTAAATTCTTTTCCAAGCCAAAATACTAAAATATTCTCAGAGAATATAATAAATATTGCACCAATAAAACCCATTATTAAAAAATTGATCTTTAACCCACTAAAAAAAACTTTTTTAAATTTTATTCTATCTTTTAAATACAATACACTATATGAAGGAAATAATACCTTTGTTAATGAAGACGGTAGTATAAGAATCTTATAAACCAAATTATAAGGAATCATATAATAAGTGAGAACACTCGTGCTTATAAAAATTCCTATTAGAATTTTTTCTAAATACACGAGAATTGTAGATATTATATTAGAAACGAAAATCCATAAATTAAACTTTAAAAAAGATGTAAATATATTAAATTTTAAATTAAATATTATATTTCGATTTTTTAAAATTTTTAAAATGGCTAATATTCCTAAACCCAAAGTTGATAATTCTAATCCTAATAAGCTAACCAAAATATTAGAAATGTTTAATATTTTAAATACTTTGATAATTATAACAATTATAATATTTGGAAAAATTCTTTGGATAATAATAAATAGATTTGATAAATCAAATCTAAAAAAACCTTCTATTACTCCTATCACTAGAATATTTAATAATCTAATAACTATCAAAAACGCACAAATCTTCAATCCTAAATTTGCTTCTTTAGCCAGATTTTCTGGGATCTTGAATATTGAATTGACAAAAAAAGAAGAATAAGAATACAAAATAATACTAATCAGTAAGGATACAAAAAAAACGAACAAAAATGAAAAACAAATCAATGACATAATTTTATCTTTTTTATTTGATGCTAAAAATTCAGCAATATATTTAGTAGTTCCTTTACCAAATCCAAAATCAAAAACAGAAAAGTTTCCTAATAAGATTAAAATAAGAGAATATATACCATATCTGTCAATTCCTAAACCATGAACAATTATTGGTATTGTAAATATAACGACTGGTAAAGGGATGATCTTGCCAATTAAATTAATAATTGTATTTTTAACTAATAAGTGTCTTGTAATTTCCATTTATAAACTTTAAAAATTATACCTACCAAAGCTAATTAATTTTATTCTTTTATCCAATCTTTCACTATTCAATACTCTCCAACAATCTACAATCACAAGATCTGTTTTAGGATGGAAAGATTCAACCGTTTTTTTAATATATTCATCTCTAAGAGTAATCACACATAATTCAGAATTTGACAGACAAGCTTCCGGAGACTCCACATACTCAACCGCGCTTCCAAAGAGATTTCTTGTATTATCTATTGCCAATCTATCATATGCTAAAACTACAATATCTTTCTCCAACAACCTTTTTATAAGTTTAATAGCCGGTGATTCGGTTATTACAGAGGTATTAGTCGTAAATGCCAAACCTAAAATACCAACATTTTTAAAATTATTCTTTTTTACTTCCGAATAAACCTTTTCAAAAAGTAATTCATCTTGTATTTTGTTCACCCTATCTACCGCATGTATGATCTCCGCTTGGACACCATACTTTTTAGCGATGGTTTTATATGCCCTTATATCTCTTGGAAAACAAGTTCCACCAAATGATAATCCTCCTCGAAAATAATAAGGAGAAATCCTTTTATCCACTCCAATTGCTTCTGTTATGGCATCAACATCTGCTCCTGGGACTTTTTCGCATAAATTTGCTATTGAATTTGCAAAACTTATCTTTACAGTAATATAGGCATTCAAACATACCTTTGCTAATTCTGCATTGACAATTGACATACGAAATATTGGAGGATTATTTTCACACATTCTCTTATGGATACCTTCAACTATTTTCCCTGCTTCATCTGAAGATTGACCGATTACAACAAAATCTGGTTTTAAAAATCCTTTTATTATATTCCCGAGAGCAACAAAATCAGGATCATAACAGACTGAGAATCCCTGATTAATTTTTCGACCACTATATTTCTCTAAAAGAGGTATAAAAACTTTCTCAGTAGACTCGGGCATAACAGTGCTACTAATAACAAATAGATGTTTTTCTTTTTTGCTTGTTGAAAGAGATTTTGCTAAAGAAGTTAAAGCTGATTCTATGAATCTATTTGAAAAACTACCATCCGGCAAACTCGGCGTTGCAACAAGAATAAAAGTGATATCTGTTTTTTCTATTGCCTCAGAATGGTTGGTAGTTGCGATTAACCTTTTTCCTCCATGTTTTTTCAAAAGTTCATCTAACCTCGGTTCATACCAAGGAGCGACACCTCTGTTTACAAAATCAACCACTTTTTCTTCAATATCTACTCCTATAACATTGAATCCTTTTTCTGCGAGACAAACTGAAAAACATAACCCAAGTTTTCCCAATCCAAATTTCATCTTTACCCAATGCCTCTGCTACAAATTTGGTCGTTGCTCGACCCAAGCCCAGGTTGAGAATGCTAAAATACCCAATAATAATCCAAACGAGGGATAGAATTCCAAAGCGATCGGCTCCTAGACCTTTAATAACAAAAGGTATAGTAATGACTGCTACAAAAAGAGGCACTACCTGCCCTACGAAATTCAAGACTGTATTTTTTGCTAATAGACTACCTTGTATCTTTAATCCTTCGCTCATCTTTTTAACCGTTCTTTAGGCCTTGCCACTATCAACGTATGCCAGCCAAAGTGGCGCTCCAGCCAGTGGAATAAAGGTTTTGGCATCCAGCGAAAATACCAGACCCATTCGTATTCATAGTTAATATACTTATCGATAACATAAGGAAAGATATGCTCCTTACGCATCTCGATGATCTTAAAATCCTTCATCAAGCAGCGAATGTCACGAAACGAGTAATAGTGTGTGACAGGATAACCTGTTTGCGCTTCTGAATAGGTTCTGACTAACTCGTTCACTCGCCAAAATGCCCCTTTACCATATTTTAGAATAATCCAAAGAACTTTCCAACTCCATTTGGAATAGAGCATAACCCGAATTTCAGTATCTGGCCCACAGTACTTTTGGATTTCTTGGAAGACTCTTTCGGGATGGGGAGTATGATGGATAACCCCAAAGGAGTAAATGAGATCATAGGGTTCTATAGGCACAAAGGAACTCAATTCCTCTGCATTGCCGAGGTAAAAACGTGCTTTAAGCCCGTAAACTTCGAATCTCTTTTTACATATCTCAAGACTTTTCTCGGAGATTTCAACTACTGTAAGGTCAGCCCCAGCCCTGGCAAAATTCACGGAATCCGTTCCTATACCGCAACCGATCTCAAGCACCTTCTTGCCCTCCCATCTCTCAAACTGGGCAAAAACCGGGATGTGGGGTTCTACGAAGTACTTTCGAGCCTCTACTTCATCAAAATACTCACGAGTGCCCACAGGCTTAGGTGAGTGTCGGATGTTGCATGGGCGACGATCCCAGAATTCTCTAACCTGTTTTACGACACCCATCTCTTCTCTCATACCTTATTCCTCGTACCCTATTTGTTTCTCCCCAATGCTATATATCTCACCTTATCGCCCAATTTTTCTGGCTCAAGCATCCTCCAGCAGTCAATAATAATTGTAGGGTTATGAATAACAAATATATAATCAATGGTCTTAAACTCATCATAAGGCAAAGTGAATATCCAATAAGATGAACTGGAAAGACATTCTTTTAGAGAAGAAGCGTATTTGATAGCATCACCAAATGCCGCTTTTGTGTTGTCCATTGCAAGGGGGTCATATACAGTAATTTCCATATCATGCTTTAGGAGGGCATCTATAAGTTTTATCGCCATTGATTCTTCTATAACAGGAGTATTTGGTTTATAAGCAAGCCCTAAAATTGACACTTTCCTGTCTTCGGGAAGGTGCTTTAAGACTAATTCTTTTAAATGACTAATTTGATATTGATTCATCTCGTCTGTTGCCTTAGCCAATTTGGCTTCATATCCATACTTTTGGGCAAAGGCTGCAAAGGCACGGTTATCCCTAGGGAAGCAGGGGCCTCCATAGGCAGGACCCCCTTTAAGATAATAAGGCGAAACTCTCTTGTCTGCCCCTAAGGCCCTTGTTATTGCATCAATATCTGCCCCTTCTATTTTTTCACAGATATTTGCAAGGGTATTGGCAAAGCTTATTTTCATGGTGATATATGAATTGAGGCTTATCTTTGTAATCTCTGCGCTTATGATTGACATCCTTGCAATATAAGGGCTATTTTCGCAAACTTTTTTGTAAATTTCCTCAAGTATATCTCCTGCATGTTTATCGCTTTCTCCTATTAACACCATATCTGGATTTAAAAAATCTGTTATAACACTTCCAAGGGCAATGAATTCGGGATTATAGCATATCCCAAAGTCTTTATTCAACTTTTTTCCAGAGACGGCCTCTATTAATGGAATAAGGCTTTCTTCAGTAGTCCCAGGTGAAACTGTAGATACAATTACAAAAAGATGATATTTTTTATTAAGTTTTTTTAGTGCTTGAGAGAGAAAACTCAAAGCATCCCTTAGAAATTTATCTGAAAAATGTCCATCTTCTCTACTTGGCGTAGGCACAACCAAAAAGGTTACATCTGAATTGCTTATGGCTTCTTCATAGTCCTGAGAGCCTTTTAGTCTTCCTTTAGAAGCGGTTATTAGCTCCTGAAGCCTTGGTTCACAAATTGGGGCTTTTCCGTTATTAATAGCGTCTATTAAATTCCTGTTAATATCAATACCTATTACGTTATAACCCTTATAAGCAAAACACGCTGCTGTGCATGCACCAAGTTTACCCAAACTGACAACAGATAAAGTTTTCATAAAAGCTTCCTTTTTATTCATTCTTCATTTCTTTTTAGATATTTTAATTTAACTTGTTCTTCTATCCAAGCATATGTTATCTCAAGTCCCTTTCTCAGAGGAACTAAGGGTTTCCAACCTAATTTTTCATATATTAATCTATTATCAGAATTTCTTCCTCTCACACCCTGAGGGCCTGGAATATGTTTGATTCTAAGTTTTACTCCCGCTATTTCCATTATCATTTCAGCAAGTTGGTTTATTGTAACCATTTCCTCTGATCCAATATTTACAGGACCGGTAAAATCTGACCTCATTAACCTTAATGTTCCTTCAATACATTCATCTATATAAAGGAAAGATCTTGTTTGTTTTCCATCTCCCCATATTTCAATATAGTCTTCACCTTTAAGTTTAGCTATAGCAACTTTTCTACATATAGCAGCTGGTGCTTTTTCCCTTCCTCCCTGCCAAGTTCCTTCAGGACCAAAAATATTATGATATCTGGCAATTCTTACCTTCATTCCATAATTGCGATGAAAAGCTAAATACAATCTTTCACTGAATAATTTTTCCCAACCATATTCACTATCTGGATAAGCTGGATAGACAGAGTCTTCTGAACACTTTGGATTATTTGGATCTTCTTGATTATATTTAGGGTACATACAAGCCGAAGAAGAATAAAAAATTCTTTTTATATTTCTTCTATAACAAGCTTCCAGCATGTTAAGATTTATTAAAGCAGAATTATGCATTATGTCGGCGTCATTATCTCCAGTAAATACAAAACCTGCTCCTCCCATATCTGCTGCTAATTGATAGACTTCATCAAATTTTATATCTGTAACATATCTACATACATAAGGATCTCTCAAATCTCCAATAATGAAATCATCAGCTGCTGTTTCTGAAAATTCTGGATACTTTAAATCTACACCTCTTACCCAAAAACCTTCTTTCTTTAGTCTTTTAACAAGATGACTACCAATAAATCCTCCCGCCCCACATACAAGTGCTTTTTTTTGTAGCATCGTTCCTCCTCCTAGTTAAAATTATAATACCATCTATTTTATATTTAACCCCCCAGTGATTATCTGTAAAATAGAGGCTAAGAAAGATAAAATTTTATTTCTCCTCTTTTCTAGAACGAAAATAAGTTTTCATAATTCATTTATTAATTTAATTACACTTTCTTAACTAAAATTACCCTGCCCTACTCCTTTGTACTCTTTGTAAGTTCTCAATCTCTCCCATTCCTGTTTCAAGTAATTATACTCCGCCTCAGCTCGTTTTAAGAAATAGTAGGTTAAACGAACTTTTTCTTTAAAACCCTTAGGAGTTAATATATAGCTTATCTTCTTAATCTTACCAGGACGATGGGAGAAATTTTTTGCCTTTATTAACCCTTTTTTTATAAGTTTCCGCAGAAGGTAATTGGTTTTGCCTAAGGAAATATTCAATTTTGAGGAAAGTTGGCGTTGAGTAACATCAGGGGATTTAGAAAGCTCAGAAAGAAGATAGAATACCTCTTCTTTTAGCTGATCTTTAGAATTCAGATTTAGAAGCCTTTTTCCCTCTATACCTGGTTTACAAATTTCTTGCTGCATAAATACTACAAATTGTGTTCATATGATGAACAATATTCTATTACTACACAATAAATCTGTCAATATAGTAAAGAATGGCATAGTTTATCTACACCCTTACATACCTGGCGGGTGTGATTAGTTAAGCAAGTCTACACATTTTTGGTGCACCAGTGACAAGAGCACCAGTGCACCAGTTTTATTGTAGCAATCTTCCAATAACAGGTTTCGCTTTCTTTCTGTTTTTGGCTTTAATAGCAATTGTAAGTTGACAAAACAAGTATTGCTTGATCTGTAAACTTACATACAAGAAGACTCTGGAGAAGTTTAAAATTCAAAATCCTCAAGGTCATATACTAAAAATCCTTTTTTTCTTAATATTTCTTTATTCTCTATTCTTTTTGCTATCAGGCCCCAAAACTTCTTTTTGAAATTTTTCTTTATAACTTCTGTCTTTTCTTTTAACTTTACCAAAATATTTTCCGCCTCTTTATTTTTTAATTCTTTCCATTTACATTCAAAAAAACCTATTTTATTTTTACCTGTTGTAACTATATCAATCTCATAAGAAGTCCCTTTCTCTTTTCCCCATTGTTTACCGATTTTTATAAATTCAAAAGGTAAGTATTTTCTTTTCTCGATAAGAAACTCCATAGATATTTTCTCAAAGACATACCCTAAATATTGATTGTATTCTTTTTTTATCTCTCCAGCAGAAAAAATTCCCTCTTCAATAAAGGTAAGATTGGGATAAATAAATCTGAACCAGAAACTTAAAAAGTTATCTTTAAGATAATATCTTCCTTTTCTTGACTTTGTTGATCCTAATATAGGAATTCTTTTTTCTATAAATTCAGTCTCTATTAAGTTTTTCAGATAAGGAGTAATATCAGCACCTTTTAGTCCTATATAATTTTTGATTTCTCCTAATTTAGTATTTCCTAAAGCAATTGCCTCCAGTATTTTTTTATAGGTGCTTGTATCTTTAAACTCATATTTCATAAGAAAATCTATCTCTGTTTTTAGAAATGTATCTATTTTTTTTATTTCTTTATCCAGCCACCTCCAGAAAGGATATTCTATTTTGTCTAAATAAAAAGGGATACCGTCGCTGAATCCATAGATTTCTATCAGTTCTTCCTTAGAGGCCTGGGGAAAGAAATCTTTTATCTGAAAAATTTTTAATGGTTTTAGTTTTATTTCCCCTGTTTTTCTTCCAAATAAAGGAGCCTGATAACTTAAGACTTTACTTTCCATTAAAGATATAGATGAACCTAAAAGAATAAGTTTTGTGTGGGAATCTTTTAATATAGTATCAACTATTCTTTGAAAAAGAGAGACTATTTTGGGATTCTCTTTTATTAAATTAGGAAACTCATCTATGATAATTATTTTATTTTTCAAGAAATTAAATAAAGCCTCCCAATCTGATTGAACATATTTTAGCTGAGGGAAATTTTTTGAGGCTACTGCTTTAAATTTTCTTAAATTATTTTCTTCTGTGGCTAAGTAGTAAATGAAATTTTTATTACGGACACTTTCTAAAGAAAGAGCGGTTTTTCCTATACGTCTTCTTCCATAAATAATATATAATTCAAATTTTTTACTTTTTAGTTTTTCTCTTAAAGCTTCCAGTTCCTTTTCTCTATTTATAAATTTCATAATTTAGATTATCCTAATTTAGATTATATAAATTATAAAAAGGTTGTCAAGGCTCTCTCCTTTATATAAAACTATTTTATCCCTGTACAAAAAACAATCTTTTTTACACAACTTTCAGAAAGAGATTTAAACATTCTCAAATTCTTAAGAATATTGGAATAGTTTTTGTTAATCATTATCACTTTATCCAGCAAAATCCTACTTTTTCATAAAACTGGAGTTATGCAAAAGATTCCTGGGAATTCTTAAGACAATTCTTCCATCAGGTAACTGATAAAAAACTCTTTCTCCAACACAAAAAACATTGGGCAAACCTAATTTTCTGTTTTCTGCTTGCGCTTTTCTTACAGCTTTGGTAAATATTGTAAGTATTTCTATCATCTCTTGATAAATAGTTTTAGGCTTCTGCCTTTTTTTTCATCCCTTCTCCTTTTTCCTGGCAATATAGATAAAAATCTTTTAAAATTTTCCTCATCTATTATAGTATAATCTTCCTTTTCTCCACATGCTACTAAAAATGGGTATAATAAATAATTCACTCTTCATCTTGAACAACTCAACATTTATTCCTGCACCCTCCTTCAATAAAGAAAACCAAAAAGCCATAAGGGAATCCTGTTTTTAAATCCCACAATTATATCATCTACTGCTAAAAAAGTATCTTGAGAGCCTTTAAACTTTTTCTCTTTACCTCCAACTTCAAATGATATTCCTTTACTATCTACAAAATCTACTTTATCAGAATAATATAGTTTTTTCAAAACTCCTACCTGATTAAGAAAGAATGTCTCTCTAATGTTTCCCTTCTCTATACTAAAACCTTTCTCTTGTTCAATAAGGTAAAAAAGATTACTGTTTTCTAAATATATCTTTTGAGGTTTACGCAATAAACTAAATCCTTTTGCTTTTGAATAGAGTAAAATAAATAAACCTGCTTTTTGAAGTTCCTCAATATAAGTATAAATGTATTCCTTGGAAATTCCTAACTGTGAACTTATCTTAGAAATGTTAGGAATAAAAGGTTGAGAGGTGGCTACTAAGTAAAAAAGTTTTTTTAAATTATAGATTGTGAAGTGTTTAATATTAAAAAGCGAGGGTATATCTTCGTAGAATATTTTTTCTATTACATTACCTAATTTATTATAGAAGGATTCAATCCCTTCCTTAAAAAAGGGATAATAACCATATTTTAGATATTCCCTAAAGTATTTTAGAACAGGAAGTTGTGAACTGACCTCATCTGCCAATTTTATATGTTCTTTGGGCAGTTCCTTAAAATTAATGGACTTGAATTGCTTCTTTAGACGCAAAACTAAATATTCTCTGAAAGAAAGCCCCCTTAAATTATAAAAAACTGCTCTACGAGAAAGGTCTCCTTTTCCTTTTAAAATACCTATACTTGAACTCCCTGAAAATATTATCTTTTTTTTAGGAAATGAATCATAAATATTCTTTAATTCTATTTGCCAATCAGGATATTTGTGGATTTCATCTATAAGAAGACCTTTTCCTCCAAATTTGAAAAACTCCTCGGCTATATTATATAATCCTCTATTTATCACGTTTATATTATCTGCGGAAAGGTATAGACAATCCTGAGGAGTTCTAAAATTATGCAGATAATACTGTAAAAGTAAAGTAGTTTTACCTACTCCCCTTGCTCCTACAATCCCTATAAGACGATTACCCCAATTTATTTTTTCAAAAAGGTATCTTCTATAAAAGAATTTTTCTACCTCCTTAATAAGTGACAACTGAATTTCTATAAATTTCTCTATCATAAGATTCCTTATATGTAAAGTATAGTTTACTATTTTTGATAAAATCCGTCAACTACAATTTACTCTCATATACTCTGGCTATCTCTTTTAGTTCTATCACTCCAGTTACTATCTACAGCGATAATCTCTGTTTTATCTTGAGGATAGATTAAATCTCATTAAGCAGTTTTCTATGTTTTTCTTCATCTCTGAAAACCTACCTCTTGTCAATAAAAACTTCTTTATTTTGTTTTTCTACTTTATTTTATATTCTTTTAATGGTATTTAAGCCATTTATCTCTTCATTTCACTAAGGAGACAATTTTGTCCCTTTATTAAAACAGTTATTTCAACTCCTGGAGTTGTGTCTTCACATTTGGCATTCATCTACTTATCAGATAATACCCTGCTCCACCAGTAACAAGAACAGTTGGAGGTTGGAAGTTGGAGGTTTGATGTTTGAGGTTGGATGATTGACGTTTGATGATTTGGGTTGATAAAACAAAATCTTCTGATTTAGGAAATTTCTTAGAAAGGTTGTAAATCTCCTTAACTAGATTATTGGCTAACTTATATACTTCTAAATTTTCAAAATTATATTTTTGATACATAATTCTAACATCTAACATCTAACATCCAACATCCAACATCTAACATCTAATCAGCCCTAAATATTCCTGCTTCCCCTATCTTTTCCACTTTTGCGCAAAACTGGAATTCTTTCTGCCATTTCTGCCTCTTTCCTACCTACTACCTCCTGTCTACTGCCTACTATCTACTGTCCGCAGTAGCCATTTCCACAAAGGAATGAATTTTATTTTTATCTTGTTAATATTCAATTCTTCTTCATAATCCCAGGTAATTATTGACAAATTTTTACATTTTAATAAAGAGCTTGCTTTTTTTAAAAAATCTATTTCTTTTTTCTCCATCTCCTCTATTGTATTTATAAAACTAACTTGAATTAAATTTTTAATTTCAGAACCTTCCTTTATCAAAAAATCTATCTCCCTTTGCTGATGGTCTTTGTAATAGTAAATTTCCCAATTATTTTGCCAGTAACTCTTTCTTCTTAAAAGCTCTACAGCTACCAGATTCTCCATAAGTTTTCCTATATTTTCAGAAATTTTAAAAGAAATAACATCTGCCATTGCTGTATCAATACAATAAATCTTTTTGGGAGCAATTTCCTGCTGTTTCAGTTTTGGGGAGTATCTTTCGAGAACAAAGAGTAAATAGGAATCTTCTAAAGCCCCCAACCAATTCTTTAAAGTATGCACATCTTTTATCTCAAATATATGAGAAAGTTTTCTCATCGTAAATTCAGAAGAAATGTTTGAAATCAGGTATCTGGCAACTCTTTTAAAAGTTTCTTTTCTTTTAATTTTATATCTTTTTAAAATATCTTTTTCAATTATATCGGCATAAATTCGAGAAAGTATTTCTCTACCTAATATATAAACTTCAGGAAAACCTCCAATTTTTATATACTCTTCTAAAAAACTTTTTATCTGGGCTATCTCAGAAACAGAATAAAAAGTATCTTTTTCAATTTTAAATCCTTTATAATCTAAAAACTCTCGGAAACTAAAAGGAAATAGATTAAAATCAATGTATCTTCCTGTTAGATGTGTAGAAAGTTCTCCAGAAAGTAATTTAGAATTACTCCCTGTAATTATCAGGCTTTTAGTTCTTCTTAATCTATTTACAAATAACTCCCATTTTTCAACATTCTGGGGCTCATCTAAAATCATTCTTTCTATTTTTCCATAAAGCTCATAGAATGCCTGTAAAATTTTATCTAAATCTTCTGTTTTTATATCTGCTAATCTTTCATCGTCAAAATTAATATAGGCAAAAGCTTTATCTGATAAAGAAGAAAAAATCTGCCAAGAAAAGATAGACTTGCCACATCTTCTTACACCTAAGATTGCCAGAATATTAGGGTGGAAAAGAAATTTTTTTAATCTATTCTTTTCTGGTTCTCGCTCTATAATTTTGCTCTTTTTAAATTTCTCCTCTATCTCTTCTTTTTGAGAAATAATCACTTTTTTAAGTATTTCTACATTCATAACCACATATTTTTTATAAAAGTTTGCAGTTTCAATTTATTATACCTTCATAATTTTACCTCTACAAGTAATTTTTGTCCCAAATTATTACGATTATCATAACCTTATCTTCTTCGCCTCCCTGAGGCAGATGGTTTCTCAATCTTCTATTCCCTACCTTCCTAATTTCTTCTTACACTCCCCTTTCAGCAGCCATTTCCATAAAGGAATGAATTTTATTTTTTTACCTTTAAATTTATCTTCTGCTTCGTAATCCCAGGTTATTTTAATAAGTTGTCACTATTAAGTTCTTTACTGGCTTTAATGAAGAGGTGATTTCTCTTTCCTTAATGGATATTTGCCTTAATGGATATTTGGAGACAAAACTTCCAAAAGGAGATCTCGCTTCCGCTCTAAATGTTCTCCTGCATTGAAGAGATAGCCCTTCACTTTCCAAGAGTCTCAGAAGGTTTGCCTTCTACGGCCCTCTTTGCCTTCTTCGTTCAGCTTATCCTTTACCAATAAATCTATTGACATACCCCATAAAATCATAAAAGTCGCCCAGCCGGTTTTGTAAAATCTCGTATATTTTTTTAAGTCTAAATCAACGTATTCATGCACAAGAATATTTCTTAATCCTGCCATACCACGAATGGTTTTAGCAAATTCAGAAGGAATTATTTCCCTCTCCCCTAACTTATCAATAATATCTACATAATCTTCAATTTGATTTTCTCCTATAGAGGCTAAAATATGATTACCCACATCAAAAATAATTTGAATTGATAGTTGCAATCCGTGACAAATTAACCACTGCTTGCCTAAGGATGAGGAAAAATCTTTCCAGGGAATATCTCTGTTTTTCTCTAATTCTTTCAAGTAGATACTTAATTCCTGAAACTTCTTTTCAATTACTTCCTTATCAATCATTTTCCCCTCCCCTTTTTTTGCTCCATTAAAGAAGGTAGTCCGCTAACGCGATTTAAGCAGATATTTATAATCGTTATATCTATTAATTGTATCTATCTGAAACTTAATGCGTTTTCTTTCGTCTTGACTATAGATAATTTTTCCGAAATATAAAATACGGTGCCTTAAGAGAGGATTTGCTTCATCAAGAATTACCAAATCGACATTATTTGTTTTTAACAGCTGAACTAAATCTGCTAATATTTCTGACTTATATCCATAAGGGTAAATCTTTTCTTTAATTCTATCTCTGTCTATAAGTAAGGCAATATCAATATCACTTAAGGGGTTCATCCTTCCCCGGGCTAAAGAGCCAAATACATAAGCAACCTCAACTTCGGGATGCATTTTGAAATACTCTTTTAATATTTCTTGAACTTCATTAATATTTCTTACCATCTTAATGGCTATTGACTTTCGGAGTCAGCTCTTTACATTTGACTACACCTACGCGGTGTAAGAGGTTCTTCGGTTTTCTACCCACCATCTTTTCACAACTCCTTTCCTTCCAGCAGCCACCTCCATAAAGGGATGAATTTTATTTTTTTACCTTTAAATTCATCTTCTGCTTCGTAATCCCAGGTAATAATTGATAGATTATTGCACTTCAATTCTTCACTTGCCTCAAATAAAGATTTTATTTCTCTTTTCCTAACTTCAAAATTACTTATTTCATAACAAGTCTGCATTAATTCTTCAATCTCTGCTTTTTTTAAAACAAAATCAACTTCTTTTTTATTTCTTGTTTGATAATAAAAAACATCTCTATTTAATCTATAACCCCTTCTTAAAGTTTCAACAAAAACCAGATTTTCCATTAGTCTTCCTGTATTTTGAGAAAACCTGAATGCTTTTGCCAGAATAAAACCATTATTAACAAGATAAATCTTTCTGGGAGACTTAATCTGCTCTTTTACTTTAAAAGAAAACCTATCCAGTGGGAAAAAGAGATAAGCTTCTTCAAGATATTTTAAATATTTCTGAAGTGTGTTTGTGCTTCTGAATTTTAAAATATTTTTTAACTTATTAAAACTGAACTCAGAACAAAAATTACTTATTAAATAAACTGCCAAATCATAAATTTCTTGAGAAAATCTTACTCTGTATCTTTTTACTACATCTTTAAATAAGATAGCATCAAAAAGTGTCTCTAAATAAGTTTCTGCAGGCAAATTCTTTAAAACTACTTCTGGAAAACCACCTTTTTTAAGATATTCATCTAAATAACCTAAAATTTTACCTTTGACTTCAGGTATTTTTAAATATTCTTTTTTCACCTTAAAATTTTTTGCTACCAGAAATTCTCTGAAACTGAAAGGAAAAATCTCTATAGGGATATATCTGCCTGTTAAAACTGTTCCTAATTCTTTACTTAAAAGTTTTGCATTGGAACCTGTCAGAATCAGATTATAGCCTCTTCTTTGAAGTTTGTTGACAAAAATTTCCCATTTTTCTAAATTTTGAATCTCATCAAATAAAATATATTTACTTTCAGAATAAACCTCAAAAATTGCCTTTACAATCTCATCATAATTTTTTATCTTTAAAAGCTGGTCGTCATCAAAATTTAAATAGGCAAAATTTTTATCCTTTAAAAGAAGAAAAGAAAAGATAGATTTGCCTGCTCTTCTTACTCCTGTAATTACCTTTATTAAATCACTATCTAAATACTTTTTAGCAAAATCAAGTTTTTCTCTTAAAATGTAATCCTGGGAAAGGATTTTTTCCTGTTCTAATTTATGCTGTAAAACAATATTCTTAATCATAATATTTAACTGAACAAAAAAATACTTTTTTGTTCACTATACTGATTTTAGTGCAAAAAATTCACTCTGTCAATTAAAAACTCCTTAAATCTTACTTCCTATACCTTCTTTGCACACCCGGCGGGTGTGATTGGTTAAGCAAGTCTACACCGAAATAAGCTGAGGAGGTTTTCTTTCCCACCATTGTTTGATAATTTCCCGTAGAATCTGTTTCATAACTTAATCAATATAGAACGATTTTTGACAAAATTGTTCTATAATTATAGATTTTTTGCTGGTTTTGTCAATATAATATTGCCACAGATAGGAATTCTCTAAAGCTTAGGACTTCCCTGTTTCCACCCCTGGGGTGGAAACAGGCTTTAGAATTTTCAGATTATCCCATTCTATATACTTAAAGTATTTTTTCTTATACTCAGCAGAGGGAATGTAAAAGAAAAAATTATCAGAATAGGTATTTACGGTAAAATAAGTTTCACCTCTTAAGTAATCTAAAACTTTCTCTAAGTCATAAGCAACAAAAGGAATTCTTCTTTCAATTAATGCTTTAACCATCTTAATAAAATCCTGGGCATAAGCGTAATTGATTACCCTTAAACCATATCTCCAATTATTATAGGAAGAAGGCGGATATAAATAGATGCCGTGCCTGTGCCAGCTAAAGACAATCTCAAAAGGATGTGAACCAAGCTCTCTTCCGTTTTTATACCAGTCTAAGAATTCTTTTTTGCTCGCCCAATTTTTAATACCAAGCATACCTCCATCCCTGCCATCAGCAAATTTTTTATACATCTGGAGAGGACTAAATCCTGCCACTTTCTTACCATATGCAGCCTTATAACAGATGCTTGCTACCTCAAGATATTCATTTAGACTGCATCCCTTTAGTTTGATATTCTTCTTTAAAAGAGTGTTATAATCTCTTTCTATTTTTTCTTTCTCTCTCAAAGACAAAACCTTATCAAATATATATTTACCTTTAATTCTTCCTGTGCGTAAATCATAAGGAATTATCTTTTTTAAAATCTCTGCACCTTTTCTTTCTATTAACCGGGTAAATCTTAAAGCCTCCTGAAAAATCTTCTTATAGATTTTTTCTGCAACCTCTTTTCCTTTACTTATCCTTAAACTTCCCAGGCTAAAAAAATAACAAAAATAATCTCTCTTATACTTTATAATCTTAAAAGGAAGGGCTACTACTTTGCCACTTCTTTTTGAAGGAAGGTAGAAATCTTCCCATCTTTTCTCTAACTTATCTTTATAAGAAGGATAAAATCTGCTGGTAAGCTCTTTTACTAAACTACATATTTGGGTATTCTTTATTAAACGAGGGTTTAATGAATCTTTTAAACAATACTCTAATTGGTAGAAATTGATTCCGGGATTGATTTTTACCCCGTTAGAAAATAAAGTTCTTCTACGGGGTTTATTTCCATTTTTCTTTAATAAATATCTTTGCAATATTCTTAGCATCGTCTAAAGCACGATGATGAGTTCCTTCAAATTTAATTCCACAAATTTCAAGTGCCTTCTTTAACCCTACAGGCTTTGTTCTCCTCTTTTTAGCAAATTCATGCTTTATGCTTCTATGGGTTATAAAAGGATATTTAATATTATGGAACTGGCAATCTTTCATTAGCTGTTTTTTATCATAATAACCCCAGGAACAAAGAGTAATATCCTCAATTTTGCATTTAGCTGTTTGAATTACCCAATTGATGAATTTTTCAAATACTACAGGAAAAATCTCTGCGTTATCAACCTCTTCCTGAGTGATAGAGGTTAAATCCTTACAAAACTTGGACAGAATAGGATTCTTTACCGGCCTTACAAAACTTTGATATTCTCCCAAAATTTTATAATTTCTATCTATCAAAACTGCTCCAATTTCTATAATCTCCTTTTCCTCTTTTGGATACTGCCAGCAGGTAGCCTCTAAATCAATTATCAGATACACTTTATTTCAATTCTTTAATAAGTTTTCTTTTAAGCCAATGAGCACTGAATGAAATCTTTTTTGTTCCCTTTTAATTCTGATCCTTTAAATATATTTGATGCTTTCTGGATTAAGCTTTTAAATTTTTTAGGAATTTCTTTTTTATTCATAATCTCTTTTAGGGCTATTCCGAAGGATCCACCTCTGGTGGAAAGGTTTTCTCTGCTCTTAATCTCTCCCATTCCTGTTTCAAGTAATTATACTCCGCCTCAGCTCGTTTTAAGAAATAGTAGGTTAAACGAACTTTTTCTGCTATCATAAATCTTACAGGTTCACTCTCCAATTTCTAATATAAAACTATCCTTCTTATCCTTCACCTCATTAAATTCATCTGTGATACACCACAATCAAACTAAAAAAGGGATAAGCATATTAATTAAAAATGTTAACTTAAAAAACCCAAAATAAAAAGAGGCCGATATAAACCATCCATTCTATCAGAATCAGTAAAAATTAGTTTTCTATCTGCCTTAAAACCTTTAAACTGAGTTCTACCTTTACCTTTCCCTCCAATCTCAATCACTAATTTTTCCCCTTTATAAGATACTACAAAATCAGGCGTTTTCTCTCCTCTTGTTGATTTTAAATAATATATTTTTTCATCTGCCATCCTCATCATCTCTACAAAGAAATCTTCCCTTAAAGCACCTAAATTTTCTTTGAACTCAGTATACAATAATCTATAAGGGAGACTCATTAATATTTTAGGTTCCTTTAATACATTTGTTCCTTTAGGGAATACCTGATGTAAAATAAATGCTTTTTCTAATAAATTCACATATTGCTCGGCTTTATAGCGAGTTATTCCACAATTACGTGCAATGGAAGAATAATTTATTCCTTCTGTTTCTGATTTTCCAATAAAAGAAAGCATTTTCTCTATAATTTCTAATTCTTTTACTTTTAAATCAAAAATATAGGGAATATCTTTATAAATAACCTTAGAACAAACATTTCTAAGTATATCCAAAACCAATGGTTCCTCTAATGAAAAAGGATAAATTCCTCCTCGCAAATAATCATAAAATTTCTCACTATAAGAAAATATTTCTCTATCAAAATTTTTATTTAAAATATCTTCCAAACTAAGTTTAGGAAAATTCACATTATATTTAAAAAATAAATATTCTCTGAAAGAGAAAGGATAAAGTTTCTTTAATAAAACTCGTCTTGAAAGATCATATTGAGTTTGCGAAAGAATAAAAGCTACCGAACTTGTAAAAATAATTCTTAAATCTAAATAATCATAAATTTTCTTTAAAGTTCCCTCAAATTCAGGATAAAAATGCACCTCATCTAAAAGTAATAAATTTATTTTAAAATCCTCTTTGGCTTTTTTAGCAACTTCGAATAAGTCTTCTTTTATTGCGTCAAGAGAAATATAAAGGGAGTTTTTGTATTCTTTTCTTATTTGTCTTAGAAGAACAGTTTTCCCAGCTCCTCTTGGTCCGGTAATACCTATAAAATGCTTGCCTTTTTCTTTTTGAAGATGAAAAAACAAAAATCTCCTCTTCGAATATTTTTCTATCGCTTTGAGCGCTAACCTATCGTATTCCAGTATTTTTTTAAAATCTACCATCCTGTAAATATCATTTTATACAATAATTATACAAAATGATATACATTATCGTCAATATCTTTTTATTTTGAGGAAAAATCCACCAAATATACACACATTAGACAATATTTCATCCCTATACTCTCACCAATTTACCCCTTCCCCTGTTAAAAATGGTTTTCCCCTGAGATGTGCCAATCATACTTTCTCTAAGTATTTTTAGCTTTGCTTTTCAGAAAGTATATACTTTCTTTTGCTCTGCTCTTAATCTCTCCCATTCCTGTTTCAAGTAATTATACTCCGCCTCAGCTCGTTTTAAGAAATAGTAGGTTAAACGAACTTTTTCTTTAAAACCCTTAGGAGTTAATATATAGCTTATCTTCTTAATCTTACCAGGACGATGGGAGAAATTTTTTGCCTTTATTAACCCTTTTTTTATAAGTTTCCGCAGAAGGTAATTGGTTTTGCCTAAGGAAATATTCAATTTTGAGGAAAGTTGGCGTTGAGTAACATCAGGGGATTTAGAAAGCTCAGAAAGAAGATAGAATACCTCTTCTTTTAGCTGATCTTTAGAATTCAGATTTAGAAGCCTTTTTCCCTCTATACCTGGTTTACAAATTTCTTGCTGCATAAATACTACAAATTGTGTTCATATGATGAACAATATTCTATTACTACACAATAAATCTGTCAATATAGTAAAGAATGGCATAGTTTATCTACACCCTTACATACCTGGCGGGTGTGATTAGTTAAGCAAGTTAAATAATAGCAATTTTCACTCCTGGGATGAAAATTTGGTAACTTTATGCAAGTCTCAGAAAGAGATTTAAACATTCTCAAATTCTTAAGAATATTGGAATATTTTTGTTAATCATTATCACTTTATCCAGCAAAATCCTACTTTTTCATAAAACTGGAGTTATGCAAAAGATTCCTGGGAATTCTTAAGACAATTCTTCCATCAGGTAACTGATAAAAAACTCTTTCTCCAACACAAAAAACATTGGGCAAACCTAATTTTCTGTTTTCTGCTTGCGCTTTTCTTACAGCTTTGGTAAATATTGTAAGTATTTCTATCATCTCTTGATAAATAGTTTTAGGCTTCTGCCTTTTTTTTCATCCCTTCTCCTTTTTCCTGGCAATATAGATAAAAATCTTTTAAAATTTTCCTCATCTATTATGGTATATTTTTTCTTTCCTCCATATGTTACTAAAAATGGAGTATCCCGAGAATTATTTATTAGAATCCACATATTGGCTAAATTTCTATAGACAATCCAGAAATTTCTAATACTTCTAACATCTCTTCTATAAATCACATCTTTAGAAACATAATGGCTTTCTTTATTTATCCTGACTTCAATTCTTCTTACTGCTTCCTCAGGTGTATCTAAATAGAATAGATAAAAAATATTGTTATATGATAGTTATTTTTTTAAACTAATAAATAGATAAAGGAGGGGCACTATTTTCTAAAAGCAATTGTGCCTTCTTCTTTAATCGTTTAAGCTCTTCAATTATCGATTGCCAATAAACTCTGTCCTCCTGCCGCAACTTTTCAATCTCTAAAGCTATCTGTTTGGAAGCTTCTTTTATGTAAAATTCCTTTTTCCCTTTTTCAACTAAAGCCTTGATGATAAGATTAAGGCATTTCCTTGCCAATGAATTAGCAACCATTCTTGCCCGACGATATTTTGATAAATAATATATTGCATCCTCTATCTCAAATGTATTCTTTAAAATCCATTCCCAGTCCTGAAAAGATATAGAAGGATATAGATTACTATACTCTATCTTCACCAAATTAGAGATAACAGGATAATCTTCCAATCGCCTTGTCTTCTTTATCTCTACCAAATCTCTTATGCCCACTACAGGAATCTTTCCCCACTCTGTTTGGTAATATACTGCTTTTTTAAATGCCCTTATGAAATTATCTACACGAGGCACTTTTCCCATTACATCTAAAAACCAACCTAAATTTTTCTTGCTTTGTTGAAATTGGAAATGATAACCGTGCCCTTTTCTAATCAAATCCATTCTCAAAGGAGGAGTAAGTTTATATATCCTGCCTTTTATTTTTTTAATTACCTTGAGGAGTTTATTCCAATCTTGAGGAGTGGGATTTACCCATATATCTATATCCTCAGAAAAAGTAGCAGCTCCATAAAGAACTGCTGCCTGTCCGCTTATTAAAAGATACAAAACTCCTTCTGAGTTAAGGTCTTGGAAAAATTTTTTTATCATGGACTTCTTTTAGATTTTTTATCCTTCTTCTAAGTTCCCAGCTTCTTTTCAATCGTTGCGCAGAGGTAAATTTAATCCATATCTCTCTTTGATAAGTCTTGGGAAACAAAACTAACTTCTTCCTCCTATCTATCTTCATCTCCCTACCCTACTGCTCTGTTAAAAATCCCTGTTTTAGAAACTCGTCTTTTTATCTACAATGAATTATATATAAAAAATTCTCTTTAATCAATATATCTGAATCAAGGTTTTGTCAACAAAATTGTGTAAATTTTTCATAAAGACTATACCCTCCATAATTAAAGTTATTGTTTTTGTTAAATCTTTCCACTAATAGATAAATAACTCTATTTGCACTCTTTATGTCTCTAAAAACCAGCCCAATATCTGGTTAGTTGTTCTAATCTTTTAAGAACCTCTCTATTAAATTGGTGCTTTTTATTAGAGAATGAAATTTAGCGGGATAATTATAAAAGGTTAAAGTCTCATCTATGGTTCTGGTAAGAATCTTAAAGAATTTAGGTTCTTTATTCTGGTAAAGATTTTTAAATTCATTCAGTCTCTTTAAGAATTCTTCTCTGTTGCCTGCTTTATAGAGATTGTAAGTAGTTTTTCTTATTTGGGGAAGGAGTCTTTTATTATGGATAATCTTTGAGGCCTCCCTTACATAATGGATTGAGCAGATTTGAATATCTTTATTAGGATATACAAATAAAAAGGCATTCTTAATACATCTTTTACCATCACAGATGAGCATTTTTAAAAATGCTCCCTCTAATCCCTTATCCTTTAAATCAAAGAAGAAATTAGTGTAGTTAGTCTCATTCTCAGAGGATACTATTTTAAAATAAAGAACTTCATAGTTTAAATCCTGTTTTATCCCTATACAGAATATTACTGGTCTTTTTCTTTTACTCTCTGGATTTATTTTAATATAGTTGGCATCTACTATTAAGAAGAGATAACCATCGGTTAATTTCTTCTTTATTTAAGAATTGATTAACTAAGCTATCTAATCTTTTTAAAATATTAGATACTGGCTGATGACTAATATTAGATTCACTAAAGAAATCATAGAAGAATTTAGAAACCTTCCTGCTAGATTGCCCATTAAGAAAACAATTTAACACCGCATAGTCAAATTCATCTAACCTTCTTTTATATCTCTCTAAAAGTTTAAATTCTATTCTTTGCCTTGCTCTGGGTACTAAGAAATTATCAATCCTTCCTACCAGATGAGTAATTAAACTCCTCTTGTAGCAGCCATTACGATAGCCTACCCTTAACTGTGTATGCTGATACTTCTCTGCTTTTAATATGGCTTCTAATTCCTTATTTAGGCTATATTCTAACAATTCTTTAATCATCTGCTTTACCTTGCCCTTTACATCCTGCCAGAATACCTCTCCTGGCAAAATACCCTTAACATTTGCCCATCTTAAGAGTAAATTTTCCCATTATCAAAATTTAATCTTCTCATAGGCTATATACCTCCTTTCTTTATTTAGGAGGGTATAGCCTTTTTTGTTACCTTTGTCAATTAGAATTTACACAGAATATTTTACAGTGCCTATCACCATAAATCACGACATCACATAAATAGAGGGTAAAATTTTTCTATTTGACATTCATCCGCTCTCTTTCTATCTTTTCATTACTTTCTTAAACGTCTCTAAAAAACTACTTTCTGCTTCAAGGAAGCAGGCTTTCCTAATACCATTTTTCACTTTTGCGAAAAAGTGAAATTTTGTATATCTATTCAATGGTATACGATGTTGAAGATAAAAACTTTTTTGCCCAACTAAGTAACTTATCTATTCCCCTCTCAAATGATATAGTTGATTCCCAACCAAGATCCCTTTTAATTTTGGAAATATCAGAGATATAAACTTTTTGGTCAAAAGGTCGCCAATTGGAATATTTTACCTTTGGTTTTCTATCTAACTTTTTACTCAAAAGATTAAGAAATTCTAATAGAGATGTGGCGTTCTCTGGACCTCCTCCGATATTATAGACACTATGTTTTATTTTACTTCTCACAAATAAATCAAAAGCTTTAACTAAATCTTTCACATAAAGGACATCTCTTACCTGCTTACCGTTGCCATAGATAGTTATAGGTTCCTCTTTTAAGGCAGTAATAATAAAATGGGCAATCCAACCTTGATCCTCAAAACCAAACTGACGCACCCCATAAATACAACTCATACGAAAAACCCCTGTCCTTATTCCATAAATATAAGCATATTCTTGAACGTAGAGATCTCCCAAATACTTACTTACCCCATAAGGAGTATGAGGAGAACTATCGATAGACATTTCTTCAGAAATAGCTCTTACTCCTTTATAAACATAACGTGTTTTTAGCTCTTTTATAGGAAGATTACACACGTTCCCTCCATAAACTTTGTTTGTAGAGCAATATATAAAAGTTGCTTTTGGAGATTTTCTTCTTATGCATTCCAACACATTAAATGTGCCCAAGGCATTAATAGCAAAATCTAAGCGAGGATTCTTAACCGATGAGAGAACCCCGGGTTGAGCAGCACAATGAATTACAACATCTACACCTCTGCCAATAGCTTCTCTTACATCTTTTATCTTCCTCACATCTCCTAATATTCTCTCAATGTTGGAATACCTTTTTAAATATTCCCAATTATACTCAACACTTTTTTTAGAATACCCAAATATCTTAGAGCGTATAAGATTATCTAAAACTGTTACTTTCCACCTTCTCTTAGCATAGTATTCAGCAACATGACTTCCTATAAAGCCCGCTCCTCCTGTAACTAAAATTTTCATTTTTTAAAAAACCTCCTCACAAGAGAAATTATGTAATCTATCTCTTCGTCCTTTAAGAAAGGATGAATAGGAAGAGTTAGTATTTGCTTAGATAAGACCATAGCATTTTCTAACTTCTTTTTTACTGTACAGCTCCTGAAAGCTTCCATTTTATTTATGAGAACAGGATAATAAATACGAGCATCCACTCCTTTTAAGTTTAAAAATTGTAAAAGTTGATTTCTTTTAGATAAAACTTTCAGGGTGTAGAGATGGTAAGTATGTAGAGTCTCATTTGGCTCTAGAGGGACTTTCACCTCCTTTAGATCTTCTAAACCTTGATGATATTTTTGAGCTATCTCTCTTCTCTTTTTATTAAACTTATCAATATGATTTAGCTTCGCCAAAAGTATACTCGCTTGGATTGAATCTAGACGAGAATTATATCCTATATACCGAGCATGGTAACGCTTCCGTTGACCGTGATTTCTTAAAACTCTTACTAACTCTGCTAATCTTCTATCATTAGTTACAATTAATCCTCCATCACCATAACAACCTAAATTTTTTGATGGGAAGAAGCTGTATGCCCCCAGATTACCTAACGTCCCGAGTTTCTTCCCCTTATATACTCCTCCAAAGGCTTGAGCGGTATCCTCTAAGACAAAAAGATTATTCTCTCCAGCAACTTTTAAAATCTCACTCATCTGACAACCTAAACCGTAAAGATGAACACATACTATGCCTACAGTATTTTTTGTGAGTGCTTTTTTTATCTTAGGAGGAGAGATATTGAAAGTATTGTAATCTACATCTACTAAAACGGGAGTCGCCCCACTTCTTAAGATCGCCTCTACAGTAGCGATAAAGGTAAGAGGAGTGGTAATAATTTCATCTTTCTTATCAAAAAATTCCCTTCTTTTTAGTTTAAGAGCTAATGCCTTTAGGGATAAAACCAAAGCATCGGTTCCCGATGCTACCCCTATAGCGTAATTAGTTCTTAAATATTTTGCTACGTTTTTTTCAAACATAGTCACCTTTGAACCTAAAACCCAATCATGAGTTTTGAAACAATCTTTAAACTCTTTTTGGATTTCCCTCTTCAAAAAGTTATACTCACGTATAAGATCCACAATAGGAATCTTAAACTTCCTCATTTTCCCTTCCACTTTCCTAGTTCATTTACCAAGGAGTTAAAACCAAAGCCAAAAGCAAAAGATACACAGAATAATTTAAAAGTGGCAAGCCAATCTATATTCTCCTCAACTTTTAGACGGTACTGAGGAAAAATAAGGAGAGAAAAAACTATGGAAATTAAAAAAGCACCCAGTGCTTGAAGAAGATATTTCTTTTTAAAAGATGTTATCCTTCCTTGATACAATTTCCTAAAAAAGGGAAGAAGAGTCCGGGCTAATACCCCAAAAAATATACCTCCAAGTTGAACAAGCACACTCACTTAATACCCTTTCTAAATTTCTCCTGTAATCTGATTATTTTCTTTGAATAATTACTCCTTAAAATATTTCCATTTTATTAAATTCCTTATAGAGACTAATGGAATCCTGATATTCTTTATCTTTACATATTTTATGTCCTTTTTTGCTTTTTATAGTCAAAAAGATTCTAATATAATCAAACATTTCTTAATATCTGCGTAAAGTACTCTATAGTTTTCTTTAATCCTTCTTCTAAACTAATCTTCGGTTGCCATCCTAGAATTTTTTTAGCTCTACTTATATCAGGCCGTCTCTTTTTAGGATCGTCTTCCGGTAAATTTAAGAATCTTATTTTCGATTTAGAACCCGTCAATTTTAAAATGAGCTTAGCTAAATCAATTATCTTAAACTCCTGAGGATTACCTAAATTTAGGGGCCACTTATAATCAACTTCCATTGTGGCTAATATACCTCTCACTAAATCATCAATGTAACAAAAAGAACGGGTTTGCTCGCCATTACCGTAAACAGTTAAATCCTCTCCTTTCAATGCTTGAACAATAAAGTTGGACACAACTCTCCCATCGTCGGGTCGCGTATTTGGCCCATAAGTATTAAAGATACGAACCACTCTCACATCCAGAGTATGCTTTCGCATATAGGCGTAAACTAAACTCTCCGAGGCACGCTTGGACTCATCGTAACAAGAACGAGGTCCTACAATACTCACATTTCCTGTGTACTCTTCTTTCTGGGGAGAAACTTTAGGGTCGCCATAGACTTCACTAGTAGAAGCTAAAAAGAATTTAGCTTTTTTTGCTTTAGCGATACCCAGACAATTGTAAGTACCTAATAGACCACTTTTTAAAGTTTTTATAGGATATTGTAGATAATGCTTAGGAGAAGCTAAAGAAGCAAAATGTAATACCCAATCTAATTCATAATCTAAATATAGAGGATTTGAAATATCATGTTCAATTAATTTAAAGTTAGGATTAGAGAGTAGCTCCTCTACATTATTTTGGGAACCAGTAATAAAGTTATCCACACAGATAATAAAATTCCCCTTTTCAACAAGTTTTTTGCATAAGTGTGAACCAATAAATCCACATCCTCCAGTAATTAAAATATTCATCTTACTAAAAGATTAAAGGAATTTTTATTCAAAGATAGTAAGGTATTGTAAAGTTTCTGATTAATTTCCTTATTAAATCTTCTTTCCCAATAACTCCCTGCTAAAATTTCTCTAAATCTACAGAGTTCTCTTAAGAGATTACCTTTAACAGTAGTTAGAGTTAGATCTAACAATCCTAAAGCACGCTCATAACAATATTTTACCTCCTCAAAATCCTCTTTCTCTATCCAGTTTTTTGCTCTCACAAATTCTGTGACAATCATAAGGATTCTTCTCTCTATGGAAAAACTTAACCACTTAGCCTTATCTAAATTTTTATGATACTTTAACTTCATTATTCTTTTATAAGTGCTTTTACTATATCCTCTATTTTCTTTCTAATTGCTAAATCTTCTACTTCTATAGAAAAATTACCCTGGTGAGGTTTTATATTTATTAACGCAGAATATTCAATAAAATTCTCTCTACCCTTAAAAGGATAAATATTTATTCCCCAAAGATCCTCTGGAGAGGACCCATCTTCCAAAGGTAATTTTTCTATATCTGAATGTAGGTCTCCATCTACAATCACTACTTTTCTTTGAACATCTACCACTCCTTTTATTATACTTTTGAAAAAATGCATATGTTTTTCTTTAAGCTCCTCAATAGTAATAGGATTACTTATAATCCCCATCTATCTTTGAACCATTCTACAGTTAGTTTTAACCCTTGGCGAAAACTAACCTTTGGCTGCCAACCTAAGAGATTTTTTGCTTTCTCAATGGAAGCATGTGTTTTTTTTACATCACCGGGTCGAGGAGGCAAGTATACCGGAGCTATATCCTTTCCGGTAATATCCTTTAATATCTCTAAAAGAGAGTTTACTGATTTGGGAACGCCGTCAGCAATGTTAAAAACCTCTCCTTCAATGTTGGGTTTAATCAATGCTAACAGATTAGCCTCAACAACATTATCGATATAAGTAAAATCTCTTTCTTGATTACCATCTCCATAGATAGGAGGGGACTCTCCTTTAAGAAGAGAGGTAATAAACTTAGGAACCACAACTGCATATCGGCTCTCTAAAGATTGTCGGGGACCAAAAACATTAAAGTACCTTAAAGAGACTACCTCCAACTTATAAATTTTAGTAAACACAAAACCATAGTATTCACCGAAAAGCTTACTAACACCGTAGGGAGAAATTGGTTGATGAGGGTCTGCCTCTCTTTCAGGAAATTCTGCTCTCTCTCCATATACAGAACTACTAGATGCGTAAACAATCCTCTTTATCCCCTTCTCCTTAGCCTTAAGGTATAATTTAAAAGTCCCTGTAACGTTTACATCGTGATACTCAAAAGGATTATCTACTGACTTAGGCACACTTCTTAGAGCTGCCTGATGAGATACAAAATCTACATCTGAGAGAATTTTCTCTAACAACTCCTCATCTCTTATATCTCCTCGAACAAACTCTATATTTTCTATACAATGTTTTAAGTTATCTTCTGACCCAGTTACAAGATTATCTAAAACTACTACTCTTGCTCCTACCTGTAAGAGTTTATCCACAATATGGGAACCAATAAAACCCGCTCCTCCGGTTACCAATACCTTTTTGCTTCTTAAAACTTCCTCCATCTAAAGCTTCTCTACGTTGGGAAAACTCCTCTTATAAGCATTGCGTGTATCAAATATCAACCGAGAATTTCTCTGAAGAAATTGATAATTAAAATTAGAGTGGTTGGTGACTAGAATGGCGCAATGATATTTTTTTAAGGTATCTTTAGTAAGATTGATTCTTTTCAGGTTAATATATCTTATCTTTAAGTAAGGAATGAGTGGATCATAATAATCTACCTTCTTTACTCTCCTCTGAAGATGTTCAATGATATCTAGTGCTGGGGATTCCCTTAAATCCTTCACATCTCTTTTGTAAGTAACTCCTAAAATCAGAATCCTTGCTTTACTAAAAGTTACTCCTCTATTTCTTAATAACTTATTTACCCTTTCCACTACATACATAGGCATATAATGATTTATATATGAGGCTAAATCAATCATTCTTGTCTTAAATCCTAACTTCTTTGCTTTCCAGGAAAGATATATGGGATCTGTAGGAATGCAGTGCCCTCCTATCCCTGGCCCTGGCCAGAAGGGCATAAACCCAAAGGGTTTGGTTTTAGCTGCTTCCACAACATCCCAGATATTTACTCCCAATCTATTACATACGATAGCAAATTCATTTACTAAAGCGATGTTAACCAATCTGAATGTATTCTCTAATAGCTTTGAGGCTTCAGCTACTTCTGGAGTTGATACGCCAAACACACTTTTTATAATTTTTGAATAGAGAAGCTTCGCTAAAAGGGTGGATTTATTAGAAAGCCCACCTACAATTTTGGGAATTTTTACTAAAGGGAATTTTGCATCTCCAGGATTAACTCTCTCAGGAGAAAAACATAGAAAAAAATCTCTCTCTTCTTTTAACCCTGACTTTCTCAAAATAGGTAGAACTACGTCTCGTGTAGTAGTAGGATATGAAGTACTCTCTAAAATAATTAGCTGAGAAGCTCTGAGATAGTCTTTTATGGTCTGTGTTGCCTTAACTACATAGGATATATCAGGAACCTTTACTTTTCTTAAAGGAGTTGGAACACAGATAATCACTACATCGGAATCAACTAAAACTTCTTCCTTTGTTGTAGGTAAAAATTTATTTTTCTTGATTAGAGAAAGGATCTGCCGAGAATCAACATCTATGATATATCTTTCTCCCTTTTTAAGCTTCTTTATACGAAGAGGATTGGTATCTAACCCATAGACAAAGTACCCTACCTGAGAGAAAGCCTTAGCTAAAGGAAGGCCCACATATCCTAAACCCACAATGCAAATCTTTGCCTTTTTACCTTCAATTTTGTGCTTCAATATCTTATAATTATCCATCCTCAAAATATACTTAAAGTTTAAATTATTTTATGTATTATAATTTAGCTACCTCATCAACAGTGTATATAAATTTAAACATACAAATAGTTGAAGGGGGATCATTTGCCCATTCCTAGGTATTTAAAGCCCAAAGATTCTACGTAAGCCCTATCTAACATATTTCTCCCATCCGCTATTAGAGGCATCCGCATTAACTTTTTAATTCTTTTAAAATTTAGTCGCTTAAATTCATCCCATTCGGTAAGAAAACAAACACAATCACAATCTCTTACTGCTTGATAAGGATCTTTAGCAAACTTCACTTTTTTCCCTTTAAGTAGTTTCTTAGCTTCTTTCTTAGATTGAGGATCATAAAGGACTAGTCTACTACCTTCTTTTAAAAGATACTCTATAATATCTAATGAAGAAGCAAACCGCATATCATCGGTGTCAGGCTTAAATGATAGCCCTAAAATAGCTATCTTTTTATCCTTCAAGATCCATAGATAATCTTTTATCTTCTCTACGAAATATTTCTTCTGCTCCTCATTTATTCTTTTCACCTCTCTAAGCAAGGTAAACTCATACCCTAATTTTTTAGAGATGTATAAGAATGCCTCCAAGTCCTTAGGAAAGCAGAAACCTCCATAACCAATACCTGCTTTTAAGAATTCTTTACCTATACGGGGATCTAATCCCATGGCTTCTGCTACCTTATCTATGTTTGCCTTTGCCAGATCACACACTCTTGCTACCGCGTTGATAAAAGAGATTTTAGTAGCGAGAAAAGAATTAGAAGCGTGCTTTATAATCTCTGCAGTATTTATATCAGTAACTACAATGGGAGCCTTTAAGGAACGATAGAGATCTTTCAAAATCTTCTCTGCTCTCTCTGACTCTACACCAATTACAATCCTATCCGGATGAAGAAAATCATGTACTGCCTTACCTTCTCTTAAGAACTCAGGGTTGGAAGCAACGTCAAAAGGCCTGTTGTTCTTCCTATATCTTAAGATGGTTTCTTTTATTTTCTCTCCTGTTTGCACAGGGACTGTGGATTTCTCTACAACTAACTTATAAGAATTTAAGTTTTTAGCTACCAAGTAAGCAATTCTTTCTAAAGAACTCAAATCTGCAGAACCATCAGGATTAGGAGGTGTGCCTACAGCAATAAAGATTACCTGAGCACTCTTAATTGCTTTTTTTAGATCGGGGGTAAACTCCAGTCTTCTCTCTTTGTAATTCTTCTCAACAAGCTCAAAAAGACCAGGTTCATAAAAAGGCAAAATTAACTTTTTTAGACTACTAACTTTCTTTTTGTCTTTATCTACACAACAGACCTTATAGCCTAACTCTGCAAAGCATGCCCCGGTCACTAACCCTACATGCCCACATCCTACTACGGTAATCCGATAACTTTTTTTAATACCTTTTCTTTGCTTTTTAATAGCTTTTCTTCGCTCCATGATATGTATGTTCAAAACCTATATGAACCTTAGGAAAAGCTTTTACACGAAAAATCACCCATATGGTAATATTCCTTTCCTTATCTACATCTACTCCCAAATCCATCCACCAGCAGTGGAGGTCTCTCCTTAAAATGTACTGCTGTTCTTTAAAATCCCCAGTTTTATATTCATAACGCAGATAATTTTTGAATTGTAGTTTCGGAGTTAGTTGGCAGGTTAAAGAAAAGGTACTTTGAGAGCTTTCTTTTCTTGCATAACGATGACCGAATGAAAAAGCATACTTTTTATCTTTGTCTTGAAAATTCAGGTCAACATTTACCTCCTTGAAAGCGCGATCCCGACAGTCATAATTAGACTCGGTATCCAGAGATAGCCTCTGGGTAGGGTTGAATTCCAAATCCATCTTTACATTATCAAAGTAGCTACCTCTACCTTCTTCATTTATTTTATACTCTAAAGAAGGTGAAAAATATAAAAAATCCCACTGTCGAGAGGAATTCTTCGCTTGAAACCTATTGTCTAATTTAAAAACAATTGATTCTTTCCTTTCCAAATCGTCAGTACTATCAAACTGAAAAATATGAGACTTCTCTACTGTGGGAGGATGAATATAGATGTAAGTTAAAATAGGAGTTATTATGTGTCTTAATTTAGAAATTTTCTCCCCAAAAAGAGAAAACTCTCTATTAAATATCTTATAAAGATTGGTGCTCAAACTAATACCAGCTTCGGGCGCATTTCTTAAGACATTTTCTTTACCAAAAATATTTTTAGAATAGTAAGTAGCAAAACACCCAATATAGGGATTTATATCTAACCAAGCTAATTTTGTTTCATAGCTCAATACATTATGAGAATGAAAACGCAAAGCATCGTCATCTTGATCAGAATTTGCATTTTTCTTAGAGAGGTTTGCCAAAGAAATTTGAGATTTAATATAAAAAGGATAGGTAGTAGAAACTCTCTGTTTAAAAATGTTATATTCTAACTTAGGTAAATACTCAGTCTCTGTATAAAAGTGATTTGCTCTTTTTTGAATAAGCAAGGATAAAGAAGAATGATGAAATGCTAAATCTGCTAAAGTATAAGAAAGAGGATGGGGCTGAATTTCATATTCTCGGTAGAAGAAATCTTTCATAAAATATTTATCAGAAAATTTATGGAACTCGCTCTTGATAGATAGATTAGAGGCAGGTCTCCAACTATAGAAAAATTGGGCTTTATATCTATCGTCTTCTAAGTATTTAGGAAGTATATTTTCTCTTTCCGGATAGATGTCAAAAAGTTCTTCTCTTTCTTGTTCTCTATACAGTTTATCTTGGATAGAATAGAATTTAAATAAACTTTCGCCAAAATCTCCACTCTTACTTTTATAGGTTACACCAGCTGCTTTGCCCCGTTTTTGATACCAATCAAAATGAATTCTACCTTTGTTCTCCTCACTAAGATAGTACCGCCATCGAGTTAATACATAAAAACCCCACTCTTTACTTTTCCCTGGAGAAACCTGGAGAGGAAAAGATTTATCCTTTATAGATTGAGAGTAGTAAGGAAGGTAAAATACAGGCAGCTTACCTATTCTTAATGCTACATTTTTAGCTACTACCTTTTTGCCAGGATAAACAGTAATTCTTTTTGCGGTTAAACGGTAATGAGGATCCTTAAGATTACAGGTAGTAACAAAACCATTGTGCAAAATGTATTTATTTTGATAAATACCCTCTCCTAATTCTGCATTTCCATATATAGGTGGTGATTCTATCCTGATACTCTTTGTTTCTATCTCTTTCTTTAGAAAATCATAAGAAGCAGAATCTGCAAAAACTACTCCTTTCTCAGAAGTAATCTTCACATTCCCTTTAAGGAAGGCAGTGCTTTTCTCCACTTCGTAAACTGCTTCCTCACAGGTTATAACCACTTCTTTATACTTTAATACTACGTTTCCTTTTGCTACAATTTTACCTTTTTGTTGAAGGTAGCTAACCTGATCTCCTTCTACAATAACTGGAATGGAAGTTTTCTGAGAAAGTGCTTCCCGCATACCAAAGAGTAAACTCAGAAAGAGTAAACCCCCAAATATACCAAAGAGTTTCTTCATTTACCCAATATTTTCTTAAGATTCTCCCAATCACTTAAAAATCTTTCTATACCTCTATCAGTAAGAGGGTGTTGCATTAATTTTTCTATTACATAGAAGGGAACCGTAGCACAGTCTGCCCTTAAGCGAGCTGCCTCTATAAAATGAATAGGATGTCGAATAGAAGCAACGATTATCTGAGTAGGTATATCAAAGTTGTCAAAGATAAGTCTTATATCCTTTACCAAATTCATACCTTCAGTAGAGATATCATCTAATCTTCCTACAAAAGGAGAAACATAACTTGCTCCTGCTTTAGCTACTAATAGAGCTTGAGAAGGAGAAAAACACAAGGTAAGATTAGTCTTGATTCCCAAAGAGGTTAGGATTTTAGTTGCTTTCAATCCCTCTACAGTAGAAGGAATCTTTATTACGATATTAGAAGCTAAACTAGCTAACTCTTTTGCCTCTCTAACCATTCCATCGCATTCCAAACTAGTAACTTCCGCACTCACCGGCCCTTCTACTATCTCACAAATCTTCTTAAGCTGGGTAATAGGGTCTTTTTTCTCTTTAGCTAAGAGAGTAGGGTTGGTGGTAACTCCATCTAATACCCCGTAAGAGTTAGCCTTTCTAATCTCTTCTAGACTCGCTGTATCTATAAATAGCCTCATCCTCCCCTCCTTCGCTTAAGATTCTCTTTTACTAAAATGCCTGCACCGATTATCCCTGCATCCTTTAATCTACCTCTTACTATCTTCAGTTGTTTAAGGTAAGGCCACATAGCTTGGTGGGTAATTACCTGCCAAAGTAAAGGTTTAAAAAGAGTAAATGCTCCTGCAACTCCTCCTCCTAAAACAATCATCTGAGGATTAAAAATATTAACCATTCCCGCAAGAAACCTACCTAAACTTTGAGAAAACTCCTTCCACACAACTAAGGCTTCCTTTTCTCCCTGGAGAGCTCTTTTAAAGATTTCTCTTACTTGCGTATCTTTTTTCTTCTTCTTAAGTCTTCGATACCTATCAATTAAATATGTCGCTCCCACAAAAGTCTCAATACATCCTCTTGCTCCACAACTACATTTTCTGCCATCAATGGTTATAGGAATATGGCCCAACTCTCCACAGGAAGTTTCTCCTTTTAGGATTTCCCCATCAAATGCTACCGCTCCTCCCAAACCTGTTCCTAAAGTCAAAAATATAACTCGGGATTTCCCTTTAGCTATACCTAAACGTAGTTCTGCCAAGGCAAAAAGGTTAGCGTCGTTATCCACATATACTGGCAAATTAGTCAATCTATGCAACTTCTCTCTTAAAGGATAGTTTTCCCATCCAGAAATATTAGGAAGATAATAGATAAACCCTTTAGGTATATTCACTATCCCAGGGGCACCGATACCTATACCTTTTAAAGAATAAACAGAAAATTTTTGGAGTAACTCTTTTATTTTCTTAAAGAAATTATCTTTCTCTTTCAAATGAGGGGAGTAAACAATTTCTTTTTTAAGGAGTTTGCCTCTGCTATCAATTATGCCTGCTTTAAAGAAACTGCCTCCCCAATCAATCCCTAAGTAGGCCTTCATAGAAAAACATTTTATCCTATATTTCAATGTTTGCAATATAAAAAAGAAGGTATTACAGGAAGCGGAAGTAGGTAGAGGTATAATTGTCTAATTAAAAAGGAAGATTTGCCCAAAAATAGGGATTAACCCAAGGTGTATATTTTTCTAATAATTTTGGGAATTGTACACATCCCTATTTTTTATTTCAAAAAGTTGCACAAAAAAGGCTGAACCTCTTTTGTGCAGAAATTAAATAGTTTTTAGAGTGCGTGCTCCTAAATTGACTGAAATAGTTTTTCATTATGGCTTTTTGAAAAAAATCGTTGTTAATTTATCTCTATCTTCTTCTTTTCTAAAGACTTGGAGAGAACCGCCCAAAAGTTTTAGAAATGTCAAACTTATTCCTTACTTCGGCACCCCGAAGAGGCTCTCCTTGAACTTTTACATTCGCGGTTAGGAAATGGTATTACTTTACTGAGCACAAATGTAATCTAATAAGCCATCCACGAGACCCAAGGTCTCCAAGCATCCACAGCAATAATACTCACATTAAGCGTAAGACCGTCAGCATCAAATGAAACAACATCACCCTAGAAAACATAAGGCCCGCTGGGTTTGCGATACTCGAAAACATTCGGCGCTATGAAAATATCATATGTATCTTGCTCCTCATACACACAATTATTAACAATAGAACCGCCAACGATATATGCTCGCCCGAGAGATACTCCAGGCATATCCATAAAAACACATTTTGGTTTGAAACCTAAACCTGTTACTTTGCATGGGCAATACTGATTAAGACATCATATTTGCCTAACTTATAGTCATAGCTTATGCTGGATGTAAATCTTTCTACCAAAGGATCGGTCTTCTTCTTAAACCTTGAGCTCCATAGGTTGTTCATTAACAACCACTCCGTTTACTTTTATTTCTTTACCTTAAATCCCATTCCGACCAGCTTCGCAAAGTAGCTACTGCACTGATGTTAGTTCTAACTCGATAGTACCATTCTTTCGGTATAATGAAGGTGGATGTTGTCCACGCATTGTTTAAAGCCGAAGACCATACAGCCGTTTGCCAAGTTGTACCATCAACACTAATTTCGCAATAAGTATATCCACCACCGGCACCAAATCCAACAGAAACTGTCACTATCCTAACCGCATCTCCATTTTGATAAGAGCTATTAAGGCTTCTTACTGGTTGAGAAAAAGATACATCAAATCCCCCCATCTCCTTCCACTTACTAGCAGAACCATCATAATACTTAAACTTGTGCTCAGAATCATCGTAATAAAGTGCCCCGTCTTGTTGGTCATTTGAACCTGTAGGCTCTGATATACCTTTAAATATCATCACTCCCTCTGTATCAGGTGAAGGGATGGCGCCTGAGTCTGATTCTCCAATCACCATCTTATTTGCCCGCAGTTCATTATACACCCCATATGGCGCAGGATAATAGGTGGTGATGGTAATGGTTTCTCCTCCCTGGGCAAAGCCAGATAAAGTATAAAAACCGATAGCTAACCCCATTACCCCAACCAAAACCAGACTCCCAAAAACAGGCCTCTTCCACATTGACACCTCCTTTCTTCTATCTGAATATAGCTTTTTTAAAAATATCTTTTTTAAGCCGGATATTAAAAACGGTGGTCCAGAAATTGAGAACTTTTTTAAACCAAACTCCCCTCCGAGGGTATCTTATTACTTTTTTAATATCTTTTTCAGGATAAAGTTTAAAAAGCAATTTCAAATCCTCCCAGGTTCCATAATTTAAAACCTGGGTGATGATTTCATCTTTATCTTCTTCTAAATCCATTTTGGAAATATCATAGGACCATAGCACTTTCTGGAATTGTTTTGGCAATTTTTGAGCCATATCTATTTTCTTAAATAAGAAATTCTGTAATTGTTTACTTCTTTTAAAATAAATTTTTTTAATTTACTCCAGGAAACTTCTTCTATTAATCTAAATCTTCCTATTTTTATATCCTTTTCTGCGTCATCAAAATAAACAAGCCCCTGAAGCCCCACATAGATATTGAATTTTGGATATTTTGCTTTAGTAAATTCAATAATTTTAGCCAAGCCAAACTTTTTAATCAAAAAATAAATATCAATAAAGTCCCTCCTTTTTCCTCTTTGAGCAATAGATATTATTTTCATAGCAGCAATATCTTCTGGTGAGGCTAAATTTATTCCTTCAAATTTATTAAGAGGCCTTATAAGTTTATAGGGGTATTTAAAAAAACTTAGGCCTACATCATTAACATTTAAACTTAAAGTATCTTCAGCAATATAAATTTCTTGAACATTCTTAAATCTTTGGTCAAACTCCTCTCTTAGTTTCCTAAAATCAAATTTCTTCTCAGTATAGAAATCAAAGTCTAAAGAAGTTCGGTGATTAATCTGTAAAGCCAGAGCAGTTCCCCCGGCCAAATAAAATCCATATTTTTTCAAAAACCCTATTTTTTTTAATATATCTTTCTGTTTCTTATTAAGAATTGACCAATGCATATTTTTTTATTATAGCATAAACTGTTAAATTAGGGAAATGAAACCTCGAATGAAGCGTTATATTAACTGGATCTATTTTTAAGAGCAAATCTCACCCAATCTATCTCTTTTGTAGAGAAACCGGCTAATTCTTCTGCCTGAGGCAGATCCTTCGCCTGAGGCGAATCCACCTCTGGTGGAACCTCGGGTGGAACCTTTGGTGGAAAAGGAGATTTGCCATTTTTATATTTGTTTCTATCCTTGCAATCTGTATGGGGCTTTCTGCCCAAGGCAGATCCGCCTCTGGCGGAAAAACAATAACAGATAGCCATTAGATTGAGATAACCTTCTATTGCCTGTTTATTTTTCCCAAAGCCTTCTATTGTTTTTAATCTTCTTTCATACTGTTTTATAAGGTTTTCTAATTGATTGTTAGTATAGGGAAGGAAAGGTGTTTTTAAGTGAGCAAAGATGTTATCTTTATATTTAATAAG
>CAZHYN010000010.1:0-54357 GCA_964536865.1 uncultured Planctomycetia bacterium
GTAGGTATTGAATATTAATTCTGTCAGAACTTCACCTTTTCTTAAACTTAAATCCTTACTCTTTTCATAATCTTTTCGTTTGCTATAATATTTATAAAGAGATGTAGGATATATTTCTTACTTTCTAGAGATTTAAAAGCTTTAGAATGCTCCAAAGAGATTTTTTCTAGATATAGAGTTATCTCATAAAATAATTTTTTGTTTGGGGGTAATAATGAATAAGAAACTATCATTTTTCATCGTTCTGATATTTTTGATAGGAATGGGAATTTTTGTTAGTTTTTCCTTTAAAGCGGTGCACAAAAAGATTGAAGATTTGAGCACCTCTATTTTAAAGTTAGAGGATATATTGATCGTAGAAGAGTTGCGAGATAAGATTCAAAATAGTTTAGAGACTGCTAAAAATAATCTTCTCTTTCTTTCTAACTTGTGTAGTCTTAAAAAGTTAATTACTGCTACCAGCCCTAGGGATAGAAAGGTTTTATTAAAAAATTTAAGAGAAGATTTTCTAGCTTTTTCTCGAACTCATAGAGAGTTTTCTCAAATTCGTTATCTTGATGAGAATGGTAAGGAAATAGTTAGAGTAAATAGGGAAGGGGATTCTTGTTATTTAGTTCCTTTAGAGAAACTCCAGGATAAAAGCCATCGCTACTGTTTCGCGGAGTCTGTTGCCTTTTCTCCTGGCCAAATATATATTTCTAATCTAGATTTAAATATGGAAAAGGGGAAGTTAGAGTGGCCCTATCGACCTACGGTAAGACTATCTACTCCCATTTTTACATCCCAGCACAATCTAAAAGGGATAGTAGTACTGAATATTGAAGCAAAAGATTTCCTTTCTAAACTGGAGAGGCATAATTTATGGTTAGTAAATGAGAAGGGAATATTTTTTGTCGCTCCTCAACCTAAACTTCTTTATAAGAAGTCAAATATTGAAGTTAGTTCTTTAGCTAAAGAAGTCTCTAGAGGGATATTTTTTAATCCAGGGATTTATCCTTTCCTTTATACTTACATAGACATAGGTAAGAGAAGGTGGCTCCTCGGAAAATTCTTTGATATGAAAAAAATTGCTCCTTTAATTCATACTCACCAGAATAACATATATGGGCTACTTGTAGGATTTGCTATCTTTGTCCTTTTGATGGTTTTTATTATGTTTGGTTGGTATCACCGAATTAAAGAAGAAGAGAGAATTGAGAGAGAGTTGAGGTTAGCAGAAATTGGAAGGTTAGTTTCTACTATCTACCATGACATTGCTAATCCCCTTATGGTAATTATGAATATACCCCAACTAATTAAGGAAAACCTGAGAGAATGTTTAGGGAGAGAACTTTCTACTGAGGAAAAGATAGAGATTCTAGAGAGTGCTCAGAAGGATTTAGATGAAATTACTAAGGCAGCAAGTAGGCAAGAGAAGTTAATTGGAGAGATTAAAGACACGGTAAGAGGTAAATTTGAGCCTCTTTTTGAAGAGGTTGATCTAGAGGTATTTTTTAGTGAGATTTTAGAAAATTGTAAAAGATACGTTGAGGAGATCAAGTTGGATTTAACTTATAAGGGTAAGTTGACTTTAGACAGGGGTAGATTTGAAAGAGTATTTTTCAATTTGATAAAAAATGTAGGAGAAGCCAGTAAGGGCAAAGCCACCGTTACTATTACTTCCTCTCAAGAAGATGATTATATAAAGTTTACCATTAGCGATAATGGTCCAGGTATGTCTAAGAAGATGTTAAAGACTCTATTTAAGCTTGGAGGGACTTACGGTAAAAAAGAAGGCACAGGTTTAGGTTTATATATTGTGAAAAAGATAGTAGAGTTACATAGGGGAAAGATAACTTGTAGTTCTTACCCTGGAAAGGGGACAATCTTTACTATAAAGATTCCTAAGCGAATTCCTAATAAGAAATTTACCTAAAACTCCATCTCACTTTCAGTATCACAAAGCTTAAATCTCTCACCACCCCAGAGAGTCTCTGTGCTCGGGGCTCAACCCGAAGTTTCGGGGTTCGCCTGCCTGCGTTTACCCCGTAGCAAACTAACGAAGTAAGTTTTGCTATGGGGCTCAAAGTCTGTCTTCCCCCTAAAAAGAGGAGGAAAAAGATACCTAAATTTTCAGAAAAATCTTGACAACTGTAAATTATTACAGTATCATATAATCAAATGAATACAGTTAATAAACCCCAGATAAATTCAACATTAACGCAACGCCAGAAAGAAATATTAGAGTTTATTATCTCTCATATAAAGCAATACGGATACCCGCCTTCTATTCCTGAAATTCAAAAGAATTTCTCTTTTAAGTCTCCCAACGCAGTTAGTGACCACCTTGAAGCCCTAGAAAGGAAAGGCTATATAGCCCGCCGTCCTCATAAATCGAGAGGCATAGAGGTGTTAATTCAACCAAAATCAGAGAATGGTGGAAACCTTAATGGCGGAAATGTTGCAGAGGTGCCTATTGTTGGCAGGGTTTCTGCCGGGGTTCCTATCCTTGCCGAAGAGAATTTAGAAGGCACATTGTTTGTAGATAAAACTATTGTCCGAGACCCTAAAGGGGTTTTTGCTTTGCGCGTGCAGGGCGAAAGTATGGTTAACGCAGGAATTCTTGATGGTGATTTTGTATTGGTTAAGCAGCAGCCTGTAGCAGAACAAGGAGAGATTGTAGTTGCTTTGATAGAAGATGAAGCAACGGTTAAGAGGTTTTATAAAGATAAAAATAAAATAAAACTTAAACCGGAAAATGATACAATGAATCCTATAATCGTTGACCCCCAAGATAGTAGTGTTAGAATAATTGGGAAAGTAGTGGGAGTGGTGAGGAGGATATAAATTTATGAAGAATGTTTTTACAATTAACAGAGAAGATGTGCAACGAATAGCTATGAAAAAACTAGGACGCAAATTGACTACAGAGGAGATAGAACGAGTTAAAAAAGGAGTAGAGTTTGGGTTAGAATGTTGGGAAGAAGTTGTAGTTTATGCAATTGAAGAAGTTATGAAAGAAAATAAAGGTTGAGAATACTTTATACTTCATTTATGGTGTGTAGACTATAGTTTATAACGGATAGGGAAAAATAAATTTCTGATACTGCCTCGCATGAGGGCATAGAATAGGAAGAAAGGTAGCTGTTGTATGATGCCAACATTATTGGAGACTGAGAAAAAAGAGAAGGTTATAATTAAACCTGAACCCTTTTTGAAATGGGCAGGAGGCAAATCTCAACTTTTAAAGCAGTTCTTTTTAAATTTCTTTCCTTTAAAATTGAATTAGAGAAGTTATAAACAATGAATCGAAAATCATATTTTTTAATTTCTGTATCAAATAGAAAGAATTTAGATTTATGTGTAAAATATGCATTGGCAGGATTTACAAATAGCATAAATGTAGTATGGACTTTTTTAGATATAAAAGAGGGAGATTTTGTCTCATTTTTATATGGAGCAAAGGCATATAATCTTTATGTTGTTGAGTCAAAGGAAGCAATTAAAAATGCAGAAAATCTACCCCCTTGGCCACCTGTTACATTTAAACAATCTGGCAATACTTATTATTTCCCGTTTCGTTTAAAATTGAGACCTATAAGAAAATTTGAAGAGTCTTTAGTAAGAGTTGAGTTTAATTATGTTGCTGAGAACTTACTTCTTCGTGGAGGATATAGAAGAACCCATTTCCAAGCGGATCAGACTACTTTACAGGCAGTATCTCAAATGGGAGTTATTTGGAATAATAGGGTAGATAAATTAGTTCTTCCAAATAAAGGAATTTTCATTCCCAGATTTACAAAAAGGCGAGATGTAATTTCTATCCCAGAGATTTTCCAGTTTAAAGAGCTAATTTTGCAGGCTCTCATTAGACAATATTTAAGTGTAAAAGACAATTTATATATTTTATTACAACAAAGTGGAATTTCCATCAATCCGAATAACTTAGAGGTTTTAGGAGAAAAAGCATTTCCTGAAGGTTTTGTAGATATCTTGATAAAGGAAGCCACTCCTTTAGGTATTTCAAGGGAAATTATTATAGAAGTAAAAACAGGTGTTGCAAGAGAGCAGGATATAAGTCAACTCGAAGGTTATGCAAATGAAATTGGCAAAGAATGTATAGTAGCAATTTTAATTGCCAATAAGTTCCCAAAAAAAGTGATTAAAAATGTAAATAGTGAAAAGATAAAATTTTTCAAATATAGTATTGACAGGTTGATTGACGGAGATTCGTGTTTTACTTTTGAAGAATTATTAGAGAAGTTGAGAATAAGTAGAATATGAAGGAGGTTCGAAATTATGAAGGTGAAAAATTATATATTTCTAACAGCAGAAGGTTATACCTTTCAACCTCAAAGCGAATCTACAGAACCTGATATCGAGAATCTTCAAGTAATAGGATTTGCAAAAGGAACTAATTCGCAGGAAGCATTTTATAATTTGGTAAAAAATAATGAATATTTACTCAAGACTACATTTGAAGAAGTATTTTGTTATGAACTAGCTGAGAATTATAAAGAGACCAAAGCTTATTATAATTTAATAGATTTTAGGGAGGAACTGTAAATTCTTATAACAAGAGAGGTGAGATATGGGTCAATGGAAGGATGATTATATTGAGTTAAAGCTGACATTAGAAAAATTGGGTTGGAAGTGCGTTAAAGATGAAGTGAGCGGTTTAGAAAGCTGGTACAGTCAAGGTGTATTATATTCTAACTTTGTTAAAAATAACAAAGCTATTCATATTGAGTATGGAGATGAAGATTGTGTTTTCGGGGAGGTAGTTGAATAATAAACATAATTAAACATCAATGAAACTGCAAGACAACACCTTATTGGAGTAGAATGTCAAAAAATTATAATTTCTTACTTATAATGCATGAGCATTTGTTTGTGTTTGAGAAATTTTAAAAATGGAAAAGTATATTTTTGATACCGTAGCATTTTTAAAAGATTTAAATAGAAGATTTGAAGAAGAGGAGTTAATTTATGACTTTAAGGTATTTATCGATTATATCGTAAAAAATAAAATAAAACTTACTCCTAAAAATGGCTGGATTCCCCGGAAGCATATATATGCGATAAATTCTTTATTCAAAAGTCCCAAACAACTTGAAGATAAGGTAGGGGATAAGATTTTTAAACTTAGAGAGGAGCTGCAGTACCCTCGTTTTTATTTTCTGGACCTTTTGGCAGGAGCCAGTGGATGTATAGAGCTTAGTGAAAAGAATATGCTGATTGAAGGTAGAGAGTATAAATATTTTATGCAGATGGAGGGTATTGATAAGAAAAGATGGTTAGTTTTGTCTTGGTGGTTTGCGATGGATTGGGAAAACTGGATGCTAGAAGGTGATTTTGGAGGATTGATGCAGAAGAAGAAATTTTTATTGGGTAGTTATTTACAATCGTGGTTAGATAAAAGAGGCAGGGTTGATTTTAAAAAGATATGTAAAGATTTAAGGAATGGTTTAAGCCTTAGATGGGAAGCTCCTTCTCAAGATTATACAAAGGAATTGATAAACTGGGGGATAGAGCGTTGTTTACTTTTACCTCTAGTTTATTTTAATATTATAGAAATTGTGCGCAAAAAAGGTAAGTTTGATATAGAAGAGACAATAGGATTTTACATTAAACCCTTAGGGAGAATTTTCTTAGAAGAAATAATTGAGATAATGAGGAAGAATCAAGCCAGGCAAAATTAAAGAAAGAATTTCCGTTGGAGGTTCCACCCGAGGTGGATTCGCCTCAGGCGAAGGATTCTCCCTTGGAGGATAAATTACAGATTATAGATTTATGAAGGTTTATATTAGAAGTTTTGGCTGAGCGTTGGGGTAAGTACCGAGAGATGATTTTAGGAAAATATTGAGGAGCTTGGATGGTTAATAACAGATGGAGGAAAAGTAAAAAAGAAATTGGATAAACTCATTATCATAGCTTGCATTATTATAAGTATAAAAAGATTTAAAAACCATATCTTCGTTACAATAACGAAAAACTTGACAAAAAGTCCATAATTCGTTACAATAACGAAAGGAGAAAAGACGAGAATGGGTAATTTCAATAAGCATCTGAAACTGGCAAAAGAAAAATTAAAGGCAACCGTTACTGCTTACCAGAATAAACAAACGACAGTAGTGGGTGATCTAGGCATAAAGGTGGTGGAACAGTTAATAGAGGCTGATGCTGCAAAACATGGTGAGCATTTTGGTGATCATAAATCAAGACATGAATATTCCAACAGGAATTTTCCTTCTCAGGTAAATAAAGCAATGCGAAAAGTGTGGTTTGCATATGGTGATTTGGGTTATGACGGGATTAATGGCAAGAGGGCGAAGATTGTAATGGATAATCTCAAAATAATAATCAGATTTTTTGAAAAAAGATTTGGAGTAAAAATTTATGAAGAGGATACTTAAGAAGATAGCAAAGAAACTTTCTGAGATAGAAGATGTAAAGGCTGTTATCCTTTACGGCAGTCTTGCCAGAGACGAATATACATCGCGTTCTGATATTGACTTGTTCATACTTACTACCAAGAGCGAAACGCAGGATTTGATACATAATAAGATAATAGAGCTTGAGAATGAAACAGGAAGAAATATACAACCTACGATAAGAACTCTGAATGAATTACATAAGACGGATACAGGACTTCTGCAGAACATTTTCCAGGAAGGGAAAATTTTGTATCTTAGAGAACCATCTGATATACCCTCTGCAATACTGCTTCAGCAGAAACCTTATCTCATTTATTCTTTTCAGATAAGCAGTCTGCCACAGAAAGACAAAGCGAGGTTCAACAGACAACTTTATGAACAGAGAAGAAAAGAATACAAATATAATGGTCTACTGCAGGAAATAGGTGGCAGGAGACTTTCGTCAGGCTGTGTAATGATTCCTTATGAACATAAAGAAAGAATAGAGAAGTTTTTCAGGAAATTCAGGGTTAAATTCGAGCAATTAAAAGTGTGGAGATAATTCATCTTTAAATGGCTTCCAGCACTGATATTGGGCTCAGATTGTTCATATAACCCGAACGAAAAGTTCACAGATTACCAACAGTTTGTTTGCAGAAAAAGTTTTTAAAAGGTTGAGGATTTTTGCTCGGTCAAGTCCGCACCTCACTTTCAGCATCACAAAGCTTAAATCTCTCACCACCCCAGAGAGCCTCTGTGCTCGGATTTCTCCCGACCTATTGTCGGGATCCATTGTCTGCGCGCAGAGCCAATTTATTCCCCCCTAAAATAATTTTTGTAGACAAAAAGTGTAAAAAGAGGTAAAATCACAAAGCCTATGAAAGATAAACGCTATAATATGAGAGAGGCAGCAAAGGAGTTAGGTGTTACGCGCCAGACTCTTTATTATTGGTTTAAGAAAGGGTGGATAAGGCCTAAAAGGGATTACAGGAATTATCCGGTATTTACTAAAGAAGATATTAAGAGTATTAAAGATTGGCGAGAAAGGTTAAAGGAGGGATGAGTTATTTACAAATTTCAAATTTCAAATTACAAATTACAAATTACAAATTACAAATTACAAATTACAGATTACAGATTACAAATTACAAATTACAGATTACAGATTACAGATTACAAATTACAGATTTCAGATTAAATTTGAAATTTGTAATTGGCTAATCTGTAATTAATTGAAAGGCAAGCTATGGCCACTTATAATTCTTTTGAGGACTTACCTGTATGGAGAAGCGCTAAAGATTTGGCTATTTTGATTTATAGAGTTACTTCGCAAGGTAAAATAAGTAGGGATTATGGATTGAAAGACCAAATTCAAAGGGCAGCGGTTTCAGTGTCAAGTAACATTGCTGAGGGGTTTGAGCGAGGCACAAAGCAGGAATTTATTCAGTTTTTATATATTGCCAGAGGCTCCTGTGGAGAGTTACGCTCTCAGCTCTATATTGCTAAAGAGATTGGCTATTTAAATGGTGAAGAATTTAGAAAATTATGTGAGGCTACCAGAAAAGTATCTAAACAGATAAATGGATTTATTGAATATTTGAAAGGAGCCAAAATTTTAGGGCAGAAGTTTTTTGACAAGAAGTTTAGAAGTCAGAGGGAATTTTTGAAAAAGTTGAAAGAGATAAGAAATAAAAATAGATAATTACAAATTACAAATTACAAATTACAGATTACAGATTTCAGATTACAGATTAAATATGAAATTGTATATTAAAACATTCGGCTGTCAGATGAATGATCGGGATTCCGAAGCTTTGGCAGGGTTATTTCTTGAAAAGGGGTGGTCATTAACAGTTGAGCCTAAAGATGCGGATGTGATTTTAGTTAATACCTGTTCAGTCAGAGAGCATGCCGAGAATAGGGCAATATCTTTTCTGGGTTCATTAAAGAAAATTACAGATTACAGATTACAAATTACAAATTACAGATTACAGATTACAGATTGTAAGAGGATTATTGGTCTTATTGGCTGTATGGCTCGTAACAGAGGCAAGGAGTTATTTAAGAAGATGAATCATATCGATTTAGTCTGTGGTCCTGGCTCTTTTGATAAAATCTTTGAGTATGTAGATAAAATTAAGAAGGAAAGGATTCGAATAATAGATTTAGAGGACCGGGTTCGTAATGAAGATTTCTATCGCGCTACTTTTAGAGTCGATGCTTACCATGCGCAAGTAGTAATCTCTACTGGTTGCTCAAACTACTGCTCTTACTGTATAGTGCCTTTCGTTAGAGGAAATTTGCGTCTTCGCCATCCTGAGGATATAATAAGAGAGATAGAAAAAAACTTATCATTGGGAATAAGAAGAATTACCTTATTGGGGCAGAATGTTAACGACTATAATTACGCTGGTACTGATTTTGTGAAGCTTCTGGAGAAGATAACCAAGATTGAGGGGCTTAAAGAGATAGATTTTGTTACTAGCCATCCTAAGAATACATCAAAAGAGTTATTCTATCTTATGGCAAGTTCACCAAAAATTAGAAAGCATCTCCATCTTCCCTTTCAATCCGGTTCAAATAGGATTTTAGCCCTTATGAATCGAGGTTATACTCGAGAATTCTATCTTAATTTAGTAAAAGATTATAAAAAGATTGTGAAAGGTTCATTAAGTACAGATGTTATAGTAGGATTTCCTTATGAAGATGAAGAAGATTTTAACTTTACCAAGCAGATCTTAGAGGAAGTCAGATTTAGGTACGCTTATATCTTTAAGTACTCCCCTCGTCCTAATACTAAGGCTTATTTATTAGGTGATAATATCCCTAAAAGAGAAAAAGAAAGGAGACACGCGATTTTACTTACCCTTCAGAAAGAGATAAGCAAAACCTATGATAATTAGGATTTTTGTTTTTGGAATATTTCTTTTATTTACCCTGCCAGTTTTTGCTCAATCCTCCTTAGAAGAAGCCTATAAATCTTATCTTTTAGGTGATTGGAGTAACTCCTTATTTGAGGGGTTAGAGATAGAAAGAAATTCCTCTAATCCCCAAATCTTCTATCTCCTGGGGATGAATTATCTTAAGTTGGAAGATTTCCCTAGAGCAAGAGATTATTTCCGTAAAGTTATTAAGAATTTTCCTCAATCTGAGCTGTATGAATCTTCGTTTATCAAGTTAGGCGATGCCTACTTCTTAGAAGGTAATTTTGATAAAGCTACCCTTACCTATAACTATGTTTTGAAGAATTTCTCTTCCACTCAATTTAAACCCCTTATCTATCTTCGCTTAGCTCAAAGTTATGCCAAACAGGGATTATGGAGAAAAGAGAAGGAATACATAGGTAAGATAAAGAGAGAATATCCGGAAAGTGTGGAAAAAAAGTATGCTGAGATTTTAGAGAAGAGGGGATTTTTCTTTACTATTCAAGTGGGTGCTTTTTCTCATAAGAAAAATGCTCTTAGGGTTGTAAAAAGGTTAAAGAAGCGTTACCCTGTTTATTTAGTGAAAGAAAGATTTGGCGACCTTCTTCTCTATAAAGTTAGGGTGGGAAAATTCAAAGAGAGAAAGCGTGCGGAAGATATTGCCTCTTCTCTAATAGATAAAGGATACCCTGCCCGAATATATCCTTAAATGTGACTCTATAGGATGATGAGTAAGATAATTTTCATTGTAGGACCCACTGCTACTGGTAAAACTCAAGTAGGTTTTCTTTTAGCTAAAAAGATAGGAGGCCAGATTATTTCTTGTGATTCTGCTCTCATTTATCGAGAACCCAAGATAATTACTTCTAAACCACCTTCTTACATGCTTAAGGAGATACCCCATCACTTTGTGGATATAATTTCGGTAGAGACTAGCTACGATGTATTTACTTATTATCTCCAGGCAAGGGAAGTAATTAAGAATTTATGGAACAGAGGAGTTCCTATAGTTGTTTGTGGAGGAAGCGGTCTTTATTTTCAGGCTATTTTAGATGGAATTTTTGAGGGAGCAGGGAGCAGTTTCCCTTTAAGAGAGAAGTTACGTAAAGAGGCGGAGCTAAAAGGTAATCTTTATCTTTACAATAAACTGAAAGAAGTAGATTCTCAGGCAGCAGAAAGAATTTCTCCCAATGATTTAAAGAGAATCATAAGAGCATTAGAAGTTTACTATACTAGCGGTGAACCTATTTCCCAGAGACAAAAGAAGCGGTGGGGAATTTGGGGGAGGTATCCAGTAAAGATATTTGGCTTTTTCTTAAGGAGAAATCTACTCTATGAAGTTATAAATCAGCGGACAGAAGAAATGTTTAAGAAAGGAGCAGTTAAAGAAGTAAGTGAGCTCATTAAACTGAATCTCTCTATTACGGCTAGGAAGATTATAGGGATAAAGGAAATAAAAGCATTTTTGGAGGGGAAATCTAGTTTAGATGAGGCCAAGGAGACGATGAAGAGAAATACCCGCCGTTTTGCTAAGAGACAGTTTACTTGGTTTAATAGAGAAGAAAGGTTAGAATGGATAGATATAGAAGGTAAAACTTCCTCGTATTTGGTGGAGTATATTTTAAGAAATGTACGAAACTCAAAAAACTGAGAGAGCTCTTCTGGTAATAGTAGAGGTTGAAGGAGAAAGACAGCCTTGGTCTTTTCAAGAGTTAGCTGAGGAACTCAAGAACTTAGTTATCTCTACAGGTATAGAGGCAGGAGATCTTATATTTGTAAAGCGGAAGGAGATTAATCCATCTCTCTACATTGGGAGAGGTAAGGCTTTAGAGTTAGCTAAAATTGCCCAGCAGAAGAGTGTGGATGTTATTATTTTCAATAATAACTTAAGCTTTACCCAACAGAGAAATTTAGAGGAGATAATAGGGATTAAAACTATCGATCGTACCCAATTGATTTTAGATATATTTGCCCGCCATGCTCATACTCAAGAAGGAGCGTTACAAGTAGAACTTGCCCAGCTAGAATATCTTTTACCCCGTCTTAAAGGTAAAGGAATAATGCTTTCTCGTTTAGGAGGAGGGATTGGTACCCGTGGACCGGGAGAAAAAAAATTGGAGGTAGATAGAAGGCGTATCTCTGACAGAATCACAAAATTAAAAAAAGACCTAGATCATTTAAAGAGTCATCGCCAACTTCTTCGAAAAAAACGAGAGAAAGAGAAGATTCCTATCTGTTCCTTAGTGGGATATACTAATGCAGGCAAAACCACTCTCTTAAATGTACTAACAGGAGAACATCAAAAAACTTCTTCCTATCTTTTTACTACTTTAGATCCTATAAGCAGAACTCTTCATTTAGAAGGTAATCTTAAAGCAATAGTTACCGATACTGTAGGTTTTCTTTATAAATTACCTCCCAACCTTATCGAAGCTTTCAAAGCTACGTTAGAGGAACTTCGCTATGCTCATCTTCTTCTTCACATAGTAGATGGAAGCAATAAAAACTATACTAAATTGATTGATGCCGTTAATACCATCTTAAAGGATTTATCTCTTCTAGATAAAAATACCATTTTAGTTTTTAATAAAATAGACAAGCTCACTGAGGAAGAATTAGAGATCCTAAAGAATAAATTTCCTGAGGCAATATTTATCTCTGCCTTAAAGAAATTAAATTTAGATTCTCTCCTTAAAAGGGTTGAGAAGGTTCTTTTTGGGGAGACAATAAAGATAAGTTTAAATATCCCCTTAGAAAACTTAGACCTTTTAAATTGGATTTATGAGCATACCCAGGTTATAAGCACTCACTATCACCAAGATGGGGCAGAAGTAGTAGTTCGGATAAAGGAGGGATTTCTCCCCTTTTTGAATAAAGAAGGAGCTTTTTTGAAAAAATCTAATAATTTCAACAAAAAACAAAAATTTTTTTAAGAAAAAAATAAAAAAATTTTTAAAAAATACTTGACAAAATTTTGGTTTTATGTTATATAAAAATCGGAATGAAGAGAGAGAAAAGAGAATACCCAAGTTGGGAAGAGTTAGAAGAGTTATTAGACATAGAAATCCCTGAGGATGAGCCTCTTTATCCTTTGAATATTGTTTGTAAGCTTTTGAAAATGCATTCTTGGACAGTTAATGAGGTCATTAGAGAAGGTCTTATAAAGCCCAAGAAAGTAGGGAAAAGAAAGAAACTTTTCTCTTACCAGGATATAAAACGTCTTAAATATGTAAAGTATCTTATGGAGGTAAAGGGAGTGAATATTAAGGGAGTTAAAGTGATCTTTGAGATAAGAAAAGAAATTTAATTTTTTTTCTTGTTTTCTTAGCAGATACGCTTAGGGAGTGCTAACTAAGGAAGCTAAAAAGAAGGGAGGTGAGACTATGAAGCTAGTAAGATACAGAAAGGATCCTTGGAAGGCTCTGGAGGATTTACAGAATGAGATTAACAGGTTATTTGATTTCTCCTTTGCTAAATTGCCTACCTTAAGAGAAGAGGTATTAGCACCCTCGGTAGATATCTATGAGGATAAAGATAACATCTATGTAGAGAGCGATCTCCCAGGATTTGAGCAGAAAGATATAAATATCTCTTTAAAGGGAAATACTCTCACTATTTCTGCCCAAAGAGAGGAGAAAAGAGAGGAGAAAAAGAGAGATTACTATCACTGTGAGCGTTTCCAAGGAAAGTTCTACAGAGAATTAGACTTGCCTACAACTGTGGAGACAGATAAAATAAAAGCTAATTACAAGAATGGAGTTCTAAAGATCACTCTTCCTAAGAAAGAGGAAGAGAAAGATAAGGAGATTAAGATCAATGTGGAATAGAGAAGAAACCTTAGTTAGCACTCCCTGGTTAAGATTAAGGAGAGAGAATGATACCTTTAAGAGATGACATTCCTCATATAAGAAAACCTGTGGTAACTATAATAATACTAATTATCAATATCTGTGTTTATCTTTATGAGCTCTTTTTAGGTAGAGGTTTAGATAGTTTTGTTTTTAATTACGGTTTCATTCCTTATAAACTCATTATGCCTTTAAGTCTCCATGCGAAATTAATTCCTTTATTTACCAGTATGTTTATGCATGCAGGATTTTTGCACCTTTTAGGTAATTCTCTCTACCTTTGGATTTTTGCTGATAACGTGGAGGATAGATTAGGTCATTTTAATTTTCTAATTTTCTATCTTTTGTGTGGAATTTCTGCAAGCTTAATTCATGCTCTTTTTAATTGGGGTTCTAAAGTTCCTGCTGTAGGAGCTTCAGGTGCTATCGCAGGAATTTTAGGAGCATACTTTCTAATGTTTCCTAGGGCTAGAGTATTAACTTTGGTACCTTTATTTCTGTTTTGGGAAATAGTGGAAATTCCTGCGTTCTTCTTCTTAGGGTTCTGGTTTTTATACCAGTTCTTATTAGGACTGGTTTCTTTAGGAAGGATGGGCGCAGGTATTGCCTTTTGGGCTCACATTGGTGGATTTCTTAGCGGAGTAGTTTTCTTAAGATTTTTTCTTAGGAGAAGAACTTACTGGTAAATCTTAGGAGATTTTAGGAGGTAGGTATGAACTTAGATAATTTTACTCTACGAGCACAGGAAGCAATAAATAACTCGGTAAGTTTAGCAACTAAACTTAAGCATCAAAGTCTTTTGCCCGAACATCTCCTCTACTCCTTGCTGGATACTCCTCAAGGAGTTGCTATGGAGATTTTATCCCATTTAGGATTAGATATAGGAGAACTAAAGGTTAAAGTTCAGGAGTTTTTAGATAATCAACCTAAGGTGTTAGGTACTACATCAGGAGTTTATGCCTCATCTCGTTTTACTCAGGTAATTAATGAAGCTAAAGATTTCTCTAAAGATTTAGGAGATACCTTTATAAGTAGTGAACATTTACTTTTAGGAATAGCCAAAGATAGAGAAGGGTGGTTGTTTAGGTATCTGAATCAGCAAGGAATTACTTTGGACGATCTTGTTCGAGCAATTAAGGAAATAAGAGGAGTTAGCTCTGCTCAGTCACCCGATGCTGAGGCTACCTACCGAGCTTTAGAGAAATTTGGAAGGGATCTGACTGAACTGGCAAAAAAAGGAAAACTAGATCCAGTGATCGGCAGAGACGAGGAGATTAGAAGAGTAATTCAAGTACTTTCACGAAGAACAAAAAATAACCCTGTTTTAATTGGTGAACCAGGAGTAGGTAAGACTGCTATTGTAGAAGGATTAGCTCAAAGAATTGCCTTAGGAGATGTTCCTGAAGGGCTTAAAGAGAAAAAAATTATAGCTTTGGATTTAGGGAGCTTGGTAGCAGGAACAAAGTTTCGAGGAGAGTTCGAAGAACGCCTTAAGGCAGTATTAAAAGAAATAGAAGCTAAGGAAGGTCAGATTGTTCTCTTTATCGATGAGTTACATACCTTAGTAGGAGCAGGGGAAGCTCAAGGTGCTATTGATGCCTCCAATATGTTCAAACCTGCTTTAGCTCGGGGAATTCTAAGATGTATTGGAGCTACAACTTTGGATGAATACAGAAATCATATCGAGAAGGATGCTGCTTTAGAGAGAAGATTTCAACCTGTACTAGTCAGTGAACCTACGGTAGAGCAGACAATCGCCATTTTGAGAGGTTTAAAAGAGAAATACGAAGTTCATCACGGTATTAGATTAGCAGATTCAGCACTGATTGCTGCTAGCCAACTTTCCCACCGTTATATTACCGGAAGGTATCTACCCGATAAGGCTATTGACCTTGTCGATGAGGCTGCTTCTAAATTACGGATAGAGATTGACTCTAAGCCTGAAGAGATAGATAAGTTGGAGAGAAAGAAGATGGAGTTAGAGATTCAAAGGGAGGCTTTAAAGAAGGAGAAAGATTCTGCATCATTAGAGAGGTTAGAGAAGTTAAAGAAGGAAATAGAGAATTTAAACAAAGAACTAGAAGTTTTAAAACAGCACTGGCAAAAGGAGAAGGAGTTAATTACTAGTATCAGAAGGATAAAAGAGGAGATTGAGAAGTTAAAAATTGAATCTATTGAGTATCAAAAACAGGCTCAATTAGATAAAGTAGCTCAGATAAGGTATGGTAAGATTCCCCAACTTAACCATGAGTTAGAGGGATTAAATAAAAAGTTAGGTGAGCTCCAGAAAACAAAAAAAATGCTTAAGGAAGAGGTAGATGAGGAAGACATCGCTGAGATTGTCTCTAAGTGGACAGGCATTCCTGTAGCTAGATTAATGGAAGGAGAGGTAGAGAAACTTTTGAAGATGGAGAAAGAGCTAAAAAAACGTGTGGTAGGTCAAGATGAAGCAATAAGACTTATATCTGACTGTATAAGAAGAGCACGCTCAGGGTTAGCCGATCCTAATAGACCTTTAGGATCTTTTCTTTTCTTAGGACCTACAGGAGTAGGCAAAACTGAGCTGGCTAAAACCCTTGCCTGGTTTCTTTTTGACAGTGAATATAATCTTATAAGAATAGATATGAGCGAGTATATGGAGAAGTTTTCTGTTTCCCGCCTGATCGGTGCCCCTCCTGGGTATGTAGGATATCAAGAGGGAGGTCAGCTTACTGAGGCGGTGAGGCGCCGGCCTTATTCAGTAATTCTCTTCGATGAGATTGAAAAAGCTCACCCTGAGGTATTTAATCTACTTTTACAGGTTCTTGATGAAGGTCGTCTTACAGATTCTCAAGGCAGGGTTGTGAATTTTAAAAATACCGTTATAATAATGACTTCTAACATAGGTAGTGAGTATTTCAGTGACCCCACAGTTACTAAAAAGAGTATAGAGGAGAGGATAAAGGTTGAGCTTAAAAGATACTTTCGCCCTGAATTTTTAAATCGCTTAGATGAAATTATCATCTTTAATCGCCTTACCATAGAAAATATAAAGGATATCGTGGAGATTCAATTTGATACATTGAAGGAGAGATTGAAAGATAAAAAGATTGGAGTAGAGTTAACATCTCAAGCCAAGGAGTTTTTAGCAGAGAAAGGGTTTAGTCCACAGTATGGAGCAAGACCTATCAAAAGAACTATCCAGAAGTTAATTATAGATTCTTTGAGCAAAAAAATTTTAGAGGGAACATTTAAGGAAAATGACACAGTAATAGTAGATGTTAAAAATAGAGAGATAGTTTTTTCTAAAAAGGAGAGTTAGCCATGCGTGTAGATGTTTCTATAAAAAATTTAGAAAGAACCGATACCTTAGATGAGGTAATTGATAAGAATATAAAAAAGGTGGAAAGGAGGGTAAAGCTTTTTAAGAAAGAAGTCCCTGTACATCTTTCTCTGCATCTAGAGAAAAATCCTCACAGAAGTCAGTATTTCGTGTGGGTAAATCTTTACTTGCCTTTTAAGGTACTGAGGGCCGAATCTACTTTTTCTAATGTGGACAAAGCCATAGGAGAATGTTTTTCTGCTTTGATAAAGCAGATAGATAAATTTAAGCATAGATTGGAGAAACATTTAAGAAAAAGGTAACCTTATGCTCTTGACAAAAAAGTTACCTGTGATAGGATATTTAGCACTCAAGGTGATAGAGTGCTAAAAAGGAAGAGATAATGAGGCATGTAGATATCCGAGAGAGAGAAAATCAGATTTTGGAGTTGGTGGTAAAAAGTTATATTAGAGAATCAAGACCTATAAGTTCCAGCTATCTTTGTGATAAGTTTAACCTTTCTTGCTCTACCGCTACGGTGAGAAATATTATGGAATCCTTAGAGAAAAAGGGTTTACTTTCTCATATTCATACTTCTTCAGGTAGAGTTCCTACTAAGGAAGGATTTAAACACTATATAGAGAATATAAGAGATGGGCTGTTAAAAAGAGGCGAACCATCCTTGGATGTGGATATCAATATGGCTCAGGATATTGAGGAAGTTTTTGATAAGGCTTTAGATATATTAGCTACTCTTACTAGATACATTTCTCTTATAGCGATTTCAGGATGGGAGGAAAGATTTCTCCTTCGGGGAGTAAGGTATATTTTTGATCAGCCAGAGTTTGAAGATATTAATAAGCTGAAAGCTCTCTTTTATGTTTTAGAAGTTAAAATAGGTGCCATTCAAGAGCTACTCTTTGGATATGTGGATGAACAGTTTAAGGTATTGGTAGGGGATGAAATTGGATGTGAGGAGATTTCTGAATGCTCGTTAGTTATTTCTGGTTTTCATCAAAAGAAGATTTCTGCTAGTTTAGCTCTCCTTGGTCCAATGAGAATGGATTATGTAAGAGCAATTCCTACTCTTTATGCAGTGAGGAAAAAACTGGAGGAGTTTATAATAAGGAGGGATTTTTAAGATGCCTTCTAAAGATAAAAATAAAGAAAAATCATCAGCGATGAAGGAAGAGGAAAAAGAACTTATAAAAGAAAATAGGTCTTTGGAGGAAAAGAAAGATAATTCCCAGTCTCCTCAAGAGACAGTTCTTTCGTTAGAGGAGATTAAAAAGAAAGCTTCTGAGTACGATGCTTTGTGGGATAAGTATTTAAGAGTTTGTGCGGATTTTGACAATTCTCGTAAACGCTGGGAAAAGGAAAGACAAGAAGTTGTAAAGTTTTCTAATTTTAAGTTAATTAGGGATATAATTCCTATCATTGATGAGTTGGAGCAAGCAGTAAAGGTTGTGAAAAAAGATACTTCTTTAAATAAAATTTGTGAGGGTATAGAGATTACCTATAAAAAGTTATTAGGAATTCTAAATAACTATGGAGTAAGGTCTATTAGAGCGGAAGGGGAGAAGTTTAACCCTTATCTTCATGAGATTGTGGGCCAAAAAGAGGTAGAGGATAACCAAGAGCATACCATTGTAGAGGAAGTCCAAAAGGGATATCTTTTAGAAGATAAAGTGTTGAGGGCATCTAAAGTTATTGTAGGTGTAAAAAAGAAACACACAACTAATAGCGCCAAGGAAAATCCCAGGAGGTGATAAAAATGGCACGGATTATCGGTATTGATTTAGGAACTTCCAATTCTGCAGCAGCAGTAATGGAGGGCGGTCGTCCAGTGATTATTCCTTCTGCAGAAGGAACGACTGTTGGCGGTGGTAAAGCCTTCCCTTCTTATGTGGCTTTTACAAAAGAGGGTCAGCTCCTTGTAGGAGAACCAGCCCGACGGCAGGCAGCGATCAATCCTGAAGGGACAGTTACAGGATTTAAAAGAAAAATGGGAACAACTTTTAAGTATAAAATTTTAGACAAGGAATTCACTCCTCAACAGCTCTCTGCGTTTGTACTCCAGAAAATAAAGAAAGACGCAGAAAGTTATTTAGGTGAACCAGTAAATGAGGCAGTAATTACCTGTCCTGCTTACTTTAATGATAACCAGCGTCAGGCGACCAAAGACGCAGGAGAAATTGCTGGGTTTGGTGTCCTGCGAATTATAAATGAACCTACCGCTGCTTGCCTTGCTTACGGATTAGGTAAAGAGAAAGATAGAGAATATAAGATTATGGTTTTTGACTTTGGAGGGGGCACTTTGGATGTTACTATAATGGAGATGGCTCAAGGGGTATTTGAAGTAAAATCAACCAGTGGAGATACCCAGCTTGGGGGACGAGATATGGATGAGGTTTTAATGAATTACATAATTGAGGAATTTAGGCGCGATACAGGGATAGATTTAAGAACCGATTCCATGGCTATGCAGCGCTTAAGGGAGGCAGCGGAGAAAGCAAAGATAGAGCTTTCCTCTACTATTACTACCGAGATAAACTTACCTTTTATTACTGCTGATAATAGTGGTCCTAAACACTTAGTGATGAGCATAACCAGAGCGAAATTAGAAGAACTGGTCAGACCGATAGTAGAGAAGACAAGAGTTTCTATGGAGAGAGCATTAGAAGACGCCAAGCTTAAGCCTTCAGATATCGACAAGATAATTATGGTAGGAGGACCGACACGCATGCCTTGTGTGCAGGCATTCGTAGAGAATTTCGTAGGTAAAAAGATTGAGCGAGGAGTCGATCCTATGGAGTGTGTAGCATCTGGTGCTGCTATTCAGGCAGGGATAATTAAGGGAGATGTAAAGGATGTACTTCTTTTAGATGTTACACCTCTCTCCTTAGGGATAGAGACATTAGGAGGGGTTTTTACTAAATTGATTGAGAGAAATACTACCATTCCTACTAAAAAGTCACAAATTTTTACTACTGCTGAGGATAACCAGACTGCAGTCACTATAAGGGTTCTTCAGGGTGAGCGTCCTATGGCTAACGATAACACAGAATTAGGGAGGTTTGACCTTATAGGAATTCCTCCTGCTCCCAGAGGGGTCCCTAAGATAGAGGTAACCTTTGATATCGATGCTAATGGGATAGTTCATGTTTTAGCAAAAGATCTAGGTACTGGGAAAGAACAATCAATTAGGATTACCGCTCCACAAAAGTTATCAAAAGAAGAAATAGATAGAATGGTAAAAGAAGCAGAAATGTATGCTGAGGAGGATAAAAAACGAAGGGAATTAGCTGAATTGAGGAATAAAGCAGATAACTTACTCTATACTACTGAGAAGTCTTTGAAGGATTTTGGGAATAAGGTTTCTGAAAGCGATAGGAAGAATATAGAGGAAAAGTTGAACAACTTAAAAGAGATTCTCAAGAAAGCCAATCCTACTAAGGAAGAAATTGAAAAAGCTATGGATGAGCTTACTCACGCCTCCTATAAGTTAGCAGAGCAAGTATATAAGGCCAGTGCACAGAAGCAAGCAGGTGCTCAACAGGGTCCTTCTTCCGCAGGGGGCAAGCAGAGTTCTCAGGAGAAACCGAAAGAAGGAGAGGTAATTGATGCTGAATATAAAGAAGAGGATGATAAATAAAATAAGAGATGATGGGCACAAAAAGAGACTACTATGAGATTTTAGGTGTTTCTCGTGATGCAAGTTTAGAAGAAATTAAAAAAGCTTATCGTAAACTTGCTTTACAGTATCATCCAGATAGAGTTCCTCCAGAGAAGAAAAAAGAGGCGGAGGAGAAATTTAAAGAAATATCCGAAGCTTATGCCGTGTTAAGTGATCCTAATAAACGGAGATTATATGATACTTATGGTCATGCTGGGATAGATTCCCACTACACTACTGAGGATATTTTTAGAGGAGCTGACTTTAGCTGGGTCTTTCGTGATTTAGGAGAGTTTGGTTTTGGGGAGAGTATCTTTGAGGATATTTTTTCTGATTTAGGTTTTGATATTTTTGGCACTAAACGAAGGAAAAAAAGAGTTTTAAGGGGAGAGGATATTCATTCTAAGCTTACTATAGAGTTAGAAGAAGTTGCTAAGGGAGTGGAAAAGACCCTTACTTTCAATCGCTATGAGAGGTGTAACCACTGTAAGGGGACTGGGGCTTACCCAGGTACCTCTAAAACCGTATGCCCCCTCTGTAAGGGGAGAGGAACTGTTTCTACTGGTTTTGGATTTATAACCTTTTCAGAGACTTGTCCTCAATGTAAGGGGGAAGGAGAAGTTATTACTAAAGTTTGCCCTCGCTGTAAAGGTTCAGGGAGAGAGAGAGTTTCCAAGAAGTTAAAGGTAAGCATACCTGCTGGCGTAGATTCTGGGTCGGTTATCCGTCTCCGAGGAGAAGGACACTTTGGCGAAGGTGGCTATGGAGACCTTTATCTTCATATTCAGGTTAAAGAGCATTCTATATTTCAGAGAGAAGGTAATAATATAAGGTGTAAGGTGAAGATTCCTATGGTTAAAGCTTGCTTAGGAGCAGATATAGAAGTTCCTACTCTCAATGGTAAAGTAGTGGTAAGAATTCCTCCTGGCACTCAACCTCATACTATACTCCGCCTACGCTCTAAAGGTCTTCCTGATGTGAGGAGCAAAAGAGTGGGTGATCAGTTGATAGAGGTAGAGGTAGAGATTCCTAAATCTCTCTCATCCCGGGAGAGGGAACTCCTTTTAGAGTTTGGCAGGTTAAGAAAAGAATTAAAATAGATTATGCCTACATACGAGTATCAATGCCTAAATTGTGGAAAGAAATTTGAGGTTTTTCAAAAAATCAATGATTCCCCTCTTGAGGAATGCATTTTTTGTCGAGGGAAGGTAAAAAGACTAATTGGAGGAGGTTGTGGATTAATCTTTAAGGGGAGCGGATTTTATATAACCGATTATAAGAGGAGTAATAAAAATAATACCAACAAGTTTCCTTCCCAAAATAAGGATAATAAAAAAAACTCACCTTCCTCTACTAAGGATGCCTCTTCTGAGAAAGAGAGATGAATTTAATAAAACCTTTCTCAGCTTTTTACTATAACCCAGAGAAATTTAAAAACCTTTCTTCTTTAATAACCCCCCCTTACGATGTAATAAGTGAGAAGGAGAAAAAAACTTTAAGAAAAAAATCCAAGTACAACTTCTCTTACATTCTTCTCGTTGATGAGGATAAGAACTATAAGTTAATAGGGAAAAGATTTAATGATTGGATTAAGAGGAAAATTCTTGTTCAAGATAGTAGTCCTCACCTTTACCTTTATGAACAGAGATTTAATTTTCAAGGAAGGATTTTAAAGAGAGTGGGATTTCTATCCCTTCTTAAGCTGAATAAAAAAGAGACAGTTTTTCCTCATGAAACCACTCTTAGAGGACCTAAGAAAGACCGCTGGTATATCCTGAAAGAAACGAGAGCTAACCTCAGTCCAATCTTTGTTATCTCTTATAAGAAGTTAAAGTCTCTTCAGAATCTATACCTCTTTTATAATAGGAAAAAGCCATTTATAGAATTTAAAAATTCTGAAGGGGTTTCCCATTGCCTTTGGAAGGTAGAGGAAAAGGGTTGGGAAGTAGATTTGTCTCAAGAATTAGAGAAAAGCAAACTTTTTATTGCTGATGGTCATCATCGTTTTGAAGTTGCTTACCGTTATTTTAAACTTAATGGTAATAGGTACAGAGAAGCAAATTATATTTTAGCTTATCTTACCGATCCTTCTACAGGTCTAATTATCCTTCCTACCCATCGGGTGGTAGATTTGGAAGAGGATTTGGGAAAAGTTATAAAAAAGTTATCTTTGTATTTTTTGATTAGACGTACTAACGAGAGAGAACTTCTTTTTTCTTTGGAAAAGGAAGTTTTATTTTCTTTTGGTATATATGCCAAAGGCTTTTTTTACTTTCTAAAATTGAAAAATGAGAAAATTTTAGATAAAATATTTAGAAATAAAGAAGAAAGGAACTATCAGAAGTTAGATGTTTATATTCTCCATAAACTCGTATTGGGAAAGTTCAAAGTGAAAAATATTCTTTATGTCCACTACCTGAAGGAATTAAAAAGGATGGTAGGCTCCTCAAAAATAGGATTCATTTTAAGGCCCACCTCTCTGAAAATACTCTTCTCCCTTGCCAGTAAAGGCTATCTTCTTCCTCAAAAATCCACTTACTTTTACCCTAAACTTCCTAGCGGGTTAGTGATAAGGAGGATTAGCTAAGTGAGAATATTTAGAAAACGATTACGTTACACCACGGTAAAACCAAGGAAGAAGGAAATTCCTGATGGGCTATGGAGTAAGTGTCCTCGATGTAACCAATTTATATTTAAGAAGATTTTAGAGGAGAGCTTAAAAGTATGTCCTAAATGTAATTATCATTTTCCTTTAACTTGTTGGGAAAGAATAAATCTTATTACTGATGAGGCCAGCTTTAAAGAGTTCCATTCAAATCTACAGTCTCTTGACCCTTTAGAATTTAGTGGTCCTAAATCTTATAAAGAAAAATTGAAAGAAGAGATAGAGCGGACTTCTTTAAAGGAAGCCGCGGTGGTAGGGGAGGCGAAGATTAAAAAAGTCAAAGTGGCTTTAGGTGTTACCGATTCTCATTTTATTATGGGTTCTATGGGATCGGTGGTAGGAGAGAAAATTACTCGTATTATTGAATATGCTTTAGAGAAGAAAGTTCCTTTAGTAATTATCTCTGGCTCTGGAGGAGGAGCTAGGATGTATGAAGGTATGTTATCTCTAATGCAAATGGCAAAAACTAGTGGAGCCTTAGCTAAGTTAAGAAGGGAAAGTATCCCTTACATTTCTGTTCTTACTCACCCTACTATGGCAGGAGTAATGGCTTCCTTTGCTGGCTTGGGAGATATAATAATTGCGGAACCCGGTGCTTTAATTGGATTTACTGGACCGAGAGTAATAAGCCAAACAATAAAGCAGGAATTACCTCCTGGCTTCCAGACTGCCGAGTTTAGCTTAGCCCATGGTTTGATAGATATGATTGTCCCTCGTAAAGAATTGAAAGAAACAATATCTAAGTTACTGTTTTATCTAGCTTGACTTATTAATTTTAGAAGTTAAAATTTAAATCTATGGCGCAGGTAAGCTTACGTAATGTTACTAAAATCTACTCCAAAAAAATCGTAGCTATAGATCAGATTAATTTAGGGATAGAGAGTAAAGAATTTGTAGTTTTGGTTGGACCTTCTGGGTGTGGAAAATCTACTACTTTAAGGATAATTGCTGGTTTAGAGGAGCCTACCTACGGGGAGATCTATATTGGAGATAAACTAGTTAATAACGTTCCTGCTAAAGATAGAAATATTGCTATGGTTTTTCAGAATTATGCTCTTTATCCTCATATGACCACTTATGAAAACTTAGCTTTTGCTTTAAGATTAAGAGGATACTCTAAACAAGAGATTGATAAGAGAGTAAAAGAAGCAGCACAGATATTAGGAATTACTCATCTTTTAGATAGAAAGCCTCGCCAGCTCTCTGGAGGAGAACGCCAGCGGGTAGCTGTAGGCAGGGCAATTGTAAGAAAGCCTTTAGTATTTTTATTCGATGAGCCTTTAAGTAATTTAGATGCTAAGATGCGCGTTCAGATGCGTACCGAACTGCACAGGCTTCACCAAAAGATTCAAACTACAATGATTTATGTAACCCATGATCAAGTGGAGGCTATGACTTTAGGTGATAGAATAGCAGTAATGAGGAATGGAAAGGTTCAACAATTTGATACTCCTTTGAATGTTTACGAAAAACCAGTGAATAAGTTCGTAGCAGGGTTCATTGGTTCTCCCTCTATGAATTTTATAGAGGGAAGGATTATTAAAAAAGATGGCTACCTCTATTTTGATGAAGGAGAGTTTCGGGTGAAGATTCCTCCTGAAAAGTACCCTCCCTTAGAGAAGGAGTATATAGATAGGAAGATAATTTTTGGAATAAGACCAGAAAATATTTATGATAAGCTATTTGCTTCTATGGCTACTCCTGATAATACGGTGAGAGCTCATTGTGAAGTGTTAGAGACTATGGGCTCAGAGAATCATGTTTACTTATCTGTAGGTAGGCATACTATTGTTGCTGTATTGGAAGCAGATAATAAACCTCCTGTGGGGGGTATCTTAGAGGTAGTATTTGATATGCAGAGGTCTTTATTTTTTGACCCTTCTACAGAAGAGTCCATTGTTTAATTTTTTTTCCTATATTTTTATTATCCTGATAGTGAGTGTATCCTTTATCTTTTTTTCTTTTGGATTTTTATCTTTAGGGAACCTATTATGGATTTTGACAGTAGTTGTAATAGTAGAGTTTTTCTTTGCCAAAGCCAAAAAAGAAATTATTAAAAGATATATTCCTCCTATGGAGGAGGTAGAGGAGAAGATAAATTTATTAGAAGAGGAATTGAAAGAGAAGAATGAATTATTTTTAATCTTACCTAGGAGAGCGAGAAAAATTCTTTCTCTTTCCAAGGTTATAGATAAATTTGTATCTTATATAGATAAAGAAAAAGTATACAATTTTCTTGGAGAGAAACTGGTAGATTTTTTCCCCCAAGCAGACAATATTTTGATATTTCACTTTGATAGAGAGGATAATTTCTTGGAGCTCACCTATTCTTTCAAGAAACATGATGTGATCATAAGAGAGAAGAGAGGAGACATTATGGATTTCTGGGTGTTAAAACATAATCAGTCTCTTATTGTAGATGACCTTTCTCAAGATTTTCGTTTTGATTGTTCTCAGAGCATAGCTTTCCAAGAGAGAAATATTCACTCTTTTATATCCAGTCCCCTTTCTTTAGGAGAATATATCTTAGGGATAGTGAGAATAGAAAGCAGGAAGAAGAATGCTTTCTCTATGGATGAACTCCGCCTCCTGCGAATATTTACTGATGTAGGAGCAGCGGTTTTAGAAAGAGCGATTTTGTTTCAGAAAACCAAAATCTTAGCAATGAATGATGCACTTACTGGGATACTCTTGAGAGAGCCCTTTTTAGAGAGATTAAAAGAAGAATTAATGAGGGCAAGAATTACTGAGAGTAAATTAGCCTTAGGATTGTTAGATGTTGATGATTTTAAGAAGATAAATGATACTTATGGGCATAGTGTAGGAGATTTAGTTTTGAAAAAGTTAGCTAAGATTTTAGAGGAAGAGGTGGGTGATTCTGGTAATGCTGTGGCTCGTTTTGGAGGCGAAGAATTTATTTTCTTTCTCGTATACACTAGCCGGGACGAAGCAAAGAGGTTCGCTAAAGGAATTAAAGAAAGATTATCCTCTACCCGTTTAAGATTTAGAAGGAAGAGTATTGGTTTTTCCATATCTTTAGGAGTGGCGGTCTTTCCTGAAGATGCTCGGGATTTCCTGTCTCTTATAGAGGTAGCTGATTCCTTACTTTATAGAGCAAAGAGAGAGGGCAAAAACAGAGTATGCTTTACCTATTAATAGTAATCTTTCTGCTTTTGGGAATAATCTCTTTAAAAATTCGCAGTATCTCTTCATTAAGAAAGTACTACAAAAAAAAGTTAGCTTCTTTGAAGGAGAGAGCAACTAATTTGGAGGAAACAGTAGATGCGTTTCGTAGACAATTTCGAAAAATAGAAGAGGCGGTTTCAGAGACCTTCTTTATTTATGAATTGGCAGGTAAACTTTCTTCTCTTTTAGATAGAGAGAAAGTTGTTTCTACTTTTGAAGAAGAATTAAACTTCCTTTCCTCTATAGATGAGATAGTTCTTTCTACTCGGCCAAAGGACAGTTATCTCATTTTTAGGTTAGCTACCCAACCCCCTAAATTTTTAAATATAAAAACGAATTATCCTCAGATAAAAGAGAATTTGAAAGCTATCGTAAAGATGGTTAACCTTTGTTTAGAACGAATCTCTCTATACGAAAAGCTTCATAATCTATCTATACATGATACCCTTACAAATATTTATAATCGTCGTTATTTCTCCTCTAGATTCGATGAGGAGTTTGAGAGAGCAAAAAAATACAAACTGACCTTTTCTCTTCTAATGATAGATATTGACCATTTCAAAAAAATAAATGATAATTATGGCCACCTGGTAGGTGATGTAGTTCTTAAGGAAACTGTAAAACTTATAAAGGAGAGCATAAGAGAGGTTGATTTCCTTGCTCGCTATGGAGGAGAAGAGTTTGTGGTTATTCTTCCTCAAACTGATAGAGAAAGAGCACTTCTTGTAGGAGAGAGAATTAGAAAGAGTATAGCTTCCGCATCGATAAAAGCTTTTGACGAAGTGTTAAATGTTACAGTAAGCATTGGCGTGGCTAATTATCCCGTGAATTCAGTTTACCCCAATCTTCTCACTGAGGTAGCAGATAAAGCTTTATATAAAGCCAAACAAAAGGGGAGAAACAGAGTAGAGTATTTCTGAGTATCATGGATAAGAAAGTAATTAGATTTCTCTTAGATTGTGCTGGGAAAAATAAGGTAAAAGTTGCTTTAGATAATCCTTTTCGTAGAATTGCTTTTGATGGAGACCAGCCTCGTTTAGGTTGGGTAAGTCCTCCTATTTGGGAGGAATTAAGAGCTTCTTTAAAGCGAATAGAAAAACTTATAGAAGGGAAGGAAGAGTTTATTTTCTTAGGGATGGGAGGATCTATAAATGGGATAAAAGTATTGAATTCACTTTCTTCTCAGGTTCCTTTATATTTTTTAGATAGCTTAGATCCTTCTGCCTTGGAAACTGTTTTGGATAAAATAAAGAAGTTAGAGAAAGTTATGGTTATTCCTATCTCCAAATCGGGTTCTACTTTGGAGACACAACTTTTAGCTACCACTCTTAAGGAATTGTTCCCTGGCAAGTGCAAGAGCCATTTTCTTTGGTTAAGTGATAAGGAGTCTTTTTCTAAATTAGATAACTTAGGATGGAATAGTTACCCTAAAGTCACTATCCAGGTTAATGAGAATTCCGATATCGGAGGTAGATTCTCTTGCCCGCACACTCTTATTTTTCTCTTGCCTTTATTTTTACTTCTGGATAGAGATATTAAAAAAATACAGAAATTATTTTTTCAATATCTTTCTTTAAGAGAAAAGGTTCTAAAAGAAGCATATGAGGTTGCTCATTCTTATCAGAGTATAGAGAGTGGATTTTTTTCTATCATAGATAAAGAGGTTCCTCTCCCAGGATTTACTATTTGGGCTACTCAGCTTTTTCAGGAAAGCTTGGGTTCGAAAAAAGACAACTTTTTCGTTAAGACTGCTGTGGGAAGAAGCATTGAGGGATTTTATCCAATTAAGCTTTCTCTCTCTTGCGAAGACAAATTTCTCTATCTTATGACTCTTATGTATTACTTGGAAATGTTTGTAGCCTTCTTTGCCTACTTTAAAGAAATAAATTTTGTGAATCAACCTTATGTAGAAAGATATAAACAGATGATGCCCCAGCTAAAACAAGAGGATACCTCCTTCCCTTCTACTAACTTAGAAAGGATAGTTAAAGATCTCAAAAGTGGACTAGATTCGCAAATAAAATTCATTGAAGTTGTCCTTTACTTCTATCCTTCACTGTCTTTTATAGAAAAGTTGGAGTCTATTTTGAAAGAAAACTTTCCTCAGTATCCTTCTTTTGTGTTTTTGGGAAGTGATTGGAATCACCATTCTTATCAAGCTGCTTATCTAGATAAGAAGACCCTTTATCTGATTCTCACCTTAAATAGTTATAAGATTACTGACCTTCCTATAAAGGAGGAGTTACTTCAGAAAAATGTTAATACTCTTAGACTGATAAGTGCAGCTACATATAATACTTTAAAGGCTAAGAAGTTGCATTTTAGTGTTCCTAAATCTTAAGGAGGTGGATTTATATGGAGGTAAAGTTAGAAGTAGTAAGAATAGATAAGCCTCCTGAGGCAAACATTATTATTGGCCAGGCTCACTTTATAAAGACTGTAGAAGATTTATATGAAACGTTAATTGAAGCTAGCCCCAACATAAAATTTGGAATAGCTTTCTGTGAGTCCTCAGGAAAAACTCTGGTAAGGATAGAGGGTAACGATGAAGAGTTAAAGAGTATTGCTGGAAAGAATGCTTTAAATATTCGCTGTGGTCATCTTTTCCTTATTCTTCTAAAGGACAGTTACCCTATAAATGTACTCAATCGAATTAAGGGAGTTTCAGAAGTATGCACTATTTTCTGTGCTACTGCCAATCCTGTAGAGTTAATCGTTGGTATAACTTCTCAAGGAAGAGGAGTTTTAGGGGTTGTTGATGGTATTCCTTCCAAGAGTATAGAGAAGGATGAAGATATTCAGTGGAGGAAACAGTTTCTGAGAAAGATTGGATATAAGTTGAGTAACCCTTAGAAAAGAGCAAGATAAGGATTTCCTTATGGAGAAAGAAAAAAGAAAATTCTTAAGGAGGAATTTAGGTTGGATTTTTCTAAAGACTTTTGCTCTCACTATAGGGATTTTCCCATTAAAGTTTATTTATTTTTTAGGAAGTTTCTTAGGGAGGTTGGGATTTTTATTTGCTTTTACCCATCGCAGAATTGTCTTAGAGAATCTAAGTATTGCTTTTCCCTATCTTTCTCTTAAGAAGAGAAAAGAGATCGCTCAAGATTCTTTTAAGTTCATGATTCAGGCTTCTTTGGAACTTCTTTATTTTCTAAAACATCCTTCTCTTTTAGAGAGAGTTAGAATAGAAGGATTAGAGTACTTAGTTCAGGCTTTAGAAAAAAAGAGAGGAGTTATCGCTCTTACCGCTCATTTTGGCAATTTCCCTCTTATTTCTTTAAAGTTTGCCTCTCAAGGATATAAGATTAATGTGGTTGCTCGTCCTATGCGAGATAGGAAAACAGGAGACTACATCCATCAGCTCAGGACTAAGGTAGGGGTTAAGACTATATTTTCTTACCCTCGAAAGGAGTGCGTAACTGGAATTATTAGGGCTTTGCGCAATAACGAAATTGTGATGATTCAGATGGATCAAAATTTTGGCACAGGAGGAGTTTGGGTAAAATTTTTTGATAAGTTAGCTGCTACCCCTACCGGTCCGGTGGTGTTAGCCATGCGTACCAAAGCGGAGATAGTTCCAATGTACATAGTAAGAGAGTTTTTAGGAAAACATCTTATCAAGATTTTCCCTTCTGTGGCACTTGATTATACCAAAGATAAAGATGAGACAATCCTTATCAACACTGCTAAGTTTACGAAGTTAACAGAAGATTGGATTAAAAAATATCCTCCTCTTTGGGGATGGATACATCGGAGATGGAAATCTCAACCATCAGACGAGGTTCTAAAGAGAAGATACAGAATCCAGAATTAAAATGAGGAAACTATTGACACCAATACAATTATATGCTATTTTTAAAAAAATGAAGAAATTTGCTGTTTTGTTCCTTTTGTTGATTCCTCTTTGTGTTTACTCTCAAGTTTCCCAACAACTAAAAGAACAAGCATATTCTTATCGTAAGGAAGGGTATCGTCTCCAAAATATGGGAGATCTAGAGGAAGCACTTACTTACTATCAGAAGGCAATTCAAATTTACCCTTATTATTATCAAGCGTATAATGATTTAGGTATTGTGCTTGAGGAAATGGGTAATGATGAGGAGGCAAAGAAGATGTATGAACAAGCTTTAGTTATCAATCCTCATTATTTGCCTCCCTACACTAATCTTGCTCTTCTTTATGAAAAGTTGAATAATAAAAAGAAAGCAATCTTTTATTGGACAAAAAGGCTCCTTTTAGGGAAGGATAAAAGGGACCAATGGTGGTATGAGGGGCGAGAACACCTTCTCAGATTAGGTATGCCTTTCAAGCTTAAAAAGGAACTTTTTAGTGGAGAGATTTCTTCTCTCTCCCAGAAGTTGATTTATAAACGAGAACAGGAGAGGTTAAAACTTTTAGAAGAAGTACAGCTTCATTTTAATTTAGGAAAGAAAGCTTTTGATAATCAAGACTATTCTAAAGCAGAGGAAGAATTTAAAATAGCTCTTTCTTTGAATCCTCCGGATAAGAACCTTCAGATGGAGATTAACTCTTATTACCAGAAAGCCAAAAAAGAAAGATTTAATGCAGAAGTTAAAGCTAAGTTACGTTCTCATATTCAGGAAGCATTGCTCTACATTGAGAACAACGAATTTTCTCTATGTGCGAAGAAACTTAGAGATGCTCTATCTGTAATTTTCAGTATTCAAGAATAGCCATCCTTTACTTTTGAGTAGATATTCTACTGACTTAAATAATGGATAAAATTTTGTATCTTGTAGATGGTACTTCTATATGCTATCGCTCTTTTTTTGCTATAAGACTTTCTACATCTAAAGGAGTTCCTACAGGAGCAATTTATGGATTTGTTAATACCTTAAAAAAAATTATTAAAAAATATCAACCTCACTATTTGGCTGTTTGCTTTGATGTTTCTCGCAAGACTTTTCGTCAAGAGATGTTTAGAGATTATAAAATCCAAAGACCGCCTCCTCCCAGCCCTCTTAAGAAGCAGATTCCTGTGATTAAGGAGTTAACTAAAGCTTTAGGTGTAGAAATTATGGAGAAGGAAGGTTGGGAGGCAGATGATCTTATAGCTTCTCTGGCAAGGAAAGCGAAAAAGGGAAATTTTAAAGTAGTAGTTATAAGTTCAGATAAAGATGTTTTTCAACTTATTGAAGATAAGAAAATATGTGTTTACGACCCTGTGAAAGATATTTTCTATGATGAGGAGGTTTTCTTGAGAGAATTTGGTTTCCATCCTTCCCAGATGGTGGATTATCTCTCTCTGGTAGGAGATCCTACTGATAATGTTCCTGGAGCTAAAGGTATAGGAAAAGTAGGTGCTACCAAGTTAATAAGGAAGTTTAAGTCTATAGAGAACCTTTTTGATAACTTAGATAAAGTTTCCCCTTCAGTAAGGGAGATTTTAGTTTCCAATAAAGAAAATATTTTTCTCAGTAAGGATTTAGTAAAATTAGCTTACATTGACTTAGATTTTTCTTGGGATGACTTAGTAGTAAAGGAACCCGATTATTCCCAAGTTTATAAGTTCTTTAGAGAGTTAGAATTTAAATCTCTTCTCAAAGAGATACCGCCCCCTTCTTTGAACATTAAAGTAGAGGTAACCAAAGAGTTTCCTTCTCAACTTATAGAGAAAATTAAAAGCGAGCAAGAGTTAATCTTCTATCCCTTTCAAGATAAGATATATATTACCTTCAAAAATAATTCTTTCGTTTATGAGTCTTCTATAGAGAAGGTAAGAGAGCTCCTTCAGGATTCTAATGTAAGAAAAGTATCTTATGATTTTAAGAATATTCTTCATGGATTAGAGAGAAAGGTTAGGTTAGAAGGTATTTGGTTTGATACTAAAATTGCTGCCTATACTCTAAATCCTACTCTGGGAGATTTTTCTCTTAAGAATCTGATAGCTCATTTCTTAAATGAGTTTACTCAAGATTTCTCCCCTTTCGTAGCCTGTTACTTCATACGCAAATTATACAAAACTCTCTATAATCAAATAAAAGTTCAATCCTTAGATAGATTATTCTTTGATGTAGAGATGCCTTTAATAGAAGTTCTCTGGGATATGGAAGCTTGGGGGATTAAGGTAGATGAAAAATTTCTTAGGGATTTTTCTAGAGAGGTAAAGGATAAAATAACTAATTTAAAAGAAGATATTTATAAAGCTGCTGGGGAAAAGTTTAATATTAATTCTCCTCAACAGTTAAGTAGAATTCTTTTTCAGAAGCTAAAGCTTCCTTCTTCAAAGCGGACTAAAACAGGTTTTTCTACTAATGAAGAAGTTCTAACAAAGCTTGCTCAAGAATATCCTATAGCAAAACTTCTCTTAGAGTATCGACAACTGAATAAGTTAAGTTCCACTTACTTGGAACCTTTTTTGAAGGAAGTAGAGTTAAAAAGTGGTAGAGTATTTGCTAAGTTTCATCAGACCACAACAGCTACAGGAAGATTAAGTTCGTCTTCTCCTAATATCCAGAATCTTCCCATAAAAAGTGAAATTTCTAAAGGCTTTAGAAGAGCAATCATTTCTTCTTTTGATGAAGGGTTAGTCCTTTGTTGCGATTACTCTCAGATCGAACTAAGAATCTTAGCTCATTTTTCTGAGGATGAAAAATTAATAAGAGCCTTTAAAGAAAATTTAGATATTCACAAACATACCGCTTCCCTTCTTTTCGGGATTCCTCCTCACCAGGTGAGTTGGCACCAGAGAGAATTGGCTAAGAGAGTAAACTTTGGAATAATCTATGGGATGAGTTCCTTTGGATTAGCTCAGGAATTGAATATCTCAGTAGAGCAAGCTTTTTCTTTTATAGAAAGTTATTTCCTCCGTTATCCTAAAGTTAAAGAGTATATAGAGAGAGTTTATCGAGAAGCAAAAAAGAAGGGGTTTGTAGAGACAATATTAGGGAGGAGGCGTCCTTTACCTCTAGATTCTTCACATCAGGAAGTAAAGGAATTTGCTAGAAGGGTAGCTATAAACGCTCCTATCCAGGGATCTGCTGCTGATATTATTAAGATGGCAATGATAGAAATTTATAGAGAATTTAAGAAAGAGAAGCTAAGCTCTAAGATGATAATTCAGATTCACGATGAGCTTGTATTTGATGTTGAGAAGAGTGAGCTTCAGAAAGTTGTAGAGATTTCTAAAGAAAAAATGGAAAAAATTGTAGAGTTAAAAGTGCCTCTTAAAGTAAATGTAAAAGTAGGAAGAAACTGGTTAGATACTCGGCAGGTAGATGAAGTTTTCTAAAAGGAGGGATGATGAAGGTAGCTTTTTTCTCTTCCGAGGTTTTTCCCTTTGCTAAAACAGGTGGGCTGGCAGACGTAAGCGGAGCTTTGCCTCTATCTTTAGCTGAGCAGGGATGCGAAGTCAAAGTTTTTATGCCTTTATATAAGAATATTAAACCAGAAGAACTCCACGATGATTACGCCACTTCTCGATTAGGTAGGAATATAGAAATAATTTTTATAAAGCATGATAATTACTTCCTCCGTGATTACCTTTATACTACCCCTGATGGTGACTATCCTGATAATTTAGAGAGATTCTCTTTTTTCTGTAAAAAATGTTTTGATATCCTTAAAAAGATAGACTTCTCTCCTCATATTTTTCATGCCAATGACTGGCAGACTGCTTTAGTAAATATTTACTTGAAAATTCTTTATAAAAATGATAAATTTTTTAACGGGAGTAAGTCTATTCTTACCATCCATAATCTTGCTTATCAAGGTATATTTGATAAGGAAAAATTCTCTTATCTGGGAATAAATTGGGATTACTTCTCTCTAAACTACCTGGAATTCTACGGGAAGATTAATCTTCTTAAAGGTGGTATTGTTTTTTCAGACATGGTAAATACCGTGAGTCCTACTTATGCCAAACAGATTCAGACACCTGATTACGGGTGTGGATTAGATGGAGTTTTAAGAGAGAAGAGAGAGAGATTAGTGGGAATTCTTAATGGTATAGATTATAAAATATGGAACCCTTCTAGAGATGAATTTATTTATAAGAAATACTCCTGGCGTAGTCTAGAAGGGAAATGGGAAAATAAGAGAAAATTCCAGAGAGAATTAGGATTAAGTGTGGGCAAAACCAAGTTTCTCTTAGGTATGGTTTCTCGTTTGGCAGAACAGAAGGGAATAGATATTCTTTCTCAAGCTCTGGATAAGATTTTAGAGAAGCACCAAATAGTAATCTTAGGGCTGGGAGATAAGAAATACCATAATATCCTTACTGCTAAGGCAGATAAGTATAAGAATTTCTCCCTCCACCTTAAATTTGATGAGGTTTTAGCACACCGTATCTATGCTTGTTGCGATGCTTTCATTATGCCATCACGATTTGAACCATGTGGGCTTTCTCAGTTGGTAAGTTATAAGTATGCCACTGTTCCTATAGTCCATCATACGGGAGGTCTTGTAGATACAGTGGTTGATTACCAGGACGGAGGAGGAGGGTTTCTGTTTCTCCATTATAGTGCCAGAGAGCTGATCGAAGCTATCCAGAGAGCTTACCGTGTTTTTTCTAAAAAGGAGGAATGGCTTCAGCTTATTAAAAAAATTGCTCGATTTGATTACTCTTGGGATAGAGCAGCTAAAGATTATTTAAAAGTATACCAGAGATGCCTACAGTTGCCCTAACCGGACCACTTGGAGGAGGCAAAACTACTGTATTAAATCTTTTAAAGAAAAAAGGTGCTTCTGTTTATGATGTGGATAAGGTCATTCACTCCTACTATAGGGATAAGAAATCTTCTGTGTATAGGGAGATTAAAAGGATGTTTCCTCAAGTCATAACTTCTATGGGTAATATTTCACGCAAAAGATTAAGAGAAGTTGTCTTTAACAATAAAAGAGAACTGAAAAAACTGGAGGGAATAGTTCATCCTGTGATCATAGAAGATTTAAAGAGGTGGGTAAGAGATAGTAAAAACAAAAGGAAGATATATATAGCAGAAGTTCCTCTACTTTTTGAGAAACGGCTCCATACTCTTTTTAATAAAGTCGTCTTTGTATACGCTCCTAAACGAACTATCTTAAGAAGAGTGAAAGAGAAGTTTGGTCTTTCTACACGTCAGGCACTTTTGTTTCTTTCTCTTAACCAGAAAGCCAAAGAGAAAATAAAGAGGAGTGATTTTGTAATTAGGAACGCAGGCTCTTTAGAGGATCTTAAAGCAAAAGTAGATTATTTATGGGAGAATTTACTCTCCCCTGAAAAGAGAGGTGGTTGATGCCTTCAAACAGAAAAGAAAATAAATCGATATCAAAAAAGGGAGGGGTTATGGGTAGCAGTATGGATATAGGTACGTTAAAAGAGATGAAGATATCTGATCTTAATAAGATAGCTAAGGAGTTAGAGATCAATGGAATAAGTGGTTTAAAAAAGCAAGACCTTATTTTTAAAATTCTTCAAGCAAAGGCAGAAAAAGAAGGACTGATGTTTGGAGGAGGGGTTTTGGAAGTTCTTCCTGAAGGATTCGGATTTTTACGTTCACCCAACTATAATTATCTACCTTCTCCCGATGATATTTATGTTTCCCCCTCTCAAATAAGAAAATTTTCTTTAAGAACGGGAGATACAGTGAGTGGCCAGATAAGACCACCCAAGGAGAATGAGAAGTATTTTGCTCTTCTTAAGGTAGAAGCAGTAAACTTTGAAGATCCGGAGCAGGCACGTAACCGTGTCCTTTTTGATAATTTAACTCCTATTTATCCCAAAGAAAGGTTTATTTTAGAGACCCATCCTGAAGAACTATCCACGAGAATTCTTGATCTTCTCTGCCCCATTGGCAAGGGCCAGCGTGGTTTAATTGTTGCTGCTCCCTACAGTGGTAAGACTGTGCTTTTACAGAAGATAGCTAACGCTATAATGACTAATTATCATGAGGTAATTCTTATTGTTCTTCTCATCGATGAAAGACCGGAAGAGGTAACCGAGATGAAGGCTCAAGTTGTTGGAGAGATAATAAGTTCTACTTTCGATGAACCTGCTCAACGTCATGTACAGGTAGCAGAGATGGTTTTAGAAAAGGCTAAGAGGCTAGTGGAGCACAAAAAAGATGTAGTAATCCTTCTGGATAGTATTACTCGATTAGCAAGAGCTTACAACCTGGTAGAACCTCACTCTGGGAGGATTCTCTCTGGAGGTATAGATTCTAATGCTCTTCATAAACCTAAAAGGTTCTTTGGGACTGCTAGAGCTTTAGAGGAGGGAGGTTCTTTAACTATTATTGCTACTGCTTTAGTAGATACCGGTTCCAGGATGGATGATGTGATTTTTGAAGAGTTTAAAGGGACAGGAAATATGGAGATAACTTTGGATAGAAATATATTTCAGAGAAGAATATACCCTTCCATAGATATAAAAAGGTCCAATACACGAAGAGAGGAACTTCTCCTCCATCCCGACGAACTTCAAAGAATATGGATTTTGAGAAAAGCATTGAACGATTTAAATTCTGTAGAAGCCCTGGAGCTATTGATTGAAAAGCTTTCCAAGACTAAGAATAACGTAGAATTTTTACTCACCCTCAATAAACAAATGTGATACAATATTACCTTAAAATTTTATAGCCTTTTGAGGAAGGTTATGGGTACTTACGGATCAGAAGGGAGGTAGATTATGAAAAAAGGTATCCATCCTAAATATGATTATGCTATAATTTCCTGTGCTTGCGGTAATGTGATTCATACCCGTTCCACAAAAAAAACTATCAATGTAGAGATTTGCTCTAAATGTCACCCTTTCTTTACAGGGAAACAGAAATTTGTTGATTCTGAAGGAAGGGTGGAGAAATTTTTAAGAAAGTATAAGAAAGAGAAGTAAAATAAAAATGATGTTATCGCAATATAATAATGTTATCTTTTTGTAAAATAGATTTGTCGGGGTAGATTAGATAAAATATCACCTCTTTCTTAAAGAAGGAAGAGGTAGTAAATGGAAGAATCGATTATCTCGATAATAAAAGAAGAAAGATATGGGGTGATAAGAGAGATTAACTAAAATCTGAAATGAAATTTCAAACACATTTTAAAGTACACATTCTTAGTAAAAGGAGATTAAAGAAAGAAGAGTTATCAATTTGACAGGGAAAGGAAGAATCAGTGTAAGAGGAAAAAAATGGAGAAGTTCACTTTATTAGTAGGAGGTAAAGATTTAGATACAGGTATATACCACTATTTTCCATTTACAGAGAAGCTCGTCGCCGAGCCTCAGAAGACAGTAAGAATGCTTAAAAAAGTAAAACAAGGTCAAGTTTCGAGAGAAATACAAAAGTATGTTTATGCTCAATACTGTATTAACACAGAGGATACAAATAGAGCTGCTATAGAGTCAGCCTATAAAGCGCAAAAGATCTTTTTTAAATTTTCTCTTTCTAAAAGGCGACAGATTCTTTTAGATATATATAAACTCCTTATTGAAAATAGAAAAAAGTTTATCGAGCTGTTAATTATCGAAGGTCACCCCCGAAGATTGGCTGAATGGGAATTTGAAGGCATGCAAATTGGGAGCAGTCCTACTACTATAAATTTTTATTGTCAATTAATCCAGAAAGAGATAGGAAGGTGTGGAAGAGAAATTTTATATTGGGTTAGGAGACCAGATGGTGTGGTATGCGTAAGTTCCCCTGGCAATGCTTCTGCGAGTAGTTCTTATAATGCGATCTTAGCCTTTCTTACAGGCAATACTTTAATAATTAAACCTCCCTTAAGGGCTCCTCTTTCTACTCTCTTTTTATGGAAGGAAATTGTTAACAAAGCGTTGGTTATTAATAATGCTCCACCAGGAGTCTTAAATATAGTGATAGGTAATTCTCAAAAAATCATGGAAGAATGGCTCGCAAGTCCTTATGTAAACGATATAGTCTATTTTGGAGAAAGTAGAAAAGGACTTGAAATTGGAACTAGAATCTTTCAGGCAGAGAAGAAGCCTGTTTTAGAGCTTTCTGGAAATGATTTTTTTCTTGTATGGAAAGATGCCGAGAAGGAAAAATCTTCGATCTCTCTAACTGATGCTTTCTTAGGTTCCACTCAAATCTGTATGGTTCCAAAGATTGCACTAATTCATGAGGAAGTGTACGATGATTTTGTAAAGATTTTTATAGAAAAAGTAAAAAAGTTAAAAATAGGTCCCCCTACAGACCCTGACACTATTTTTAGCCCTGTTACAAAGATTCAAGATTTTTTTGAATTTCTAAACGATGCTTTAGCCAAAGGAGGAGAGATTCTTTATGGAGGGGAAAGGGTAGATTATTTTGGGAGGCCTGATTCCACTGGAATGTATATACAACCCACATTGTTAAAAATAGAAGATTGTTATCTTAATAGAGGTTTAAGATGTATTGAAGAAGAGATTTTTTTTCCTCTTCTTCCTTTAATCAGAGTATCAGGTGGAGATGAGGCTATTTTCGAAAAAATGGTAGAACTAGTAAATTCTCATGGATACGGATTAAGAGTTTCTTTATGGATTTCTTCTTTTAAGTTTCTACGCAAATTTGCAAAAGAATTATCTAATTGTGGAATGTTGAGGATTAATTCTAGACATGTAGGATTTTCTTATTATTTATCTACCCATGGGGGAACTAGAAAGACCGGGGGACCCTTTGGCGAAATGAATTATTTTTGGCAGAAGACATCTCATTTGCAAGGAGTAAGTAGGATGAGATTATAAAAGAAGGAGGTTTAGATTTACTTTCAATTTCTTCCTCCTCTGTTAAGTAGTTTTATAATTATTTCTACAGGGATTTTCGTCCTTTTAAGAAATTTCCGAGCAAAACTAAATCGTCTTTTCTTTCTAGAATGCCTTACTCTTTTTGTGTGGCTGATTGGTTTTAGTGCAATGTACGCACTTCGTGATAAAAAGTTTGCTTTGATAGCTGCAAGAATTGGATTCATGGGAGTAATTTTCATTCCCATTTTTATTTATCATTTCTATATAATATTTTTAAAGCTAACTCGGAAGATTGCACTTCCTTTAATTTACATTATTGGATTCCTCTTTTTACTCTTAACCCCTACCCCTTATATCTACCAGAAAATAGATACCTACTTTTGGGGTAATTATCCTCGTGGTGGATTAATTTACCCTTTATATGTTCTTTTCTTTATAGGAGTATTTATAAGGTGCCTCTTTTTACTTTTTAATGCTTTTAGAAAGGAAAGGTTTCCTACTATTTTTCGTGAGCAGATAAAGTATCTTTTTTTAGCTTTTTTGGTGGCCACATTTGGGATAGTAGATTACGTAGCTAAGTTTGGAATAGCTTTGTATCCTTTTGGTTATCTTGCTGCGTTAGGTTGGATATTTATAATAGCCTATACCATTGTCAAGCATCATCTCCTTGAAATCCATATTGCTTTTACTCGTGTAGCTATCTTTACACTTGTCTACTTTTTCATTGTCTTTATTCCTTTTTTCATTGCTCCTAGATTTATTTCTATTTCTTTATGGTGGTTTCCTATTCTACTAATGGGGATTTTAGCAACTCTGGCTCCCTTTATTTATAATTATCTTCGTAAACAAGCTGAGAATATCCTGCTAGCTGAGCAAAAAAGATATCAGAGAGCATTAAGAGAGTTTGCTCAGACTCTAATCTTTATTAAGGATACAGAGAGTTTAGCTAAAGAGGTTACCTCAAAGATAATTGCCTATCTTAATTTAGATTTTTGTGCGTTCTATTTAAAACAGGATAAGGACTTTTATCTAATTCATTTTAGTTCAAAAAGGATGAACAAATTTCCTTTTCAGATTAAGAATAATTGTAAATTAGTGCATCTTCTTAATAGATCAACCTCTCCTATTCTGGGAGAAAGCTTACCTTCCTTAGATGACATAAATGTTGGCTTAGCCTTTCCTCTATTTCTGAATAAGGAGTTGTTTGGTTTTATTGTGATGAGTCAGAAAACGAAAGGTACTTTTACGGATACGGATATAGATGTATTCACTACTATTTCTACTCAAGTATCTTTAGCTTTATCTCAGATATATTATTTTGAAGAATATCAAAAATTGATGGATGAAAGATATAGATTGATAGTTGAGAGAGAAAGAATGGAAAGCGCCTTTCAGATTTCAGAAGCATATAGACATGAATTGGGAAATATTATAAATATTATTTCCTTAAGCCTAGCTAACTTGGAGTATCAAGAAAATTTTTATCCTCAAAAAGAAGATATAGAAAAAGTTGCTCACTCTATTAAAAAGAATGTAGAAAGAGCAAGGACTATATTCGATGCTATAGCTAGGTATAATAAAAATGCGCGGTCTAAATTTAAATTGATGGATTTAAGTAAAGTTGTAAAAGATAGGGTAAATCAATTTAGTAAAAATATCTCTAAGAGTAACATAACTATAAAAAGTGAGATCGAAGAAGAGTTAAGAGTTTGGGCTAACGATAATTTACCAGACGCTATAGGATATTTAATAGAAGGTTCAATAAAGGCAATAGAATACCATACGCCCCAAAATAAATCTCTCTATATAAGCTTAAAGAGAGCAGATAATAAAGCTATTCTTAGAATATCAGATACAGGAGGAGATATAACTGAAAATAACCTCTATAGGGATATGGGGATTGAAAGGGGGAAAGAAGGAGGTATACTTTACTTTATTGCAAGGAGGATTATTTTTGATCACAAAGGTAGTTTTAATTTTCAATCCTTTAACCAAGGAGAAGGTACAACTTTTAAGATAGAATTACCTATAAATGAAAGTACATAGTAATAAACTCCTATTAGTTATAGAAGATGAGGAGGAAGCCAGAGACCTAATGGTGGGAATTATTAAAAGAAAAGGGGTTAGTGTATTAGAAACTGGTAAAGGTAAGGAGGCTATAGAACTCTACAGAAACTTTAAACCTGATGGAGTAATTTTAGATCTTCATCTTCCTGATATAAAAGGAGAAGAGGTATTGAAAGAGATCAAAAATATCAACCCTGAAGCTAAAATCTATCTTATCACAGGGACTGCCGACAGAATAGAAATCGAAGAAGCAACAAAATTAGGAGCAATTGGATATATTTCAAAACCTATTATGGTAGAGGAGCTCTTAAAGATAGTAGATTTTTTCTAAGAAGGAGGGGAGATGAAAAAAGGTATCCATCCTAAATATGATTATGCTATAATTTCCTGTGCTTGCGGTAATGTGATTCATACCCGTTCCACAAAAAAAACTATCAATGTAGAGATTTGCTCTAAATGTCACCCTTTCTTTACAGGGAAACAGAAATTTGTTGATTCTGAAGGAAGGGTGGAGAAATTTTTAAGAAAGTATAAGAAAGAGAAGTAAATGATTGATTTCAAAAAACTAAAGGAAGAATATAAGCAAATTTCCAAGAGGCTTTCTCTACCAGACATCTATAAAAATAAAGAAGAGTATCAGAAACTTAGCAAAAGATTCTCCTTTCTGGAGAAAGTAGTTTCTCTCATAAACGAAAGAGATGCGCTTCTCAAGGAGAAACAGGACCTAGAGAAGTTGCTTTCTTTGCAAGATGAAGATGAACAGATGAAGGTTTTGGCAGCACAAGAACTTTCTGAGGTTGAAGAAAAGATAAAGAAGGTAGAGGAGAAGATAGAGGAAAAGTTCTTTGAAGATACAGAAGAAGAAAGGGATATTATTGTAGAGATTAGAGCTGCTGCAGGGGGGGAGGAAGCAGCTCTGTTTGCTGGCGACCTTTTTAGAATGTACTCTCGCTATGTTGAAAAGAAAGGGTGGAAATTGGAAATCTTAAGTTCTCACCCTACTGAACTGGGAGGGTTTAAGGAGGTGATTTTTTCTGTTAAGGGTAAGAATTGTTTTTCTCATTTTAAATTTGAAAGTGGTGTACATCGTGTCCAGCGTATACCAGTAACTGAATCAGGAGGAAGAATTCATACCTCCACCGCTACCGTGGCTGTTTTAGTTGAACCTCAAGAGATAGAATTGAAAATAAATCCGGATGAATTAAAAATAGAGACTTTTAGAGCTTCCGGTCACGGCGGTCAACACGTAAATCGTACCGATTCAGCAGTAAGAATCACTCACTTACCTTCAGGGATTGTGGTAAGCTGTCAGGACGAGCGTTCCCAGATTAAAAATAGAGAGAAGGCAATGCGGGTTCTTAAGGCAAGATTGTTGGATAAGTTGGAAAGAGAACGCACTTTAAAAGTCACTCATCAACGTAAAGTTCAAATTGGTACAGGGGAAAGGAGTGAAAAGATAAGAACTTATAACTTTCCTGAACGCCGGGTCACCGATCACAGGATAAATTTTACTATTTATCGGCTTAATGAAATTTTGGAAGGTAATTTAGATATTTTAGTTGATCCTCTGAAGAGAGAGGAGAAGAAAAAAATTTATGAAGCTAAGGGATTGGCTTAAGGTAAATAAAGAGTTTTTTTTAGAGGGGGACTTAAGGTATCTAATGAGGAATTTATATCCTCAAGTTCCTTCTTTTTATTTTGAATTAGATAGTTATTTAGATAGTGATAGATTGGCCTACTTAGATAGAGTGAAGACTCTCTACATCAAGGGAATACCCTTAGCTTATATTTTAGGAAAGGAAGAATTTTTTGGTTTAGAGTTTATTATTTCTCAAGATTGTTTTATTCCCAGGAAAGAGACGGAGCTGATAGTGGAGGAGGCGATAAAATTAATTAAAGAGTGCTCTTTTAGGTACGTTTTAGACTTAGGATGTGGATGTGGCAATATCGCTATCAGCATAAAGAAGAATGTTAAGAGTGACGATGTTATAGTGTTTGCTTCAGATATAAGTTATAAAGCTCTTTGCATAGCTAAAAAGAATCTCTCCCTTCATAGGTTAGATATTCCCTTAATAAGGACCGATCTTTTAGCAGGATTTAGAAAGGCCTCCTTGGATATGATTGTGACTAATCCTCCCTATGTAGAAGAAGGATATATCCACGGTTCTCTTTTATATGAACCTCGTATTGCTCTGCAGGCTTCTGAGGGAGGGTTGTTTTTCATAAAGAAGATACTATTGGAGGCGCATTACTATCTTAAAGAAGAGGGGTATCTTATTTTAGAGATACCTTCCTACCATAAGGACTTTTTAGAGAAGTTTGTTGTTAACCTCAAAACTTATCAATTTGTGGAATGGATAAAGGATTATTCTAACCTTTTTAGAGGTCTCATTTTGCGAGTTAGAAAATATGGATAAATTTATAATCTGGAATTCCTCATTAAAGGGAGAAGTAGAAGTGAGTGGTTCAAAGAACGCTTCCTTGCCTATTATGGCTGCTACTCTTTTGACTGATGAGGAGTGTCGAATTTCAGGAGTTCCTAACTTAAGAGATGTTCATACAATGATAAAGATTTTGGAGGGATTGGGCAAGGATGTTGAGTTTCAAGATGGGACGTTAATAGTTAAGTCAAAAAAGAGTAGAAGTTATACTGCTCCTTATCCTTTGGTGAGGACAATGAGGGCTTCTTTTTGTGTTTTAGGCCCTCTTCTTGCTAAACGGAGAAAAGCAAAGGTTTCTCTTCCTGGAGGATGTGTGATTGGGCCCAGACCTGTAGATTTACATATTAAGGGGTTAAGAGAACTGGGGGCTAATATAAAGATAGAGAGGGGTTACTGTTTAGCAGAGGCTAAATCCCTTAGTGGTCGTCACATATTTTTAGGTGGCGAGTTTGGTCCTTCGGTACTGGCTACTGCTAACATTCTAATGGCTTCTACTCTGGCTAAAGGAGAGACAGTTATAGAATCTTGTGCTTGTGAGCCAGAGATAGTAGATTTATCTTTTTTCTTAAAGAAAATGGGAGCAGAGATTATTGGAGAAGGCACGCCTTTGATCAGGGTTAGAGGGAAGAGGAGTCTGGGAGGAGCAGAATTTACTGTGATTCCTGACCGAATTGAAGCAGGCACTTTCCTTGCTGTTAGTTTAGCTACGCATTCTCCTCTTACTATAAAAAATACCAACCCCTTACATCTTACTTCAGTAATAGAGGTAGCTAAAAAAATGGGAGCTAGCGTGAAAATAAATAGTGATTCTTTATCTATTAGTCCCCCTTCTTACATCAAGCCAGTGAGCATTACTACCTTACCTTATCCCGGTTTTCCTACTGACCTGCAAGCTCAATTTATGGTCCCTTTAAGCTTAGCAAAAGGAGTATCCTTAGTTACCGAAAAGGTTTTTCCCGATAGATTTATGCATGTGGCAGAGTTGAATCGTATGGGAGCAAAGATTTCCCGTAATGGCCCCTATGCTATAATTGAAGGGGTAAGATCTCTTTACGGAGCAGAGGTGATGGCTTCAGATTTGCGAGCCTCAGCTGCTCTGGTGATTGCTGGATTAGCTGCACAGGGCAAAACCGAAGTTTTAAGAATTTATCATCTTGACCGGGGATATTCTCACTTGGAGGAGAAACTAAAAAAGTTAGGAGCGAAAATAAAAAGAGAGAGATAATGGTCTTAGTTATAGATAATTACGACTCTTTTACCTATAATCTTGTGCAGTATCTGGAAGAATTAGGGCAAGAGGTTTTAGTATACCGTAATGATAAGATAACTCTAGATAAGATTAAGAAGCTAAATCCTGACCGCATAGTTATCTCTCCTGGTCCGGGAACGCCACTTTCGGCAGGGATAAGCTGTGAGCTTATTAAGAACTTCTATCGGCATCTTCCTATCTTAGGCGTTTGTTTAGGACATCAGTGCATTGGTTATGTGTTTGGAGCTAAGATTGTAAGAGCACCTAAGATAATGCACGGCAAAGTTTCCCTTATTTATCATGATGGGAAAAAGTTATTTAAAGGAGTAAAGAATCCTTTTTTGGCTACACGCTACCACTCTTTGATAATTGATAGAAAGACTCTTCCTTCTAATTTAATAGTGAATGCTTCTACAGAAGATGGTATAATAATGGGAGTAAAAGAAAGACATTTCTCCTTATGGGGAGTTCAGTTTCATCCCGAATCAATATTGACTGAGGAGGGCAAAAAGATTTTAAAGAACTTCTTAAGCTTATGATTAAAGAAGCCATTGCTAAGCTTATAGAGAATAAGGATCTGGCACCTGAAGAAACTCGGAAGGTATTTAAAGAGATTTTTGAAAAGAGAGCTACCCCTTCTCAGATTTCTGCTTTTTTAGTAGCTTTGAAAAAGAAAGGGGAGACCTATCAAGAGATTTCTTCTGCTGCTAAGGTTATAAGAGAAAAGGCTAAGAGAGTGAAAATTAATCGTAACAGGCCTCTTTTAGATACTTGTGGTACAGGAGGTTCTAAAACTAACAAGTTTAACATCTCCACTGCTGTAGCCTTTGTGGTTGCTTCTGCAGGAATTAGGGTAGCTAAACACGGCAACCGGGGAGTTTCTTCCCGCTGCGGGAGTGCTGATGTTTTGGAGGCTTTAGGGATAGACCTAACTTTACCTTCATCTACTATGGAAGAGGCATTAAGAAAGATAGGTATAGCTTTTCTCTATGCTCCTCTATACCACTCTAGTTTTGCAGTAGTAGCTCCTATAAGAAGAGAAATAGGTATCATTACTATATTTAATATTTTAGGTCCACTCTGTAACCCTGGTTTTCCTACCCATCAGCTCTTAGGAGTCTTCTCTCCTGACTTAGTCCTCAAATTAGCTAATGCCTTAGGAGTTTTGGGAGTTAGACGTGCCTTTGTGGTTTATGGGGAGGATATAAAAGATGAGATTTCTCTTACAGGGAAAACTTTAGTTGGTTTTTTAGATAAGAAAAGAGTTAGAAAGCTTTATCTATCTCCTTCTTCTTTTGGACTAAGAAGATGCACTTTAAAGGATTTGCAGGTAAATAATGTTGAGGAAAGTGCAAGAGTAATTTTAGATGTCTTTGCAGGAAAAGGAGGAGCTCCTCAAGATATTGTTTTGGCTAATGCTAGTGCCTGCTTTTACATTCTTAACCGGGTAAAAAACTTGAAAGAAGGAGTAGAGTTAGCTAAAAGTTTAATTATACAAGGAAAAGTTAAAGAAAAGTTTTCTGCCTTTAAGGATTTTCTAACAAGATGAGTGAAAATATCTTATCTTTGATATTAGAGGCTAAGAAAAAGAAAGTGGCTATTCTTAAGAAGAATAGAGAAGGGATTCTTTCTCTTCTTAAGAGAGCTCCTCACATTCGTTCATTTAAAGAGGCAATAGAGCGTGAGAATAAGATTTCTATAATTGCTGAGATAAAACAAGCCTCTCCTTCTGCAGGAATAATTAGAAAAGATTTCTCTCCACAGGAGTTAGCTAAAAAATTGGAGAAAGGAGGAGCTTCGGCTTTATCGGTTCTTACCGAAGAAGAATTCTTCTTAGGTAAGCCAACCTATATTGAAGAAGTAAAGAAAGTAGTAAATCTGCCTATCTTGAGAAAGGACTTTATTATTGATGAGATTCAGGTGTTAGAATCGAGAGCTTTAGGCGCTGATGCCATTCTTCTTATTATGCATATTATTGATGAGAATAAATTTAAGAGACTCTATGAGCTTGCTAATAATTTAGGTATGGATGTTTTAGTGGAGGTTCATACCGAGAAAGAGTTAAAGAAGATATTAAAATTTTCTGTAGAGATTATTGGAATAAATAACCGTAATCTTCACACTATGAAGATAGATATAGAAAGGACAATGAAATTAAGTCCTTTTATCCCTTCAGGAGTAGTTACCATAAGCGAAAGTGGGATTAGCTCCCTTAAGGATATTCTTTTCTTAAAAGGGCTGGGGATAAATGCTGCTTTAGTGGGAGAAGCACTTATGAGAGAGATGGATGTAGAAGCTAAGTTAAAAGAGTTAAATATAGATGGTTAAGGTTAAAATATGTGGCATTACCAATTTAGAGGACGCTTTAGCCTGTTCTCAACTGGGAGCAGATGCTTTAGGGTTCATATTTGCTAAAGTTAGCCCTCGCTACATTTCTCCTCTTAAAGCTAAGCAGATAGTAAGAAAGTTAGATCCTTTTATAACTAAAGTCGGTGTATTTGTTGATGAAGACAGAGTCCAGGTTTTAAGGATAGCCAAAGAAGTAGGTTTAAATGTTCTTCAGTTTCATGGTAGAGAATCTATCCACTTCTGTAAGTTTTTTCTATCCCATTTTAAAGTAATCAAGGCAATATTTCCCCAAGAGGCATCTTCTTTAAGTTTGGAGAATATAGTTAAGTTTGGGGTTGATGGTTACCTTTTTGATGTATCCTGGTATAAGAAATTAGAGGGGAAAAGGCAACTTAAGAAAAGTATTATTAAAAAATTGGCTAAGTTCACTTCTAAGATTTCCTTAATTCTCTCTGGGGGACTTAACCCTCATAATATAGAGGATATCCTAAAAGTAATAAGGCCTTATGCAGTAGATGTAGCTAGTGGCGTAGAAAGTATAGTTGGGAAGAAAGATATAGATAAGGTAAGAGAGTTTATCAGGAAGGTAAAACTCTATGAAGCTACCTGATAGGAAAGGATATTTTGGGGAATTTGGAGGCAAATTCGTTCCAGAGACTCTCTGTTGGTGTTTAAAAGAATTAGAAGATGCTTACTTCCGAGTAAAAAAAGATAGAAGATTTGTTAAAGAGCTATATTTTTATCTCCGAGAGTATGCAGGAAGGCCTACTCCTTTATATTTTGCTAAAAGGTTAAGCAAGTATCTGGGGATTAAGGTTTATTTAAAGAGAGAAGACCTTCTCCATACAGGGGCTCATAAGATAAACAATACTATAGGGCAGGCGCTTTTAGCGAAGTATATGGGTAAAAGGAGGATAATTGCTGAAACTGGCGCAGGTCAGCATGGAGTAGCTACCGCCACAGTGGCTACTCTCTTTGGGTTTAAATGTGATATATATATGGGAGAAGAGGATATAAAGAGACAAAAGATGAATGTGTTCAGGATGAAGATATTAGGAGCCAGGGTTTGCCCTGTAAAGAGTGGATCCAAGACTTTAAAAGACGCCTGTAATGAAGCGATAAGAGATTGGGTAACTAACGTAAAAGATACTTACTATCTCCTTGGTTCAGTAGTAGGACCTCACCCTTATCCTCTAATAGTTAGAGACTTTCAATCAGTAATTGGTCGAGAATCTAAATCTCAGATTCTGAAAAAAGAAGGTCGTCTCCCTGATTACTTAGTTGCCTGTGTAGGAGGAGGTTCTAATGCCATTGGGTTGTTCCATCCTTTCTTTAAGGATAAGAAAGTAAAGTTTATTGGAGTGGAGGCAGGAGGATTGGGACTTTCCTCTCTTAATGCTGCTAGCTTAGTTAAAGGCAGTATAGGGGTTCTCCATGGGGCTAAGTCGTTTGTTCTTCAGGATAAGTTTGGGCAGATAGAGAATACTCATTCTGTAGCTCCTGGTTTAGATTATCCTGGTGTAGGACCCGAACATGCTTTCTACAAGAAGATAGGTAGAGCTAGGTATGTGGTAGTAGATGATAATAAAGCTCTCCAAGGTTTTAAACTCTTAAGTGAACTAGAAGGAATAATTCCTGCTTTAGAGCCTGCTCACGCTCTTTACTACCTTAAAGAGATTGCTAAGAGAAAGAAGAATAGTTTAGTAATTCTATGTCTTTCGGGAAGGGGAGATAAAGACTTAGATATTGTGAGGAAATGGGGAAGCTAGAAGCTTATTTCAATAAGTTAGAGAAAGATAATAAGAAGGCATTTATTGTTTATGTACCTTTTGGTTTTCCTACTATCGAATTAAGCAAGAGAATAATTAAGCTCTTGTCTACCTTAAAAGTAGATCTAATTGAAATAGGTTTACCTTTCTCTGATCCTTTAGCTGATGGTCCTATAATTGAAAAAGCAACACAGATAGCTTTAAGAGAAGGAGCGACTCCAGAGGCTCTTTTTACTTCTCTTAAAAACTTGGTCCCTGTTCTTTCTGTTCCTGTAGTGATTCTAAGTTACTATAATCCTATTTATGTTTTTGGCGTGAGGAAATTTTTAAAAGGATGTAGAGAAATAGGAGTAGCAGGGGTTATGATTGTGGATTTGCCTGTAGAGGAAGCTACTCTCTACATAAAAGAAGCTAGAAAATTAGATTTGGATACTGTATTTTTTGTTACCCCTACTACCGAGGAGAAAAGAGCAGAGAGGATAATGGAAGTTTCCAGAGGATTTGTTTACTATATTTCCGTCACAGGGATAACCGGACCCAAGGATTTATCTCCAACAAAGATATTAGCCAATATTAGAAAGTTGAAAAGAATAAGAAACATCCCTATATGTGTTGGCTTTGGTATTCATAGAAAAAGTCAAGTAAAGAAAATTTTAAATGGTTGTGAGGGGATAATTGTAGGTAGTGCAATAGTAAACTATATTGCCAAATATTCCAAAGACAAAAATTTTTTTAAAAAATTACCTTCTTATATAAGAAGATTCTATGTTTAACCCAAAATTTGCGCCAGAGTTTTGAAAAGCTTCCTAACTATTCAAAATGTTACAGTTATACAGTAAAGCTTTACACCAAAAAGATACAAAGGCAAATCCCAGCCCATTTTTAATGGGCTGGGTTAACCCAGCTCTTTCAGAAGAAAGGGCTGTCCTTCGGACAAATTTTTCTAATGAAAAATTTGGGTTTAAGATTCTTCATATTGATGGAGTTACTTTAATCTTTTCTCATTTGAAAGACTTTTCTACTGCAGGAATGGGGATATTTATAAGGGTAGGTGCGCGTTATGAGCCTAAACGGCTGAAAGGAATTGCCCATTTTACTGAACATATGGTTTTTAAGGGAACAAAGAGATTTTCTTATCGGGATATAAAGAGAGAAATTGAAGGGAGAGGGGGAATAATCAACGGATACACTTCCCAGGAGGTTACTGCCTACTATGCTCAGTTTCTAAAGAAGAACTTAAAAATTACCGCAGAGATTCTTCTTGATATGGTGACTTATCCTTCTTTTGAAGCCTCTCAGATAGAGAGAGAAAGAGGGGTGATTTTAGAAGAAATCAAGATGTATAATGATTTACCTAATTTTAGAGCTCTCTCTCTTTTAGATAAGATTCTCTGGGAAAATCATCCCTTGGGGGATGAAGTAATTGGGGAGGCCAGGACAGTAGAAAATATAAAGAAGAGAGATTTAGAACATTTCCAACGCAGTTACTATCTACCTTCTCGTATGGTTATTTGTTGCGTGGGAGATTTTCGTTATGAAAGCTTAATTAAGTTAATAAAAAAGAAACTATTAGTTTCCTCTAAAGGAAAAAAGAGATTAAAAATTTTCTCTCCTCCTCATTTAAAGAAGAGAAAGATCTTAATAGAAACTAAAAGTTTAGACCAAACTCATTTATGTGTAGGTTTTAGAGGAGTTTCATATAGAAGTAAATATAGGTTAGTTGTAGAACTCATTCATGTAATTATGGGAGCAAATATGAGCTCTCGACTTTTTGAAGAAGTGAGAGAGAAGAGAGGTTTATGTTACGATATTTCTACCGAGGTAAAAAAATATCGAGATAGTGGAGCATTTATTATACATTTAGGTTTAGATAGAAATAATGTAGATATAGCTTTTAAGTGTATATTAAGAGAACTAAAAAAGATGAAGGATAAGTTGGTTTCCTCTAAAGAATTATCTCGAGCAAAAGATTTTTTGATTGGTCAAATGGCTATGAATTTAGAAAGACCACAGGGGAGACTATTTTATTTAGCAGATTCCTATTTGGCTTTATCAAAGGTATATACTCTTGAGGAATTGAAGGATATGATTCACCGCATAGATAAAGCCACCATTCAGAGACTTTCAAAGGAAGTCTTTGATTTTCAAAGAGTTTGCGTTACATGTGTAGGTAATGTAGATAAAAATTTAAAGGAGCGTTTTCTCAAGATAATAGAAAAGGAGGTTTAGCTGAGACTTTCCAAGAAGGATAGGTATATAAGAGAGAAAGCTATAAAAATTTTAAAATTCACTCTAAAGAAGAAACCTATAAGACCCTTGATTTTGGATTTAAGAAATCTTTCAGGTTTTTGTGATTACTTTATAATTTGCTCTGGAGAATCGCAGCGTCAAGTTAGAGCAATATACGAGGAAGTTTTAGAATCCTGTAAAAAAGAGAAAGTCGAAATCCACCACAAAGAAGAAGATAATGAATCTCAGTGGCTCTTAATTGATTTTTTTGATGTAGTGCTACATATTTTTCTGGAAGAGAAAAGAAAATTTTATGATATAGAGCATCTTTGGAGAGAAGCAAAAAGGATTCATCTTCCAAAAAATCTTTCCTGATTTTTATAAAAAATAATTTTTTTTATAAAAAAATAGAAAAACTATTGACAAATTTTATAAATTTGTTATAAATTAAATTAGGAAGTAAAAATAGTAAAAGTAAAAAAGGAGGTGGTTGATGGCAGTTAAAAAGAAAAAAGCAGCAAAGAAAGCAACCAAGAAAAAGGCTGCTAAGAAGAAAAAGAAATAGGATGGTTGTGGAGTAAGATTAAATCCACAACAAAAAAAGATTTCTCGGAAGAAAGCAGCTAAGAAGAAATAAATAGGGGAAGCAACAAGGAAAGTAGAGGCCCGCTTCAAAGAAGCGGGCCTTAATAATTTAATAATAATTTAATAAAAGGTATGAATATCATTTAGCCAAATCTGTGTTAGATAGTATACTGGAGAAGGTAAAAAACTTTCCCAATATTATAGGCATCTCTTCTGTTCGAGTAAAAATAGGTAATCTTAAGATGGTAAGCAGTCAAAGTTCTCAAGAGGCTTTCTCCCAACTTGCTCAGAGAACTCTTTGTGAGGAAGCCTCTCTCCATATAGAAGAAGTGAAGAGAGATAATCTTACAGTAGAGGCAATAGAAGGTATATTCTCAGATAATTCTACCCTCTCACAATAAGCTCTTGGATAGTTTCTCCTATTATATGTATTCTTAAAAACCCATACTTGTATCCTTTAAATACCTTTATCTTTTTAAGTTGAATTTTGCTGAAGGATAGATTATACTGAAGTTAGAAAAAATGAAGTTAAATTTGAAAGAAAAGGCAGTGAGAGTTTTCTCTTCCACAGAATTCCGCATTATTTTTCTAATCGTAGGATTTCTCACTTTAATAATATTAAGAAGGTCAATGGGTGTTTTTGGATTAGCTCTGGGTTACCTTTACGTGGGGTTTATTTCTTTAGCAGGATTTTGGTTTGGGATAAAGGGAGGATTGATTTCTGCTACTGTGGCTTCTTTTATATTTCTTTCTGAAGTTAATTTTTTTCATTACGCTGCTTTTAGAGATCTGGTAATAAGGGGTATGTTTTTAAGATTTCTTATTTACTATTTGGGAGGAATAGGGATGGGTTACCTCTCTAATATAGAAAAAGGGTTAAGAGAACGGCTAAAAGTTCTAGCTTATTACGATGAACTTACTGGATGTGTGAATTTTAGATGGACGATGACTATTTTAGAGAATGAAATCGCTCGTGCTAATCGTTATTCTAAAAGTTTAGCTGTAGCAATGGTAGATATTGACCATTTTAAAAAAATAAATGACACTTACGGACACTTAGCGGGTAATGACGTACTAAGATGCTTTGCTCAAATTCTTAAAGAGAGTGTACGTAATGTAGATATAGTGGGCAGATACGGAGGAGAAGAGTTTCTTCTTATTTTTCCTGAAGCTACTTCTGAGGATGTTTTAACTGTATTAAGGAGAATTAGAGATAGGCTATCTCAGACAAGAATCGTTTCTTCTCATTTAAAAGGGGGGATATTTGTTAAATTCAGCGCTGGCGTTGCCTCTTTTCCTTACAATGGAGAAGATTTAAGTAGTATCCTCTCTTCAGCTGACTCAGCTCTCTATTATGCTAAAAAATCAGGGAGAGATCGTTTCCTGGTAGAAAGGAGGCGATGGTTGAGATTAAAACCTGCGAAAAAAGTAAAGATAGAGATAAAAGAATCTACAAGTGGTAGAAAGATAGAAGCTAAAGAAGTTTTTAACATCTCTAGGAGGGGCGTTCTTCTTCTATTCCCCCAGGATATTTCCTCTCAAGAGTTCGTATGTTGCTTCTACTTATCTGAAGGGAAAAATACTCCTGCAGAGTTTAAGTGTAAGCTTATCCATAAGGATAGATCTAAAGAAGATATTTATCGAGTAGGCGTTTACTTTGTGGATATCCCTAAAGAAGTTCAGGAAGAGATAGAATCATTCAAAAATTCCCACCTACCTTAGAAGGAGTTTAAAATTCCTAAAGAGTTTTTTAACGAGACAAAACAATTTCAGATTTTCCTCCAGGGGGCGATTATTTTCCACTGAAACTAAGGTATATCTCTATAAAATATTGAAGAAATATTTCATTTGAGGGCGGATCATTTTTGGGAGCGTTATATTAACTGTTGCTGAAAATATATCTAACTTTCTGTTATTCAAGCTGTTATAATAAATTATAAAAGTTCATCTTGAATAATGGGAGGTTAGAGATGAAAAGAAAAAGAAGAAGATGTGTTTTTTGTGGCTCTTTAAATACAAAAAGACAAGGAAGAATAAGAAGAACAGAGATTTTTTTAAAGAAAGAATCTTAAAAAGTTTACTCAACGATTCTATTGTAAAGACTGCGGGGCTCTTTATACTTAGGAAAAGAAAGAGAAGCAAGTATTCTTATGATTTATTTATTGAGATGATTAAACGGCATATAAAAGATAGAACTAGTTTAAGAGTCATTGCTAAGAGATTAAGAGAGACTACCCATTCAAAGCTCTCTTCCTTTACTGTATTTAATGCTGTAAAAAGAGCCTCTTTAAATTCTAAACTTTTAATTGAGATTATAAAGGAGTTGAATCCTTCCTTAACTGGATTTCTCCATCTGGATGGTAAAGCAATAAAGATAAAAGGAGGATCTAAGCATTTTTTAACTTTATTTATTAGTTTTGACTCAAAAGGATTCCCATACACCAGAGATTAATTGAAGGAGAGAATAAATTAGAAATTATGAAATTTATGGATGAAATAGAAAAGGAACTAAATTATCCCTTTAAAAGAATAATCTCTGATATACAGGAAAATATAATTTATTCTCTTCCCTTAAAAAAGCCCAAAATTCCTCACCAATTCTGCAAAACTCATCTTTTAGAGGAATAGACAGAATCTTAAGAATACAGCCTATTCACAACCAATTATTTAAACCCACCAAGAAACTAAGAAGACTAAAATCTCTGTTTATCTACCCTTACTCTCCTAAAAAAGAATCTCTTTTAAAAGAATTAAGAGCCACTCAGGATAAGATTGCTGGTTTGAAAAGAAAATATGAAGATATTTTAACCCTACGCAGGTATTTAAGGATTTATGTGCTAAGCAATACCCCTCAAAAAGTAGAGATTCGCCTTAAAAAGATAAAAAGATTAAGAATAAAATATAAGCATAAAAAGAAAATCTATAATCTCCTAACCAATCTTATTAAATATAAAGATAACATCTTTGCTCACTTAAAAACACCTTTCCTTCCCT
>CAZHYN010000011.1:0-47247 GCA_964536865.1 uncultured Planctomycetia bacterium
GTATTAAAACAGAATATGGTTTCTTTAGAATTTGCGAAAAAATGTTGGCAGTACTCTCCTCTAAAAATTCTTGACAGGTTTAAAAACTTTGCTATTTTATTAAATAGCTCTTTATAAAATTAAAGAAATCTTTTAGGTCTATCCGCTAAAAGCGGATCTGCCTCAGGCAGAAGGGAATGCCGTGGCTTCGACGTTACGTCGGAGGAATCGGCAGCTGTCCCGCAGCTGTAATCCCGCCCTTTTTAGGAACTCCTAAAAAGGGAACCCTTTTAGCCCGTTTGTGCCACTGTCCACAATAGAAGGATGGGAAGGCTGCTAAAAGGGCGGGAGAGCCAGAAGACCTGGCCTAAAAGGAAATTCTTTAGGTTATCGAGGAAATAGCCTGAAGATTTTTTATTAAGAAGGGCCAAGTAAATCAGGGTGCAACCCCGACGTAACGTCGGGGGTTTTTTTATTTAAGATGAAGCAATTAATTCTTATAAGACATGCAGAAACAGATTATAATCTTAAGGCTAAATATTGTGGATTTAGCAACCCTCCTTTAAATAGTAAAGGAATACTCCAAGCAAAGAAATTAAAAGCTAAGCTGATCAGATTAAACCTTAAAGTTGATAAAATCTATTCAAGTGATCTAAAAAGAGCTGTGGAGACTGCTAAGATTATTTTTAAAAATAAATCCTTTGAGCTAAATTCAGATTTTCGAGAGATGAATTTTGGAATTTTTGAAGGATTAAACTATCAGGAGATTATGCAAAAATATCCCCAAATTTATATAAGATGGATAGACGAACCATTGAACATCAGGCTTCCTAAGGGTGAAGGGTTGGTGGATTTATTCAGAAGAGTTAAAAGGGGCTTATCTAAAATTTTTACTCAGGATACAGCCAAAACAATAGCCATAGTAACTCATGCCGGACCAATAAGAATTATTTTATGTGAGATATTAAATTATAAGTTGGAGCATTTCTGGAAGATAAAACAGGATATTTCTGCATTAAATATTATTAATTATCCGAAAAATTCAGCCCCCGTAATAGGTAAGGTGAACGATACTTCTCATTTGATGCTAATATGAAGAAAGTTGTTTTTATCTTAGGTGGAGCAAGGAGTGGTAAAAGTAGTTATGCTGTAGAATTAGCAAAAGAATTAAATAAAAGAACTGTTTTTATTGCTACCTGTATTTTTTTTGATGACCAGATGAAGGAGAGGATAAAAATGCATAAAGCACAAAGGCCTAAGAAATGGAAGTTAATTGAAGAAGGCAAAGATATTAATTCAGTTTTAGCAAGTTTTAAAAATAAATACGAGATAATTTTAATTGATTGCTTAGGAATGTGGATTTCAAACCTTCTTTTAGATGGTTTAAAAGATAAACAGATAGAAAAAGAAATCTTTAGATTAATTAAATCCATATCTAAATTTAAAGGTGTTACCATTCTGGTTTCCAATGAAGTAGGAATGGGGATAGTTCCTGATAATCCTTTGGCAAGGAGATTTAGAGATTTATTGGGAAGGGCTAATCAGATAATAGCAAGAAATGCTGATGAGGTTATTTTTATGCACTCAGGGATACCAAGAGTTTTAAAAGAGGGAGGAAAAAATGCAAAAGCTAAAGGAGACAATAAATAAAATTGAGAAACTGGATTTTTCTTTAATGGAAGAGACTCAAAAAAAGCTGGATAATCTTACCAAACCAAAAGGAAGTCTTGGTAGATTGGAAGAGATTGCAAAGCAGGTTGTAGGGATTACAAAGAAAAGAAATCCTCTATTTAAAAATAAAGTTATATTTGTGATGGCTGCAGATCATGGAGTTACAGAAGAAGGGGTAAGTGCCTACCCTAAGGAGGTTACTTCTCAGATGGTCTATAACTTTATGAAGGGGAAAGCAGCAATTAATGTGCTGGCAAAACATGTTGGAGCAAGAGTCTTAGTAGTTGATATGGGAGTAACCAGGAGATTGCAGATTACAAATTACAAATTGCAAAATTTTAGAGATAGAAAGATAAATTATGGAACGAAAAATATAGTAAGAGGACCAGCGATGACTAAAGAGGAAGCAGTAAGAGCTATTGAGGCAGGGATTGAGGTATTTGAGGAGGAGCTATCAAGAGGGATTGATATTGTTGCTACAGGTGATATGGGTATTGGAAATACTACTTCCTCTTCAGCAATAGCTTCGTGTTTGGCAGGCAGAAGCATAAAGGATTTAACAGGAAGAGGCACAGGTGTTAGCGATGAGGTATTTTTAAGAAAAGTAGAGATAATTGAGAAAGCAATCAGGATTAATCAACCAAATCCTTCTGATCCTGTGGATGTATTATCAAAAGTGGGTGGATTTGAGATAGGTGGGCTTGTAGGAATAATTTTGGCTTCTGCATCAAAAAGAGTTCCTGTGGTAATTGATGGATTTATTTCTGGGGCAGCAGCATTGATAGCCTATTCTCTAAAAAAGGAGGTAAAGGATTTTTTAATTGCTGGACACTGTTCAGCAGAAAAAGGACATAAACTTATCCTTGAATATTTAGGTCTTAGCCCCCTTTTAAACCTTGATATGCGGCTTGGAGAAGGAACAGGTGCAGCCTTAGGGATAAGTATTGTTGAGGCAAGTATTAAACTTTTAACCCAGATGGCAACATTTGAGGAGGCAGGAGTTTCAACAAAAATTGGCGAATGAAGGGGTTTTTAATTGCTTTACAGTTTTTAACCATATTTCCTGTAAGAATTAAATCCATAAAGGAGAAGGATTTTGGCGACTCCCTTTTATATTTTCCTTTAATTGGTTTATTAATAGGTTTACTGTTAACTTTAAGTAGTTTTTTGTTTTCTTTCTTACCCCCATTTTTAAAAGCTACCCTTATCTTACTTACCTCTATTATTATCACCGGAGGAATCCACTTAGATGGATTTGTCGATACCTGTGATGGGTTTTATGGCAGAAAAGAAAAGGAGGAAATTTTAGAAATTATGCGAGACAGTCACCTCGGGGTAATGGGAGTGATAGGTTTGATTTCTAACTTCCTTTTAAAGATAGGCTTTATAATGGCTTTATCCCAAGCAATACTCTGGAAGGCATTGATTTTGATGGCTGTATTTTCAAGATGGGTTCAGGTTCTGGTCTGTAATACCTCTTCTTATGTGCGCAAAGAAGGTAAAGCAAAGTATTTTATAGAGTATGCTTTTAAAAAAAGTCTTTATTTAGGAGGAGGTTTTTGTTTGGCTTTATTCTTATTCTTAATCCAGCTTAAGGGGATTATTTTGTTCTTTTTTTCTTTACTACCAGTATTTCTGTTTTCATCTTATGTAAAGAGAAAGATTGGAGGAATGACAGGAGATACAATTGGAGCAGTAAGTGAACTTAGCGAAATATTTTTGCTTTGTGGATGCCTGTTATTATATGGAATCAATAGGTATTAGCTTATCTTATCTATTAGATTTAATTATAGGGGATCCCTGCTGGTTTCCTCATCCTGTAAAAGGGCTGGGAAGATTGATAATTTTTCTGGAAAAGAAATTAAAGAATAGCAAGAAAGGGTATATTCTACGTATGAAAGGGGTTTTACTTGCGGTTATTGTAGTAGGAGTCTCGGTAACAGCTACCTATATGGTTTTATATTTTGCTGGAAGAATTGATTATATTTTAAAATTTATCTTCTGGATTATCTTAGGCTATATAAGTTTAGCTACCAAGGATTTATTTCTCCATGTAAAAAGAATTTTAGAAAAGATTAAGAATGAAGATATAAAAGGGGCAAGAAAAAATCTCTCCTTTATTGTGGGAAGGGATACGCAAGATTTATCGAGAAAAGAGATTATTTGTGCCTGTATAGAAAGCATTGCTGAGAATACAAATGATGGAATAATTGCCCCTTTATTTTACCTTATTTTAGGAGGACCAACTTTGGCTGTAGGCTATAAAGCGATAAATACTCTTGATTCCATGGTAGGATATAAAAATGAGGACTACAGAGATTTTGGTTGGTTTTCCGCAAGGTTAGATGATTTTGTAAATTTTATTCCTGCCCGTATTACAGGAATACTGATTGTTGTATCTTCTTTTCTTTTAAGATATAACTTTAGAGATTCTTTCCGTATAATGTGTAGAGATAAAAGAAAGCATCTTTCTCCAAATAGTGGTATCCCAGAAGCAGCTATGGCAGGAGCTTTAGGTATAAGAGTGGGAGGATCTGCAAAATATAAAGGAAAATTAGTTATAAAACCTTATATTGGGGAAGATAAAACTTTTATAGAGCCTGGTTTGATTAATAAAGCAATAAAGGTGATGTTTCTTACATCATTTCTTATGGCTCTTGGAGGAGTTATTTTAAGATGGATAATTTAATCTTTGAACACGGTGGCAATATTTATGAAATTAAAAGAAATTACAGAAGAGATGTTATTGATTTCAGTGCAAATATTAATCCTTTAGGTTTTCCTCCAAAGATAAAAAGCAGGTTATGTAAAAATCTTCAATACATTCTTCATTATCCGGATATAAAAGCAGAATCCCTTATAAAAAGGATTGCTAAATACTGGTCTATAAAGGAAGAAAACATTTTGGTTGGTAATGGTTCTGTTGACCTTTTATACTTTCTAATTTATACCTTTAAACCCAGGAAGGTATGTATCCCTTTTCCAACATTTTCTGAATATGAACGTGCAGCCCGTTGTATAGAAGCTAAAATTAATTTTCTGAAATTGCAGGAAGATAAAGATTTTAAATTTCAGGGTTTAAAATCAATGGATGCAGAAGTCTTATTTCTGTGCAATCCCAACAATCCTACAGGGAATCTCATCCTTGAAGAAGAAGATTTTATAGAAAGGTTACCTGTAGAATTAGTCATTATTGATGAAGCCTTTATGGATTTTCTACCAGATGAGAAGAAGTATACCTTAATTTGGAAGGCTCAAAAGAGTAAAAAAATTATAGTTTTAAGGACATTTACCAAATTTTTTGCTCTTGCAGGATTAAGGCTTGGTTATCTTGTTGCTCAAAAAGATACCATTGGTGAACTTAAAAAAAGACAGGTTCCCTGGTGTGTAAACTCTTTCGCTCAACTTCTGGGAGAATCAATCTTAGATGAGAAGGAGTATATAGAGAAAACACGGCAATTCATAGAAAGGGAGCGGAGATTCTTATTTACTGAACTTACTGAAATTAGAGAACTAAAACCTTATCCTTCAGTAACTAATTTTCTCTTAATTAAAATAGAGAAGAAAAAACTTACCTCCTCTTTATTAAAAACAAAATTGATTCAGGAAGGGATTCTTATCCGAGATTGTTCAAATTTTAGAGGATTAAATAATAAATTTATCCGCATTGCTGTACGCAGACACAATGAAAATCTTAAATTGATAGAGGCATTAAAAAAAGTAGTATGAGAAGAGTAATTGAAGATTTAAGGAGTATTTTAAAAGAAGTTGTAGAAAGAAATTCTTACGAGGCGCTGCTTTTCTCAGGAGGACTTGATACCTCAATTTTAGCTTACCTTAATGCTTCTTGCGTAGCTATCACGGTAAGTTTGGAATCTTTCTCAGAAGATTTACATTATTCTGAAATTTTAGCAAAATTCCTTAATATGGAGCATTATCACAGAAAAGTAAAGATTGATGAAGCAATGGAGGCTATACCTCATCTAATAAGAATTCTTAAATCCTTTGACCCTGCTCTTCCTAATGATCTTGTTGTATATTTTGGACTTAAATCGGCTGGGGAGCTGGGGATAGAGAGGGTAGTAACTGGCGATGGTGCAGATGAATTATTTTGTGGATATTCCTATATGAAGGATTTAGATGATTTAGAGACTCATATTAAAAGAATTTCCCGGAATATGAGTTTTAGTTCCAATATTATTGGTAAATTTTACCGGATAAAGATAATTCAGCCTTTCTGTGATATCGTTGATTTTGCTTTAAAGATTCCTGTTAAGTTAAAAATAAAAGAGTCTGGTGGCAAAATCTGGGGTAAGTGGATATTGAGGAAGGCATTTGAAGGTTTGTTGCCACAAGAGGTTATCTGGCAGGATAAAAGACCCTTGGAATATGGTTCAGGGATGACTAAGTTAAGAGAAATTATCAGAGCAAAAATTTCTGATGAAGAGTTTGAGGAAAAAAAGAGATTTTATTCCTTAAAGTTTTTAAATAAAGAGCATCTCTATTTTTATGAAATCTATCAAAAAGAAGTAGGAAAAATCCCTGAGCCTTCTGAAGGAGAAAAGTGCTGTCCTAATTGTGGAGCAGGGATAAAACAGGATTCTTTTCACTGTAGGATTTGTGGATATGTTTTAGGAGATAAATGAAAGCATTTGTTTCCTGGAGTGGAGGTAAAGAAAGTTCCTTAGCCTGTTGGAAAGTTATAAAAAGAGGTTTTGAAGTTAAATATCTTTTAAATATGGTATCAGAAGGTGGCAGGTATTCTCATTCACATGGAATAAGTTTGCCCCTATTAAAGAAACAGGCTGAGGCAATAAAGATTCCTATAGTGCAGGTAAAAACCACATGGAAGAGTTACGAAGAGAATTTTAAAAAAGCAGTTTTAAAACTTAAAGAAGAAGGAATTGAGGCAGGAGTATTTGGAGATATAGACTTAAGAGAACATAGAGATTGGATAGAAAGGGTATGTAGAGAATTGAAGATTAAAGCAATTCTTCCTTTATGGGGACAAGAAAGAGAAAAGTTACTTAAGGAATTTATAGAGGTAAAGTTTGAAGCTATTGTTGTAGCTATTGATACCAACTACTTAGATAAAGAATTGCTGGGAGAAAGGATAAATGAAGAATTTATTCAGAAGCTAAAGGAGAGAAAAAATATTGATCTTTGTGGAGAGAAGGGTGAATATCATACTTTTGTTTATGGAGGGCCTATTTTTAAGAAGCCTTTAGAGTTTATTACAGGTAAAAGGATATTAAGAGATAAAAGATGTTTTTTGGAGGTTAAACCCAAAATTTGCATTAGAGATTGAAAAGCTTCCTAACTATTCAAAATGTTACAGTTATACAGTAAAGCTTTACACCAAAAAGATACAAAGGCAAATCTCAGCCCCGCCCTTTCTGCTACGAAGAAAATCTACGATGTAGAAAGGGCGGGGCTGTGGTTTTGCCTTCGGCAGCCCTTTATTTTTCATAGGAAGAAATTCATTCGTAGAAATAAAGGGCTGGGTCCTTCGGACAAATTTTTCTAATGAAAAATTTGGGTTAAATTAAAAAATGAATAGAAAAGAGATTGCTTTAAATTTGGAAGGTGTAAAGGCAGAGATAATTTATCATTATTTTGAAAGTGTTAAAGTAAAGACTTTTCTTCTTTCTTTTTCAAAAAGAAGAAAAGTTTTATCAACTCTGGAAGGATTTAAGGAAGTGAAGTTTGTTGGCAATCATTACAATCCTCCCAAGCTTTGGGATTTTGTTCATAAAAATAAGAAGGAATATGAAGAAAGAATTTATTCTGATTTAGGAATAAATCCTAAGGATATAGCCATGTTATTTACTGGAGTGGATATGGATAATATTTGTTTTAAAAAGGGAGGATTTAAAGATATTCAAGTCTGTGCCTGTGTTACCGCTGGTGTTAAATCCAATGCTCAAAGAATAGGAGTTGATGAAGCAAAAAGTGTAGAAATCAGAGAAGGAGTATTTGAATCACTGGGAACAGTTAACATAATAGTTCTTTTAAATTCATCTTTAACTGAGGGAGCAATGGCAAGAAGCATAATTACGATAACTGAAGCAAAAACAATTACCTTTCAAGATTTGGATATAAGGAGTTCATATAATCCCAGGATTCAGGCTACAGGAACGGGAACAGATAATATTATGGTAGTTTCAGGTTTTGGGAAAGAGATAACCTATGTGGGTGGGCATGCAAAGATGGGAGAGATAATGGCAAGGGCAGTAAGTTATGCAGTAAGAGAAGCAATCTTAAAACAAGATAAAATGAAATGAAGGTAATTTCCTTAGCGCCTTCTATCACTGAGACTATATTTGTTTTAGGGTGTGGGGATAAACTTGTGGGAGTAACTGAATTTTGCAATTGGCCTCCTGAGGCTAAATTGATAGATAAAATTGGAGGTTTCTCCACCCCGGATATAAAGAGAATAATTTCTCTAAATCCTGATTTGGTATTAGCCACAGATTTTCATTTAAAAATTGTTAACTATTTGAAAGAAAGGGGAATAAATACATATGTTATAGAAGCCAAAACAATTTTAGATGCTCCTCAAAGTATAATTCAGGTAGGTAAAGCCATTGATTGTAAAGATGAGGCAGTTAAATTAGCAAAAGAATTGAAAAATGAAATGGATACTTTTTTAGAAAAAATAAAAAGGATACCCAAAAAGGTGCGTGTATGTTATCTCTGTGATATCTTTTGTGTTGCTTGGAGGTCCTGTGCAATGAGTAGGTTGATTGAAACATTAGGAGGGATAAATATTGGGAAAAATATTAAATCAAATCAGCAAGGAACTGTTCTTAAAGAGATTGCTGAGAAGGATCCTGAAGTGATAATTACAGCTAAGGGGCACAGGGAAAGTGTAGATTTATTATCTTTTGTTAAAGAAACTTCTTATTTTAAGAAAACCAAAGCCTACAAAAACAATAGAATTTATCAAATTCAGGCAGAATTAGTCTGCCGTCCTGGACCAAGAGCAATGATAGGATTAAAAAGATTGGCTAAATTTATTCATCCTGAGGTATTTTGAGAAATGGAAAAAAGGAAGGTTCTACTTTTGACCTTTGCTGAGCATCCAGACCAGGAAGAAAAATGCTGGATAAGCCTTTCGGGATGTAATTTTAATTGTAAAGGGTGTGCTGCTTTAAGTAGAAAGGAAGTAGGCAAGTTTATCTCAAGCAGAGATTTAGCGAGATTGGTATTTAAATCTTCTCAATATTTTTGGGGTAAAATGGTAAAAAGAGCAGTAATTACCGGAGGCGAGCCCACATTAGATCCTGAATATCTATTATCTTTAATTTCTGATTTAAAAGATTACTCAGTTAGATATTTTGAACTCTCCACAAATGGTTTTATGATTGATGAAGATTTATTGAAAGAACTTCTTAAGTTGAAATTACCTGTATTGGTAAAACTGGATTTAAAGGCTTATGATGAAAAGATTCATAAAGAATATACAGGTAAAAGCAATGTTAATGTATTAAGGGCAATAGAACTTCTAAGTAAGTTCGGTCCCAGGTTATATAAAGTGAGTTATCCTTTTGTAGTGCGCACCGTTTATATACCAAATATTATTGATATAGATCAGATTGAAAAGATTGCAAAATTTATAGCAGGAATAAACAAAAATGTCTGTTATCGTATAGAACAATTTTCTCCTATCCATGGTGGATATATATCCAGAAGACCTAATTTTAATGAGATGATGGAAGCATATAACATTGCAAAAAAATACTTAGAAAACGCTGTTATCACTACTTATTTGCCCACAAGACCTGAATATAACTATTGGGAAGTTCGTGCAGATGAGGCTTTAAGTCTCTTTGAGGAGATTGATAAAAAATCAAAATCGGTTATCAAAAGCTGGAAGCCAAAATTTCTTACAATGAACCAAATTTTAAACTCTGAATAGAAATGGGAGTATACCATATTACTTATACACCAGATTTAAGACAGGTTTGTCTCTATATGAATGGGGGATGTAGTTTTTCTTGCCATGGTTGTATCACTGATTGGCATCCTGAGGATTGTCATATAAAAGATGCAAAAAAGAAAAAGAATAGAACTTTAAAAATTGAAGAAGTTATATCTTTTTTAAAATCCCTTGATTTTAAAAAAGTTATCTTTCTGGGGAAAGAACCAACAGAAGATGTAGATTTTTTACCACTGGCAAGATTATTGAAGGAAAGATTTTTTAGTTTTAACATTTTACTTACCAATGGATACAGATTTATAGAAGAAGAAGTAATTGATGAGGTCTGTGTAAGTATTAAAGCTATATCAAAAAAGTTATTTAAGGATTTTACAGGGAAAGATGACCCAGAAAGCGTCTTAAAAAACTTTAAAAGATATGTGGATAAATCCAAAGTTAAAGCGCGGGCAGAAAGTATTTTTATTCCTGATTATATTGAGAGTAAAGAGATAGAAAAGATTGCTCAATTTATTGCTAATATAAATCCCGAAATCCCTTATCGTATCGATGGATATATACCCTATTCAAGTAAGGATAGATTCAGGCGACCAACTAAGAACCAAATGGAAGAAGCCAAAAAAATAAGTAAGAGATATTTAAAAAATGTTTCCATTTTACACTCTAAGATGAAGGTAAGGTATAAAGTGGAGAGGGTATATTAAGGGTATATTAAATGAAAAAGAGAATCTTATTTTTTGCTTGCTTTCTTCTACTTTCATATAATAGTGTTTTGGTTGAATGTGCCAGTAGGGTGTATCCTCAAAGAATTATCTCCTTAGGCCCTTCCTTAACAGAGGAGTTATATCTTTTAGGAGTAGAAGATAGAGTTATTGGATGCACAATCTATGCGCCTGAATGTGCCAAAAATAAGGAGAAAGTTGGGACAGTTATTGATATAAATTTGGAAAAGATAATAAAACTTAAGCCCGATTTAGTATTGGCTACGTCTCTAGTCAACCCCAAACAGATAGAGAAGCTAAGAAAGCTAAAAATAAAAGTTGTTGTTTTCCATCAGGCAAGAAGTTTTCAAGAATTATGTGACCAATTTTGGGAATTGTCAAAGCTTGTAGGAAAGCAAGATAAGGCAAGCCAGATACTTAAAGAAGTGAGAGAAAAAGTAAAGAGTATAAGAGATAAGACAAAAGGCTTAAAAAAGACAAAAGTATTTATTCAAATAGGAGCAAAGCCCTTATTTACTGCTGGAAAAAATTCTTTTGTGAATGATTTTATAGAATTTGCAGGAGGAATAAATATCGCTAAGGATACAGAATTTGGTATTTACTCTCGAGAGAAAGTCTTAAAAAAAAATCCTGATGTAATTATCATTGTAACAATGGGAATTAGAGGAATAAAAGAGAAAGAAATCTGGCAGAGATATAAAAATATAAATGCAGTTAAAAACAAAAGAATATATATTATTGATTCTTACAAGATTTGCAGCCCTACGCCAACCAGTTTCGTAGAGACATTAAAAGAATTGGTTAAGATTTTACATCCGGAAATAGAATGAATAAGAAATTAATAAACTGGCTTAGTTGGTCGTTAATTCTAATATTGGTTGTATTTATTGTAATGATTTTCTCATTATGTATCGGTTCTGTAAAAGTCCCTTTAAGTCAGATTTTTAATCCCTCTGATGAGATAACCAGTGAAATTTTATTTAAAATCCGTCTTCCCCGCATTATTTTAGGTTTTGCAGTTGGAGGAGCACTTGCTATTTCAGGAGTTATCTTGCAGGGACTGTTTAGAAACCCTTTAGTGGAACCGTATACTTTAGGAATTTCTGGAGGAGCAGGAGTTTTTGTCTGTTTAAACATTGTTTTGAAGATCTATCAGAAATTTGGGGTAATAACTTTTCCCATTTCAGGTTTTTTAGGTGCAGGATTAGTAATTATTTTAGTTTATATTTTAAGCACCAAAAAAGGTAAGTTAAGGATTCAGGGGCTTTTGCTCACCGGGGTTATGATAAGCTTTATCTCATCTTCCATTATAATGCTTATTATGGCTATGACTAAAAGCGAAAATTTACATGGAATAGTTTTCTGGATAATGGGTTCTTTAGAGGAGCCAAATATATTTCTTGTAAAAATAACTCTTTTAATATCAATTTTAGGGCTTTTAATTTCCTATATATTCTGTTTGGATTTAAACGCCTTTTCCTGCGGTGAGGAGGAAGCACATCATCTGGGAATAGATGTTGAGAAAGCAAAAAAGTTACTTTTTATTCTGGCATCTGTTCTTACAGGCGTATGCGTATCAGTTGCTGGGATAATTGGATTTGTTGGGCTCCTGGTCCCTCACCTTATGCGCATATTTACAGGAGAAGACCACAGAATATTACTTTTAAGTTCTTATTTATGCGGCGCAAGCTTTTTAATTTTTTCTGATACCTTAGCAAGAACAATTATTTCACCCTTAGAGCTTCCTGTAGGGGTTATTACCGGGGTTATAGGAGGAAGTTTATTTATTTATGTGCTTACTAAAAGGGGAAGATAATGCTAAAGATAAGAAACTTGGTGTGCGGTTATGATAATTTCTTGCTTAAAGATATAAGTTTTAAAGTAAATTCCTCGGAACTGGTAGGAATAATTGGACCTAATGGTTCGGGTAAAACTACATTGATAAGAGCGATAACTAAATTAGTAAGACCAAAAGAAGGGAAAATAATTTATCAGGGGAAAGATATAACCAAATTGAGTTTTAAAAAATTAGCAAAAGATATTGCCGTTGTTTCTCAGGATGCATATTTTCCTGAAATGATAAAAGTTAAAGATTTTGTGCTTTTAGGAAGAATTCCTCATTTTAAAAAATTCCAGTTTTTGGAGACAAACAAAGATTTAGAGATTGCAGAGGGAGTTATGAAGTTGACAGGAGTATTAGAAATCAAAGATAGATTTTTAAAGGAAACAAGTGGTGGAGAAAGGCAGCTTGTTTTAATTGCAAAAGCATTGGCTCAGGAGCCAAAATTACTTTTATTGGATGAGCCCACAGTCCATCTGGATATAACACACAAAATAAAGATACTGGATTTAATAAGAAGGTTAAATAAAAAATATGGTTTAACTGTGTTGGTTGTCTTGCATGATTTAAATTTAGCAAGTCAATACTGTGATAGGCTGATTCTGCTTAAGGAAGGAAAAATTTATAAGATTGGTATACCTTCTGAGGTTTTAACTTATCAAATCATTGAAGAAGTTTACCAAACAGTGGTAATTGTGAAAGAAAATCCCCTTAATTTTAGACCCTATGTATTTTTAGTTTCAGAGGAGGAAACAAAAAGGAGGAAAAGATGAGAAAAGGATTAATTCAGATTTATACCGGTGACGGAAAAGGCAAGACTACGGCAAGTATTGGTCTGGCTATAAGAGCAAAGGGGCAGAGATTTAGAGTTTGTGTTATCTATTTTCATAAAGAACCCAAAAGGTGGAGATACGGAGAATATAGGATTTTAAAAAAATTGGGAATAGATATATTTGGCTTTGCTAAAAAACATCCCCATTTTTATAAGAATGTAAAGAAAGAGGAGATGAGAAAAGAGTGTTTTAAAGCACTCAAGTTTATTAAGAAGATATTTGAGAAAGCAAAATATGACTTACTTATTTTAGATGAGATACTCATCTCTTTACGGGAGGGATACTTAAAAGAAGAAGAAATTTTAGAAATAATGGATTTAAAACCAAAAAATTTAGAGTTGGTTTTAACAGGCAGATTTCTGACAAAAAATATAACTGATAAGGCAGATTATGTAACAGAGATGAAGAAGATAAAGCATCCTTTCGATAAAGGGATAACGGGAAGAAGGGGGGTAGAATATTAAAACATCGGAAAAGATGAGTAAATCTATCTATAGGGAATATTTGGATAAGAGGAATAAAAAGATTGTAGAATTGAGGAAGAAAGGCAGGTCTTTAAAATGGCTGGCGTATGAATTCAAATTGAGCATTCGTCAGATAAGCAGAATTTTAGCAAAACATTCCAAAAAATAGATATGTCCAAAAATGTCTATTGATAGAAGTGAAGTGTAATGAAAAAATTTATTTATCGTTTGCTCTTTAAAGTATTTTGACCGGATAGGCAGAGGAAGTGATGGTGACCCGCCTTCGCCAGAGCAAAAACTTCATAGAGGTTAAGCTTTGGTGGGCAGGAATTCCATCCGCTGCCCGGCAACGGTAATGTCTCCATTTATTAGAAGGAGACGAGCCCGGTCGACTGCCTATCTTGGGAAGTACCTTCTTGGGGAGGGAAGAAAAATAAGTGAAATGTTATTATTTAGCCGACCTCAAGAAGGTCGGCTTTTTTATTAACTGAAAGGAGGTGTTGGAATGAAAAAGTTTGTCTTAAGTCTGGGTATGGCTTTTATTCCTCTATTAGCTTCTACTCAGGAAATTCCTACTTATCAACTTGGCAAGATTGTGGTTACAGCTACAAGAACAGAGCAATATCAGGCAGAAGTTGGAAGTTCAACTACAGTGATAACGGATGAGGATTTAAAGAAAAAAGGAAAAACTTATCTTTTAGATGTTTTAAGAGAAACACCTGGGGTATCAGTGACGCAATATGGTGGATTTGGAGGTGGGACAACTGTATATCTTCGAGGTGCAGAACCAGGGCATACTTTGGTGATGATTGATGGAGTGGAAGTAAATGATCCTATGGGGATGTATGGAGGATATTTTGATTTTGCTCATATATTAACTGATGATATTCAAAAAGTAGAAATTGTAAGAGGCCCTCACTCTACATTATATGGTTCTGATGCTATAGGTGGGGTGGTTAATATTATTACTAAAAAGGGAGAAGGTAGCCCAAAATGGCAGGCATTGTTTGAAGGCGGTTCATATGATACATTTAAAGAATCTTTAAGTTATGCAGGCTCAAATGAGAGATTTAATTATTATTTTTCTCTGGTTCGGTTAGATTCAGATGGGATTTCTAAGGCAGAAGATGGTTCTGAAGATGATGCTTATAGAAATACGACCTTCTCCAGTCGTCTTGGCTATAAAATTTCTGAATCATCGGATCTGGATTTAATTTTTCGCTATATAGATGCAAAGACAGATTTAGACGATGGGGCATATCAGGATGATCCCAATTATATTGCTTGGTGGAAGAACTTTGTTGGAAAGGCTTCATTCACTCAATGTGTAAACTCTTTCTGGGATTACAATCTTTCTTTTTCCTATTCCCGAACCAAAAGGATGTATCGGGATGACCCTGATAGTGTGGACACAACCGATAATACTCATAACTGGTATATAGGAGATAACAGAAAATTAGAATGGCAGAACAATATTTATCCCTTAGAGTGGGATACAATAACATTAGGATTTGAATATGAGAAAATAAGGGGTTATGAGAATGGAAGAAATTCCTGGAATAGATTTGATAGAAAGACAATAGATAACAAAGCCTTTTATCTTCAGAATCAAACTAAACTTTGGAATAAACTTTTTATAACTGCTGGAGTCAGATACGATGACCACGAAATTTTCGGCAATGAAACTACTTACAGAATATCAACTGCTTATATTATCCCTCGTATAGGAGGACGATTTAAAGCCAACTGGGGAACGGGTTTTAAAGCTCCTTCTTTGTTTCAGCTATATTCTTCAAGTTATGGAGATATAAATTTACAGCCTGAAGAAAGCAGAAGTTTTGATATCGGCTATGAACAGAATTTTCTGGATAATAAGTTATCTTTAAATTTAGTTTATTTTCATAATAAAATCAAAAATCTAATTCAATTTGATATGTCTACCTGGAAGTATAAAAATATTGGAAAGGCAAAGACCAAAGGAGTAGAGACAGGATTTAGTTTTAGCCCTTCTGAAGACTTAAAGGTCGGCATTAACTATACTTACTTAGATTGTAAGAATGAAATTACAGGGAAAAAATTAGCCCGTAGACCTGAAGATGAAATTTCTTTAAACATAAATTACAGATTTTTAGATAGAGGGAATCTTAATATTTCCACAAGTTATGTTGGCTGCCGCTGGGATGATAGTGCAAATACAAAGAAATTAAAACGATATGCTAAGGTTGACCTTACAGTTACTTATGATTTGGCAAAGAATTTTCAAATTTTTGCCAGGGCAGAGAATTTGTTTGATAAGGATTATATGCAAATCCGGGGATACAAAATGCCTAAAGCATCCTTCTATGCTGGAGTAAAGAGAACTTTTTAAACTCAAGATAAAAAATTATATAGAGCAAGGAGTCTACTTCTGTTAAAGAATCTATAAGGTTTTATTTAATAACAACTTTGTCCGAGTGTGTAAAGTTTATGCCACATATTCTGGTTTCTCAACAAGAAAGGAGTAATTGATGTTTGAATTCTTCTTAAAAGGTGGCTTTTTAATTTGGCCAATTCTTTTATGCTCAGTGATAGCTTTTGCTATTGTTTTAGAGAGACTGTGGTATTTTCACCGGATAAACACCAATGTAGGTAATCTAACTGCTCAGGTAAAGAAATTATTGCTGGAAAGCAAATTAGAGGAAGCAGAAAAGTTATGTAAAGAATCAAGAAGTCCTGTAGCACATATTTTAGGAGTAGGTATTCATATCCATAAAAGAGCTTATCCTGAGAAAGAAAAGATAGTCTCAAGAGCTGGTTCAAAAGAGTTAAGAAAATTGGAGAAAAATTTAAGGGGTTTAGGAATTATTGCTCATATATCACCTCTTTTAGGTCTTTTAGGCACAGTTACAGGGATGATTAAATGCTTTATGAAGATACAGGAGTTAGGAGGAAGGGTAGATGCACAAGTTTTAGCAGGAGGAATCTGGGAAGCTTTAATTACTACAGCAGCAGGATTATCTGTAGCAATTCCAGCAATAATTTTTTACCACTATTTTGAAGGAAAGATAGACAATTTTTCTCATCAGATGAAGGATGCAGCAGAGGAAATTTTAGAGCACCTGAGCACCAGCACACCAGAGCGCCAGTAGGAAAGTATGGAATTTGAAAGGGGAAAGAGAATAAGAATACATTTAGATATTGCTCCTTTAATAGATATAGTCTTATTACTTCTGGTCTTTTTTATGCTCACATCAAACTTTATTATGCAACCAGGAATAAAGATAACTTTACCTAAAGCAAAAATCTCCAAACCCCAGGAAGAAGAAAATATTATTGTATTTATAACCAAAGACAACAAAATATACCTTAACGATAGAGAAATAAGTATTGATGAGTTAAAGGATGCTTTGGAGGAGAAACTAAAAACAGCTCAAAAAAAGATCGTGGTTCTAAAAGCCGATGAGAAGATTAACCTTGGTCTGGCGGTAAGAGTGATGGATATTGCAAAAGAAGCAAAAGCAGAAAACTTGATAATTTCAACCGAAATGGAGTACCAGCACAATAGAGCACCAGAGCACTAGAGCACCAGCGCACCAGTAGGAGAATAACTGGTAACTGGTGCACTATGAAGCAACCTGTGTCAGAAGACAGAGTAATAAAAATTACCTTCATAATTTCACTTACAGCCCATTGTCTGTTTTTAGGAGCGCCTGGATTTAATTCAAACAGGCGTCAACCTGAGAATTCCGAGAAAATATCTGTTCAGATTGAAATAGAAAAGCCACCTCTTTTGCCTAAAATAGATGTAATGGGAGAGGAGAAAAAGCTTCCGCCCGAGGCGGATCCGCCCTCCGTGGAGAAAAAGATAGTGAAGGAAGAAAAGCTACTCGAGCCAAAATCTCAACCCGAAGAAGAAAAAATTGTGAAAGAGCCAGAGCCACAACCCAAAAAGCAGATAAAAGATATAAAAGTAGAACAACCCCAGCCAGAACCAGCTCAAGAAATTGTAGAGGTTATAAACCCTCAAAAAGAGGCAATGCTCAGGTATCAGGATATGATTAAACAGAAGATTGAATCTCATCGTAAATACCCTCCTTGGGCAAAGAAACATGGAATTGAGGGAACAGTCCATCTTAAATTTACAATTTTATCTACAGGTTTTGCCAGAGATATTAAAATTATAAAGTCATCAAGTTTTAATATCTTAAATAAAGAAGCAATCTCTACAGTAAAAAGAGCTCAACCTTTTCCACCTATTCCTCCTGACATAAATACCTCTTCTCTTTCAATGGAGGTTTCTATCGTCTTTACATTGCAATATTGAAAAGAAAAAAGCAGGTGGCCTTAAAGTAAATGAGCATTTAACTTTGAGCCCTGATTTGCAGGTTATCTTGAACCCGTATGATGAAGATGCGATAAATGGAGATAAAATCATTGCTATTGTTGGCTTAAGGGCACAGGTTGATTTTTAAAGATTATTTTGCGGTTTTTCATCACTAAAATTTTGCTTCTCTGTATTATCAAAACGAGCAATTCATATCTTTGTTTTAAAAACAATGAGAATTTTCATATATCACCAATAAATGAATATGCAGCGAACTTTTATTTTCTCAAAAAGGTTGACAAGAGAATAGTGATTTGGTATTCTAAATGAAACAGATTTCTATTTAGATTTAAGGTGTTATTATGAAAGATATGAAAGAATCATACTTAAATAAATTAAGAAAGAATAAGCTTAAACTGACTCCTAAACGAAGAGCGATTATAGATTTCTTTCTATATAAGGACCGATATTTAACTCCTCAAGATCTCTGGAGAGGATTAAGGAAAGAGTTTGTCCACCTTGGTTTGCCCAGTATTTACAGAAATTTGGAAGCATTTTCTAAATGCGGAATATTGACAAAAATTCAAAGGCCTGATAGAAGGCTCTATTATGGACTATGTAAATCTGAGAATAAGCATCACCACCATATAATTTGTATCAGATGTGGTAAGGTTAGAGAATTTTCTGATTGTGATTTATTCAAGAAGAAAACTATTAAAGGGTTTAAGGTAATAAGCCATTCTTTGCAGATAGAGGGTATATGCTCTAATTGTAGATAAGCAGCTAATTTTTTTTATTTATTAAATGGAAATGATTTTCATTTAAGGTGAGGAGGTAAAAATGTTTAAGCAAATATTGAAAGAATTAAGAAGGCACGCTCCCTTTACCAGTTTAGGAGCCTTTACTGGTATTATTATCATGATAATCTCCTATAAGCTCCCTGCCAGGACTTCTTATAATATCTTTTATATACTTCATCCTCTCCATGTTCTTTTAAGCGCATTAGTCACTGCTTCTATGTATAAACTTTATAAAGATAAGGCTAAATTCTGGAATCTAATCTTAATTGGTTATGGGGGTTCGGTTGGTATAGCTACATTGAGCGATTGTGTAATTCCTTATTTGGGTGAGATATTATTAAATCTGCCTAATAGAGGTATTCATTTGGGATTTATTGAAAAATGGTGGTTAGTAAATCCTTTGGCATTTATAGGTATTGCTGTAGCTTATTTTAAGCCAACAACCAAATTTCCTCATTCCGGTCATGTTCTCTTAAGCACCTGGGCATCCCTATTTCATATTATTATGGCAATAGGGCAGACTCTGAACTGGTTTTCTTATATAGTTGTCTTTTTATTTTTGTTTCTTGCGGTGTGGTTTCCTTGTTGTTTAAGCGATATCATATTTCCCTTATTGTTTGTGAGAAAATGAAAAGCATTATTAGAATAGGACGAATTCTAAGTATTACCATATTTATAAGTGGTGTGGCTTTTTATCTTTTGTTTGCCATCATCCACCTCTCGGGTGAATATTAGGCTTTTTTGCAAAATAGCCTTATTCTCTGGAGAGCAAAAGCCTTTTAAAATTAAGAGTGTTTTTCCTCACCAAATTTACCTTACACTTCTCTCTTTTATCCCAAAAATTTACCCCCAACCACAGAAAGCCATCCCTCTTTTAAGGAAAGGGCGGGGTAAGCCCGTGGTTCGGGGTTTACTTAAATTTATTTTGCAATAACATTTAACACTTTATTGTTGTAGCAGCAAAGGAAGGAAAAGTATTGACGCATTCTTTTATTATGATATAAGAATATATACATATAATAAGGAAGGAGGATGTCTATGATAGATTATAGAAAGATAGCTGATTTTTTTGATGCCCTTTCTCATCCTATTCGGCTAAGAATAGTAGTGGAGTTACTGAGAGGTAGAAGGTGTGTGGGAGATATAAGAGAGTTAGTAGAGACTAAACAACCAAATGCCTCTCGTCACCTCTTACTTTTGAAGTTTAACGGTATTGTAGACTGGAGACAGGAGGGACGGATGAAGTGTTACTTTTTAAGGAGTCCTCAATTAATAAAAGATATTTTAAAAGTATTGGAGAAAAACAAACTAAGTAAGCTTTAGATAGAAAATACTCGGTATAACTTTAACTCAAAATGAAAAAAAACAGAGAGCAGTTCTTAGAGATTAGGAAGTATCCAGACAAGATTTTAAGAGAGAAATGTCAACCTGTGGAGGAGATTACATCGAGAGAGAAAGATATATTTACAAATATGCTTTTTACTATGAAATATTTTAGAGGAATAGGCTTAGCTGCTCCTCAGGTAGGGATTCTTAGAAATTTAATTGTAATAGATATTGGAGAGGGAATTATAAAATTAGCAAATCCCAAAGTTATTAAGAGAAAGGGCGAAGAGGAGGAGATGGAGGGTTGCTTAAGTATTCCTGGCACAGGGGTTAGTGTAAAGAGATCTTATGAGATTGTGGTAGAGGCTTTAAATCAAGAAGGTAAGCTTATAGAGGTAAAGGCAAAGGGTCTTCTAGCAAGAGTATTACAACATGAGATAGATCATTTAGAAGGGAAGTTAATTATAGATTATTTACCATTTTTAGAGAAGATAAAATTTAGATTAAAGAGAAGGAATAGATGACTCCTAATAAAAATAACAAAGGAGTAAAAGATGTTAGTGGATGGAAGGACAAGAGATTTATTGAGAGAAAAGTTTGATCAAGAATTGGAAGAGAAAGTAGATATTAAAGTTTTTACTCGTTCAATTATCATTGATAGTGAAAGCTTAGAGAGTGCTAGATTAGCTGAAAGTTTAGTAAGAGAACTTTCTCAAATTAGTAGTAAGATAATACCAGAATTTATGAGTTTAGAAGACAATTTAGCTAAAGAGCTAAATCTATCAGTTTCTCCTACAATTCTAATAGGAAGGGATAAAGATTATAATATTCAATTTTGGGGAAATTCTTTCATTTGGATACCTCAGGTATTTATTGAAACAATATCTTTGGTATCTCAAGGAAAGAGCAAGTTAGAGTCGAAGTTAGTTAGTAAGTTAAGGAATATAGATAGGGAACTTCTTGTGGATATATATTTTAATCGTCAATTACTCATTTCTAATTCATTAGGACTATTAGCCATTAGGATAGCAGTGGAATTTCCTAAAATGATTAAAGTACGGTTTAGAGGGGAACAAAAAACTGAAGATAGAATAGGGAAGCTAGCTTTATTAAAATTACCAGCTATCTTGATAAACGGTGAAAGAGACTCCTTACTTACACCTCCTATCTCGGAGACTGAGTTTATAAAGAGGCTTATTTTATATGGAGCTCCCCATAGGAAGGAGCTTATTGTTGAATTAGAGGAAGAGGAGAAGAAGAAGTTTGAATTGGTAGATAATCCAGACTCTCCTATTTTACTTTCTCATAAGAATTTTGATGAGGCAGTAAGAAGGTATGTTATTCTTGTAGTAGACTTCTGGGCACAGTGGTGTGCTCCCTGTTTGATGTTGGCTCCCATAATAGAGAGATTGGCGAAAAAGTATAAAGGGAAGATAGTTTTTGGAAAGTTAAATATAGAAGAGAACCAAGAGATAGCTTCTCGTTTTGGGATAATGTCTATTCCTACCTTAATTATCTTTAAAAAAGGTAATATTATGGATACTCTTATTGGAGTAATGCCGGAGTCTACATTGGAGGAAAAATTCAATATGTATTTAGAGAAAAGATAAAAACTAGATAAGAAAATTGATAAGATGAGAAAGGATGAACAAATAGAAAGGATAATTCAAGGAAAGCTGGAGAGGTATTGTTTGATAGATTGTAGAGATTCCAAAGGAGGGATGGTATGAAGATGCAGGAGAGGATTGAGAAAGCTCTAAAGAGTATAGAGCATCCTGAAATTGCATATACTCTTTGGGAATTAGGAATGCTTGAAGGGATTGTTGTTAAAGAAGATAAGGTGTTAGTTACTTTGAAACTTCCTAGAGTAGGTGTGCCCATTCGAGAACAATTGATAGAGAGTATCAAGAGTGCTGTGAAAAATGAAAATGTTCATATAGATGTTAAGATAAGTATAAAAGAAATGAGTGATGAGGAACGTATAAGATTTATGAAGATGGCCCAAGAAGCATGGAAAGGATAAAATGAGTTCTTTTGAGAAAAATGAAAAAATAGAACGGAAAGAGGTATTAATAATTGGAGGTGGTCCGGCAGGACTTAGTGCAGGAATCTACGCTGGATATTTTGGAATTGAGGCATTAATTCTTGAGAAGGGAATCTTGGGAGGCGTAGCGGGAGAAATTCCTCTGTTAGAGAACTATCCTGGGATTGAGAGTAAAATTACAGGTAGAGATTTAATAGAAAGAATGGTGAGAAGATGTGATGAGGTAGGAGTAGAGAGGCATCAGTTTGAAGAGGTTGTTAAATTACAACTTAAAGATACACCTAAAGTAGTGGAAACAGATAAGTCTAAATATCTTGCTGATAATGTAATTATTGCCTCAGGAAGAGCTCATAGAACATTGGGGGTAGTAGGAGAGGAGGAGTTTAGGGGAAGAGGAGTAAGCTACTGTGCTGTGTGTGATGGAGCTTTCTTCAAGAATAGGAAAGTGACAGTAATAGGAGAAAGTTTTCCTGTTGTAGAAGTTGCTTTATATTTTTCTAATTTAGCATCGGAAGTAGTTCTAGTGTATTTAGGTTCTAAAATAGATATAGAAAAGAGTTTAATCACTAGATTAGAAGAAAAGAAAGTAAAACTTCTAAAAAACGTAGAGGTGAAGGAGATTAAAGGAGAAGTTAAAGTAAGAAGTGTGGTTGTAGGGGATAAAAAAACACACGTTACTAAGGAGATAGACACCGATGGTGTATTCTTTCAGGTAGAGGGAATTCCCCAGAGCAGACTAGCGAAAGAGGCAGGGGTGAGGGTAGACAAAGAAGAATATGTGATTATAGATGAAAAGATGAGAACCAATATTAAAGGAGTGTATGCTATCGGCGATGTTACTAGTTGTGAAGTTAAACGGATAATTACTGGAGTTGCTCAGGCTTTAGTAGCCATCACGGATATATTTAGGGAGAAAGCCGGATATGTTACAAAATAATCCAGAAAAGCGAATAGGTATTTTTGTTTGTCATTGTGGTAAGAATATCGCAGGAGGAGTAGATGTTCAAGGGTTAGTTGAATTTTCAAAACATCTTGAGGGTGTAACTTTTGCTACAGATAACAAATTCTGTTGTTCCCAAGAGGGACAGATTATTATTCAAAAAGCGATAAAAGAGAATAATCTAAGTAGATTTATTGTAGCTGCCTGTAGTCCCAATCTTCATTTAGGGACATTTCAGAGATGTGGTAAAGAAGTAGGGGTAGAGGAAGCATTCGTTGACCTAATTGATATTAGGAAATGGACTATGTCTGGTAGTCCCTACAAAGTCAATCCTCAAGAAGCTTTTGAGAATTCTAAGAAGCTTATTAGTCAGGCAGTAAAAAGAATGCGTCTTAAGCGATTAATTCCTAAAGTTAATGTGAAAGTTGAACAATCAGTATTGGTCATTGGAGGAGGTATAGCAGGTTTAGAGGTAGCTTTGGACTTAGGAGAGAAGGGGTATAAAGTTTACATTGTAGAACGTCTTCCTACCATTGGAGGCAAGATGGCTTTGCTCTATAAGGTTTTTCCTACAAATGATTGTGCACCTTGTATACTAGCGCCTAAGACTGCTTATGCCAACATTCATCCTAATATAGAGATCTTTACTAATGCAGAAGTTACCAATGTGAAGGGATATATAGGGAATTTTGAGGTTACAATTACTCAGAATCCTCGCTATGTTGATGAGAGTAAGTGTACAGGATGTGGAATATGTGTAGATAAGTGTCCTGTGGAGGTAATAGATAAGGAATTTTCAGGAGGGTTGGGAAAACGGAAAGCAATATATATCCCTTACGAACAAGCAGTTCCTAAGAAAGCCACTATTGACTCTCAAAATTGTCTCTACTTTAGAAAGGGTATTTGTAAGGTGTGTGAAAAAGTTTGTCCTCAGAATGCTGTAGATTTTCATCAGCAGACTAAAACAGTAACATTAAAGGTAGGGAGTATAGTTGTGGCTACAGGTTTTGATGAATACGAGCCTACCAAGAAAGTAGAGTATGGATACACTCGGTATAAGGATGTTATTACCCAGTTTCAATTAGCTCGGCTTTTAGATATAGATGGACCTACAAAGGGGAGACTTATAAGACCCAGCGATGGAAAAGAGCCAAAGAGGATTGCTATGATTCAGTGTGTGGGGTCGCGAGATGAAAATGCAAATAAGTATTGTTCTTCTGTTTGCTGTATGTATGCTTTAAAGCATGCCCAAATAATAAAAGAGATGATTTCCTCTGATATCGAGATTTATATTTGTTATATAGATATGCGAACACCAGGAAAAGGATTTGAGGAATACTACCGACAGACAAGAGAGTTAGGAGTTAATTTTATTCATGGTAGACCAGCAGAGGTAATAGAAAACTTTGATAAGAAGAATTTTATTTTAAAAGTTGAAGATAAAGATATAGGAGCACTTCTTAACTTGGAAGTAGATCTAGTGGTATTGTCTTGTGCTATAGTTCCTTCAAAAGGAGCTGAGCGTCTTTCGGAAATTTTGCACATAAATTTGGATGAAAATGGTTTCTTTCAGGAAGTCCATCCTAAACTTAGACCGGTAGAGACAAATATAAGAGGAATCTACATCTGTGGATGTGCCCAAGGACCAAAGGATATTCCCGACTCTATTACTCAAGCCAAGGCTGTTGCCTCTTGTATAGACAGTGAATTGAGAAAAGGAAGTATAGAACTTCCTGAGTTTATGATAAAGGCAGAGAGACCAAATTAGGAGGTGGTAGAGTATGGCTGAGATCTATATAGAAGAATTTATGTCACCAGGATGTGTAGGTTGTCCAGCGGTAAAACAGATGCTTGAAGAGTTAGTAAAGGAGTTAGATGGGGAGATTACTATAGAGGAGGTGGATATAAGTGTCGATAGTGCAAGAGCTATTCAGTATGGGGTGATGTCCGTTCCAGCTATAGCTATTAACGGAATATTGAAATTCATAGGTGTCCCAAAGAAAGAAGATTTAAGGAAAGCCTTGGAGGAGGAGTTAAAAAAGGATGGATAAGAAGGAGCTATTTAGCCAACCTATTTCAAACGTTAATTTCGATCCTACTTTTGAAGCTGAAGTTATAGCTCATGAGGAGGCTAAAGATTTGAAGGCTTGTTTTAACTGTGGAGCTTGTACAGCAGGATGTCCTATTCATGAAGTATTTCCTGAGTATGATCCTAAGAAGTTAGCTAAGATGGTAAGGTTAGGAATGAGAAAGGAGGTATTAAGTAGTCCTTATATTTGGTATTGTGCTACTTGTCACAACTGCGAACAACGTTGTCCTCAGAATGTTAAGTTTTTCAATGTTTTAAACGTCTTAAAGAATATGGCAGCTAAGGAAGGATATGCTCCTTCTGTATGGGTTGATCAGATAAAACATGTTATTAAGACAGGAATAATATTCCCCCCCCAAGAGAGTTGGATTAAAAGAAGGGAGAAGCTTTCTCTCCCCCCTTTAAGGTTGGAGGAGAGAGAAGAAATAAAAAAGATAATTGAACTGGAGGAGATTGATAGGTTAAGTAAGGATAAGAGTGAGTGAGTATGCTTTATTTTTAGGATGTACTACTCCTACAAAAGCTGTTCAATATGAGCTTGCTTCAAGATGGGTCTGCAGGCATTTAGAAATTAACCTAGTAGATATTAAAGATTTTTTTTGTTGTGGGATAAATCACGTTAATTTGGATAGAGAGACAGCACTTCTTATGGCAGCAGCAAACTTAGCTTATGCTGAAGCCAAAGGATTAGATATACTTACTCTCTGTGCCGCTTGTACAGGAGCGCTTTCCGAAGCAATAGAGAAGTTAGAGAATTTCCAGATAAGAGAAAGGGTAAATGAAAAGTTACATAGAATAGGCATAGAATATAAAGGAAAAGTTAGAGTAAAACATCTCTCTAGAGTTCTTTACGAAGATATAGGAGTAGAGAGATTGAGAAGAAGTATAAAAAGAGATCTTTCTCAGCTCAAAGTAGCTCCCCATTATGGATGCCATTACTTGAAACCAAAAACTGCCCTAAGAGGAGTCGATGAGCCAGATAATCCTACAACATTACATGCTCTTATATCTGCTATAGGAGCTACTCCCGTAGAATATGAAACACTTAATCTTTGTTGTGGGGGTAAGGTATTTCCTGTTTCTGGAGAGTTAGCCCATTCATTAATCCAGAAGAAGCTGGATAATTTGAAGGAGAAGGAAGTAGATGCAATGGTTCTTCAATGTCAGACTTGCTATCTTATGTATGGGGAAGAACAAAAGGAAATAGAAGGAAAGAGTGGTAAGAAATACAACCTACCAGTTATTTTTTACCCCCAACTCTTAGGAGTGGCTTTAGGAGCAGATCCTATAAAAGATTTAGGGTTTAATTTTCATACTATTTCTGTGGATGGTCTTTTAAGTAAAGTGAGATAGGAAGTTTCGATGTATTCTAAAGTAAGAAAGTGGTTGGAGGAGGATGGAGAAAAATTCTTAAGGAAAGTTGGACTTAGGAGGGGGCAAATAGTGTTAGATTTTGGATGTGGAGAAGGACATTATACTATTCCTGCAAGTAAAGTAATTGGGGAAAAAGGTAAGGTCTATGCTTTTGATAAGGATGCTTATATACTAGAGAGACTAAGAAGATTAGCCGAAGAAGAAGGATTAAGCAACATAGAGATAATTAAAGGGGATACCAAGATTCCTTTAGAAGATAACTCTATTGATGTAGTTCTCTGTTATGACGTTATCCATTATGAAAAATATAGAGAGAGGATTTATAAAGAAGTCTTTCGTATTTTAAAATCAGAGGGCTTCTTTTCTCTTTATCCTAAGCACTATAGAGATGATTATCCTCTGATGGAGTTAGCATCTTTAGGATTGGAAGAAGTAATAAAAGAAGTAGAGAAAGTTGGTTTTACTTTACAAGAAAAATTGTTCTATCAGTGTCTTCATGATGAATATTACAATGAGTGCTGTATATTAAATTTTATTATTTCTGAAGAGAAAAAGGAGGAAAGTAGTGTTTAAAGTAGATGAGAAAAAGTGTATCGGATGTGGAGCTTGTATAAATGTTTGCCCTGTTGGCGCAATATCAATGAAGGATGGAAAAGCTAAGATTGATGTAAAGAAATGTTTAAACTGTGGGAAGTGTGCTCAAGTTTGTCCTCAAGAAGCGATCTATTCTGAGTCAGGTGAATTCCAAAGTAAATTTATTCCTAGACCAGGTTTTAATTTCTTTACTTTTAGTAGAGGGAGAGGTATGTCTGGAAGGAGAAAGAAAGGTTTTGGTAGGGGAAGAGGAGGGAGGTGGTGAGAGAATTTTTATTAATGAACTCTCTAAGAGCATAAGAGGGTTATAATTTCCCTCGGAGTTTTCTTAGTAGAGGAGGAGGCCTTATAGAATTATTTAGAAAGGCTTGGAAGGATAATTTTATTGAATTTAGGTGTGGAGCAAAAATTGAGATTTAATTCTGGAGGTAATTATGAAGATTACAATAATTTCTGATAATACCATTTATAATAAAGAGTTAAGGAGTGAATGGGGCTTCTCTTGTTTAGTAGAAATAGAAAATTTACCTAAGATTCTATTTGACACAGGAGCAAGTGGAGAGGTTTTATTGGGGAATATGGAAAAGTTAAAAATTCGTCCTGAGGAGATTACAACTATTTTTATTTCCCACGATCACTGGGATCATACAGGAGGGTTGAGCAGTTTTTTAAAAATTAATAACAGAATTAAACTTTATGTTCCTGAGTCATTTTCTTCTCATCCCGAAGTGAAAGAATTTATCAAAGTGAGAGATTCTATAGAAATTTTTGATAATGTTTTTTCTACGGGAGAATTACTGGGAATAGAACAATCTCTAATAGTAAAATTAAGAAAGGAAGTAGTTGTGATTGTAGGGTGTTCCCACCCAGGAGTAAAAAATATTTTAAAGGAAGCTTCTAAGTTTGGAAGAGTTATTGCCTTAATTGGAGGTCTGCATGGATTTAGAGAATTCGATTTGGTTAAGAATTTAGATTTTATATGTGCTACACATTGTACCCAGTATAGAGAGGAAATAAGAAGATTGTATCCAGGTAAATTTATAGAAGGAGGTTCAGGCAAGCTAATAAAGATAGAATAGAGATATATAAGGCAGAAATCAGAAGATTAAAAGAGAGAGGGGAGGGATAGCGTTTAATTTACCCCCGAACTACGCATATGAGTAATCTAGTTTATCTTTATGGAATTCTTTTTTAATGTCCTTAAAAAATATACTGACAGAGAAGTTATAGCAGTATGGAAAGAGAAGAGGCATTGCGTCTGTTAGAGAGTAATCTCAAAAATAAGAACTTGATTAACCATAGTTTAGCAGTGGAAGCCTGTATGGGGAAGTTGGCACAAAGTCTTAACGAAGATGAGAAGAGTTGGGCTTTAGCCGGGCTTCTCCATGACTTAGATTATCAGGAGACAAGGGGAGATTTTTCTAGACACGGATTTGTTACTGCGGAAATTTTGAAGGAAAAGGAGGTGGATGAAGAGATAATCGAAGCTATAAAGGCTCATCCTGGTCATATTGAGAGGAAGACAAAGATGGCTAAGGCTTTATATGCTGTTGATCCTTTAACGGGATTAATCATAGCATCTGCTTTAATGCATCCTCAGAGGAAATTAGAAGCTTTGGATACTCGGTTTGTTATGAATAGATTTAAAGAAAAAAGTTTTGCTAGAGGAGCTAATCGAGAACAGATAAAAAGCTGTGAAGAGTTAGGGCTCTAAGTTTGGAGGAATTTATAGACATTTGCTTGGAGGCAATGAGAGAGATTAAAGAAGATCTTGGATTGTAAGAATAGAGATTCTGTAATGAAGAGTACAGGTAAGGAGATAAGTGTTAATTTTAAGCAAAAAAGGATTTAGATTCTAAATGTGATGCAAATTATGGATGGGTAGACACTTTAAAGGGTAACAAAGAGCATCTTCTTCTTCATATTAAAGAAATTCCCCATGATTGTTGAATACTACATTTGTGTTTCTTAAAGGTAAGAAAGGAGGGATGATGGAGGTTAGAGTGGATGATACAAATTTCCAGCAGGAAGTATTAGAGTCAGATATTCCAGCTTTAGTAGATTTTTGGGCTCCTTGGTGTATGCCTTGTCATATAGTTGCTCCTATTCTTTCTGAGATTGCTATAGAGTATGAGGGAAAGTTGAAGGTATGTAAGTTAAATGTTGACGAAGCTCCTAATATCGCTTCCCGGTATGAAGTAATGAGTATACCTACCTTGGCACTGTTTAAAAAAGGTGAAATGGTAGACAAAATTATTGGTGCTGTTGGTAAGCCCGAATTAGAAAATATGGTTAAATATTATATTTGAGGAATAAAAGTGAGATATAGAATTGGAAGATACAATTTATTGATTAATTTGTTGACATTTGGGAAAGAGAAAAATAAAATATGAGTGCATCTGGCCCCATCGTCTAGCCCGGTTAAGGATACGTGGTTCTCAGCCACGAGGCACGGGTTCAAATCCCGTTGGGGCTGCCACTTTTTTATCTTTCTAAAAATTTCCTCTTCTATTTTTTAACCCAGAGAAGGTCTTTTCAGTATTTTTCTCTGAGTGAAGACTTGAAAATTGCATATTTATATGTTATATCTCAACTGCTGAGCAAGATGGAGGATAGAGGGAATAAGAAAGTTAAAATATGCAAAATATGCAATGAGGAATTTATTCCTGACAAATTTCATCCTTATCAGGAAGTTTGTTCAAAGCCCCAATGCCAAAAGGTAAGGCAATTAGAAAATCAAAAGAGATGGCGACTTAAAAATCCTGATTATTTTAAATACAAGAGTAAAAAAACTCCTTGGGAGAGAAGACGTTGGGAATACCTTAAGAGGTGGAGAGAAACCCATAAGGACTATTTTAAATTGTATAGAAGAAAGAAAAAATTAAGTTAGAGAGAAACGGAAGTTAAATCTAAAGTATCATATCTAGAACCTCCTAAGGAAAAGTAGACAAGACTCCTTAATATACGAGGAGTTTAAATATTGGAAAGAAAATTCTCTGTAATTAGCTATCTATTTCTCTATAATTTCTTTGAGAACCTAATTCCTCGAGGCTGAAAATTTTGCTCAAGAGTTCCCTTATCTTCATTATCTTCTCATCAATATAAAATTAAGAAGTAACAAAAATAATAAAAAGATAAATTCTGTTCTCTCATAGTTTAATTATAGGATATTTATGGTATAATCCTATTATATAATGAGAACGTTGGGAGGTATAATATGAAAGTAAATCTAAGGAGGATACCTAAATTACGGTTTGATAAGAGAGGATTGATCCCAGCAATTATTCAGGATAGAAAGACTAAGGAAGTTCTCATGCTTGGTTATATGAGTAAGGAGTCCTTGAAAATTACTCTTAAAGAGGGGAGAACTTGTTTCTACTCTCGCTCACGAAGAGTTCTATGGCGAAAAGGAGAAACCAGTGGTAATATTCAGAAGGTAAGAGAGATTTACTACGATTGTGATAAAGATGCCTTACTTATTAAAGTAGAGCAAGTAGGTGTTGCTTGTCATACAGGCAATAGGAGCTGTTTTTATAGAAGATTAATATAGAAAATGATTGTAAATCCTTCCTTAAGCGAATTTTTAAAACTTCCCCTGAAAAAGAATTTAGTTGTTTTCTCTTATAGGTTCCATTGCGACTGGCTTACTCCCCTTTCTATTTACTATAACTTAAGGGAATATATAAAAGGGGAGAGTTTCCTTCTCGAATCTGTTGAGGGAGAAGAAAAGATTTCTCGTTACTCCTTTTTAGGATTTAAGCCTCTGGCAGTGTTTATGAGTCAGAAGAATAATGTATGGTATACCTACCATGGTAAGAAGATAAGAAAGATCTTACAGAGAAAAGATCCTTTGGATGAATTGAAAAAGTTAATGTCTAAGTTTAAGGTATGGCCAAAAAAGAATTTAAGGTTCTTTGGGGGATTTGTGGGTTATTTAGGCTACGACTTTGTAAGATTCTGTGAACCGATAGGGGAAGAGCTACCTGACAGGATTGGCACGCCTGATTGTTATTTTATTTTACCTAAATACTTGATTATATTTGACCATCTTAAGAGGGAGATTGAGATACTGTTGTTCTCTTCTCTAAGAGGTAAACCTACTCCCACCTTCTATTGGAAGGAATTAAAAGAGTTAAAAAAAATAGTAAAACGTATCTCTAGTTTTAAAGCATTACCATTACTTAATCTGCAAAAGAAGACCCATCTTAAGTTTAAGTCAAATTTCACTAAGAGAGATTTTATAAAAGCAGTAAAAAAAGTAAAAAAGTATATAAGAGAAGGAGAAATTATCCAAGTGGTTCTTTCTCAACGGTTAGAAATAGAGTTTAAAAAAGACCCTTTTCTGGCCTATCGCTATTTAAGACTACTTAATCCCTCTCCTTATATGTACTATTTAGATTTTGGTAGACTAAAGATAGTAGGAGCTTCTCCAGAGATGCTCTTAAGATGTGAAAGGCAAGTTCTTACTACTCGTCCCATTGCAGGAACAAGAAGAAGAGGGAGGACTGAGGAAGAAGATAAGAGATTAGAAGGAGATTTGCTTTCTGATGCTAAAGAGAGAGCAGAACATTTAATGCTTGTAGACTTAGCAAGGAACGATTTAGGGAGAGTAGCTTCTTCAGGTAGTGTAGGAGTTCCTATCTTTATGAGTATAGAGAGATTTTCTCATGTCATGCATATTGTAAGTGAGGTACAAGCAGGATTAGATAGGAGATTTAATATCTTTGATGCATTGAAAGCTTGCTTTCCTGCGGGGACAGTTAGCGGTGCTCCCAAGGTTAGAGCTATGCAGATAATTAATGAATTAGAACCTGATAGGAGAGGAATTTACGCAGGATGCGTAGGATATTTTTCGTTTACAGGAGCCTTAGATACTTGTATAATAATCCGCACCATTGTTTTCAAAGAAGGTCGTGCTTACGTTCAGGCAGGAGCAGGGATTGTCGCTGATTCTAAACCAGAAAGGGAGTTTAAAGAGATACTCAATAAAGCTAAAGCCCAAATTTTAGCGTTGAGGATAGCCAATCAGTAGGAGCCAAGGAGGAGATATGCTAAAGATTAGGCTAAGGAAGCCAGGAAAGCCTGTAAAGAGAAGACACCACTTTAAGATTATAGTATGTGAAGCAAGGACTCCTCGAGAGTCAAAATTTGTGGAGGAATTAGGTTACTATGATCCTTCACGAAACTTACTAAAAGTTGATCTTTCCAAGTATGAGGAATGGTTAAAAAAAGGCGCTAAACCTACGGAGACGGTAGCAAGTCTGGTTAAGAAGTATAGAAGACAAAGTAGTAAGTAATTATAAAGCCAAGGAGGTCGGTTATGGAGCAAAGTCAGCCTACGGCTTTAGTACAGCTTCTTCCTCTCATCTTTCTCTTTGTTGTTTTCTATTTTCTTCTTATTCGACCTCAGAGAAAGAAACAGATAGAACATCAAAAGATGATCGAAAGCCTTAAGAAGAATGATGAGGTAGTAACTGTAGGAGGTATTCATGGCACAATTATAAATGTTAAAGAGAAGACATTTATTATAAGAGTTGATGATAATGTTAAAATTGAAGTAGATAAGTCCAGTGTAGCTTACGTAAAGAAGCAGAGAAAAGAGTAAACCGATTTCAACGTTTTGATTAGCAAAAATTTTTGGTTATGATTAAACCCAAAGATTTTAAGTTAAGATTAACAATTATTTTAGGGATAGTCCTACTGAGTTTTTTCTATATTTTGCCTCTTAATACCAAGATAAATTTAGGTCTGGATTTAAAAGGAGGGATGTATGTAGTTCTAAAAGTGGACACCTCTAAGGTTCCTAAAGAGAAAGTATCTCAGGCAAGCGAGGTGGCTTTGGAAGTAATAAGGAATAGAATAGATGAGTTTGGAGTAAAAGAGCCGAATATTCAAATCCAGGGAAAAGATTCTATTTTAGTTCAACTCCCGGGAGTAGTGGATAGAGAGAGAGTTTTAAAGATAATCGGTCAAACTGCTTTTTTAGAGTTTAAATTAGTAGAAGATGATGAGAAGAAGCTAAAGCAGGCTTTGGAAGGCAATATCTTTGAGGGTTATGAGTTGAAATATCTTGATGAGAAACCTCTTCTTTTAAAGAGTGAAGCTTCTATTAAAGGTTCAGATTTAGCCACTGCTACTTCTACTTTTGATTCTAATATGTTTCCTATTGTTACTCTGAAGTTTAATAGCGAAGGTACCAAGAGGTTTGCTAAAATCACCAAAGAGAATGTAGGAAGAAGGTTAGCTATTGTTTTAGATGGAGTAGTAAAAAGTGCTCCCGTAATTAGAGAGCCGATTTTAAGTGGCGATGCTCAGATAACTGGAGATTTTACTGTTCAAGAAGCTCGTGATTTAGCTTTGGTTTTAAGAGCAGGGGCCCTCCCAGCCCCCCTAAAGATAGAAGAAGAAAGGACAGTTGGTCCTCTTTTGGGTAGTGATTCCATAAGGAGAGGATTACTTTCTATAGTTATTGGAGCAATATTGGTAGTTATTTTTATGGGTAGTTACTATTTTATAGGAGGATTAGTAGCCTTTATATGTCTTATTCTTGATTTAGTTTTTGTTTTAGCAGGACTCAGTTTGTTGAGAGCAACGTTGACTCTCCCGGGAATTGCAGGGATGATTCTAACCTTAGGAATGGCTGTTGATGCTAATGTGTTGGTTTTTGAGAGAATTAGAGAGGAGCTTAAAGTAAATAAACCTTTGAGTTTAGCAGTGAAAAATGGATTTGATAAAGCAAAGAGAACTATTTTTGATGCTAATATTACTACCTTAATTGCCGCTCTTTTCCTCTTTATCTATGGGACCGGTCCTATACGAGGTTTTGCTACTACTTTATCTTTAGGAATAATAGCAAGCATCTTTACCTCTCTTTTTGTGGGGAGAACTATTTTTTATATATTCCTCAGCATAGGTTTAAAGAAATTCAGAATGGTCGAATTAGTTAAGTCACCTAATATTAATTTTGTGAAGTTTAAAAATATTTGCTTTATTATTTCTTTAGTATTGATAGGTATAGGTTTTTTTAGTTTTAAATCGAGAGGAGAAAGAATATGGGGCATAGATTTTAAAGGAGGTCAGCTTCTTCAGTATAAACTTCAACCCCCCTCTAAAATCGAAAAGGTAAGAAGAGTTTTAGAGGAAGGAGGAGTTAAGAATATAATCTTGCAGGAGTTTAAAGACATTAAAGGAGGTGTTCTTATAAAAAGTAAGAGTGACATTACCCAAAAAGTAGAAGATATCTTAAAAAAGAACTTTGGTAAAGTAATTAGACTAAAAATAAACACTATCGGACCAACAGTAGGAGCAATTTTAAGAAAAAAAGCTATTCTTGCTGTAAGTATGTCTCTTTTAGGTATACTTATTTATGTTGCCTTCAGATTTAAACATCTGGATTTTGCTATAGCAGGGATAATTGCTCTTTTTCATGATGTTTTAATAAGTATAGGTTTCGTCTGTTTATGGGGATATGAGATTAGTCTTTTAGTTGTTACTGCTATTTTAACTATCGCAGGATACTCTATAAATGATACTATTGTAATTTATGACCGTATAAGAGAGCTGAGCCCTCGAATGCATAAGGTATCTTTGAGAGAGATAATAAATTCTGCTATTAATCAAACTCTCTCTCGGACAATTATTACATCTTTTACTACTATCCTTGTGGTTATGTGTATTTTTACTCTGGGTGGAGAAGCATTGAAGAGCTTTTCTTTTACTCTCTTGGCAGGGTTTATTGCGGGAACATATTCCTCAATATATATAGCCTCTCCGTTAGTTTTAGCCTTTCGTAAGTTTTCTTCTTTATCTACTAGATAAAATGGTTGTACTTAATCAAGAGGAGATAAAAAAATTAATTTTAGAAGAAGAGCTCATTAGAGAATACATTGATCTAGATATTCAGCTCACTCCCAATGGTTTTGATTTTACTGTAGAGAAAATATTCAAGTTTAAAGGGGAGGGAGCAGTGGATTTCTCCAACACTGAGAGGGTACTTCCCCCTACTGAAGAGGCCCCCTTTATGGAACCAATCCCTCCTGATAAGAGGGCATGGTGGTGGTTGCCTAAAGGGGTATATAAGGTGAGAACAAATGAAGTGGTCAATCTTCCTATAGATCTAATAGCTTTAGCCTTTCCTAGAAGTTCCCTCTTAAGAATGGGGGTTTACACTCACAATGCTGTGTGGGATGCTGGGTTTAAAGGCAGAAGTGAATTTCTCTTAGTTGTGGAGAACTCCCAGGGGGTAAAGATAAAACAAAACGCAAGGTTAATTCAGGTAATCTTTATTAGAATCAATAAGCCATCTTATGGATATCAAGGAATCTATCAGAACTATAAGTAACCTAAAATATTTAAGAGATTTTTCCTTCTTGGGTAGATAAAAATAGATATGTTTCCCACTTTAAAAATATACACTCACAAGGAAGAGAGTCTTTCCCAAATAGTAAATAAGATAGCAGAGCTTGGCTATCACAGAGTAGATGAAGTATTAGAAGAAGGAGACTTCTCCCTTAAAGGTGACATTCTGGAAATTTTTCCTGTAAATTTTAATTTTCCTGTAAGGATAGAGTGGGAGTTCGAAGTAATTAGAGAAATTTATAGTTTTGATAAGACTATTAATAAAAAGATAATGGGATACAATTTCCTTATTCTTCTCCCTTATAGGAAAAAGAAACCAAAAAGATACTCAGAAGAAATGCCTTTAGATATTGTCTTAAAAATAAATAAAGGAGACTATGTAGTTCATACTCGCTATGGTATAGGTAAATTTTTAGGAACAAAGAGATTGGAAGTAAGAAGTAAGGAAGGATACTATTTTGAAATAGAGTATGCTAATCAAGATAAGCTCTATGTATCGGTAGAAGAAGCTCACTTGATTCAAAAATACATAAGTTTTTCTCCTAAACCCCCCAAACTTTCTCGCCTTGGCTCAAGAGAGTGGCTTCGTACTAAAGAGAGAGTAGAGCAAGGGATAAGAAGTTACGCCTTAGAACTTTTAAGAATTCAAGCTCAACGGACACTATTGGGAGGATTTAAGTTTTCTCCTGATAGTGAATGGCAAAAGATTTTTGAAGAAAAGTTTCCTTACCAGGAAACAGAGGATCAGATTAAAGCTACTTACGAAGTAAAAAGAGATATGGAACAGAAGCAGTGTATGGATAGGTTAGTCTGTGGAGATACTGGCTACGGTAAGACCGAAGTGGCTATGCGGGCAGCATTTAAAGCAGTGATGGATGGGAAGCAGGTAGCATTTTTAGTGCCTACTACTATTCTGGCATATCAGCACTATAAGAATTTAGTAAAGAGGGTAGAAGACTTCCCTGTGGTAGTAGAATTACTCTCTCGGTTTAGAACTAAGCATCAACAGGAGGAGGTTGTAAGAAGACTGAAGGAGGGTAAAATTGATATAGTGGTAGGAACACATCGACTTCTTTCTCAGGATGTAGAGTTTCATGATTTGGGGCTTCTTATTATTGATGAAGAACAGAGATTTGGAGTTAGAGCTAAGGAGAAATTAAAGAAGTTAAAATTAGGAGTAGATGTCCTTACTTTAACCGCTACTCCTATTCCTCGTACCCTCTATATGGGACTTATAGGGATAAAGGAAATATCTTTGATAAGAACCCCTCCTAAAGAAAGATTGGCGGTAAGGACAAAAGTAGCAGAATTTTCTCCTCAACTTCTTAAAGAAACAATAACTAAAGAGGTAAACAGAGGAGGGAGTGTATTTTTTATCCATAACCGAATTCATACTTTAGATAGAATACTTAAGATTTTAAAGAGGGTTCTTCCCTCTCATATTAGGATAGGAGTGGTTCATGGAAAGATGCCTTCCTCTTCTATAGAAAAAGTAATGTTAGATTTTATTGAGAAAAGGATTGATTGTCTTCTTACTACGGCGATTGTAGAATCAGGCATAGATATTCCTCATGCCAATACTATTATCGTTAACGATGCTCACACTTTTGGTTTAAGTGACTTACACCAGTTACGAGGGAGAGTAGGTAGGTTTAATATTCAAGCTTATGCTTATTTCTTGGTTCCAAAATTTTCTTCTATATCTAGTGAGGCTAAAAAAAGATTGAAGCTTTTAGAGGAGTTTTCTCATTTAGGTGCAGGTTTTGAGATCGCTATGAGTGATTTGGAGTTAAGAGGAGCGGGCAACCTCTTAGGTGTCCAACAACACGGGTTTGTTTGGATGATTGGGTTTGATCTTTACTGCCGTCTTCTTAAAAAAGAGATAGAATATTTAAAAGAAGCATTCAAGATTGAAATAGGAGGTTAAGGTTGAAAAGAAAGATTAAATTAGTATGGATAGTAATCTTCGCTGTAAATTTCCTTTTTCTGGATAAGTGTTTAGCAATAGAAGCGGAATCAGTAAGTAGAATAATTGCTAATGTCAATGGAGAGGTAATCACCTCCAAAGACTTAGATAATTATTGTAATTTTTTAAAGTATAAAAATCCAGAAATTGAGATTAACGAGGAGTTCAAAAAAAATCTACTCCAGAGACTTATCGAGGATAAATTGATAATCTCTCAGGCTAGGAGAGAAAAAATTGAGGTTCCTTCCAGTTGGATAAAAGATCGAATGCAGGCATTTATCTCCTCTTATCCATCCTATGAGGCTTTTCAAGCTTCTTTAATAAAAGAAGGATTAACTATTACTGCTTTAAAGGAAAAGTTGAAAGAGCAATATTTAACTCAAAAAATTATTGATGAATATGTGCGTTCAAAAATAAGCATTTCTCCCCAGGAGATAACTGATTTTTATAACAGTAATAAGGAAATTTTTAGAGAGCCTAAAAAGTACATAATTTGGATGGCAAAGGTGGATAGTGAGGAAAAAGCGGAGGAATTAAATAATAAACTAAAAGCTGAGGGGATAAATTCTTTGGATAAGGAGAGTTATGGATTAGTGAGATTAGAAGTTGAAGAGAAGAGTTTGAAGGAGGAAGTGAGAGCAGTGGTTACCACTTTAAAAGAAGGGGAGTCAAAAATACAAAAGTCCTCCGATTTTTATTATCTGATATATCTAGAGAAGGTATTTCCTTCTAAGATAGTTCCCTTAGAAAAAGCTAAAGAGGAGATACATTCCTATCTCTGGGAAAAAAAATTTAAAGAGGAGTTTACTAGATGGATAAATAAGTTAAAAGAGAAAGCATTAATAAAAATCTATGATTAAAAAGGTAGTGATTACTATTGGGGATCCTGCAGGGTGTGGTCCGATTATAACATTGAAAGCTATAGAAAATATAGGGAGGAAGGATTTAACATTTATCGTTGTAGGTGATAGAAAAGTCCTGGAAGAAATTCCTACATTCAGGCGGATTAGAAAGAAAATAGAGCTGATAGACTTAAACACTAAAGGTATTTCTAAGCTTAAGAAAGGAAGAGTAACTAAACTAGGAGGAATTGCTTCCATTTCCTATCTTAATAAAGCCTTAGAAATTGTTACTAAGAGAAAAATTCCCTCTTTAGTCACTGCACCATTATCTAAAGAAGCAGTAAGATTATCTTTTCCCAACTTTTTGGGTCATACCGAATATTTAGCCAATTACTTCGGGATAAAGAGATTTGCTATGATGATGGTATCCAGAAATTTTAAAGTAGTTCTTTTCACTCGTCATATAGATTTTAAGGAGGTGCCTCTACAGATTAAGAAAAAAGAATTGGTAGAGCATTTTCATCTCATTTACTCTTTCTTAAAAGAAAGATTTAAGGTTGATACTCCTAAGATAGGAGTATGTAGCCTAAATCCCCATGCAGGGATAGATACTTACTTAGGGGAGGAAGAGAAAGTAATAAAGGAAGCAATAGATAGTTCTTTGCTACCCTTAAGAGGGCCGTACCCTGCTGATACAATCTTTATACCTACAAATATGAAGAAATTTCACTGTATAATAGCCCTTTACCATGATCAGGGAATGATACCCTTTAAGCTCCTCTCTTTTAAGGAGGGAGTGAATTTGACAGTCGGTCTTCCCATAATAAGGACTTCTCCCGCCCATGGCGTGGCATTTGATCGGGTAAGAGAAGGTAAATATCTTGTTTTTTCGTCTATGGTGGAAGCAATGCGCTTGGGAGCTTTCTTAAGTTACTCTTCTTAAATATCCTTTTATGAAATTCAGTAAGGAGTTAGGGCAAATATTTTTAAGAGATAGAAGATATGTAAAGAAAATAATAAGTTCTATGGATATAGAAGGGAAGGAGGTCTTGGAGATAGGAGCAGGTAAAGGAGAGTTAACTCAATATTTACTGAAGAAGGTAAAAAAAATATGGTGTGTTGAGTTTGATTCTCGATTAGTAGAAATTCTTAATAAAAGATTCTCATCTTTTTCTAATCTAGAAATTATAAACGAGGATATTTTAAAGGTAGATTTAAGTTCCTTTGGAGGAGAGTTGATAGTGTTTGGGAATATTCCCTACTATATAAGTAATAAGTTTATAAGATACATTGTGAGCCAAAGAAAGTGGATTAAAGAAGTATACGCTTCTTTTCAAAAAGAATTTGCAGAGAAACTCACCGCTCATCCCAGAGAAAAAGCTTATAGTTTCTTGACTTGCTATATACAATATTTCGCTATACCTGAGATTATCTTCCATATCCCTAAACAGGCTTATTGGCCTCAGCCGAGAGTAGATTCTTCCTTTGTGAGGATAAAGTTTTTGCCAGCTCCTCCTCATCCTGTTAGGAACGAGAAGAAGTTGTTTAAAGTTATAAAAGTTGCCTTTCAGGGAAGGCGGAAGAAGATTATAAATTCCTTATCTTCTCTTTATTCTAAAGGGAAGATAAAGGAAGTATTAGAAGGTGTAGGAATAAGCGAAGAACAAAGACCAGATTCTCTATCATTGGAGGATTATTGTAAAATTGCTGATTATTTAGCTTAGTTGATTTATGAGTTGACACCTATGTGGGAGGGTGGTAGAATTCTTTCTGTCCTAAAAGGAGGTAAAGATGAAAAAAAATACAAGAAAGAAAAAAATATCTTCTACTTCTACAAAGAAAAAAAGGACAGTTACCCAGAGAGTAAAAACTCGAGTTAGGACCTTAAAGAGAAAGATCGAAAGGATTAGAAAGAGAAGAACCTCTTCCCTCTATAAGAAAAAAGAAAAATTACCCAAGTTAAAAACTCCTCTTCCTACCCCACAAGAAAGAATTAGCGCAGATAAGGAGAAAGTAGAAGTCTCTAAATTCGTGAGACTTAAAGAACCTCAACTTGTTTCTCAAGAGATAGGAGAAGTTAGTTTACCTCAAAAATATTACGATAATAGGATTACTCTCTTGCCCAGAGATCCTTGGTGGCTACATACCTATTGGGATATTAGTGAGACGAAAATTAGTGAAGTTGTTTCCTCTATACCTATATACGAGAGAGGAAATCTAAGATGGATTTTAAGAGTTTATGACGTTACAGGGGTAAAAGATTTTAGAGGAGACAATGCAAATTCTTTTTTTGATATCGATATTCATTTTGAGGCGGGTAACTGGTATATAAATGTAGATAGACCAGAAAGGGAGTGGTGTGTAGAGATTGGATTTAAGAATCCTTATGGTAAGTTTTTCCCTTTAGTGCGTTCAAATATAATTAAAACTCCTTGCTTTGGGGTTTCTAGCATGGTAGATGAGGAATGGATTCTGGGCGAGGAGGATTATTATAAGATTTTGGGGATTTATGACTTAGGTAAAAGTTCTCTAGAGAGACGAAGGAAGTTAGAAGAGATTATAAAATACCAGATTTCTAGTGGAGCATTTTCTGGAGGGATAAGCAGTCTCTTTTCTTTTGCGAAGAAGGAGGAGGCACGGAAATTTTTCTTAGAGGTATGGACGGAGCTTATTATTTACGGAAGAACTCATCCTAAAGCTACAGTAGATGTAGAAAAGAGACGTGTTAACTTAAGAAGCGATGGAACATTCTCTTTAAGATATGCCTTACCGGAAGGGAACTTTGAGTTTAAGATAGTGGCTACTTCGCCTGATAAAAAAGAGACAATAAAGCTTACCCCTACTATTAAGAGAGGTACAAAGTGATATGGAGAAAGGATATTTGGCGCTAATCTTACATGCCCACCTTCCTTTTGTACGTCATCCAGAGTATGAAGAGTTTTTAGAGGAACGTTGGTTTTTTGAAGCATTGACTGAGACTTATATTCCTCTCTTAGAGATTTTCGAGAGGCTGGATAATGACAGAGTAGATTTTTCTCTCACCCTTAATCTTTCGCCTACTCTATGTAGTATGATGGACGACCAACTTCTTAAGGAAAGGTATGTTAGATACTTAGATAAAATGATCGAACTCTGTGAGAAAGAGATAGAGCGTACAAGATTTTCTCCTTCTTTCCATAAGTTGGCACTGATGTATTATTATCGCTTCAGAAGAACAAAAGATAAATTCTGCTACCATTACAATCAGAATCTTTTGAGAGAATTCAAAAAATACCAGGACAAAGGATTTTTGGAGATAATAACCTGTGCAGGTACGCATGGTTTTTTACCTCTTCTTATAAGTAAAGAGGCAATAAAAGCGCAAATTCAGGTAGGAGTAAGTTCTTATATTAAATACTTTTCTTCCCATCCTAAGGGGATGTGGCTTCCCGAATGTGGTTACTTTGAGGGATTAGATAAGTTTCTAAAAGATGTGGGGTTGAAGTATTTTATCTTAGAGACTCACGGAGTACTTTTTTCTAGGCCACGTCCTAAGTTTGGAGTTTATTCCTCTTATTATACCAAGAGAAGGATAGCAGTCTTTGGTAGAGATCCTGAGTCTTCTAAGAGCGTTTGGTCTTCAATCGAAGGCTATCCTGGAGATTACAATTATCGGGAGTACTATCGAGATATTGGCTTTGATTTAGATTATGATTATATAAAGCCTTATATATCCCCCTCTGGAGCAAGAATATTTACAGGGATAAAGTATTATAAGATCACCGGTCCTACCCCTTATAAACAACCTTACCTCCCTGAGGAGGCAAAGAAGAAAGCTGCTGAGCATGCAGGAAACTTTATGTTTAATAGAGAGAAGCAAGCAGAGTATCTTTTCGGAGTATTAAGGAGAAAGCCTATTATAGTAGCTCCTTATGATGCAGAATTGTTTGGTCACTGGTGGTTTGAGGGAATAGATTGGCTCGAGTTTCTAATAAGAAAGATAAGATATGATCAGGAGAATATAAAACTTATTACTCCCTCCCGTTACCTTAAACTCTATCCTAAAAATCAAGTGATAAATCCTGCTCCCTCCAGCTGGGGATGGAAGGGTTACTATGAGGTTTGGCTCAATGGTTCAAATGATTGGATTTATCCTCACCTTCATCGTGCTCAAGAAGCAATGGTCAAGTTAGCTAATAGGTATAAAAATAGTGATGGCCTAAAGAGACGGATTCTTAATCAGATGGCTAGGGAAGTTCTCTTAGCCCAGTCTAGTGATTGGGCATTTATGATGAAAACAAACACTTTTAGTGAGTATGCTAGAAAAAGGATAGTTGTCCATCTTGAGCGTTTTCATCTCTTAAAAAATTATTTAGAAAAAAACTTCTATAATTTTGAAGTCCTTGAGGATATAGAGAGAAAAGATAACCTCTTTCCCGATATAGAATTTTCCATATTCCAATCCTGAAGATGAAAACTCCTACGGAAGTTCTATTCTTATGGCATATGCACCAGCCTTTCTATAAGCTTCCCTTCCATCGGGATTATTACTTAGGATGGGTACGTTTACATTGTGTGAAGGATTACTATTCTATGGTAAAGATGCTCTATAAATTTGATAAAGTAAAGGTAACTTTTAACTTTAGTGGTGCACTTTTGGCTCAAATACTCGACTACGCTCATAATAAGGCTAAGGATTACTATCTTACCCTTACTCTAAAGGATCCTAAGAGTTTAACCAAGAGAGAAAGAGAATTTATTCTGGATAGATTTTTCTCCGTAAACTTTGAAAGAATAATAAAACCTCACAGACGCTATCTTCAACTTTATCAGAAGAAGATTTCTAAGAGGAAATTTTTACCTCAAGATATATTAGACTTGCAAGTTCTTTTTAACTTAGCGTGGTTTTCACCATATAGTTTCAAAGAGGACAAAGGTCTAAGGGAACTGAAGAAAAAAGAAAAAAATTATACTCAAATAGATAAACGTTATATCATAGAGAAGCAATATCAAATAATATCTGTTACTTTACCTCTCTATAATCGGCTACTTAGAGACAAAAGGATTGAAATTTCTGTTTCTCCTTTTTACCATCCTATTCTTCCCTTAGTATATGATACCGAAATCCTAAAAGAATTCCCTCACCTTAAAAAACCTGTTTTGAGATTTTCTCATCCTGAGGATTGTCGGTATCAGCTTCGTCGTTCCAAAGAAATCTTTAAAAAAATTTTTAAGAAAGAAGTGGAGGGGAGTTGGCCTTCCGAAGGTAGTATTTCTGAAGAGGTAGTAAATATATATAAAGAGGAAGACTTTAGTTGGATTGCTTTAGATGAAGGAATTCTTTTTAAGAGTTTAACTACCGAGTACGTATCCTACGATTTGATAAAAAATCAGAGACATCTTATCTATAAACCCTATCAGTTCTCTGGTGTAAATATCTTCTTTAGGGATAGGAACTTATCCGATGCTATAAGTTTTATCTATCAAGGATGGGAGGATCCAGTTTTTGCGGGTTATGACTTATTAGAGCATTTCAAGCGAATTCACTATTATACCCAAGGGATGTTAAAGAACCGAGTAATTACTATCACAATGGATGGAGAGAACGCTTGGGAGTACTATCCTAACAACGGAGTGGATTTTTTAGAGACTGTATACTCTGCGCTAGAGAAGAGTCACATTCTTACTACTACCTTACCCAGCGAGTTTCTTAAGAAGGTGTATCCTAAAAGGTTGGAGAGGCTTAGCCCGGGATCATGGATCAACGCGGATTTTGGAGTTTGGGTTGGTTCTAAGGAGAATAATCTGAATTGGTACATTCTAAGAAGAGTGAGGGATTTAATAGAGAAAAGTAAAGACAAAGTTAAGAATCCTGATAAACTAAGAGAATACTTTTATATTCTAGAAAGTAGCGATTGGAATTGGTGGAATACTTTTCGTGAGCCAACAGGAGATTTTAAAAAGTTGTTTACTTCCTATGTTAAGGAGATTTTTCGAATGTTAAAGAAGAAGCCTCCCAGCTACATTAAGTAAAATGGGTAAGACTTACTTTCTCTTTGGTGTACATAATCATCAGCCCGTAGGTAACTTTCCTCACATCTTTGAAGAAGCTTATCAGAAATGTTATCTTCCCTTCCTTACTCTCTTGGAGGCCTATCCTAAAGTAAAATGTAATTTTCATATAAGTGGACCTCTCTATGATTGGATCTTGGATAATCACAGAGAGTATATTTCTAAGCTAAGGATGTTGGTAGATAGAGGGCAAATAGAGATCATAAGTGGGGCTTACTATGAACCTATTCTTCCTTTGATAGCTGACGAAGATAAACTCTCTCAGATAAAATTTATGAATGGATTTATTAAAGAGAAGTTTTCTGTTACTCCTAAGGGGATTTGGGTAGCAGAAAGGGTTTGGGAACCTTATTTGGCACGAATAATAAATTTGGCTAATCTAAAGTATACCTTTTTGGACGATACGCATTTTCGTTACGCAGGTTTAAGTCGGAAAGAATTTACAGGGTATTATCTCACGGAAGATAACTATCTCCCTATTTATATTTTTCCCATAAGCAAGTCTTTAAGGTATAAGATTCCCTTCTCTCTAGCAGATGAAGCTATAGATCTTCTTAAGAGTTTTTCAGCAAGAGGGGATATTCTTGTGACTCTCTTCGACGACGGAGAAAAGTTTGGCCTGTGGCCTTATACCTTTGATTGGGTTTATGGTAAAGAATGGCTTAGACAGTTCTTTGAGTTACTTACACAAAGCATAGACAAGATAGAGACTATCACAGCCTCTGAAGCTTTAGAGCAGTTTCAACCCCAAGAGATAGTTTACTTACCTTGTGCCTCCTATCAAGAGATGGGAGAATGGGTCCTTGAACCAGAAACTTTCTCCATCTATCAAGATTTACAGAATTTCCTTAAGAAATCGCCTCATCATCAGGCGTTTCATAATTTCGTAAGGGGAGGATTTTTTAGAAATTTTTATACTAAGTATCCTCGTCTGAATTATATGCATAAACGGATGCTTTCCTTGAGCAAGAAAATTAATGTTCACACAACTCCTGAGAAAAATAAGAGAGTTTTCTGTTTCTTATGGAAGGCTCAGTGTAACTGTGCCTATTGGCATGGTATCTTTGGAGGATTTTATCTTCCTCATATAAGAGATGCCGTTTATTATAATCTAATAAAGGCTGAAGAAGAATTTGATAAAAAGTATGTTAAGGTTCCTTTGATTGCAGAGGAAATGGATATAGATTTAGATGGTAATCAAGAAATAATTCTAAAGAATAGAGAATTAACTTGTATATTTACCTCTAGAGGAGGGAGTTTGATAGAATTGAGTATGCGTAGCAAAGGATTCAATTTATTGAATACTATAACTAGGAGAGAGGAATCGTACCATAGCAAAATTAAAGAAAAGAGTTTTTCTTTACCAAAACGCACTGCTACTATCCATGACATTATTCAAAGTAAAGAGAAAGATTTGGAGAGCTATTTGATTTATGATAGCTATGAAAAAGTAGGATTGGTAGATCACATATTATCTAATGATATAGATATCAGGAATTTTAAGAAAGGAAAAGGATTTACTACCTTAGGGAATCAGCTCTATGATCTCAACGTTAAGAAGAGGGAGGAGAAGATAGATATTTGTTTTTCTTCTCCCGATAAGAAATTTACGAAAATAGTTTCTTTTAGTAAGGAAAGTGAATTTTTAGTTATCTACGAGTTTAAAGACGATCGCTTATGGAGGAATAATCTTTTAGGAGTAGAGTGGAATCTATTTTTTCCTTCATGGCAAGATATAAAGATTAACGGTCAAGAATTTAATTTGGGAGAGATAGGATTGACAGAAAAAACTTCTTTATTGATTTCTGATTTTTACAAAAGAATAACAGTTGAATTTACGTTTGATAAGGCGGATTTATTTATTCTCCCGGTTTATTCGGTTTCCTCTTCCGAGTCAGGATTTGAGAAGGTTTTTCAGCAATTATGCCTTCTATTTATTAGAAAGATAGAAAATGATAGATTTCACTTGGCTTGTTTTCTAAAAAAGGAGGAATAAGATGGCAAAAGCTAATTTTCCAAAGGAGAAAAGTAAAAGAGAGAATTTCAAAAGAAGGTCTTCAAGGAAGCTTCCTCTTTCCTCTTTAACTTTAGAGAAACTCTCCAAATGGATAAGAGAAAGAGCTTACTATCTTTGGGAAGAGGAAGGAAGACCTCAAGGTAAAGATCTAGATATTTGGGTTAAAGCAGAAAGAGAGGTTTTCTCTCAATTAATAAAAAAATAAGAAGCTATTTTTCAAGATAAGGAAGATAGTGTATAATTTTATATTGAGAAAGGGTAAGTAACAAGGAGGAGGGATGAGAAAAGATTATCCATTGGGAGGGGATATTTTTCTTGCTACTGCTTTTGTGCTGTTTGTATCTGCTATCTTTTTTCGTCTTCTAGGGATATTTCATCTATTCTTAGGCATCACTATATATGGGTTTCTGAGAGTTGCAGAAATGTGTTTACTTTTTAGTATCGCCATAAGTTTAGTAGATATCAGCCGTAAGATTAAATAGGTTCAATTTCATTCCTCAAATTATCTTTCCTTGAGGAGGGGTGCGAGAGTTTGGCTTAATCGGCACGACTGGAAATCGTGTATCCTGCCAAAAGCGGGATCGAGGGTTCAAATCCCTCCCCCTCCGGTTATACTTAGAATTAGAAAACTCTCAGGTTAAATAAAGGAGGGCTGAGATTAGATTGATAAGCTATTTTGGACCCAACAAGAAAAAGACTCCGACTTCGTGGGAGGTTGGGTTCAAATCTCTATTCCATTGGTTATATTTAAAATTAAAAAGCTTTCAGATTAAATAGATGATGGTAGATATTAGATTGCTAAGCTATTTTGGACCCAACAAGAAAAAGACTCCGACTTCGTGGGAGGTTGGGTTCAAATCTCTATTCCATTGGTTATATTTAAAATTAAAAAGCTTTCAGATTAAATAGATGATGGTAGATATTAGATTGCTAAGCTATTTTGGACCCAACAAAAAAAGACTCCGACTTCGTCGGAGGTTGGGTTCAAATCTCTATTCCCTTGGTTATATTTAAAATTAAAAAGCTTTCAGGTTAAATGGATGATAGTAGATATTAAATTGTTAAACTATTTTGGACCCAACAAAAAAAGACTCC
>CAZHYN010000012.1:0-47092 GCA_964536865.1 uncultured Planctomycetia bacterium
CTCATAAGCGGGTCCGCCTTTGGCGGAAACTACGGCCCTGTCGCTTACGCTCCTCATAGGGGCTCTGCCCCTCTGACGCAAGCCTATAAGTAAATCCGAGGTAGTTAAACACGGCTTGCTGTCACCCCTAGAGTATGACCAAAGAAGAAATTTATTTATTTTTAAATGGCCCATCAAGGATCGCCCCTCATAAGTGGGTCCGCCTTTAGCGGAAACTATGGCCCCATTCATCTATTTAGCTTTTATTTTAAAGAGATAGCCTCTCTTTAAAGTTTCTTTTCCAAGGACTATTAAAATTATATATTAACAACGAAACAGGTCAAGTCAATTCGCTGAGTGGACTAAGGAAAGAAAATTGATAGAGGAGGTAATACTTGTCTGGGGATTATTAGCATAATCCACCTGGGTATCGCTAGGAGTATAACGGAGAACGAAATTATTTACACTAACACGACTGCCTGATACACTAAAGTCGAAACTGACTACTCGTGATGAAAGAACCTCTCTACTATTAAGAGGGAGACTATTTCTATTTTGGCGTGGAGGCCAAAAAGCTAAGGTATAACTATCAGGGCCTGATGAGGTCGTATAGTAAGCATAGGTAGCCCATAAATCATCGGTGTAATCCTCAGGTGTTCTTAAAACATCTTGCCTTAGATGAAGAAGAACACGGCCAAAAGTGCTACTTTGGTCCACCTTTACAATACCAGGATTACTTATATCTCCTACTGCTTGATTTATATTCTTAGAAAGGTGTTCTAAAATGAAGTTAAGCTCATTTATTATCTGAGACTTTCTTTCACTAGATTTTAAAAAGTAACGACTAGCCACATCAAAGGCAGTCACTCCTAAGATAATGACTACTAACAAAGAGATTCCAATAATAAGTTCTAATAAGGTTATACTCTTTCTCAATTAATCTTTGGGATACTGAATAGTAATAACAACCCGACGATGAGGATACACTTTTCCGGAAACGGAAACAGGACTCACTGTGTAATTACCTGTATAGTTAACTCCCTCAATAGTGACACCAGACAGGGTATGTGTACCCACACTTAAATCTCCACTTTCCCATGTATCTTCTCTTACTGCCTGGTAAAGTTCGTTTAACTTACCCCTTGCTAAGTTAAAAGCAATTAATCTCTTATTAGAGTGAGATACATATTTTTTAGCAGCAACAAAAGCAGAAATTAAGCCTGCTAAAATTAGAGAAAGAATAACTGCCCCCACTAAAACTTCTGTAAGAGTAAAAAATCTCTTCATCAAGGACAACTACTCTTTACAGGATTATCCTGGTTCTCTCTTATGCTCCAACTACCAAGACTCTCAGTAGAATCAGCCTGAGCACAGAAGGTAGAAGAAGTAGCTGAAGGTACAGAGTAACCCCAATTTTGAGAGGGAAGATCTAACCTTAAGATGGTATTACATTGTGTGGTATCATTACAACCTATATAGGTATTATATTCTAAGCGATAAATCTTTTCTGCCTCTCTAATCAATCGGAGCATTGCTCCTGCTTCCCTCTCTTTTGCTCTCTCAACTGTCTTTCGGTATAAAGGAGTAGCCAAGGTAGCAAGGATAATCACTATTATCACTACCACCATAATCTCTATGAGAGTCACTCCTTTTCTCATCCACTAAATTGTTTAAATATTTAAAACTAAAATCCTAATTTTGTACAAGTCCCTGTTGCGCCACCACTACAGCTGATATTTCCTGTATCATAATTAATAGTAAGTTTGTAATTACCAATGGAGGCCCCTGCACCTTTACGAGTCATAGAAGCTTGACCAGAAGTGCTAACATCAGGGGCTTTAAAGAACTTGTAATCACCATCGTTTGAAGAAACATCCACATCCAAATCACTTAAACTAGTGGTGTAGTTAGCTGAATGCTCAGCATAATACCTTAGTTGTGCACTCCTTATAATACCTAAAACGTTTACTGCCTCTGAAGCTCTGGCTCTTTCTGCTACTCTAAAAAATTGGGGAACAGCTATTATAGCTAAAATAGCGATAATCATAACAACGGTTAGAAGCTCCAGCAATGTAAACCCTTTACGCATAGTACCTCCTTTCTTTACATCTAAAGTTTAATACATTTTTTTTCTTTTGTCAAACCTTTCCCTGAAGTGGACCGCGTCCTCAAAATTAATATAATATCAGTTCCTTCTTAACTCCCTAAAGATGTATCGCCCCCATCTGTCAAACAAGAATCTGTTGAGTCTCTAATTCTTTCACTTCCAACTATCTGTAAGCTTTATTGATGAATCCCAGAATTTCTATAAATTCAGAGTATATGAGTGATTAAGTATTCTAAACTACTTACCTTCTTTTTAGGACTTTTTTTCTGTGTTTTATCTTTTGCTTCCTTCCTTTTTATTAATCATTATACAACAATCTTTAGGAATTTCTTATAGGGGAGCGGTGTACCATGTAACAAAAATTATCTTCATCTTTTAAAAGAAGAAAATATACTTTCTAAAAAAAACCAAACAGTACTTTTTCAAAAAAGTAATCAAATTGTGTTTTTTTATAAATCCTTTTAAAAAATTATTATAATATTTTACAAATATGACAACTTCTTCCAATTTTATTTCCCTGTTACTATAATTTGCTTCCATAAATTTATTAGTTATCTTTAAAAAAACATTCTTTATGCCTGTCTTTTCCTCAATAAAAGTAACATACTCTAAGAGAGGCTGATTAGCATAGGCAAATCCAAAAAATCCCAAAATTTTTCTTAAGTTATCATAAAGCTCAATTATAAAATCTCGGGGAGAAAACTGCATTTTCCTCTTTAACTGGTAGTATTTAATTTTCTGACAAAAAAAGAAATAAAGAAAAGAAAAAATAAAAAAAATCAATAAAATTAAAATTATTATTTTTATAAGATACATTAAAGAAGGTAAGACTTTTATCTCTATTGTCGGAGATTTTATTCCTTTATATTCACAATATATAGATGCCCTCCCCCACCTAACTCCTTCAATAATATTTTCCTTCCCTCTTATAACCTTGGAATTACTTATATAAAATTTCACCTCAGAGGTAACGTCTTTAAAGACGAAATCGGAATAATAGGCTTTTGCTTTCAGTTTTGCTGAATCACCCATTTTTATTTTTGATTTATCAACACTTAACACTAAATATTTTATTATGGGAGATACTACTTTTATTTTACAAAAATTGCTCTTTTTTCCTAAAAAATAAGCATAAACTGTTGTTTCTCCTTCAGAGATAGCCCTCACCCAGCCATCTTTTATTCTGGCAACATCATTATTTGAAGATATCCAATCCACCGAAGAAGTAACATCTTTGGAATAAGTAGAGAAAGCTGCTACTGCCTTTAATCTTCTCTTTTTCCCTTTCATAATTTCTACTAATGAAGGAAAAACTTGAAGAGAAATTAACCTCGCCTCCTTCTGTTTTTCATCTCCTTCTAACTTATTCTCTTTTACTAATCTCGAGTAGATTTTTGTTAAATCTTTAACTTTCTCTATAATTTTTCTTCCTTCACCAAAATTTCTATAACCTTCTAATATTTCTAACTCATTTCTTATCCCTTCAACTTCCTCCCCTGACTTCCTTTTTTCAATATCTTTAACAAAAGATAAAACTTTTTCTTCAAAACTATCCTTTTCTTCTTTAAACATTTTTTCCAATTCCTCTATCTTCCCAAGATAAATTTCTAATATTCTCCATCTCTCCAATTCATCAGAAAGTTCTGTAACCTTTCGTGTTTTTTTACTTTCTTCCATTGTCTCTTTAATATGTTTTTTTGCTCTCTCTATTTTTTCTACACTTCTACTATTTAACATAATAATTGTGCTTTTAAAAAGTTCTATCTTCTTTTTTAAAGGCAAATCTTTTGAGTTACCTATAATTTCTCGCACAATTTTTTTAAGCGTTTTCTTTATCTTACTTTTCATAAATTCCCTAAGAATTACTATTGATTCGCTTTCTCCTTCTAATCCTACTCCTTCTCTTCTCAAATAATCTATAAGTCCTAAATAAGCCTTGAGAACTTCCAAAAAGGATGGAGGTTCTTTAGCTAATTGAGAGAAAAGGAAAAGATTATGAGTTTTTTCTTGAGAATTTCCTGGAGAAGGAGCCTTAACTGCCTGAAAAAGTTTATCTAAAAGATAGAAATATCTCTCTTCTTCGCCAAACCTTTCTGTCTCTAAGGATAAAAAGCTAAAAAACTCTATTTCACCTTTTTTAGGTGTTTTTACAATTAAAGTTTTTGCCAAAAAGAAGCTTAAAATAAACAAAACCATAGTGATTGAGAGATTTCTGCCCAGAATTTTCATTTTTTTTATTTCAAAACAACGGGTGACTACCATTATCATCCCCACAAGAAGATAAAAAAATGCTAAAAACATAAATTTTTTTTCGGAAATAAACAAACATGAGAAAAGAAAAAGCTGAAAAGAAAAAAATTGAATAAAACTTAAAAATTTATAAAAATAAACTTTAAAACTTAACAAAGCAATAAATGCAGCTAATCCTTTTATAAAGATAACAACAATTTCTTTATATAAAAGAGAGGAATTGAGAATTGAATAAATCATAAAGATTACTATTGCCACCGCACCTATATCTACTGCATAATTTATTCCTACAATTTTTCTCTCTTTCATATACCAACTAAAAAACCATCCACATACACAGAGTATGATTAAAAAAGGTGTAGATTTATTTAAAATTTGGAAATTAAGAAGAAAAGATAATATAACAAAAAACAATGTACTCCAAAAATGCAATTTATTTCTCATATTTTAGAAAATAAATTATGTAAATTATCGTTGGATGATATAAAAAAATATTTGGCTTTTAATGAAATCTTTAAATCTCCAACTTTAGATGGTTGTGGAGGAGATAAAAACGTAGAGGAAAGCAAAATGATAAAAATAAAAGAGATATTGTATTTCGAAAAAGAAAAAATCTTCTTTAATTCAGAAATATTCTCCTCTGTTGTTAGGATAAAAAGATTAGTATTAGAAGTAATCAAAGAGCTCGCTGCATCCCAAAATTCTCCTATTTTTATTCTACTCTCTATTCCCGTAGAAGCATAAAACTTCATTAACCCCTCAAGATGATAAAAACCCTTATTAGGAGGAAAATGGAAAAATCTTCCTGTGTGAGCGATCACCTCTGTACTCACATTTCTTTCGATAAAATATTTTGATAAAGAGGCGGCTATCTTTATTATGAATTCTCCTGTACTTTTTTTACCTACTCCAATATTTTCATCTTTATTTAGAACAAACATAATACTCACTTTATAGAAACTGAAACGTTCGAATTCTTTTACAATTAATTTATTTTTTCTTGCTGTAGAAAGCCAATGAATTCTTCTTATAGGATCGCCTTGTTTATATTCTCTTACTCCAAAAAATTCATCTTCGTCACCACTTACTCTTCTTGTCTCTATCCCCCACCAGGGAAGATTGCTTCGCATCAAAGGTGGAAAGCTGTCAATATCAAAAATCTCAGGATATACATAAACAACAGAAAAAATATTGTATATTCTGGAGAAAGAAAAAAATCCTAAGGTATCTCTGATGTCTAAAATAACTGGACCTAATTTGTATTTACCTCGTTTATCACAATCTAAAATATAACTTATCTTAAACAAACCCCTGTGGAAAATATGAATAATCTCAGAATGTTCTATGTTAGAAGCTGACTTTTCTATATTTTCCCGAATACATAAATTAATGAAGAGAAAACTGCTCTTGTTATTTAAAGTTATATTTACAGAAAGTTTTTCTCCTTCAATTGCTTTTTCTTTTACATTCCTTCGTATTTTAATTTTTCTACTCTCCAGTATCTCTATTAACCATAGATTAAAATCAACAACTTCCAGAATAATTAAAAATTTAAAAAGAAAAAAGAAGAAAGATATACCTAACTTGATAAATAAAGCTAAAAGATAAATAATAATTACATTAAAAATGACGAAGAAAGGAGTGATCCTAAATTTTTTAGAAAGAAACATAAAGAAATTTAAGGAATAGGGACACGCTCAAGAAGTTTCTTTATTATTGAATCTATATCTGCTTCTCTTTCGGTATAGCCCTGAAAAATCAATCGATGCCTTAATACATAATAAGAAAGCTTTATCACATCATCAGGAATAACATAATCTCTATTCTCCAAAAGTGCCCATGCGCATGATACTCGCATAAGAGCAATGGAAGCTCGCGGAGAAGCACCCAATTTTATTTCTTCAATAGTCCGCGTAGAAGAGACTAATCTTACAATGTATTTTATAACTTTAGGAGAAATCTCTATATTCCTTGCTATATTTTGTAAATTTAATATCTCCTCTAAATCCATCACTGCCTCTACTGTTTCAATGGGATGTTTTATTTTCTGACTGAATAATATTTCTTCTTCGTCTTCACAAGAAACATATCCCATATTTATCTTCATCAAAAACCTATCTATCTGCGCCTCTGCTAAGGGATATGTCCCTTGATATTCAACAGGATTTTGTGTAGCAATTACCATAAAGAGTCTGGGGAGAGAAAAAATATGTCCATCGATACTTACTTTACCTTCTTGCATACACTCAAGAAGGGCAGACTGAGTACGAGGAGTGGTTCTATTTATCTCATCTGCTAAAAGGATATTTGTAAATACCGGTCCCTCTCTAAATTCAAACTCTTGTGTTTTTTGATTGTATATAAACCCTCCCGTAACATCAGAAGGTAAAAGGTCGGGAGTAAATTGGATTCTTTTAAACTTAGCATTTATTGATTTGGCTAACGCTAAAGCCAACATCGTTTTACCTACTCCAGGAACATCTTCAATTAATATATGGCCACCAGCAATAAGACCGGCAACTAACAACCTTATATTTTCTCTCTTTCCTATAATAACCTTCTCTATATTCTCCAATAGCCTCCTTATCTTTTCTCTTTCTTTCATATTTCAGGATTATACATTATTCTTTACAGAAAAACAAGCAAAACCTCTGATGGGTTCTGTCAATAAAAGTGTGCAGAGAGTTCTGAAAAATTAGCCAGGTCCAATTTTTAACTTCCTCTTTGCGTAAGGAGATATACTTTATCTTATTTTCTGCTCTCATCTAAATCCTCCCATGGTAGAAAGTTTAAATAAAGGTAAGAATAAAGAAATTACAATAAAACCAATAATAACCCCCATAATTAAAATAACTACAGGTTCAAATAAAGCCATCATCCTCTCAATCCGTGTAGTCAACTCTTTTTGATAATGAATAGATATTTTTTTAAGCATCTCCGGTAAGTTTCCTGCCTCTTCGCCAATCCGGACAATCTCCGAAACCAAAGGAGGAATAAGTTTATTATTTGCTAACTCTGAAGATAAACTTCTTCCTCTCTTTACATTTTCTTTCATCTCCTGAATAGCTCTCTCTAAAATACTGTTCCCTATACTTCGAGCGGTAATCTCTAAGGTATAGACGATAGGAACCCCACTATCTAAAAGGATATACATAGTTGATGAAAACATTTCCAAGTAAGCCAGAATAATGGGAGGACTAATAAGAGGTAATTTTAAGATTAAATCATCGAACTTATGCTTAAAGAAATGCCGTTTTCTACTCCCCCAAGTAATGAGAATTAAAAAGATAAAAATTCCTAAGAATAACAGAAAATTTCTATCTACAAATTTACTTAAATTTAAAAGGAAAACTGTAGGCTTAGGGAGCTGAATCTTAAATTCAGCAAAAATACTACTAAAGCGAGGCATAATCACTTTGAAAAATACCCCTACAGCTATGGATGCTACTGTAAGCAGGATTGCTGGGTAAATAAGTGAACTCTTAATTTTTCTCTCAAAATCTAACCTTCGTTCTAAGTAGTCCGCTAGTCTTTCTAATACCAGAGGGAGATTACCTGACGTTTCCCCTACCTCAGTGACTCCTCTCCATAGGGAACTAAACACACCTTCGTGTTTTTTCATAGCTTCACTTAAAGAAAGACCTTTCCTTATGTCTTCCACTATCTCTCTCAGAGACTGGCTTAGTTTTATACTTTCTACCTGAGAAGAAATGATTTCCAAGCTTCTCAGAAGGGGCATTCCTGCAGAGAGAGTAGTAGAAAGATTTCTAGCAAAAAAAACTAAATCGACTAATTTTACTTTCTTACGTTTTCTCTTCCTAATAAAGAACCTGAATATAGAAAGCTCTCTTTCTTCCTCAATCCTCTTTACGGAGACGATAAAAAGCCCTTGCTCTTTTAGCTTTCGGATAAGGTCTTCTTGAGAGGGGGCTTCTTCGACATCCTTTATAGTTTTACCCTCCGAAGTTTTAGCAAGATAACGGTAAAGAGACATATTAATAAGCGGCTACCGCTAAAACCTCCTCCAAAGAAGTGATGCCTTCTTCTACTTTCTTTATTCCACTTTCTAACAGACTCATACTACCCTTCTGTTTAGCTATTCTCATAATCTCCTGAGGAACTGCTCTCTTATAAATTGCTTCTCTTATATCGGGATCGACCAAAATAACCTCAGCAATTAGGGTTCTGCCTTTAAATCCAATATACTTACAACTAGAACATCCTTTAGGTTTATATATGACGGGAGAGGAAATCTCCACTGTCTCCGGTAACTCTTCTTTCTTTATTTCATAAGGCTCTTTACATCCTGAGCATAAACATCTTACTAATCTCTGGGCTACTATTAGCCTCAGAGAAGAAGCAAGTAAATAGTTAGGGATCCCCATATCCATTAATCGAGTAATTGCTCCCACAGCGTCGTTAGTGTGGAGGGTGGAGAAAACCAAATGCCCGGTTAGGGCACTTCTTACGCATATCTCTGCTGTCTCTAAATCTCTTACCTCCCCTACCAAGATAATGTCTGGGTCCTGTCTTAAGAAATTTCTCAAAACGTTAGCAAAATTAAGTCCTATCTCTGGTTTGATCTGAACCTGATTTATCCCTTCTAATCGATACTCTACTGGGTCCTCGATAGTAAGAATATTCTTAGTAGGAGAATTCACCTCGTTAAGTACAGCATAGAGAGTAGTGGATTTTCCACTTCCTGTGGGACCGGTGAGAAAAACTAAACCGAAAGGGTAAAATACGCCTTTTTTAATTTGGGCAAGTTCTGAAGGAAGAAAACCTAATTTACCAAGTTCTAGAGGAACTCGAGATTTATCTAAGATCCTTATTACTATTTTCTCTCCGTATATAGTAGGAATTGATGAGACTCTTAAATCAATCAATCTATCTTTCACTTTCACCATAAAGCTACCATCCTGAGGAAGACGCTTCTCTGCTATATCCATACGAGCCAAAATCTTTATTCGAGAGATAATAGAAAGATGTAACGACTTAGAAGGAGGGGGAACCTCATAAAGTACCCCATCTATTCTATATCTTAATCTTAACTTTTCCCTCTGAGGTTCGATATGAATATCAGAAGCATTCTCAGCAATTGCTTGATGAATAATTAAATCTACTAACTTTATTATGGGGGCTTCTTCTGCCTTAGCAATTAACTTATCAATACTTAACTCTGTTTCATCTATAGAAGCACCTTCTGCCTCTTCTCTTCCCTCTTCGTACGCAGCTTTAATAGCATCTTTGAATATCTTCTCTTTACCGTAAAAGTTTTCAATGGCTTGTAAGATGTCCGACTTAGTAGCTAAGATAGGATTAATTTCGCACCCTGTAAGTTTTTTTAAATTGTCTATCAGGATTAAATCTAAGGGATCAAAAATTGCTATAGTGAGAGAATTTAAATTTCGAGAAAGAGGAAGAACTAAATTTCTTACAGCAAAATCGTAAGGAATAAGCTCCTCTAAATTTTGCTCTCTATCGGGTTTTAATCTTCCTGATTTTAAAGTAACATAAGGAATAGAAAGTTGTTTACTTAGAGCAATTACTATCTGCTCCTCTTTCACGTAGCCTAATTTTACCAAAACATCTCCTAACCTCCCTCCTTCTTCAGTCTGAAGAGTTACTGCCTCCTCCAGCTGCTGAGGGGTAATCATCCCCTCTTCTATAAGAATTTCGCCTAGTTTCTTTCGTATCCACATTTATTTTATTTTTTTTTCGATAATTGATCTAAGGCTAATTCTATTGCTTTTTTCCGCTGAGAAAAGGTACTTTGTTCTCGAGATAAGGGCTTAAAACTCAAAAGACTGGGACCGTCTTTTACAATATGAGGAGTAAGAAATACCAGAAGTTCTCTCTCCTCATCTTTACTTTTATTCCGGTGTCGGAACAAAGCACCTAAGAGAGGGATATCTCCTAAGAGAGGGATCTTGGTGATCGTCTCAGCACGATCATTTTTTATAAGGCCACCAATAAATAACGTTTCTCCGTCCTTTAACCTTATTACTGATTTTGTACCTCTCTCCTCGGGGTTCTTCAAATTTCCCACTAATCCACTCACACTTATCCCACTATCTTTAGCCTCCTTACTAAATACCTCTACCACCATAGTTATTTCTTTAGTCTCCAAGTTGACTTGAGGAGTTACTCTTAACTTAGTTCCTGTTTCCTCCCTCTCTACCTCTTGAGTACTTCCTGTTTCAGTTTCAGTAACACTAACTCCTATCGCCTCATTAACAGTAAGGTTAACTTCGGAAGTTTCATTGGAGAGAGTTAAAATCTTAGGCCGAGCAATGAACTTAGTAGAAGTATCCTTACTCAAAAATTCTAAAGTAGCAGTGAAGTTAGCTAAACTCAGTGTCCCCATAGTTAAAGTTCCTTTGCTAGAGCCAGCTAAACGGTGAGGAAAGGGGAAGGCAGTAGTCCGAGAACCTCCAGTAAAACTAGCAGTTAGTCCTTTTTCTCCAAATTCTAAACCCAGCTTATCTACCAAACTTTTGGATACATCAAGCATCTCTACCTCAATTAACACCTTAGGAGGAGCAACATCTAAAGTCTTTATAACTTCATCGATTATAGGAAACTGGGAAGGTACATCTACCACAATTAGAGAATTAGTGATCGGTTCCTCTATAACTTTTCCATACTCACTCAAAACTTTCTCCACCGCTGCCCGAATTCCTTCTTTTTCTTCTTCCTCTTCTTCCTCCTTTGCGATAAGATTATCTATCTCTTTCTGAATCCTTGAATTCTTCACTCTGATATACTTTAATTTATATACTTTAGTTTTTAACTCAATTGTAGGTTTGCCTAGTTCTTTTACAATAAAAATGTTTGCTCTAGGGTAGTAATCGTAAGAGAGATTGTTAGCTTTAAAAATAACATTCATTGCTTCCTTTAAAGGGGCATTCTCTATATATAGAGATAACTTCCGATTTTTTACTGCCTCTGTACAGATAAAGTTAAGACCGCTTTGTTGAGACAAAACTTTCAGCAGATCTATTAAAGAAACCTCTCTTAAATCCATAGAAATTTTTCTCTTACTTTTAGCAATCAGATAATCCCCATAAATATTGTCTACTTGAGAGAAGCAAACTCCTCCTATCATTATTAAAAAGAAAAAAAGCAGAATTATTTTTCTCATTTCTCCTCCTTCTCCTTCCCTTTCTTTACTCTTTACTTAATTTATTCTTCATCTTTACCGTATATACCTTCCCAAAACACTCAACTTCGATCTTTCCTTTTTTTATCTCCACTATCTTAATATTCGTGCCTTCTATTGTATCGCCTACCTTATATATTTTCCCATTAATTATAGCTTGAGGAAAAGGTGTTCCCCAAATTAGTCCTTGAATATCAATTCTTTCCAAAAGGGTGGGGTCAGAAATTTCCTCTGGTTTAACTGAAGGAATCTCCTCTTTGGGAATGGGAAGTTTAGGGCTAAAAGGATCGAACTCTCTAGAGGTTTTCTCTTCTTCCGCTGCTAGAAGAAAAGCATAGCTTCCTATTATTAGAAAAGTAACTAGAAAAATACCAGTAATAAGGAGATATAATTTTTTCATCTTTTTATCAAACCTACTAGGTTTATATCCATCACCAATATATCTTCTTCTCCTTTACCCCAACCAATTCTTAATCTTCTAATACCTATCGCTGGGTAGCTTTCTATTTCTTCAATAAAAGAAAGTAACCCTTTATAAGCACCTTTTAATTTTAAATCCACTCCTACCAGAGAAAAAACCTCCTTTTCTATTCTAGAAGAGGGTTTTAGTAACTCTATCTCTATTTTGTATTTCAGCGTTGCCTTATCTATTATTCTCTTCAGTCTAAAAAAATCCGGAAGTAAATACTCTTTTATCTTACGATATTCCTTATCTACAGAAGAAATTTTACTAGCTAAAGAATTCTTTTTTTTCCACTCTTCAATTTTATTACTTAATATATAACTTCTCTCCTTATAATTTTTATAGAGAAACACAATAACAATAAGGAATACCAATACTATTATTATAGAAGCTATTAGATTTTTATATCTCTTCATCAGTAAAGTCTTATTCTAAAATGAGTAACCCTCACTCCCCTTAAAACTTTTGCTTCTTTTCCTACCAAATCTAAATGAGGAAGGAATCTTTTTAGAACCTCATCTTCCCTTATATTGAGGATGAGTTTATCTAAAGCATCTATCTCCTTAGCAGGACTGCCTAGCCAAATATACCCAGAAATCTTTGCCTCAAGGGACTCCCCTTTAGAATGAATCAAATTTACCTCTTCTAACCATACTCCTCGAGGAAGGAAAAAACCCAATCTTTCTAAAACTGGACCTACATCCACAAAAGCATTTATCTTCTCTTTAATAGCATTAATTTTAGCCTCCTTTTCTTCCAAAATCTTTCTCAATGTTTGGGGCGATTCACTTTTAAGTTTTTCCTCTAGAGGAAAAACACTCTTCACCTGGCTAACCTTCCTCTCTAAAAATTCAATTTTTCTTTTTAAGGAAGTATTCAGAATAAGAGATGAAAGAGCACCTAAAATAATTAATACTCCTAAAAGAAAAAGATTAATAGGATAGGAGAAGGCTTTTGCTCCTCCCAGAAAACAAGTAGAGGAATCCTCCAAGAGAGGCAGAAACCCCTTAGATAGCTGAGAGAAAGTTAAGGCAGAATAAGCTTTTAAAGTATTAACATCTCCAACTGGCATATTTAGAATCTCTTGAGGAGAATAGAACTCCACTTCGATACTTAATTTCTCTCTCAAAGAAGAAAGCAACTTATCCTTATTTGAATTATCAACAATAACCATTAGTTTTTCCACAGAGTAAGGCCGATATTCTCTTTTAAAATAATGGAGAGAAAACCTTATCTCCTCGGTAAGTTTATCTATAAATGCAGGCTCACCAGGAGCAACAACATTATCTCCATAAACTATCTCTCCTCTAAAGGAGAAAATTGTACGGCTAAATAAGGGAAGATTCTCAAAGAAAAGGGTTAAGTAACAGGCGTGTGAAGACAAATCTAAAACAGCAAACCATTTCTTCCTAATAGGACATCTATTAGCTATCAATCGTAAAAGCGCCAAACACGATGGCTCTATGGCTGATAAGGTTAGCTCTAACTTAGAGAAAGGCTGAGAGAGTCCGCCAAAGAGGGTTCTTTTAATTCCTATGAAGGAGACAATCCCCTTCTTCTTTTGAGGAATTTTTTTGTATCCATAGTTCCAAGTCAACTCTTCAATCTTAAAAGGAATGTATTTATCAATTTCAAAAGTTATACTACTTTCTATTCCCTTCCTTCCCATAGAAGGAACTACAAAAGAACGGAAGAAAAAGTACCTATCTTCTAGAGCCAAATATATCTCGTCATCCTTGTTTATATTTAACTCCCTAGCTATCTTATTAATCAAAATTTCAAAAGTCGCCTCTTTAAAAATATCTTTCCCCTCTAAAGGATAGCTCTTAAAGGAGGGAGATGCCCCTTTTTTTAGAGTACTAACATATATGGAGTTAGGGGCTAAATATAAACCAATTCTTCCCATATGGCTTTAAGGATTATTTTTATTTTTCTGTTCTCTTAACCAGCTTAGTATCTCTTCTCGATCGAACCGCCAAACTTTCCCTATCTTTATACCAGAAATTTTCCTCTGGTGAAGCCAGTTATAGATAGTCTGCCTCTTTAACCCCAAGTACTGGGCTAACTCTTCTACGCTCATCAACTTGGAAATAGTCTTTCTTTTCATATTATCTTCTAACTTGTTACACTTTTCATTAAATTATCTCTATTTATTAATGTCAAGTATTTTATTTCTACTTTTTTCATAATTTATCTATATATTGTGTGCCTAAATTTTCTCCCCTATATCTGGAGAAAGAGGATTAATCTAAAACTCTGGTTATAACTGGTTAATAATGAAGAGGTTATATTTAGTAGTTTACTGTAACTGATACGGGGCGTGTACCGTCTAAAGAAGAACCAGGATTGTTAATGGGAGGACCTATCTGGATATCAGCATCGGAAGTTCCATCATTGTCTATATCTAAATCTTGGTTACTTATAGTTGAAGGGTCGTCTCCCTCTCTTAATCTTTCTAAAGCATGAACCAAACCTGCCTTTGCAATGAAGAAAGCTCGTAATCGCTTTGTCTTATGCTCAGTAATATAAGCCTGTTGAGTCATTACATGTATAGCTACCAAAGCTAAAATAGTAAGAATAACTACTGTAATGATAACAGTAATTAAAACTATTCCTCTGCTCATCACTTCCTCCTCCGTAATCTCACCCTGTAATAGGTTCCCTTTCTTTCTACTACTACATGTCCTTCCCGAGCAAGCCATCCTAAACTCATAAGGACTAACCTCTCGTCTTTATCTATCCCTCTCACCAATCTCTTAAGGGATACCTTTCCCTTTCTATCTAAAAAATGCCATATTTCTCCTGCTACTATCCCTATTTCTGTAATCATAATAACTTGTTAATACTAAAACACATAGGACATTTAGAAAAAATAGTATGGAGAGACACTACATATACGTAAGAACAAATTTCACATTTCACCACTCTCACATTAAACTTATAAGGAAACATAAGCTTTCTATTTTCTCTATGCACACTTATCCCCATAAAAGCCAACTCCATACACACAATGGAAGCTATAAGAAAGGAAATATCTACTTTCATTTTATTTTACCACCACCTCTATCTTTGTCCAGGGAAAATTATTTTTCTTTAAAAAAATAAAATTCTCCCTTAGAAAATCCCGAAGGTAAAAGTGAAGAGAAGAATCAGCTGGCAAAACTAAGGGGGTAAATAGACACATTCTCCCCTGAGGAGAAGCATCTACATCATAAAAGAAAGGGAAATCAGAGAGCTTTAGCAACTGCAAAATAGGTAACTGATTTTTCTGTAGAGATATAGAATAAAAAGCAATCGGTGCTTTTTCCTCAAGTTCCTCTCTGAATATAGCTTTTCTCAAAAAATAACTAAGGATTATTTCTTTATCTCTTATGAGGGAAGGTAAAGATATCCTTTCCCAAAAAGAGGGTATCAAATACTCAGGAAGATTAACAGTTTTTGAAGGTAAAGGAAGCAAATCTTGAGAGGAAAGTAAATCTAACCAACTTACCATTATGGGCATAGTTTTCTTCTCCAGTATAGGTTGAGTAAAAATAATAATACTTAGATGAAGAATAAAAGAGATAAAAATACAGATAAGGATATTTTTATTAAATATTCTCATATATGGAAGCTTAATCTTGGTAAGTAGTTGCAATACCAATCTTCCCTATTCCTAACTTTTTACACACATCCCAAACTTTTACTACCACTCCTAAGCTAGCATCTTTATCGGCCTTTATGAATACAGAGTCAGCTTTTATCTTCCGCATATAGTTCTCTAAATCCGAAATACTTACAGGTTTTCCCTGAAGATACACTATATCCTCGGAAGAAATTACTACTGTCAAAGTTCGTCTCTCTATACTTTCGCTAGTAACTGCCTTTGGCAATTTTACATTAATTCCTGGAACCACTACAAAACTGGAGGTGAGCATAAAAAATACCAAGAGCAAAAATACACAGTCTATTAAAGGAGCTATCTCCATCTGTCTTAGACCACTCTCTACAGTTAATCTTTTTTTAAATCTCATGAGAGTATGGAGCCCCTGAAAGTACTCTAAGTAACTCTGTAGTAGCTCGCTCAGCAGTAAGGGTATAAAGATTTACTCGATGAACAAAATAATTGTAAGCAATAAAACTAGGGATAGCTACACAAAGTCCTGCAGCAGTAGTAAGAAGTGCCTCCCATATTCCTCCTGCTAAGTCAGAAGGATTTACCATACCCACAGTTGCTGCCTTCTGCTCAATTACGTAAAAAGACTTAACCATCCCCATAACTGTTCCTAGTAAACCTAAAAGAGGACTGATATGAGCGATAGTACTTAAAAAATTGATATTTCTTTCTAATTTAGGAATTTCATAAAGAGAGGCCTCCTCCATAGCTTCTCTGATAACCTCCTTAGACTGATCATAATGGAGGAGTCCTGCTTTAAGAATGTTAGTAAGATAAGAGGGGTATTTTTCGCATACCTGGATAGCTTCTCTTATTCTATTCCTTCTTACGTAGCTTAAAATCTGTGTAAGTAACTCAGAAATATTCAGTTTAATACGAGAAAAATAAATAAGTCTCTCAATAATTATAGCTAAAGAGAATATAGAACACAAAAGGATAGGTAACATGAGCCAACCGCCTTTAAAGATAAGCTGTATCATCTTTCCTCCTTTAAACTTTGCATCTCTTTATTATTTATCTTTCCCTTCTAAAGCTTTAATTTCTTCTATCTTCTTCTTAGCAATCTTTGCCTCAGCAACTTGAAGTTGAGCAATCCTCTGATATACCTGTTTTGCTTCGTCCAATTTATTTTCTCTTTCATAGATTTTAGCGATACGGAAGTAAGCTTTAACTTTATAATCTAAATCGTCAAAAAGATATACTATTCTAAAGTATTGGCTCAAAGCTTCCTCTACTCTTCCTAATTTTTCTAAGCAGTATCCTAAGGAGAAATAAACACGAGGTTGAACTATTCCTTTAGCCATAGCTTTCTTAAAAAAAGATACCGCCTTCTTATACTCTTTTAAGTCCTTTAATAGTAGTGCCTTTTTAAATAAAGCTACACCTGCTGAGGGAGTTTTAAGGTTAGCTAACTTCTCATAAATCCTTAAAGCCTCCTCTGCTTTACCTTCTTGAGCAAGAATATCTGCCCAGAGAAGCTCTGCTTTATAAGCAACTTTTTTGTTTTTACTTTTCCTTAAACTGTCTAAGTAAGCCTGGACTTTACCAAAATCTCCTTCCTGCCAGTAGAGCCAAGTCAAAGCCATACTGGCTTCAAAGAATGAGGAGGTATTAGGATAACTTTTAATAACTTTCTGATAATACTGTTTTGCCTGAGAGAACTTACCTTCTTTTTCATAAAGATTTCCTAACTCTAAGAGTATAGAAGCTAAATATGTAGATTTAGGAAATTGAACAATAAATTCTTTAAATAGTTTCTCCGCCTGAGCAAATTGAGAAAGATTTAAGTAAGCATAAGCTAAATCCGTAGTAATTAACTCCAAAAGTCCCTTATCTTTGGCCTTCTTTCTAAGTTGAGTAAAAATCTCTACTGCCTTCTGATAATTACCTATGTTAAAAAAACATTTCCCGTAAAGGTAAGTCCCTTTTTCTCTTAAAAAATGGTTTTGGTAAACTTGAATGAATTCTTCTAAAATATTTCTGGCATTAACATAATCTCCCTGAGAGAAGTAGCTGGTAGCTAAATAATATTTGGCCTGAGGAATCAACTTAGAAGCGGGGAAATTTTTTTCCAAATTCTTAAAGCTCCACTTGGCTTCTTCAAAATGGTTATTCTTCAAAAACACCAATCCAATTTGGAATTGTATATAGTCTGAATAAATGTTGTTGGGATAATCTTTTAAGATTTTATTGTAAGTCTCTAAGGCTAAATCATACATCCCTTTCTCTTGATAGGCATCAGCAATTTGGATTTGGGAGCTAACTCTCACGACAGGATTATCAGTAAATTTTAAAGTTCTCTTAAATTCCTCTATAGCTTTTTTAAACTCTCCTGTCTTTAAGTAACACCATGCTAATCCATAGTGAGCCCTATCAACTACCTCTCTAAAGTTATCTAACCCTCCTTCCTCTAATATATTCCGGTAAAGATATTGAGCATCTTTTATCCTTCCTAATTCATAGAGAATATCTGCTTTAATTAAAAATACCTTTACTTTATATTTACTCTTAGGAAAATTTACTAAGAAATTTTCACAACATAAAAGACCCTGGTGGTATTCCTTTGCTTTAAAGTGATAAGTAATATAAGAAAATTGCTTGAGCTCTTTATCTTCAATATTATCAAACTCCTCTCTTGCCTTAATTAAATTTCCCTCCTCCAACCAGCAAGACCCTCTCTTATAGAAAAACAGATCTCTAAGATGAGGGGAAAGAGAAAGTTTTAACCCCTTAGAGAAAATTTTTCTAGCCTTAACTACATCTCCCTGTGCATAGAGAGCTTCTCCTTGATAGAATATTAACTCCCCTTTCTGTTGTTCTTGAGTAATATGAGGAAGATACTCCTCCACCAACTCTATAAGGAGGGTATATTTTTCTCTAAGATAATAAAGCTTTGCTAACTGAAGGAGAGCGTCTTCTTTCACTTCCCTTACATTACTTTCATCAATTATTTTTTTTAAAGTATTTTCACATTCATCGTAACGAGCAAGAGAAAAATAAGACTGTGCTACTAGATAATACCCCCACCAGTAAAGAGAGGAATTTTCAAACTCTTTAATTATTTTTTGAGCATATTCCAAAGCCTGAGTGTAATTCTTACCTTCTAAGTAGATTTGAGATAACCAATAGTAAATCTCATCAACAAAATCTTTGCTATCTTCGCTTACTAGTAACTCTTTAAGTATCTGTAAAGAGGATAGATATTTTTTTTGAAAGTAGTATGCCTTAGCGATATAGAGTTTTGCCCTGCCTATATTTTTACTGTCAGGGAAATCCTGGATAAATTTCTCAAATAAAGTAATACTTGCTTGATAAAAGCCATCAAAGAAAGCTTTCTGAGCTACATAGAAACAATCCTCTTCTGGAGAAGAACAACTTACTCGAAGAGGTAAAATAAAGAGCATCATAGTTAAAAAGAGAAGTGTCCATAATTTTAATCTTTTTACATCCTTCATACTCGAATAAAATTAAAACTCAATTTATCTTTCAGGAACTTACCTGTATAGGAAGCTTTTATAAGAACAATCTCTTCAGGTGAACCACATCCTATTAAATATCCTCCTTCTTTGCCTCCCTCTGGCCCTAAATCAATTATATAATCAGCACATTTTATCACATCTAAATTATGCTCGATAACTACTACGGTATTTCTTCTATCTACTAATCTTTGAAGGACACCTAAAAGTTTTTTTATATCATCGAAATGTAAACCTGTGGTAGGCTCATCAAGGATATATAAAGTCTTGCCTGTAGCTTTCTTTCTCAACTGAGAAGCTAATTTTATCCTCTGTGCCTCTCCTCCTGACAAAGTAGTTGCTGGCTGTCCCATCTTTATATATCCTAAACCCACGTCTTTCAATGTCTGGAGTATATTCTTAATCTGGGGAAAATTGTAAAATAAATCATAAGCTTCATCTACACTCATCTCTAAAACATCAGCAATACTCTTTCCTTTAAATTTAACTTCTAAGGTCTGAGCATTGAATCTTTTACCTCCACATACCTGACAGGGTATGTAAACATCGGGAAGAAAATGCATCTCTATTTTCTTTATTCCATCTCCTTTACAAGCCTCACATCTCCCTCCTACTACATTAAAACTAAACCGAGAAGGTTTATATCCCCTCGCCCTTGCCTCTGGTAATTGAGCAAACACTTCTCTTATATAAGTAAAAACTCCAGTATAAGTAGCAGGGTTAGACCGAGGGGTCCTCCCTATAGGGGATTGATCAACAATAATAACCTTATCAATTAATTCCATCCCTTCTATCCGAGTATATAAACCGGGTTTCTCTCGAGAATCATAAAGTTTTCTAGCTAAAGCGCGGTAGAGTATCTCTTCTACTAAAGTAGATTTACCTGAACCAGACACGCCAGTCACACACACAAATACCCCTAAAGGTATCTTTACATCAATATTTTTTAAATTATGTTCTCTGGCTCCTCTTATTACTATGAAAGGTTTATCTCTATAGGAACGTCTCATTTTAGGTAACTCTATATACTCCTTCTTGCTTAAATATCTTCCAGTTAAAGAGGATGCATCAAAGATTCCTTCCACTTCCCCACTATAAACCACCTTACCCCCGAAGAGACCTGCCCCAGGGCCTAAGTCTACTATCCAATCACTTGCTCTTATCATTGCCTCATCATGCTCCACTACTATCACTGTGTTACCCAAATCCCTTAAGTTCTTCAGTGTGTCAATCAATTTTTTCCCATCTCGAGGATGAAGCCCTATAGTAGGCTCATCAAGAATATAAATTACTCCACTTAATCCCGAACCTACTTGGGTAGCAAGTCTTATCCTTTGAGACTCCCCTCCTGAAAGAGTAGAACTTAATCTATCAAGGGTAAGGTATCCTAAACCTACATCAATACAGAACTTCAATCGCTTCTTTATTTCTTTTAGAATATGATGAGCAATTTTTTCCTCCGTAGAAGTTAACTTAAGAGAAGATATAAATTCAAAACATTCGCCGATACTTAACCTAACTACATCCCAAATAGATTTACCTCCCAAATATACCGAGAGACTTTCCTTTTTTAAACGCGCTCCTTTGCAACGTGGGCAAGGAAGTTTGGACATATATTTAGTGAGTTCATGCTTTAGGTAATCACTCTCAGTCTCATTAAAAATTCTTTCCAGATGAGGAATTACCCCCTCAAAGGGTTTAGACCAAACCCAAACATTATCATCACCATAGAGAATTATATCTTTTACTCTCTTAGGAAGTTTATAGAAAGGGGTCTCCAAACTAAAACCAACCTCATCAGCTAATTCCCTAAGTAAAGAGCGATAATAAAGAATATAACCCCGTGATCCTCTCCTCCAGGGTTCAATTGCTCCCTCCCTTAGACTCCTTTTTTTATCGGGAATTACTAAATCCGGATCAAATTCTAAGAGTGTACCTAAACCATTGCAAGAAGGACAAGCACCGTATGGAGAATTAAAGGAAAACATCCTTGGCTCTAATTCCGGAAGGTAAATTCCGCAATGAGGACAGCTAAACTTAGTATTGAAAAGATATTCACTATTTTCGTTCTCATCATAGATTAAAAGTAAACCTTCGCCGTATTTTAAGGCAGTCTCTACAGAATTAGTAATCCTTTCTTTACTAGTGGTAGAGAGAATTACTCTATCAATTACAATCTCTATATTATGAAGTTTATATCTATCTATTTTTATCTCCTCATCAAGATCATAAATTTTTTTATCCACACGCATTCGCCTGAATCCTTCCCTTAAAAATCGATTAAATAAGGCCTGATATGTTCCTTTCTTGCCCCTTACTACTGGAGAAAGGATGAAGATTCGATGACCCTTGGGAAAAGAAAGAATCTTCTCAATAATTTGGCTGGAAGTCTCCTTAGTAATAGGACGTCCACACTTATGACAATAGGGTCTACCTACACGGGCAAAGAAAAGTCTGAGATAATCATAAATTTCTGTCTGAGTAGCAACTATGGAACGAGGAGAACCTCCCGCTGTCCTCTGTTCAATAGCGATAGCAGGAGAGAGTCCTTCTATAGATTCTACATCGGGTTTTTGAAACTGTTCTAAAAACTGACGAGCATAGCTGGATAAACTCTCCACATACCTACGTTGACCTTCAGCGTAGATAGTATCGAAAGCTAAGGAAGACTTACCACTACCTGAAACTCCCGTGATTACTACCAGCTTATTCTTGGGTATCTGTAAATTTATGTTCTTTAGGTTATGAATCTTAGCCCCCTTTATATTTATCGTATCCATCTTAGTTTCCTATCTTAAGGTTAGAAACAATCTTTTCTAAAAGAGATTGTGCAGAAAGAATAGCTAAAAAACTGGTTTTGGGGTTTACTATTGTAGGAACATTTTCAACCTTAACCTCTATTTTTGCTTTATCCGATTCAACTGTTATCCGATGAACATTTCGTTTGAGTTTACGATCTACCTTTACTATGACTTCAATATCCTTTACTCCCGAAGCCAAAAAGATAGTTGCAGCAACATTTATGTTTTGGGGGAAAAACTTTATCGCATCCTTTATATTACCTCTAAATAATACCTTCTCTCTTTTACTCTTAGAGTTTAACTTAGTTAAAAGCTGAGCTCCCTTCAAGGAATGAAAAGATTTAGAAGTTATAAGAGTAATTCTTCTTACCTTAGAAAATTTTATTGCCCCTAAACCATCTACCCCACAAATTGCGCCTGAAGGAACATAAACCTTAGATAAACTATTTTTGACTAACTTAACTAAATTGGGATGATTTATAAACACTCCTACGCTTAAGATAATTAAATCTTTTTTATACTTCAATCCTTTAAGAAGCACCTTCTTAGCGACACCAATATTAGCAGATTCAATAATTAGATCCGACTCCTTCATTACTCCTTCAAAATCTAACCTTTTAGGTTTTTTGTTTAACTTATTTAGGAGAGAACTCATCTTCTTCTTATCTATATCGTAGAGCCCATAAAGTTCTATCTCTCTATTTTTAAAATGCCTATCGATAAAGAATGCCAAATTTGTTCCAATTGCTCCACAGCCTATTATTCCTACTTTTATCTTTTTCACCTTACTCTCACTAAAATATTATCTATTAATCTTGCTCTCCCCAAATAAACAGCTAAAGCTACTAGAATTTTACCTTTATCTATTTTCTTTAGTTCCTGTAAAGTTTCGGGAGAAACAATATCTATATAATCTATCTTAGCAGAAGGGATATTTCTTTTTATGAATCTTTTAACCTCATTTCTTATCTTCAAGGGAGAATACTTTTTCTTTAAAATCAACTCCTTTGCTAGAATAAGTGATTTATAAAGATAAGGAGCTAACTTTCTCTGATGAGAGGAAAGGTAACTATTACGAGAACTCATTGCTAATCCATCCTTTTCTCTTATAATGGGGAGGATTTTAATTTTTATCGGAAAGTTTAAATCTCTTACCATTCTTTTTATAATCTGAGCCTGTTGAAAATCTTTTTGCCCGAAATAAGCAATATCAGGAGTTACAATATTAAAAAGTTTTACTACTACGGTGCATACTCCTCGAAAATGTCCTGGCCTAAACTTTCCACAAAGATACTTACTTAGAGAAACTTCCTCCACATAGGTAGAGAAGTCTTTAGGATACATAGTAGAAACTTTAGGATAAAAAACTAAATTTACACCTTCTTTCTTTAACAAACTTTCATCTTTTTTAAAATCCCGGGGGTAGCTATGAAAATCTTCTCCTGCTCCAAACTGGGTAGGATTTACGAATATACTTACCACAACAAAATCACATTCCTTATGGGCACCTCTTATCAAAGAAAGATGACCCTCATGAAGTGCTCCCATTGTAGGAATGAATCCTATCAGTCTTCCTTTCTTTTTTGTCTTTTTTACTATATCTCTAACTCTCTCAACTGTTCTTGCTACTATCATCTTTTAACTTTTTCCCTTACCTTCTTCAGTATGTTCTCTATGCCAGGTTCGATTTCAAATAAAGGACCTAAAACAAACTCTCGTTCAAACATCCGGGGATGAGGAATTTTTAAATCAGGCTCATCGATAATTTCCTCTCCATAGAGAAGGATATCTAAATCAATTACCCGAGGACCAAATCTAACTTCTCTTTTTCTACCCATCCTTCTTTCTATTCTTTGCAAAGCATCTAATAATTCCTTAGGTGAGTAATCTGTTCTTATCTTTATTACTCCATTTAAATATTTACCTTGAGGAGGACCTTCTGGTTCTGTTTCTATTATAGAAGATATCTTCTCAACAGTTATTTCAGAATTTCTTTTTAAAAAATTTATAGCTTTTCTTATATTCTCTTCTCTATCTCCTAAATTTGATCCAATCCCTATGAAGGCTGTCTTCATCCTTTAAGTATAAATATTGCTTTTCTTAAAATATTCTCTTTTACGGTTAAAGCAAATCTTACAAACCCTTCTCCAAACTTACCGAAACCTATACCAGGTGTAGCTACTATTCTTTTTTTAAGAAGGTATTTACAGAAATCTATAGAAGATTTAAATTTTTGGGGTAACTTTATCCACACATAAAAGGTACTTTCTGCCCAAAATTTACTAAATCCTAATTCTTTAAGCCCCTCACAAAATACTTCTTTTCTTTTTTTTATTATTTTTCTTAAATTAATTACATACTTTTTTCCCTTCTCCAAAGCATAAGTGGCGGCATCCTGAATAGCAGAAAATATCCCTGAATCAATATTTGTTTTTATCTTTAGGAGTCCGGTTACCAAGTCCTTATTACCACAGCACCAGCCAATTCTAAAGCCAGTCATACAAAAGGTCTTAGAGAAGGAATGAAACTCTAGAGTTATCTCTTTTGCTTCCTTTATCTCTAATAAACTGGAAGGCTTTTTTTCAAAATAAATTTCAGAATACGCATTATCATAAGCAATAATTATCCTGTATTTAGAGCAAAACTTTACCAATTTCTTTAAAAATTCCTGGGACGCTAAAACAGTTGTGGGGTTGTTGGGGTAATTAAGATAGATTATCTTTGCTTTATTTCTTATGCTTTTAGGAATTTCCTCTAAATCCGGCAAAAAATTATTCTCCTCCCTTAAAGGTAATTCAAAAATTTTTGTCTCACAAGTTATCGCTGCTCCTTTATATCCAGGGTATCCAGGAGAGGGAATAATTATATAATCACCTTTATTTACAAAAGCTAAAGGAAAATGCACCAGGCCCTCTTTTGAACCAATTAAAGGCAAAATCTCTTTTTCCTCATCTAAATTTACTCCAAACCGTAACTTCATCCACTTTTTTATCGCCCTTCGCAAACTTAATTTTCCTTTATCTAAAGCGTATTTCTGGTTTTCCTTAATCTTTGCTGATTCATAAAGAACATCAATCATAACCCGAGGAGCAGGTATATCAGGATCCCCAATACTTAAATCAATAAATTCTTCCTTTTCTTTTTTTAACTTTTGCTTTAAGCGGTCTATCTCAGCAAATAGATAAGGAGGCAAATTCTTTAAACGCAAAGAGTATTCAATCATTTTATCTTTCATACCCTCCAACCACCATATAAGGAATTTTATTTTTTTCTAAAATTTTTGTTATTTTTATAACGACTTTTTTTGTCATTAGCTTTATTTTTATAATTATAATTCAAAATTTTTGCCATTCTTAAAATATGCTCAATACCTTGCAGGGGATTTTTTAAAGGAAAAACTTTTAATTCTTTTGCCAGCTCATAAAGACCATCGTAAATTTTTACTCTCCTCTTTAAAGAAATTTTTCTTTTTAAAATCCATTCTTTATTAAATTCTTCCCAAAGCTTTTTATTTTTAATCATCAAAATAATACATCCTCCATAGAATATAAACCTGCTTCTTTCCTTGTAATCCATCTTGCTGCAAGAAGTGCACCCTGAGCAAAAATATCCCTTGTTTTTGCAGAATGAAACAGCTCTAATTTATCAAAATTACTTTCAAAAATGACTTTATGGTCTCCTGTAATCTCATCTTCACGAATTGCTTTTATATCCTCTATTTTTATACCAAAACTATACTCATTTAAAATTTCTGCTATTTTTTTTGCGGTTCCCGAAGGAGCATCTTTTTTATGAATATGATGAGCTTCCTCAATATAGACTTTATAATCCTTTAAAATTTTTGCTGCCTCTTTAATCAATTTAAAAAAAAGATTAACCGATATACTCATATTAGGTGAAAATACAATACCGATATCTTGTGAGGCTTCTTTTATCTTTTCTATTTCTTTTTGACTAAAACCAGTAGTTCCTATCACCGCAGGCCTTTTAAACTTTACCAAATAGGGAAGGTGTTCTAAAGTAGCCTCTGGAGTGCTGAATTCTATAAGACAATCACATTTTTCTATCTCTTCTGGGTATTCTACTATTTTTACACCTTCAAAAATATCACCTATCTTAGGATGTGCTCTTTTTTCTAATCCAAATACTACCTCTAAATCTTTCTCATTTTTTGCCAAATTTATAACTCTTTTTCCCATTCTACCTAAAGCACCACTTACTCCTATCTTTATCATCTCTCTCCTTTCCTTTTAATCTTTTTAATTTTTAGGTAAAAGAGGAAATCTTTTTAAGATGCTCTCTTTCTATTTTATATCTCATTTTATCAATTTGTATCTTTTAAGAATCTCTTTTAATTTTTCTAAGTTATTCTGACTCATTTCACATAAAGGTAATCTTAAAGTAGGATTAATCAACCTCATAAGTCCTAAGGCTCTCTTTACCGGAATCGGGTTTGTCTCTATAAATAAAGCTTTAATTAAATCGTAAAGATAAAGTTGAAGTTTTTTTGCTTTCTCATAATCTCCTTTCAGGAAACTATCTATTAACTTGTGCATTTTGCGAGGCATTATATTTGCCACTACAGAGATTACCCCTTTTCCTCCTACAGATAAAATAGGCAAAGTTATCTCATCACTTCCAGATAAAAGAACAAATTTTCTCTCCACCAGGCTCATAAGACGCGTAATTTGATCTAAATTGCCACTTGCTTCTTTTATTCCTATAATATTTTTACAATCTTTATATAATCTTGCTACAGTTTGAGGCAGTATATTTACACCTGTGCGTGAGGGAACATTATAAATAATTAAGGGAATTTTAACAGAATTGGCAACCTTTTTATAGTGCTGGTATAAACCTTCCTGAGTGGGCTTGTTATAATAAGGAGTAATAACTAAAATTGCATCTGCACCTACTTTTTTAGAAAACTGAGCTAACTCTAATGCTTCACTTGTAGAATTAGAACCTGCCCCAGCAATAATAGGGATTCTTCCTTTTGCCTCCTCAACCGCTATCTTTATCACTTCCTTATGCTCTTTATGCGTTAAAGTCGCACTTTCTCCAGTAGTTCCACAGACAAGTATGGCATCGGATTTGTTTTTTATATGCCAATTAATTAAAAAACGCAGGCACCTCTCATCAATACCTCCATCTTCTTTAAAAGGAGTAACTAATGCAGGAATACTACCTTTAAACACAAAAACCACCTCCTTAAATTAACTTTCCCTCATATAAATAACAAACTTTCCCCTCAAACCAGACATTATTTATTTTACTATTCTCTTTTTTAAAATAGACCTTTAGAATCTCGCCACTTTTTGTCAAAACTTCCACTATTTTTTCTCCATTATACTTTAAACCAAAAATAATTGCGGAAGCTGTAACCCCTGTTCCACAGGAAAGTGTTTCTTTCTCTACTCCTCGCTCATAAGTCCTTACTTTTATCTTTCCTTTATGAATAATCTCTACAAAATCAACATTTGTTCCCCAAGGCGCAAATCTTTTATGAAAGCGAATTTTTCTGCCTATTTCTTCTACATCAATTCTATCTAAACTCTTCACAAATAAAACTGTATGAGGTACTCCTGTATTTATATAACTTGCCTGCCACCTCTTCTTTAAAATTTTAAAAGATATATTTAATTTTATATCAAAAGAGTCAATCATTTTTATCTTTACATAACAACCTCTTATATCTGCAGGTATTTTTCCTGCTTTTGTATGAAGGGTTAGTTTATTTATATTATTTTTCTTACTTATCCAGAAAGCAACACACCTTAGCCCATTCCCACACATCTCTGCCTCAGAGCCATCAAGATTAAATATTCTCATTGAAAAATTATCTTTATTTAATCTTTTAACTACTAAAAGTCCATCAGCACCGACTGACAATCTTCTTACACATAATTTTTTTGCCAACTTTTTAAGATAAGTAGTAGAATAAAGTTTATCTTCGATTAAAATAAAATCATTTCCTGAGGCTTGCAATTTATAAAACCTCATTAATTTTCTCCTTTCTAATTAAATCATTATAAGTTTCTCTTTCTCTTATCAAAAAAACTTTATCTTTATCTACCAATACTTCCCCAGCTCGTGGACGGGAATTATAATTAGAGCTCATACTAAACCCATAAGCACCGCATCCTAAAATCGCCAAATAATCTTTTTCCTCCACGTTCAATTTTCTATCCTTACCTAAAAAATCTGAAGTTTCACAAATCGATCCCACAACATCTGCTTTCTTTTTAATCTGTAATCTGTAATTTGCAATCTGTAATTTTCTTACGGGAACAATCTTGTGATACCCTCCATATAATGCTGGTCTTATCAAATCATTCATTGCTGCATCTACAATAATAAACCTTTTAAAAGGGGTATCTTTTATATAAAGAACCTGAGTTAATAAAACCCCAGCATTTCCCACAATGAATCTGCCCGGCTCTAAGATTATTTTAAGACCTGTTTCTTTAAGCAAAGGCAAAACCTTTTTAGCAAACTCTTCTGCTGTCTGAGGTCTTTCCCGGTTATAAACTATACCTAAACCTCCTCCAATATTAAAATAACGCAGATTTATTTTTGCCTTTTTTGCCTCCTCTATTAAAGGTAAGGTTTTTTTTATCGCTTTAATGAAAGGGGTACTTTTTGTGATTTGTGAACCGATATGAATATGTAATCCAGAGATATTTATGTAAGGAAAATTGCTCCTTAAGGAAAAAATTTTTTTTGCTGTCTTTATATCTATACCAAACTTTGTCTCTTTTTCTGCGGTGGTAATATATTTATGAGTAAACGTCTTAATATCAGGATTAATTCTTAAAGCTACGTCAACTTTCTTTTTTTTCTCTTGCGCAATCAAATTAATCCTTATAAGTTCTCTTTCTGACTCTACATTAAAAAGTAAAATTCTGTAATCAATAGCCTCTTTTATCTCTTCCTCTTTTTTTCCTACCGAAGCATAAACAATTTTTTTGGGGGGACAATTTATAACCCTTGCTCTGAAAAGTTCACCTCCCGAGACAATATCTAATCCCCCACCTTCTTTTACCAAAAGCTTTAAAATAGAAAGATTAGAATTTGCTTTTAGTGAATAACAAATTAAAGGATGAATTTCAGAAAACGCTTTTTTTATCTTATAAAAATGTTCCAAAATTGTTTTTTTACTATATACATAAAGAGGGGTGCCAAATTTTTTTGCTAAGAAAGATAAAGGAACCTCCTCACAATAAAGTTCTTTTTTTTGATAAGAAAAATAATGCATCTATAGAGGCAGTAACTTCTTAATAACTTCTCTGTTTAATTTTTTATTAAACTTTTGAAGGATTTTATCAGGAATTTTTTCCAAATTAATTTTATTCTCCTTGCAATACTTTACAAGTTGCGCAACACTTTCATATGCTGAAGAAAAAGGCACACCTTGATAGACTAAATATTCTACTATTTTAGAAGCGTATAAAAAATCTTTTTTTTCTTTTTCAATCTTTTCTTTATTCAATTTTATCTTCTTTACAAATTTCGCCATAATTTTAATTTCATCTTTTAAAATTTGGGTTGAAGAAAATAAAGGTAATTTATTAACTTGCATATCCCGATTATAAGATAAAGGTAATCCTTTCATAGTAATTAATAAAGATATTAAAGCAGAAAAAACTGGTCCTGAAAACCCCCTTACTAATTCCAAAAAATCAGGATTTTTTTTATGAGGAAGGAGAGAAGAGCCTGTGCAGAATTCTTCAGGTAAAATAAAAAAATTAAACTCTTCAGTAGAGTAAAGGATAAAATCTTCACAAATTCTTGATAAATGTATCTGTAAAATTGATAAAATGCTTAGGAATTCTATCAGAAAATCTCTATCGGAAACATTATCTAAGGGATTAGAATAAGGTTTAACTTTTTTGAAATTTTTAAAAATCTCTTTTTTTAAAACCTTCCTATATGCTTCTTTTAAAGAGGAGCCGGCACCTGCTCCACTTCCTATGTAAACAGTTAAATCTTTTGCAAAATTTGTAAATCGGTTTAAATCACGCAGAAACATCTCTTTAAATGCACCGATATAATCATAAAAAGGGATAATTTGGGCACGTCTTAAGTGCGTATAACCGATAAAATCTATATCTTTATATTTTTTTCTTAAAAACTCTAAAGAAACCAAAAGTTTTCTTAAAAGATTTCTGATATCTTCTGCATTCTCATAACAGTAAAATTTCTCATCAAAAGCAATCTGATCATTCCGGGAACGCAAAGTATGTAATTTTTTAGCTACTTCTCCTGCTTTTTTCTCTACTTTTTTTTGAATATCGGTGTGAATATCTTCACAATTTTTTTGAATCTTAAACTTTTCTTTCTTGATGTCTTCTAAAATCTCCTCTAAAGCTTCTTTAAGCTTTTGATATTCCTTTTTATTTAAAATCTTCTCCTCATATAAAGCTTCTATATGAATTAGAGAATGATAAATATCGTATTTGGCTAATTTATAATCATACTCAATTGACTTCTCAAACTCAAAAAAGTCTTTATCTGGCTTCTTCTTAAATTGTGCTCCCCAAAATTTTTTAAATTCCTTCATCACAATAATTATATTATATCCTTCCAAATTATCAAAATATATTTAATTATAATAAAATTTCCGACAGTTTCTCCTTAGAAAGAAAAAAGAAGGCAGGAATCTAAATTATGTTATTTCCGTGATTATCTTTCTAACTTAAACTTAGCCACCATATTCTTTAATTCCATTGCTAAGTTAGCAAGTTCCTGGGCTGAAGAGGTCATCTCCTGCATGGAAGCAGTCTGCTCTTCAACACTGGAGGAAACCTCCTGGGTAGCAGAAACTGAATCCCGAGCAATACCAACAACTTCTTCTGTTGCCTTCATCATTCGCTCATTTTCCTTAACCTGTGCTTGTGTAGCTTCTGAAATCCGTTTAGTAAGGGAACTGGCTTCCTGAACAGACTTATTAATTTTAACTAAAAGCTGGGCAATCTCAGTTACCGCTTCTCTTCCTTCTTGAGCTTCTTTGTTACTTTTCTCAATTGAACCAACAGCTTGGTTAACATCAGACTGAATTGACCTGATCAAATCATCAATCTCTCTAACTGCCCTTGCTGAATTCTCAGCCAGTTTCCTTATCTCATCAGCAACTACAGCAAATCCACGACCTGCTTCTCCTGCTCGAGCTGCTTCAATCGCTGCATTTAAAGCTAAAAGGTTAGTTTGATCAGCAATTGAAGTAATTGTTTTGGTAATTTCGCTAATCTTTCCTGATCTTTCTGCCAATCCTTGTATAGTCGTAGCACTATTACCTACGGTATCGGTAAGATAATCTATCTTCTCTGCTGTCTTTTTAGCAGATACCTGACCCCCTTCAGCCTGATTACTCGCCTCAACCACTTTTTCCGTTGCAGTCTGGGCATTATCTGCCATCTGCTTTAAGGAAGCTACAGCTTTCTCTATTATCTTTCTTGTTTCCTCTAAACGCTCAGCCTGGGTAATAGCTCCTTTATTAATTTGCTGAATAGATGTAGATACCTCCTGAACCGAAGCATTTATTTCTTGAGTGGAAGAGGAAAGCTGCTGACTGGAGGAGGCTACTTTATCTGCAGTAGTTCGAATTTGAAAAACCATATTATGCATAGAATCAACAAGTTTATTAAAAGCCTTGCCTAACTGTCCTATTTCATCTTTAGTTTTGACAATTATCTTTTGAGTAAGATCTCCTGCCCGAGAAGCCACATCCTCTACAGCCTTGGTAACCATAGACAACGGCTTAACCAATAAAGTAGTAAAGAAAATGATAAACAAAGTTCCAATAATAACAATCATTATCCCCCCCACACTCAGACTTCTTATCAAGGCGGCGCGAGGGGCAGCTAAGAAATCATCCTCAAAAGCACTGGCAACAACAATCCAACCAAAATCCTCAAGATATCTATAACTGGCTATTTTATAAGTATGCGTTTTGGGAGAAACAAATCTTATCCTTCCTTCTTTCTTGGTAATAATCTCTTTAATATGTGGCTTACCTGCCCAGTTCTCCCCCTGTGCTTTTTTGTGTATTAATAAGTTCCCTTTTGTATCTACTATAAAAATAAACCCTTTTTTCCCTATAACTATATCTTTGTTGCACAGCTTCTCAATTACATCAAAATCCATGTCGGGATTGGCTTTTAAAAAGGTATAAAATTGTTGTACATAACTATCCAGGTCAGCTCTAACTGCTTCCAGAAGTGAACGTCGAGCAATGTTATAAGCAAACACCCCCACAATTAAAATAGCAGCAATCAAAAGAAAAGCAAATGTAACTACCATCTTACTGCGCACAGAACTCATTATTCTCATAATTCCCTCCTTTCTTAATCTCTCTCTATTAATACCTTAATATAAGTAAATACCACTGAAATTCCATGCACACCTTTGTGGATAAACTCAATATCTACCTTTTAATACAATTTATAATTCTTCCTCCCCTTTTACATAACTTGCTGTGGGCAAACCTGCCTTCTTCCATGCATTTAATCCTCCGCGGATATAAGTTACATTTTTATAGCCCATCTCTTTTAATACCTTAGCAGTAAGAAGTGCTCTTTTTCCTGAAGAACAGGTAACGATTATTGGCGTTCGAGCATCATGAACTTTCTTTTTAATATTAAAAGGGACTTTTCCCTGTTCAAGTAATAAGGAACCCTCAATTTTACCCAAAAGGGTATGTTCTATTGGTGTAGCTACATCAAGAATAACTGTATTGGGGTCTGCATCCATTCTCTTTTTTGCCTCAAGAGGGGTTATTCCTTCCCCAGCAACCGCTTCTGCTTCTTTTAAAAATTCCTCAGGTGTTTTTCCTTGAGGTAAATCTATTTTGTAATAGTAAGGAGAAGTTACCACAGGATAGCCTGCCCCTTTCCAAGCTAATATTCCTCCCTCTAAATATCTTACATTAGTATAGCCCATCTGAACAAGATAACTGCCTGCTATGGCTGCTCTCATTCCCTTCTTACAATAGGTTATAATGGGAATATTTTTATTGGGAATCCTTGCTCTTACATCAAAAATCAATCTACCCAGAGATATATCCAGACTTCCTTCAATAAACCCATCTTTATACTCTGAGCGTCTGCGCACATCTACAAAAATAGCCTCTTTATTATCAAATTTTCTCTTTGCCTCTTCTGGAGAGATACCCCTAACATATCTTTTAGCTTCATTGCCGAAATCTTGGCCCGTTTTGCCTTGAGGAGGTTCAATTTGAAGAAAATTTAGGGGCTTAATTTTTCTTTCCTGAGTAAGTTGGTATTTTTCTAAAGGCAAGCCTGCCTTCTTATATGCATCTAATCCTCCCCGGATATAAGTTACATTTTTATAACCCATCTCTTTTAATACCTTAGCAATGAGAAGTCCTCTTTTACCTTTTGTACAGGTAGTAATTATGGGAGTATTGGCATCAGGAAAATTTTTCTTCATAAAATCTGTAAAAACAATCTCTCCATAAGAAGTAATCACAGCTCCAGGAATTTTAAAACCTCTTATAGCATGCTCTCTCCTTGTAGCTACATCAAGAATAACTGTATTGGGCTCTATATCCATTCTCTTTTTTGCCTCAAGAGGGGTTATTCCTTCACCCACAACCACTTCTGCTTCTTTTAAAAATTCCTCAGGCGTTTTTCCCTGAGGCATATCAATTGTTCCCACAAGAGATGAATACATAACAGGATAACCTGCTCTTTTCCAGACTAATATTCCTCCCTCTAAATATCTTACATTAGTATAGCCCATCTCGACTAACTGTCCGGCAGCTATCGCTGCCCTCTTTCCTTTTTTACAATAGGTTATAATAGGTGTATCCTTATGGGGAATTCTGGAGCGGGCATCAAAAATTAATCTTCCTGCAGGTAAATCCAGCCTTCGCAATAAATAGCCGTACTTAGCATACTCAGTATAAGGTCTTACATCAACAAAGATAGTAGCTCTGTCTCTGTCATATATCTCTTTTGCTTCCTCTGGAGAGATACCCCTAACATATCTTTTAGCTTCATTAACATAATCGCTTCCTGACTTCCCTCGTGGTATTTCTATCTGGGCAAATAAGGAAATTGAGAAAAAACAAAGTGTAGCAATAATTAAACTGCTTAACACTATCCTTATCCTTCGCATCCTTCACCTCCTTCTTTAATTAATTAATTAGAATAATATAAACTTCCCTCTTCTTTTACCTTAACCTCTTAAAGAGATTATATCCTCTCCTCCCTGTAACTGTCAACAGAAATTTTATTACTGTTAAGCCAATTTAAAAATGTCAGGGTTTTTGCCCATCAGTCTGCCTGTGACATTTCACAAGACACAAATATGAAGTTAAAGATAGGAGATTTAACTAATAGCGAAAAGGTAGAGAAAAAAGATTTATAAAGCCTTCAGCCCACTCTTTCTTTAACATATCTTTCCTTCCATAAGTAGCAAAAGCCTTTTTATATAAAGAACATGGGGATTTTCTTTTTGTAATAATAATATTTCCTTTATAAAGTTTTAGAGTGATTTTGCCAGTAACAGATTTCTGGGTTTCCTCCACAAATGCATCTAAAGCTTTCTTAAGCTGAGAAAACCACAATCCTTGATAAATTAGCTGGGCATATTTTAAAGAAACTATCTCTTTAAAAAATAAAGTCTCTCTGTCTAAGGTTAGGTGTTCTAATTCCTTATGTGCTGCGTGCAGAATCCAGGCTGCTGGTGCTTCATAAACTTCGCGTGATTTTATCCCCACAACTCTGTCTTCAATTAAATCGGTCCTTCCTATACCTCCATCTTTGCCTACTTTATTTAAATAATTAATTATTTTTAAAAAACTTTTTCTTCTTCCATTAATCTTTGTTGGCATACCTTTCTCAAACTCTATCTCTACATTAACTTCTTTATCTTGAGTCTTTTTTAAAGATTTAATAAATAAATAAGAATCTTGAGGGGCTTCTTTCTCTATATCCTCCAAAATACCTGCCTCAATAGATGCTCCCCAAATATTTTTATCAATACTGTAAATTTTTTCTTTACTTACCTTTACAGGTAATTTATTTCTTTTTGCATACTCAATCTCATCTTCCCTGCTTTTTAAATTCCATTCTCTTAAAGGAGCAATTATTCCTAACTTGGGAGCTAAAATTTTTATACTTGTCTCAAAACGAATTTGATCATTTCCTTTATGGGTACATCCATGAGCAACAAATTTTGCTTTCTCTTTTTTGGCAATCTCAACCAGATATTTTGCAATTAAAGGTCGTCCTAAAGCAGTAGATAAAACATATTTCCCTTCATATAAAGCCCCTGCTTTAAGAGAGAAAAGAACATATTCTTGAGCAAACTCTTCTTTTAAATCTTTTATATAAATCTTTTCTGCCCCTGCTTTAATTGCTCTTTTTTCTAAATCAGAAGGAGAAAATTCACTGCCTAAATTAGCAGAAAAACATATAACTCTAAAGCCCTTATCCTTTAACCACTTAATACAGCAGGTGGTATCTAATCCTCCTGAGTAAGCTAAAATAACCTTTTTCATTTTAACTTAATCTTGAAAGCACTCTCTTCTCCAAAAGAGAAACTAAAATAGCCTTAGCAGAATGAAGTCTATTCTCTGCTTGTAAAAATATAATAGAATTTTTACTATCTAGAACTTTACTGGTTATCTCCTGCCCTCTCTTTGCTGGCAAACAGTGCATAATTAGGCAATCTTTTTTAGCTCTCTTTAGAATTTTATTATTTACCTGAAATCTTTTAAATGCCTTTATTCTTTTAGAACTCTCCTTCTCTTTACCCATAGAAACCCATACATCAGTATAGATAACATCACTATTTTTTACTGCCTTTATAGGATCGTGAAGAACTTCTATTCTTGCTCCACTTACTTTAGCAAAATCTTTTGCCTCCTGTACAACTTCTTTATCAGGAGAATATCCTTCAGGAGTAGCAACAGCTAGATTACCTCCTATAATACTAAAGCCATACAGAAGAGAATGGCAAACGTTATTACCGTCTCCTATGAAAACAACTTTAATCTTCCTTATATCTTTCTTTGCCTCGTAGAGAGTAAATAAATCCCCCAAGACCTGAGAAGGATGAAGAAAATCACTTAATCCATTTACTACGGGAATAGTTGAAGCTTTCACAAAATCTAGAATTGTCTGATGAGAAAAACATCTTAAGACTACACAATCTATGTAGCGAGCTAATGTCCTAGCTACATCAAAAGCAGTCTCTCTTTTGCCCATCTGGACCTCCTGAGGAGAAAAGTAGATTGCTCTTGCACCTAACTGAAGTGCTCCCAAGTAGAAAGCTGTTTTTGTTCTTAAAGAAGGTTTTTGAAAAAGTAAACCTATAGTAAAATCATTTAGAGTCTTTCTAAATCTCTGAGGATTTTTTTTTATCCGAGCAGTGAGAGTTATCAATTCATTTACTTTGCGTTTAGAAAAATACTTCAAAGAGATAAAATTACTCAGCATACTTTTTAAGAACTTCCTCTAGAATCTTTAAGCCTTCATCTATTTCTTCTTTCTTAACATTCAATGCAGGCATTATCCTTAAGACATTTTCATGGGTAGAGTTAATGATCACTCCTCTCTTTAGAACCTCCTCAAAAATGGGATAAGATTTACCTTTTAGTTCTATCCCTACCATTAATCCTTTCCCTCTTACTTCCTTAATAAAATCAGTTTTTTCTTTTAATCTAATAAGCTTCTCCTTAAGATAACTCCCAACTCTTTTAACATTAGAGAGGATTCTTTCTTCTCTTAACACTCCTAACACCTCCAAAACCACCCGACAAGCTAAAGGATTCCCTCCGAAAGTAGAGGCATGAAGTCCTCCTCCCATTATATCAGCAATATCTTTTTTTACTAACATCGCTGACACAGGAAAACCTGCCCCTAATCCCTTAGATAATAGCATAATATCCGGCTCAATATCGTAGTGTTGATAACAAAACATCTTGGAAGTTCTTCCCATGCCTGTCTGGACTTCATCTATTATAAGAAGTAAATCCTTCTTCCTGCAGAAGGCACTTATTTTCTGGATATAATCGTACTCAGCTACATTTATCCCCCCCTCTCCTTGAATTAACTCTAAGATAATCCCTACAGTGTTCTTATTAGTCTTCGTCTTCAAATCATTAAAATCGTTAAATCTAATCTCCACAAACTTAGGAAGAAGGGGTCTGAAAGGGTATCTATATTTTTTTTGACCAGTAGCAGATAAACTCCCAAAAGTTCTTCCATGGAAAGAATTCTTCATCGTTATAATCTCATACCGTCTTCTTCCTCCATAGAGACGAGAAAATTTAATTGCTGCTTCCACTGCTTCTGTACCGGAATTAGCAAAAAATACTTTTGCCCCAAAAGAAGACTTCACTAGTTCTCTGGCTGCTTTCTCTTGATAAGGATGAATTAAATTATTAGGAAGATGTATAAGCTCCTTAGCCTGTTGAGAGATTACTTTACTTATTCGAGGATGAGAGTGCCCCAAGATAGATACTCCCCACCCAGGAAATAAATCGAGATACCTCTTACCTTCTTCGTCCCAGAGATAACTCCCTTTTCCCTTTACAAAAGTTGGTCCTACTTTCTTATACACAGGAATAAGAACATTACCCATTGTTCTAAGGAATAATCTCTGTACCTATCCCCTCATCAGTAAAAATCTCAAGGAGAATAGCATGAGGAATTTTAGCATCTATAATATGAGCTTTCTTAACCCCATGTTTAATCGCTTCTATTGCTGCTTTTACTTTAGGAACCATTCCCTCATCAATCACCTTCTCCTTAATAAGGTCCTCTGCCTCCTTAACAGTAAGAGTAGAAATCAAAGAATCTTCATTATTGGGATCGCGCATTACTCCTAAGACATTGGTAAGAAAAACAACTTTCTCAGCAGGTAGATACGAAGCTAAAAAGAAGGCCACCTCATCAGCATTTATATTGTAAGTAGTATTATCGTCCGAAATACCCATAGGGCACACTACAGGAATAGCCTCTTTTAGAACTTCTTCTATGCTTCGGCGATTAAAATCCACAACTTCACCTACGAAACCCAAATCTTTTTTGCTCTTTTTCTTCTTTACTAAAAGTATCCTATCATCTTTTTTAAATCCTTTAGCTTTTATGCCATGAGAAGTAATCTCTTCAACTATTAAATCGTTCAAGTTATTAAGCTCTTCTTCTACAATCTTTAATGTCTTACTATCAGTTACTCTAAAACCTTCTATGAACTTTGAAGGAAATTTTAACTTTTTTAACCTCTCAGTAATATTTGGTCCTCCCCCATGTACCAATATCGGTCTTATCCCTGTGTACCTTAGAAAAGCTATATCCTCTAATACGGACTTTCTAATCCTTTCTTCCCCTAGAATCGAACCTCCGTATTTAATCACCATAATCTTTTTATGGAATTTCTTTATATAAGGAAGTGCCTCAATTAAAATATCTGCTTTCTTTATTGCCTCTTCCATATACCTTCCTCCTTAACTATAGGATGCGTTCATCTTCACATATATAGGGGTAATATCAGAGAACCATCCCCGCCACCTAAATCTACCTCTTCCTAAATCAACGGATATCTTTACATCCTTTCCTTTAAACTGCATTCTCACTTTGAACTTCTCTTCTTTAACCTTTATCTTTGCTTCTCCTAAACTAGAAATAATCCTTCCCCAATTAGGACTCTCTCCATAAATCGCACTCTTTAAAAGCAAAGAATTAGCTATAGCTTTGAATGCTACCTTAGCTTCTCTTTCACTCTTCGCTCCTTCTAAATCTAGCTGTACAAGCTTAGTAGAGCCTTCCGCATCTTTTACAATCATCTTAGCTAAATTCTGGCATACCTCATCTAAAGCTATCCCAAATCTATTTAAAGAAGCATTCCTCTCTAAAAGAATACCCCTGGAGTAAGAAAGAAAAAATACTGTATCATTAGTGCTCATACAACCATCCACAGAGATGCTATTAAAACTTCTATCCACAGCTCTGGAGGTAAGTTTCCTCAGTATCTTTCTACTAGAAATCTTAGCATCAGTTAGAATAAATGCTAACATTGTAGCTAATTGAGGATTTATCATACCTGCACCTTTAGCAAACCCAAAAATCGTTACTTCTCCTTCTTTTAAACTTAATCTCTGATAGGAAGTCTTGGTGAATGTATCTGTGGTAAGGATACTTTGAGCAAAGGGACGCCAGTCCCTACTTAAGTTATTACAGAGCATAGGGATACTATTTATTATCTTAGAAAAAGGCATACTCTTTCCAATTATCCCTGTAGAGGCAATTAATATATTCTCTTGTTTAACCCTTAAGTAACTAGCCAGACTCTTACATACTCTTAAAGTTTTATAGAAATCGACTTTTTTAGTAAAACAGTTAGCATTGCCACTGGTCACTATTACCGCTTTTATAGGATTGTTAATGTACTTTTTACTCACCATAACTGAATATGAAAGATTAGTATTCTGAGTAAAAAAACCCTCAGCTATTGCTCCTTCTCTACACTCTATTAATCCCAAATCCATCCCCTTATATTTTATTCCACATCTAATACCACTTGTAAGAAACCCTTGGGGTAACTTCACAGTAAACCTTCAGTCTCATCAAACCCATACATAACATTCATATTCTGGATAGCATTCCCGCTTGCCCCCTTCATAAGATTATCTATACAAGAGCAAATAACTCCTTTCCTTCCACTCCCATCTAAAGAAAAACCTATATCACAGAAGTTTGTCCTTACCACGTCTTTTAACTTAGGAAGAGATTCTTTTATCCTAACAAAAGGGGCATCTCTGTAATAATTCTGGTATAGCTTAAACACTCCCTTTGTATCTATCTTTTTCTTAAAATCCACATAAATTGTGGAGTAAATTCCTGCCTCTATGCCTACTACATGAGGAATGAAAGTAATCTCTGCTTCTTTCTTAGAAAGATATTTGAGAACTTCCACTATCTCTGGAGTATGCTGGTGGAAGAAAGGTTTATAAGCCCAGATGTTGTTAGAAACACTTAAATAGTGATAATCGATAAGGGGTTTTCTCCCCCCACCACTAACTGAGCTTTTGGAATCAACAATAATTCTTAACTTTACCATATCTTCCTTCAATAGAGGGGCTAATGCTAATATTATAGAAATTGGATAACATCCTGGATTGGCAATGAGATCTGCCTTTTGGATTTCCTCTTTTAGAAACTCTACTAATCCATAGACAGCTTGCTTTAAATTTCTTTTATCTTGATGTTTTTTCTTATAATATTCTTCGTATATTTTAGAATTTTTTAATCGATAGTCAGCAGAAAGATCTATCACCTTCTTTTTGGCTTTCAATATCGATGGGGCTATCTTAAAAGAAATAGTATGAGGCAAAGCAAGAAAAAAAATATCCGCTTTTTCTACTGCCTCACTAATTTTTGGTAGTTCGCAGATTAAGTTTATCTTTCCTTCAAATTTAGGAAAGAGTTTACTGTAGAGAGTAGGTTTTTCCAGGAGAGCTCCTAAATAAGCAATTTCCACACCGGGGTGCTTTAAGAGGAGCTCTACTAACTTTTCCCCTGTAAATCCTGTTGCTCCTAAAATTGCTACTTTTATCTTTTCTTCCATACTCTATAAAAAGATTACAACTATAATAAACTAAAAATATTCAATCGTCAATAGTCTCAAGAGAATATACTTCTTTCTTAGTTAAGTGCTTCCTTCTTATAAAAATAAAGGGAACTCGAAGTGAGGTACGCAGAGAAATAGACTAGCGCTTAGTCCACTGGAATCGGCGGCGAGCGCCTCGACGACCATACTTTTTTCTCTCTTTAGCCCGGGGGTCTCTAGTTAAGAGGTCTTCTTTTCTTAGGGGAATCCTTAGTTGAGGGTTAAGCTCAATCAATGCTCTAGCAATTCCTAAACTGACTGCTCCTGCTTGGCCTGAAATCCCTCCCCCTTTTACATTAGCTTTAATATCAACTTTCTCTAATAATTCAGTAGCGGCTAAAGGCTTCTTCACTTGAACTTGGTGAGTGATTACAGGGAAGTATTCTTCCAATCTTCTTCCATTAATAATAATTTTCCCTCTTCCCGGTAAAGAAACTTTCACTCTTGCCGTAGCTTCTTTACGTCTTCCTGTAGCTAATGCAAAAATTTTTTCTTCTAAATTCTCTACCATTATTCTAAATATCTACTCTAAATGGTCTCTGAGCCTGCTGATAATGATTCTCTTCAGGATAAATTTTAAGGCATCTAAGCATCATCTTACCTAATTTACTCTTAGGCAACATCCCTTTTACTGCCAAATGAAGAGCTTTTGTAGGATTTTTTTGCATTAATTCTCCAAGAGTAATCTCTCTCCTCCCTTTAGGATATCCCGAATACTTATCGTATATTTTCTCTCTCCACTTATCCCCTGTAACTTTAATATACTTTGCATTTATTACTACAACATAATCTCCACATAAAAAATTAGGTGAGTATTCTGGTTTATCTTTACCCTGAAGAATTCTAGCTATACGAGTGGCTAATCTTCCTAAAGTCTTTCTCTTAGCATCTACCAGAATCCATTTTCTTTCTACTTGGTTATAAAATTTAGTCTTCTTCATAGAGATAAATTCTTATATCATCTTTTTTTAATTTGTCAATACAAATCTCACTCTGCGGTTTCCCCAAAATTTTAGTGTTTAAAGGTATTCTTACTCTCTTTCTACCTAACTCCAATGCTTTCTTCTCCTTAAACTGTCAGGAAGCATTGATTTTATTAACTCTTTTCTATCTCCTCTATTACCTTTGCCTTTAGTATAGAGTTTGCTGTAGTAGGTGCTTTTACTATCTGTCTGTTCTCGCTCTCAAATTCATCAGCATCTTAAGGGGCACCTCCTTGTTTTTGAGAAAGTTTCTGTCCATTTTTAGGCTAAATATTATAAAATTGTCTATTATAAAGTTACAAAAATTAAGCTTATTTTTCGGGGAAAACTCCAGTTATATTCAATTGCCCCTTCGCTAAAAAAGAGATATAATAAAAGTGCCCGCTTTAAAAACAAACATTTAAATAATTAAATTTGATGAAGACAAAAAACAAAAATTGGGGTACAAAATTCATAGTATTAGTTGTTATATACTTTTTGATTGGTATAGGCAAATTTGATTTTGTTTTTGCTGAAGATAAATCTCTGAGTTCTACAATTTGTGCGGTTTATTTTACTTACATTGGTTGTCCTAATTGTGCTAGTGTTGACCCTCTTGTTTTAATCGAATGGCCAGAAAAATACCCAAACTTAGTCATTATTGAATATATGTGGAGAGGTGGAGATTGGCGAGACCCAAACTCCCAATATTTTGGAAAATTTGCTTCTGTATATAAAATTCACTCTGCTGTTCCTCAACTAGTTTTTGATAAAGACAATATTAGATTAGGAAGGCTTAATGTTCCCAAAGCAGAAGATGATATTAAAAGTTTAAGTTCAAATCCTTGTCCTCTAATAAATAAAAATGTATTCTGGGAAAATCTCAATTTAAATGAGTTAAAAGCTAAACCAAAAATCTGGGCTAATGGAAGAATTTTAATTAAATTAAATAAAAATGAATGGCTCTTTCAATGGAATGGAGAAAATCCTCCAGAGACAACAAAAAAAGAAAAATTTAGTCAGAAAGAATTAAAAGAACTTCTTTTTACTGAAAATCTTTCTGAGAAATTGAAAAATAAAATATTTGACGTTGCTAAACCCCAAAAAGCTAAGTTTTCAGGAGTTGCCTTTCCAGGTTCAGGAATCATTCCTTATGCCGAATTTGAAAATGCAATAAAAATAAAAATTACAGAAAAACCGGCAGAATCCAAAATAAGTTATCAGGCAGTAAAAAAGAAGCAAACAGTTGAAGAAATTGAAATACCTATAGTTGGTAAAATAAAAACGGGTAAATTTTCTTTACCTGCTTTAACCACCCTTTTAGGTATCGTTGATGGTTTAACTAATCCTTGCGGTTTTTTTGTAATATTTTTTCTCTTGTCTGCTTTAATAAGCTTGGCAGGAGCGAGAAAGAAGATGATTTTGGTGGGAGGGACTTTTATATTCTTTTTTGCTCTTTACTATTTTTTATTTATGGCACTTCTACTTAATATATTTATACTGGGAAGAAAAATTGCTCTTTTAACTACCATTGCTGGAGGAATATGTATTTTTGCTGGATTATTGAATGTCAAAGATTATTTTTTCTTCCAAAAAGGAATTTCTCTCTCTTTATCAAAAGGTAAAAAATTAAAGTTTGAGGAAAGAGTAAAAAATTTGAGTTTAACTAAATCTATTCCAGCTTTGATTGTAGGAACAACCATCATAGCCAGTACAATAAGCTTGGTGGCAATTGCCTGTACTTTCGGTATTCCTTTAGCCTATACTAAAATTCTAACTTCAAAATCTTTGCCTTCTTTACAATATTATCTTTATCTGGTTTTCTATAACCTGATTTACATTATTCCAATGGCGATTATTGTTTTGATTTTTGCGATAACCCTGGGCAAGAAAACATTTAAAGAATTATGGATCAGAAGGCTAAAGCTTGTTTCTGGATTTATAATCTTATTTTTAGGATCTCTACTTTCTTGGAATTATGTTTTATTAGAAAATATTACTTTTATCTTTTGGCTCATAATCACAGCTGTTGTTCTTTCCGCATTAGTTATTTTGATTGATTCTCTTCGCAAAAGGAAATATGAACAATAAGAAATGCTTAGGAGTAAAATCAAAGTTTTTTGTTTCACAGATGGAAATTGATGAATTAAACAAACAGATAAAAGAATGTAAAAGATGCAGGTTATCTCAAACAAGAATAAATGCTATCTGTGGAGAAGGAAACCTGAATGCTAAAATTATGTTAATTGCTCAGGCACCAGGAGAAAAAGAAGATAGAGTTGGAAGGATGTTTGTTGGTCCTTCAGGAAAAGTGTTAGAGGAATTACTAAACAAAGCAGGAATTAAAAGGGATGAAATTTATATGACAAATCTAATTAAATGTATACTTCCCAAATACAGAAAGCCCAAAGAGGATGAAATTAAAGCTTGTAGTTATTACCTGAATGAAGAGATTAAATTGATAAATCCAAATATTTTAGTCCCCTTAGGTTATTATGCTACCTGTTATATTTTTCAAAAGTATGAAATTCAGGTGCCTTCAAGGACAGAGTTTTCTTCAGTTTTTGGTAAACTTTTTTTAGCTGGAAATAAAAAAATACTGCCTCTTGCTCATCCTGCAGCTTGCCTTTATAATCCTGAACTTAAGCAAGATTTAATAAAAAGTTACAGAAAATTACAGGTGTTACTTAAAGATTGTAAGTGGTATTCAGTTTGTCCAATGAAAAGATTTTATGAAGAAGGAAAGTTAGATAAAAAATGGATAGAATTATACTGTAAGGGAGATTGGGAAAGTTGTGTTCGTTATCAAATGGAAGAAGAAAATAAGTTTCATCCCGATTGGATGCTTCCTGATGGAAGTTTAGATGAAAAATATATTGGGGAATAGAAAAATAACTGAGGCTAATTAATATGAATCTTAAGTTCTTAACTTTAATTGGAATTTTAATTTTAGTAGGAGGACTTTGGTTTTTGGTTCAGGCTGAAGAAGAAAAACCAGAGATAATTTTAATCTCTGTTTATGACAACTACCAGATAAATTCAGGACTTAAAACTGCCTGGGGCTTTGCTACTGTAATAAAAACTCCTTGTGAGTCAATACTTTTTGATACCGGAGGAAACTCAAAAATTTTGCTTTCCAATATGAAAAAATTAGGTATCGATCCTGCCTCAATCAAAAAAGTAGTTATCTCTCACATTCATGGCGATCATGTAGGAGGATTGGAGGGTTTTTTAGAAAAAAATAATGATGTTACAGTTTTTATTCCCAAATCATTTCCTCAGTCTGTTAAAAATATGATAGTTCGGAAAGGAGCAAAATTTATAGAGGTCTCAGTCTCAAGAAAAATTTCTGATTTTATTTACACAACCGGCCAGCTTCTTGGCCCTCCCCAAGAGCAATCCTTAATTATTGATTCAAAAAAGGGACTGGTAGTTATTACAGGTTGTGCTCATCCTGGAATTGTGAATATTGTAAAGGAAGCTAAAAGAATGATGAAAAAAGATAAGGTATATTTGGTTGTAGGAGGGTTTCATCATCCTCCTATATCTTGCGTTAAAGAATTCAGAAAATTGCAGGTTGAAAAAGTTGCGCCATCTCATTGCACAGGTGATTCAGTAAGAGAAGCTTTCAGAAAGGAATATAAGGGAAATTTTATTGAGTATGGAGTAGGAAAAATAATTGAAATTAAATAAAATGTATTAATTTACACTATTTGATAAAATATTTCCAAAGGCTTAGAGGAGGTTTTTATCTGCAAATTGTTAAATCGTGGACAGTAATTTGGAAGGTGAAAGGAGGAAAGCAATGCAGAATATAACAATAGTGGAGAAATATTTTAGAGCAAGATATTTATTTTTCAAGTGGCGTCACAGTTTAGCTTTTGTAAACAAAACTGCTTTGGCATTAGGAATGGCTTGTTTAACCGGACTTTTAGCTCAGATAAAAATATTTCTTCCCTGGACGCCTGTACCGATCACCACTCAAACTCTTGCCGTATTATTAGCTGGAGTTCTTCTTGGTAGAAGGTGGGGAGGAATAAGCCAAGCAATATATGTAGTAATGGGTGTAGCTGGTATTCCCTGGTTTGCTAATTTCAGTGGAGGATATAGTGTTCTTTTTGGTCCTACGGGAGGATATTTAATTGGTTTTATCTTAGCTGCCTTATTTATTGGCTATTTCACTGACAAATATATTAGAGCAAGAGATTTTCTTCCTATGTTTGGGTTAATGGTATTTGCAAATTTTGTCCTTATACATGGAGTGGGATTATTACAGTTAGGACTATGGTTTTACATAACCAAGGCTACTGGATTAACTCTTTGGAAACTACTTGAGATGGGAACTATTCCATTCATTGTTGGAGACATAATTAAAATTGTGGTAGCCTCAGCATTAGCAAAAGCTATTATCCCTAAGGAATCTTACAATGGTGAAGTAGATGCCCATAGAGTAAATAGAGTAAAGAGATGAAGGAGATTTTAAAAATTCGAGCTCACCATCTTTTATGTATTCAAGGTTTTCAAGGATACGGTTATAACAAAGATTTCGTAAAGAATATGACTGAAGTTATTAAGAATATAGATTCAAATCCGGAAGTAGAAATAATTACTGAATGTGATATTATCTGTTCTTGCTGTCCTCACAATGTAGAAGGAGTGTGTCAGAAAGAATTTAATTCTGTTAAAAAAGCTAAAGATATGGATATACAAGTTTTAAGAAAACTGAATTTGAAAGATGGAACAAGAGGTAGAGTCAGGGATTTTCTTTTTTTTGTAAATACAAAACTTAAGAATACTCTTGATGTTCAAGATATATGTGGCAAGTGTGAATGGAGAAAGAAATGTCTCTGGTTTATTTCACGCACTCAGTAAGATGCCCACAACAGCAAATAACACAAAGTTTGCGGCTTCCGTGCTTACACGCTTTCGTCTAAATCCTGCCAAGATGGGACTTCACATATCCCGGAACATCAGGCGCCATTTTGCTTGGTGAGCAAATTTTAAATATAACAAATAATGGTTTCAAAAAGGCAAAAGTAAAACAAATTCGTCTCCAACATATATCGAAAAAATAGAAAAGTTTCTCGAGTCCCAGAAAAACACGGATACACACTGGAAAGAACTCTGGAGGAAAATTTTAAAATGGTAGAAAATTAACATTGCTATTCTACCATATTTCGTAAAAGTATAGCAATTAAAGGATTTCTCTTTGGATTCGGAATAATAACTTTTAAATCAAATATAAACTTACCAAGTGTCTGTCCCCACAATAATTCCGGTAGAAAGAAATATAACATGGAAACTATAAAATTTACATATCCCATAACAGCTTTTAGACCTTCTGGGGCAGGTTCTCTAACAACTCCTATAAAAAAACATAAATTCCAAAAATTCCGAAGTCAAAGAAGGCTGCCAGAAATCGCCTTATAATTGAATGCGTAACAATAACGCTTTTTTCATCAATTCGAAAAATACTAAAATCTCTTAACATTTTTTAATATTCTTTTAGGTCTGAACTTTATATAACGATTCCGGCATATACGACGTTGCGGCTGAAGGGAGCAATGTCCCGAAGGGTAAGGGCAAAGCCCGCAG
>CAZHYN010000013.1:0-46512 GCA_964536865.1 uncultured Planctomycetia bacterium
TACCTCTTCTAACTCCTCTTTAAGGGTATCTAACTCTTTCAGTTTCTCTTTTAAGTTGGAGATTTCTTTTTCTTTTTGCTCTAACTGAGAAGTAAGTTTCTTTTTCTCTTCTCGGAGCTTTAAGAAAGAGTCTTCTAAAAATTGGAGTTTTTTACTTTCTTCAATTATAGTTTCTTCCAAATATTTTATTTTAGATTCAAGTTCTGAAGTTGAGGAGAAGGAAAGATTGTGGGAAGCAAGAAGGAATGAAAAAAAAGTTATGAATGTTATTGTATTTTTTATCTTCCTCACTAGAGAAATTATACTTTAGCAGTAATTTATTGTCAAATGATTTTACCTTCTTAAATAGTTGGCGAATTTAACTTTTATATTTACAGGCATTTAATTTAAGGTATAATTTTTTAAAATGGAGAGAGATATCTTTGCTGTCCACCGTCCTCAATGGAAGACCCACCTTGGTTTTTTACTTGCTGCTATTGGCTCAGCGATAGGATTAGGTAATATTTGGCGTTTTCCCTACCTGTGTTACAAGAATGGAGGGGGAGCATTTCTTATTCCTTACTTCCTAGCTCTAACGTTGGTAGGGGTTCCCCTTATGATTCTAGAGTTAGGCTTAGGGCACAGGATGAGGGGGTCGGCTCCGGCAAGTTTTGCTAGTATTTCAAAAAGATGGGAATGGTTAGGTTGGTGGCAGGTGATTTTTGTAATGTTCGGAATAGTTCTCTACTATTCTGTAGTAATATCATGGTGCTTAAGTTTTCTTTTTTTCTCATTTAATCTAGGATGGGGTAACGATCCCAATAATTTCTTTTTTCATAAGTTTCTTATGGTAAGTAAAGGTCCTGCCTCCTTAGGAGATTTAAGAACCCCTATTATCTTTTCTTTACTGGTGGTTTGGCTCCTAAATTGGGTTATTGTGTTTAAAGGAGTGCGTAGGGGTCTAGAGAGAGCAAATAAAATCTTTATGCCTCTCCTGTTTATCCTTACTGCTGTGATTGTCTTTTGGAGTATAAGACTTCCGGGGGCAAAAGAAGGTATAGCAATTTATTTAAAGCCTAATTTTACTCGGCTTAGAGATGTAAGAGTATGGATGGATGCTTTTGGGCAGATATTCTTTACTCTTAGTTTGGCTTTTGGAATTATGATTACTTACGCTTCCTATCTTCCTCGAAAGAGTCAAATTGTACGAGATTCTTTCTCTATAAGTTTTATAAATTGTTTCTTCTCTCTATTTGCGGGATTTGGAGTATTTTCTATTTTAGGATATATGGCTAAAGCCACTTCAGCGGAGATAGGAGAAGTAGTAAAAGAATCCATAGGGCTTGCCTTCGTAGCCTATCCTAAAGCAATAAGTATGCTTCCTTGCTTTCCTCGTCTCTTCGGAGTAATGTTTTTTGCTATTCTTACTATAGCAGGTCTTTCTTCGGCTATTTCTATTCTGGAAGCATTTTCCTCAGCAATTATTGATAAGTTTCACTACTCCAGAAAGATAGTAGTTTCTGTGCTTTCTGTATTTGGTTTTCTGGGGGGGATAATCTTTACTACCCAAGCAGGTCTATACTGGTTAGATATAGTGGATCATTTTCTTACCCAGTACGGACTTATTTTGGCAGCAATTTTTGAGTGTATAGTCTTAGGATGGATTTATGGGGCAAAGAAGTTAAGAATACATATTAATCACTATGCTAGATGGCATCTAGGAAAATGGTGGGATTTTTCTATTAAATTTGTTTCTCCCCTCATTCTTTTTGCCCTATTTGTTTCTTCTTTAAGTGGGGAAGTTTTAACTCCCTATGGAGGGTACCCTTGGTTAGTTATCATCCTCATTGGTAGGGATTGGCTTATCTATACACTTTTCTTTGCTATTATTGTTGCTACCCATCCCTGGAGAGTGGAGCCAAAAGAGAGAGATAGCACCCCTTGAACTCAAAGTGAGAAAGAATTTTTCCTTCAAAGTTATTTTTTTTCTCCTATCCCTTTGTATACTAGTTTCTTCTTCTTTTTACCTCTGTTCTTTCTACAGAGAAAAAAAACTTTTTTCTACTCTAAAGAAAGAGATTTTAGATCTTACTATTTCTTTTGAAGGTGAGATCTCTTTTTTAGTAAAGAATTTAAGGTTTCCCTACTTAAAGATTTCTTCTAAAGAAGAATTAATTTTTCCTGCTGCTAGTCTTATAAAATTACCACTTGTTGTGATAGCTCTCCAAGCACTCAAAGAAAGCAAAGTTTCTTCTCAAAAATATGTTACTGTTAAGAAAGAAGATATAGTGGGTGGTTCAGGAATAATTAAGAAAATGAAAACTCCTCTTAGAGTACGTTTTGAGAAGCTCTGTGAATTATCAATTTCTTATAGTGATAATACTGCTACCAATAAAATAATTGATATTTTAGGTTTTGATTATATAAATAGAAATTTCAAGAAGATAGGGCTGAAGAATACGTCCTTGAAAAGGAAAATGATGGATTTTAGAAAAAGAAGCAGAGGGATAGAGAATTATACTACTACTTTAGATATAGCATATCTTTTGGAAAAGATCTACAGAGGGAGAATTTCTGATAAAGATGCTTCTAAAGTTCTTCTCTCATTTTTAAAAAGACAGAAAGTAAGAGATCGTCTCCCTCGATACTTGCCTAAGGGTGTAGTAGTTGCTCACAAAACAGGGTTAGAGAAGGGAGTAGTTCATGATGCAGGAATCGTTTTTACTCCTCAAGGAGATTACATAATCTGTGTATTAACTAAAAAAGTGAAGAATTACCAAAAGACAAAAAAGATGATTGCTGAGGTTTCTCTTCTAGTGTATACCTTTTATCAGAAACTGAAAAGTTGAAGAGATAGATAACTTAATATTGCTTTTATGTAAGATAGTGTTATCATCTAATAAAAAAGGATTCAAATTTCCTAAGGTAATTCTCAACAAAAAGTGGGAAGGAGAGTAAGTTTTATGAAGTGCTTTGATAAGAAGATTTTAGCTTTGATACTTGCAGGAGGAAAGGGAGAAAGACTTTACCCTCTTACTCTAGAGAGAACTAAACCTTCTGTTCCTTTTGGAGGTAAATACAGGATTATTGATTTTTCTTTGAGTAATCTCATAAATTCGGGGATATATTCTATTTATGTATTAGTGCAATATAAATCCCAATCTCTAATTGAACATATAAGAACTACCTGGAGCATTGCCGGTCTTCCCTCTGAGTATTTTATAACCGTTGTTCCTCCACAAATGAGGAAAGAAGAGGTTAAAGATTGGTATAGAGGCACAGCAGATTCTATTTATCAGAATATAAACCTTATCTATGACTATAAGCCTGATATTGTTGTAATTTTAAGTGGTGATCATATCTATAGGATGGATGTGAGAGAAATGATAAATTACCATCTTGAAAAGAAAGCAGAGCTTACGCTTTCTACGATTCCTGTGGATGCAGAAGAAATTTCTCAATTAGGTATAGTAAAAATAGATGAGGAGAGACAAGTTTTGGATTTTAGAGAAAAACCTACAAAAGCAGAGGGTAATTATTTAGCTTCTATGGGTAACTATGTATTTAATACTCAGTTGTTGATAGAGGCCTTGGAGGGGGATGCTCATAGAAATTCAACTCACGATTTCGGTAGAGATATTATTCCTAGTTTGATTAAAAAAGGAGCTAAGGTGTATGGTTACGATTTTTCCACCAACAGAATTCCTGGTATAAAAGGTTACGAAAGAGGGGCTTACTGGCGAGACGTAGGTACGATAAAGAGTTACTGGGAGGCAAATATGGATCTTTTAGGAGAAAAACCGGTCTTGGATTTAGATAATCAGCAATGGCCTATACATGCTTCCAATCTTTATTGTCCTCCTGCCTATATAGCAGAGTCTGAGGTTATAAATTCCTTAGTTTGCGAAGGCTCAAAGGTAACGAAAGCGAAGATTAAAAACTCTATTCTAGGTCGGGGAGTAAAAATAGAGAAGGAGGTAGAGATAGAAGATTCTATCGTGATGGATTTTACTCATATAAAAAGAGGGAGTAGAATTAAGTCAGCAATCATAGATAGGTTTAATACTATAGAAGAGAATAGTTCTATCGGCTACGATAGAAATAAGGATGTAAAAAATTATTATGTTGATTCCTCAGGGATAGTGGTAGTTAAACGGGGCCTAAGAAGAACCTTTCTTTCTTAACTTACCTTATAAATATAATACCTCTTAGATTCATACATATTAGGAAGATAGAAGGAAGTGAAGAGAAGCTTTAAATTTCCTGTCTTAGTTGTTTTTCAGCATCCACTACATCTCGATTTACTCTACTTATACAGTTCCTTATTTTTGATTTGAAAGAGGTATCTATAGCCTTGGATGAAAGCATTTCTCTTAGTACTTGGATAGTCATCCTAAAGTACCTTACTAATTCTCCTTCGTCAATAGCAGAGAAATTAGTAAGTTTATAAAAGCTAATTCCTTCATACCATGCAGAGGAAGCTTGAGTGATGTGGAAATAGAACTTTTTACTTAAGGGGTATATCCTATAACGTCTCTCTTGAGTATGTATTTCTTTTATAAAAAGATTTAATTCTCTCTTTAGCCGTTTAATCCTCTTGTTAAGCTTAGGTTTTTTTTCTCCTTTGCGAGGTTCATACACTAAAGAAGAAATTATCACAAAGAGCATTCTTTCATCGAGACTTTCCAAGAATCCACTTTCAAATAACTCTCCTATCTGTAATTCAAAGCTATATACTTTCGATGCTAATTCTCCTTTCCCGCTTAGTGTATCTCCTATGATGTAGCCTGTGTCTTTTAGAAGTTGTAATTTTCTTTTTAATAGATTCTGCGCTTCTCTTTTTTCTAACTCCTGAGATTGATAGAAGTGAAAAGATAGAGGATAGATATCTAAAAGTTTATCTTTCATGATGAGGAAGAGATTAAGAATGGTAGCATAGCAGCTTCTTAACTGACTTACAATAGGTTCATACCTACCGTAAATAATTTCCCTTAAACTAGTAAGATCTATTTGGTGGGGGTTAATTCTAGCGAATACATACCCTTCCTTATCTATTCCTCTTCGTCCTGCTCGCCCTGCCATCTGGTAGAAATCACGGGTTTTCAGATAACGAGTATACCTTCCATAGAACTTGGTAAGATTGTCAAACACTACAGTCTTTGCAGGCATATTTATTCCCAAGGCAAAGGTCTCTGTAGTAAAGATAAATTTTATAAGACCCGTAGTGAAGAGCCTCTCCACTATTTCTTTCAAAGTAGGCAGGAGTCCTGCATGGTGGTAGGCTATCCCTTTTTTTATGAGGGGAAAAAGGTAGGTCAAGGAACGATCACTACCAAGGTTGAATTTTTCTACCAGCTCTAAGAAGATGTTTTTTATTCTTTCTTTCTCCTCTTTAGTAAGAAAATTATAGCTATAAACTTCTGAAGCGAGATCTTCACATCTTCGTCTAGAAAAAGCAAAATATATACAAGGAAGAGCTCCTCTCTCTCTTAGATAGTTTATCAAAGTAGAGAGCTTGTTGGCTTTGAAAAAATGGATTCCCTCTTTAAAAGTTTTTTGCTTTATTCTCTTTCTTAAATAATGGGATTCTTCTAATTTCTTAAAGTCAGGAAAAATCTCATTATTGCATTGAAAGAAGAAACGTAAAGGTACGGGTCTTTTCTTTTCTATTACTGCTCTTACAGGAAAAGGATGGACTCTTTTTAACCAATCTGTGAACTCATCTATATTAGGGATAGTAGCGCTTAAGGCAAGGATACGAATGTGTTTAGGTAAGAGTATTATTGATTCTTCCCATACAGTTCCCCGATCGATATCATCAAGATAATGAATTTCGTCGAATATTACCCAATGACAGTCTTCGAGATTAGTGGGATCAACTAATATGGAATTTCTGAATATCTCCGTAGTCATAATAAGAAGAGGAGCACTAGAATTTATACTCACATCTCCCGTTAGAATACCTGTAATTTTAGGCCAGGTTTTAGAAAAGTCTCTAAATTTTTGGTTGCTTAGTGCCTTTATAGGAGCAGTATAGACTACTTTTTGATGAAGGTGGATACACCTTCTGATGATATATTCAGCGATTAATGTTTTGCCAGCCCCTGTAGGAGCACTTACTATAACAGAGTGTCCTCTTTTAGCTAGTCCTATAGCTTCTTCTTGAAACCTATCAAGTTTTATCTTTTTCTTTTCCACAACAACTAAAATTATATCAGATTACTATAGTGAGGAAAGGAAAAACTGTTTGACAACTATTTACTCTCAAGTATAATTTTCCTAGAACCTATGAAACTAATCAGAATAGGCGGTCTCTTTCTTCTCTTAATTTTTATATTTTTTCTCTCTGCTTTTCCTGAAGAAATGAAAGATTTTAATACCCAGCCAAGTATACAGGTAGAGAATTTAAAAAGTTATTTCTCTGCTTTAGTAGTTCAACTTATCCAAGTTATAAAGGAAAAAGAAAAGACTATCAATCAGCTGAATTCTCAATTAAATCAACTCTCTGATGAATTATCTACTCTTAAGAAAGATTTAGAAGCAGTCAGAGAAAAGAATAGAGAATTATCTCAGGAAACAGAGAGAGAAAGAGGTTTGGCAAGGAGATTAGAAGAAAAAGTTGCTCAACAACTCCAGTTCAAGAAGAAATTAGAAGATGCAAAGGAGAGAGTAGAGAGGTTAACCAAGGAATTGGAAGTAAGAGAAGAGGAGATTCAGAGACTACAAGATATTCTCTACGCTTATAAACTTAAAGAGAAGGAAAAGTTTCGGGAGGCATCTTCATCTCAATTAGAAGATAAAGAAAGGATTATTGATAGTTTGGATAGAGAGCTTCAAATGTATAAACAGCAGAGTAAAGAATTGGAAAGAGAGCTAGCTTATCTTAAGGAAAGTAATCAAACTCTGGTCCAAGAATTAGAGGAGAAGGAGAAAGCAATAGAGGAGTTGGAAAGGAAAATCCGGTCTTTCCCGAAACCTTCTGAGCAAGTTAATGAAGAATTGGAGAAGAGAGCTCAACAGTTGGTGAGACTGAAGAAAGAATTAGAGGAAAGAGAAGCACTTTTGAATAAAGAAAGAACACAGTTTTTAGAAGAGCTTGAACTTAAAGAGAAAGAAATTTCTGCTTTAAAAAGTATGATTAAGAGTATGATTGAGAATATCGATGTATATAGTCCTGCTAACTCTCACCAAAATTAATGATGGATTCTTCTGCACACTCCAGATCTAACTTCACCCCACACTGGAGAGTTTTCTTACATTCTTGGTTTTTTAATAATTTTTCTCTCAAGAAGTGTGCCCTCACATTAGTTGAAATTATAGTAATTATTCTCATTATAGGAATTCTTGCCATAGTAGCTCTTCCTCGGTTCAGCGTTTTCTATGAGATAAGACTACAGGGAGCAGCCAAAAAAATAGTTTCCGATATAAGATACGCACAAAGTATGGCAATCTCTTACCATACTTTTACTCGTATAGTTTTTGATGAGAGTAGCGATACCTATAGGGGAGAGTATTTTTATGCTGACGAATGGAGGAATCTCCGTGATCCTTTAACTGGCGAGGATTTAGAACTAGATTTTCGTACCGACTATCAATATAAAGGCATAGATATTTTGAATGTAGATTTTGGGGGTACCACTACTTTAATGTTTGACTGGCAAGGTATTCCTCAGGATGAAAATGGTATGGAGCGCTCTGGTTCTCTAGGTTTATCTTACAAAGGTAGGCTTATCACTATAACAGTAGCTCCTCGAACAGGGAAAATTAACGTAGAGTGAGATGAAAGAGATTTATTCTTCTCTTTCTAAAAAAGGTATCACCCTTATTGAATTGATAGTGGTAATATTGATTTTGGCAATAGGTATTTCTGCTATTTTGGGACTTTTAGGAGAGACTGTTAGAAGAGTAAATGTAGCTGAGGAGATAGCTATTGCCACTTTTTACGCTCAGGAGAAAATGGAGGAGATAAAATCTAAAGATTTTGATGAAGTTGATGAATTAGAGGGAGAGGAAACTTTAGGAGAGGGATACGTAAGAACTACTTCTGTAGAATTTGCTTATCTTCAAGACGATGATTGGATTACTACTGAAGAGGTTACCGACTATAAGTTAATTAGAGTTTCCGTTTCTAAAGAAGGGAGTGCTACTCAAGGCGTTTTTCTAGTTACTGTGATAAGTAACTATTAGAATGAAAAGAGGAGTAACTTTAGTTGAATTAATTATAACTATTGTTATAGTGGGAGTTTTATCTTTGGGAGTTGGTTGGTATTTTTCCAAAAGTATAGATATATGGAACTTTCTCTCCTTTAGAACAGAGATTTTAAATCAAGCAAGATTAGGAGTGGTAAGAATGGGGAGGGAGATCCGTCAGGTAAAAAAACCAACATTTGAGGAAGAAACCATTGAAGAAGCTACTTCTACCTCCTTCCAATTTTTAGAGGTTACCTATGAGGGAGATAAGAGAATTAGATATAGATATGATGAAGCAGCTAAAAATTTATTTCGTGAAGAAGATTTCAATATGGATGAAGATTTTCAGGATACGAATGAATCCCAACTTCTCCTAACTGGCGTAGAAAATTTCCAATTTACTTACTTAGATAGGGAGGGTAATTCCACATCAGTATTAGGAGAAATATATAGGATAAAAATTAATCTAGAGGTAAAAAGAGACGAAGAGTCTGTTCGAATTGATTATGAGGTTTTTCCTAGAAACTTTAAATACTAAACTTAGAAAAGGAATTACTTTAATCATTGCTATCTCACTTATGCTTATTTTAGCTCTTTTAGGATGGACGGTAGCTAACTTTCTAAGTGCTGATTTGCGGATAAGCTCACGACTGCTTGATTCAGAGAGAGCTTTATACTTAACGGAAGCAGGGATCGATTGGACATTGAAGAAGTTGGGTACTGAATATGACTGCGATATTGATGGAGACGGAAAGAAAATTTCATCAGGAACAGTAATCCACAATTTAAATTATGGTCAGTATAGAGTAAATTGCACCTGCGAGAACTCCCAGTGTGAGGGGAGTATCACTGTAGAAAGTATTGGTTATCTTCCTCAAGAGGCTACCTATTATGCAATGAGGAAAGTGGAAGTTACTATAGATCAGGCGGGTTTCACTAAGGCAGCATATGTAAGAAATCTCTTGGATTGGTCAGAGATGTCTTCTAGTTCTCGAATAGATGGGGATATTCAAGTATTGGTTGATGCCGGAGAAATCGATAAAGGGTTTGAAGGTCCAGATTTAGATACGATTACCAACGAACCCGAAGATTTAGAAATTCCAGGAAGTGGAGAGAGAATCGCGAAAGAAGGAAGGTACCCTACTATAGATATGGATTATTTTAAAGAATGGGCTCAAAGCGATGGTTATTATAGGAATTATTCAGCTGTGGCAGTGGTTACCAGTTCTGGGGGGGATACTATTGAGGTTGATCAGGCTGGGTTTTTTACTGGCAAGCAAGGGGAAGTGGTAAGGAACTTAGGAGAGACTCACGGAAGTTGGCAGGATACCGATTGGGCAGTTATTACCAAAGTTACCTTTGGAGGGAAGCGGGCGGAGTTAGATAGGGAAGTAGGAGATACTTGGCTAGGAGATTCTGTGAGAATAGTTAAAAGATTTAGAGGAGCTAATAACAACCAAAAACTTTGGTATATTGAGGGAAGTGATATTCTTATTGATTTAACGCAAATAGATGCTCAGTTTAATTACACTTCTCTCGTCGCTGAGGGCGATGTTGTTCTTGTAGGAGGTGAAAGTATTAGTATGAAAGCGTATGTAAGTTCTGCTCCTTCTAAAGAGACCTTTCCTAATTTAGCTACTAAAGAAGGAGATATCTACTTTAGAGATGCTCCCAAAGATGGAAAAAGTAAAAGCCATTCTTTTGACGGACTAATATATACAGAAAATGGAGACGTCGTGATAAATTATATAGAGGGGATAGCCGTGATGGGTGATGATGTTTTTTGGGAAGGGATTATAAAGTTAGTATACGACGCAAAATACATCCCTACTCAAGGCTTCCTAGGGAACGTGCAGATAATTACCTGGCGAGAAAAATAAATAAAGGAGAAAAACGAAACCTTTTTAAATATTTTTTACTCTTAAATCCCTAAATAATTTCCTACCTAAGAAGGGAATTATCTTGACACTTAAATATCTTGCTTGTAGAATTTAAAATGAATGAAAGAAAAAAAAATCCCGCCTTTTTCTAAAAAGAAAAGTGCCTTTTCAGAAGTTGCCTCTCTGATTAAAGGTTTTTTTGCTCTTACTTCTAGTACTATTGGAATAGATATAGGAGAAGGGTATATTAAGATTGTTCAATTCCAGAGGACTCGCAAAGGGTACACTATTAATGATTATAGAATAAGAGCTATCCCTTTTAAGGTGAAGGATAACCAGAGAGAAAAAGAAAAATTCATAAAAGAGTTCATTGCTGAATTTATCTCTCAATCTAGAATAAAAACTTCTCTAGGGAGAATTGCTATAAGAGGGAGTGGAGTATTCATCTTTTCCCTCCTTATGCCTTTACTTCCTGAGAAAGACTTACGAGGAGCGATAGGAATAGAGTTAAAGAAAAGATTACCTTACCAGATAGATTTCGCTAACGTTCACTTTGACTATGTCATAACCGAACAATTAGTGGGAGAGACTTCTCAAGTCTTTGTTACCTGTGTTGCTGTAGATAATAAGGTTCTGGATAAGTACTTAGATTTTTTGAAAGGATTCGGTCTTCGTCCGGAAGTGATAAATACAGACGTTGATGCTTTAGGCAACTTAGTTGAATTCATAGGTGAAGATCAGTATGTGGGAGTACTCGATATGGGAGCTAGAGATAGCTGTTTAAATTTCTATAAAAAGGGGACTCCTCAGTTTGCTCGAGAAATACCCATAGGGGGAGAACATATTACTGAAGGAGTTTTAAAAGCAATCGCAAGTTTAGGAGGTAATCCTTCTTTTGAAGACGCAGAAAATTTCAAAAGGCACTGTGGGATTCCTATGCGGGAGGAGGCTTACATTGATTTCTATACTGATTTTGGGGCATTGAAAGGTAATCAAATAACCACGGCAGTAAGGCCGATACTAGAGAGGTTAATTACAGAGGTATCACGGACAGTAAATTTCTATATCCGTGCCTACAAGTTAGAGCAACTAGATACTCTCTACATTACCGGGGGAACATCACGCACCAGGAACATCGATAAGATTCTTTCCGCTAATTTAAAAAATCTTCCTATTAAGCGAATAGAGAAATTAGAACCTCTAAAGGTAGTGAAGAGTTGGTTTGTTACCGATGTTTTTAGACACGAGTTAGGGATAGAAGAAGCGGTATCTCATTTAGCAGTGGCTTTTGGACTTTGTCTTCGTAAAGGAGGGAAGATAAACATCATTCCTCCCCGAGAAAAAATGGAACAGAAGGCATTATTTTTAATGTTCCTTACTCGCACTGTGTTTCCCTTTATTCTTTTTCTGACTCTAGGCTTCTATGCCTTCTTCTATGGGAAGTATCTTTTATATAATATAATTATTGCTCGTCTTCAAGGGCAGGCTCAGAAGATTGCTCCTCTAACTAAGGAGATCGAAAGTTATCTTTCGGTTAAAAAAATATATGAAGAAAGAGAATCTCTTTTAAAAAAGGCTATAGGAGAACAGCCGTTGTGGTGGGGAATATTAAAAGAGTTAAGTAATATTACTCCTAAGGAGATTGTTCTGCATAGTTTAGAAATAAAACCTGTCCTTCCTTCTTCTAATAGGATTCTTACTCTTACAGGAGAAGCTATAGCTAAGGTTACTAATCTTGATCTAGTAATAGCGGAATTTACTCTGAACCTAAATGAATCTCCCTTTTTTAGAAAGGCTAATTTAGTATCTACTGAGAGGGATGTGTCTTCATCTCTTCCTAGAGCGAAATTTAAAATAACCTGTGAGCTTGTATATTAAGAATCATGGAAGTTATAAAAGATAAGACTACTAAAGTAGCAGTAAACATAGGGATTTATATCGCTATTTTGGTTGTTTTCCACCTTTTTGTAGGTCGTCCAATATTTAGACTGGTAGATGGGAAAAAAAGTCGATACGAAGATTTCCAGAAAAGTTTACTTACTAAAGAAGAGTTGATAAAAGCTATCCCTAATCCTAACAAAGAAATTAGAGAAATTAAAGATAAGATAAAAGAGCTGGAAAAAAAATCCATCTCTCAGGAGAAACTTCCAAAGATTATTCAACAATTGACTAAGGAAAGCAGTAGATTGAATATAGAAATAATTTCTATAAGACCGGTGAAAGAACCACCTTTTAAAGAAGAGAATCTTTCCAAAGGAGTGAAGAAAGTTTATCTGGAGATAACTTTAAAAACCTCATATATAAATTTAGGTAATTATCTTAAAGCAATCGAGAAACTACCTATAATTTTTACTATCGAATCTTTAGTAGTGAAAAGATTTGAGGAAACTAAAGAGAAGGATATCTCTAGAGAGGTTGGAAATAATCTTATTGCTAGTTTACTTATCAGTGGCTACAAGATAGAGAGTAGTCTTTAGAGAAAAATGGACAAAAAAAGAATTGAATTGATTATTACTTTGGGATTGATAGTAATCTTTATCTTTGTATTGGCAGGAAATCTTAAGCCTAAGAAACCCAAGCAAAAATTACCCCCCTCTCCTGAAGTCTCTGAAAAAGAAAGGAGTGCACCTATACCTAAAAAGAAGATAGAAAAGATTTTAAGAGCCTCTCCTCAGGAGATAGAAAAACAGAAAAATCGAGCGCAACTTAGTTGGGGGAGAGATCCTTTTTTCTCCTCTTTCCTAGTTAAAAAAGAGATCCCCAAAACCACTCCTCTTACTCTAAAAGGCGTAACTATAGGAAAAGATAAGAAAGGTTATGCATTTATCAATGATGAAATTGTCACTATTGGGGATACTATCGAAGGGTATCAGGTAATAGAAATTCAGAAAAACAAAGTTATTTTAAAAAGAGATAACGAACTTTTTTACTTAACCCTCCCTTATTAGAAAGAAGCTAAAAGAGAGCTTTGACTATTTTTCTTTTTAAGTTATAATAAAGTTGATGAGAAAAATTGTTCTACTCCTTTTACTTCTTGGAGGGGGGCATTTTTTTATTAGTTTAGCTCAAACCCCTCAGGCTTTTCAAAAGGAGTCAGAGATTATAGAGTATTTGGAGTTTAGGGAAGTAGATATCAAGGATGCTCTAAGACAACTCGCCAAACAGTATAATTTAAACATTGTATTTTCTGAGTCAGTAAAGGGATTGATTACTCTCCGTTTACATAATGTTACTGTAGAAGAAGCTTTAGACTCTATTATTACTATCAATGGATTTGTTTATACTAAGAAAGGAAGTGTAATTAAGGTGACTACTCCTGAAGAAGTAAAAAAAGAAAGTAAGCAGACCAGAGTTTTTAAGTTGTATAATGCTGATGCTTCTAAACTTAAAGAGACTATAAAAAAAGTTCTTTCCTCTGAGGGGACCGTTGAGGCAGATGAACGTTCTAACTCCCTGATTATCACCGATAATCCTGCGGTAATAAGTAAAATTGAAAGTATGCTACCTTCCTTGGATGAGGCTTCTAAGCAAGTTCTGATTGAAGCTCGATTTATCGAAACTTCCTTAGGAACTACAGAAAAGTTAGGGATAGATTGGACGATTAATGCTGTAGCTAAAGCTTCTAAAAGACCTACTACTTTTCCTTTTCGTAAATGGGGTTCGGATAAAGATATGTATCCAGTGCCTTCTTATACCTCCGAATATGATAGCACTACAGGAACATGGAGCATAACTAGCGATTTTCCTGCAGGTGGTGAGGGTTATTTTTTTCCTACTTTCCCTCATCGCTTGGGTTCTTTTCCTATGGTGGGGGCAGATAAATTTACTTTCGGGACATTAGACTTTACTCAGTTTCAAGCAGTGTTAGATTTTCTTAAGACAAAAACTGATTCTAAACTTATCTCATCACCCCGGATAGTTACTATGGATAACAAGCGAGCAGAAATTTATATAGGCAAAGCCCGCCCCATTCCTACATTTGAATATAATTCTGAGACGGGGGAGTACCAAATTACAGGATTTGAAGAAAAAATTGAGGGAGTAATTCTTACCGTAACTCCTCAGATAAAAAAAGTAGGAGATAAATATTATATAAAGCTAAGATTGAAGCCAAAAGTTACTACTTTTTCTAATGAAACAGTATCTTTTACTAATCTGGGTTTTGAATATCCTTTGCTTTCTGAACGGTACACCGATACCGAAGTAATGATTGAAGATAATCAGACTATTGTTATTGGGGGGTTAATAGAGACTAAGAGAACAGAAACTATTCATAAGGTTCCTTTCTTAGGGGATTTACCTTTGTTAGGTCTTCTTTTTCGACATAAAGAAATAAATCCTGATGCTAAATCAGAGCTTATAATCTTTGTTACTGCCAGAGTTGTTAGAGAAGATGAGGGTCCACTCTTAGCTTACAGGAGTAACCTCATTACTTCCCCTCCTCACCCATTTAAGCTAAATTTAAGAGAGATCACAGTAAAATGAAAAGAATCATCTTTTTCCTCTCTTTCTTTTTCATTCTTTCCCTCTTCCTTTTATTTCTCTTTTTTTCATTTTATCAGTCAAATATTTTTCAAGAAAGTATAGCTAACTTAGAAGAAGGGTTAAAAAGAGTTAGCTACCTTTTTGTGGAATCTAAATTATTTAATAAAAAATTAAAGGGAGATAATGAAAAGCTTTCTCAGGAGTTGAAAAAGTTAAGTGAAGAGAATACTTCCTTAAAAGAGCATATAGAAGAGTTAGACGAACGTATCACTACCCTTAAAGATACTAATAGAGAGCTAATTAGAAAAGTTAAAGAGTTGACTGAAGAAAACAGACGTTTAAAAGAAGCTTTAGCTAAGTTGAAAGCTCAGTTACCTAAAGTATCCTTTAAGAAAGGAGAGAAAGTTTGTCCTGGTTTGGGAGGAGTGAGTTTAGATCCTAAAGAGAGAAAATATATTGAGTTCATTATTCAGAGTATCTACAAGGAGTTAGATTCTTTAGGGACCAATGTGAATAGATTAGCTCAAGATGCTTCATCCTATAAGAACAAATTCTTAAGAAAAGATGGGGAACTTAAAAAGAAGATTGAAGAAATTGAAAGTCTTCATAAGGAGCTTCAGCATTTTAGAGAGGAGAATATGGAGATGTTAGCTAAGCTGGGCACTTTAGAAAAAGAAAAGCAAAAGTATGTGGAAAAGATAAATTTACTTAGTAAGGAAAATCAAAATTTGAAAGATAATTTAAACAGCTTTAAGAAAGAAAAAGAGGTAATGATGTCCTACATAGAGGATTTGAAAAAGAGAAGTACTTTTACAAAGTCGGAGAGGAAGAATTTAGAGAAGACTATAAATGACTTAAAGAGTGAACTCCAGCTTAAGATAGAGCATATAAAATCTCTGGAAAGAGAAATTGTTCAATTGAAGGAGGATTATCAAAGGACTATTAATCAGCATGAGATAGCTAAGGGGAAAATAGAAGAAGTAGAGAGAGAAATGGAGAGAAGAGCGGACAGGATACTAAAACTGGAGAATGAATTGAGAAGTAAGGAGGTATCCATAAAGGAATTAAATAGCAAACTAAAGAGACAGTTAAAGGAATTAGCTAGTTTAAGAGAATCTGTAGTAAAAGTTAGATTAGAAAATGCTTCTCTCTATAAGGAATTGGAGGCTAAAGAAGCAGCTTTTAATTCTTTAAAAAAACAGTTAGAAAAAATAGGTCAGTTAAGTACACAGTTTAGAGAGCAAGTTAACAAAGTTTCACAGTTATTTACCTCTCCAGAGGAAAGTCAAAAGGAGGAAGAACCTGGCGAGAAAAAGATAGAGGTGGAGATAGAATCTATAGAAAGTAAAGAGAAGTAAGTATTAAGTATGAAGAGGAGAACTACTGATTGTTTTTATTTTGTTATTCGTAGGATTATTGAGTTTTTGGTCTTAGGGATGTTTCTTTTGTTGTTATTTGGAATTCTCTGTGAGAGAGGGGTGTACTGTAAAGAAGATAATGATAGCATGGCGATTGCTAATACCTACTACTTAAAAGGTAAAGAGTTTCTTCTTAAAGGAGAGTATCAGAAGGCTGACGAAGCTTTTAAGAAAGCGGAGAAGATTTTAAATAAAAAATCTTCTAAAAAAAAGGAAAGGCTCTCTCTAAGAAAGTCGGATTCCAAAAGAAGGAAGATTTCTTCTAAGATATCACCCTCTAATTTAGAGGCAGAGAGAAGGAAGATAGAGACTATTCTGGAGGCAGCAAAACAAGCTTACTTTGAAGGGAATTTAGAGTTAGCTTTAAGGCTGTATACCAGAGTGTTAAGAAAGTATCCTACCGATGCTGATCTTTACTACAATTTAGGAGTTATTTATCTAAAAAAAGCGGATTACCTTAGTGCTGCTGAGGAATTTAAAAGAGCAATTCTTTTAGATCCTAGCGATGCTGATGCTTACTATAATTTAGGAGTGATCTATGAGAATTTTCTCAATGATAAGGAAAAGGCTATTAGTCACTACCAGAGTTATTTGAAATTGTGCACTTCTGAAGAAGAAAAGAGGGAGATTAAAAGATGGATAGAGAGGCTTAGAAGGGAAGGACGATGAATGACGAGGAGTTAAAAGATATTCTTTTGCAAGCGAATTTACTCACTCCTCAGGATATTGAGAGGGCAATTGAGGAGACTAAAAAGCTTAAGCGCCCTCTAGAACAGGTAATTTTGGATATGCGCCTTTTAGACAGAGAAGTTCTTTACAGAACCATAGCTCAAAAACTAGAAGTAGAGTATAAAAAAATAGATAATTTAACTGTTCCTAAAGAGCTGTTAAGAATATATCCTGAAGATTTAGCCCGTTCTACTAAGTCTGTACCTTTGTTTATAAAAGAAGGGACTCTTCATGTTGCTTTAGCTAATCCACAAGATTTTACTTTAACTGATCAGATTCAGTTATTTACCAACTATCCTCTCTTTGTGTATCTCTCTTCCCCTCAGGAGATTGAAGAAGCTATTAACCGTATTTATCGTGAAGAGAAAGAGGAGATACTTTTTACTGATTTAGAAACACCTCCTACGGTGAGCCCTAAAAAAGAAGAGGAGAGTAAGCCTTTAAGTGAGACTACCTCTATCATAAAGGTGGTAGATTTACTTATCACTCAAGCAGTAAGAGACAGAGCTAGTGATATTCATATTGAGCCAGAGGAAAGTGTTACTAGGATAAGATTTAGAATAGATGGAATTCTTCACGAAGTACCTCCTCCTCCTAAAGAGTGGGAATCAGCTATAATTTCTCGGATAAAAGTCTTAGCAGGGATGGATATTGCAGAGTCCCGTTCTCCTCAGGATGGTCATTTTCAGGCCACTATAGATGATAAACTTATTGATTTCCGTGTTTCTACCTTACCTACTATCCATGGGGAAAATGTAGTATTAAGGCTGTTGGATACTGCTTCCGTAGCTATAGGTTTGGAAAAGTTAGGGTTTACCACCCCTCAAGACTTAAAGAAGTATGAAGAGCTAATTACCAAACCTTATGGAATAATTCTTTCTACAGGTCCTACAGGATGTGGTAAGACTACCACTTTATACTCTGCTTTAATGAGAATAAATACCATGGATAAAAATATTATTACTTTAGAAGATCCTGTGGAGTATCGTTTAGGTTTAATAAGGCAGGTTCAGGTTAATCCTAAAGCAGGAATTACCTTTGCTAATGGTTTGAGAGCAATCCTTCGTCAGGACCCCGATGTAATAATGGTAGGAGAGATAAGAGATTTAGAGACTGCACGAATGGCTGTTCAAGCAGCGTTAACAGGACATCTAGTATTTTCTACCCTTCATACTAACGATGCTCCCAGTGCAGTCGCTCGCCTGATAGATATGGGAGTAGAGGACTTTTTGGTTGCTGCGTCTTTAATAGGAGTTATGGCTCAGAGACTGGTGAGGGTTATCTGTCTTAAGTGCAAAGAAGCGTATAAACCCTCACCTACCATACTTAAGAAGTGGCGGATAGAAAAAGAAGATGTGGAAGTTTACCGAGCTGAAGGGTGTCCGGAGTGCAAAGGAACTGGTTACCGAGGTAGAACAGGAATATTTGAACTAATGGTGGTTGATGATGAAATAAAAGAGATGATTAATCAGGGAGCTTCCACAGTAGCTTTAAGAAAAAAAGCTCAAGAGAAAGGAATGCGTCTTCTTTGGGAAGATGGGAGAGAAAAAGTTTTGAGAGGGATCACTACCTTTGAGGAAGTAGCTAGGGTTTGTGAGGAACAAATCGAAGTTAAACCTGCAAAGATAGAAGTAAAGCCTTACTTAGGAAAAGAAATAGAAGTAAAAAGAGCTACTGTTAGAGAGGTGAAAATTGACCCTAAGGCTTTAGAAGAGTACCGTGCCCGTATTGCTCGCTGGATGAAGAATGAGTAAAGTTAACTTTTTGTTAGTTTAAGCTATGGGTATCTATATCTATAAAGCAGTTGATGCCAAAGGTAAGATAGTAAAGGGAAAGATCGAAGCACCTACAGAGACTGATGTTTCTATCCAATTAGCTAAGCTAGGGTATATTCCTATAAGTATAGGATTTAAGGGAGAAAAAGCTCCTCCTTTAAGAGAACGGTTATTTAAAAAAAGATTTCGTAGAACTTCTTCTCATGCTTTAGTAGTATTTACTCGGCAATTTGCTACTATGGTGAAGGCAGCGGTTCCCATTGTTGAGGGGTTAAAGGTACTGGCTGAGCAAGCCGAGGATGATAATTTAAAAGAAGCTCTTTTCAGAGTAATTGAAGATATAGAGGAGGGAAAGAAGCTATCCGAAGCCTTAACAAAACATCCCGGAGTATTTAGCCAGCTCTACGTTAATACTGTGGTAGCAGGGGAGGTAGGAGGAGTGTTAGATAAAGTTCTTTTAAGGTTAGCAAATGTTTTAGAGGAAGAACAAGAGATAAAAATGAATATGAAATCTGCACTAAGATACCCTATAATAGTAATGGTAGCTCTCATTATTGCTGTAATTATTCTCTCTGTAAGAGTGGTACCTACTTTTGCTAAAGTTTATTCTAGGATGAATATAAGCTTACCTCTTCCTACTCGGATAATGATTCTTATGAGTAATTTTTTTCTCGGCCCCTGGAGAGACAGTTCTAACTTTTTGTTAAAAATTCTATGGTTTATGATTCTTCTTGGTATAGCTGTAGGGGCATTTTTATCTTTTAAATTATTCATAACTACTCCTGGAGGAAGACGTTGGTGGGATAATGCTAAATTTAGAATGTATATATTTGGGAAAATCTATAAAAAAATAACTATGCTTAGGTTTGCTTCAATGCTCAATGTGCTTTATCAGGCAGGACTTCCCATTCTTAATATTCTGGATGTTGTAAAAATCACTATTGGGAACGTGGTGTTAGCTAAAGAGTTGGATAATGTAAAAAGGTTTGTAGCTGATGGTAAAGGAATTTCTGGAGGTCTTTTAGGTAGCAAATTATTTCCCCCACTAGTTTCTTATATGGTCTCTGTAGGAGAAAAGGCAGGGGCATTATCTACTATGCTTGATTCTCTATGTGAGTACTATTCCTTAGAAGTAAGAACTTCTCTAAAAAACTTAACCTCTTTGATTGAGCCTATTATGACTTTAGTTTTAGGGGTAGTGATAGGAGGAATGGCTTTAGCGATATTCCTGCCTATGTGGAATTTGATTTCTATTATCCGAAGATAAGTGATTTTTGGTTTTTTAATAGGAATAGTTATTCTAATAATTTATATTATTATCTCTTCCTGGTGGTGGAGAAGAAAATTACATTTTTATGTTAAAAAATCTCGAGAAGAGGAAGCTAGACTCATTCATCTAGAGAAAATGGCCTCTTTAGGAACTTTAGCTGCTGGAGTAGCTCATGAGATTAATAATCCTTTGACCTTTCTTCTTACTAATCTAGGACTCCTTTCTCACTATATAAAAGAGGAGAAGAGAGTCAAAGAAGAGTTACAAAAAGAAATAAGTGTAATTTTAGATGAGTGTAACGAAGGAGTGAATAGAATAAAGAGGATTGTTCAAGATCTGCTTTCTTTTTCTCACCGCTCACGAGGTAAAAAAGTTTCTACAAACATCAATGAGTTGCTGGATGTAAGTATAAGAATTCTATGGAATGAGATAAAGTATAAGGTTGATATAGTAAAAAATTATGAAGCAGTAACTCCTCTTCGGATAGATCCTAATCAACTAAGTCAAGTATTTTTAAATATAATCATCAACGCTACTCATGCAGTAAAGAATAAAGGGACAATTTTTCTTTCTACCCAAGAGAATGAGAAGGAATTTATCATTAAGGTTTCTGATACAGGAGAAGGAATTCCTAAAGAAGTTCTTCCCAAGATTTTTGAACCTTTCTTTACTACTAAGGGAGGTACGGGTTTAGGACTCTATGTAAGCAAAAATATTGTGGAGAATATGGGGGGTAGGATAGAAGTAGAAACTCAATTGGGAGAGGGTAGTACATTCACTATTTTTCTGCCTAAAGTTAAAAAATAATTTCTTTAAGAGAAAAGTGCTATGGGAGTAGAGAAAAGAAAGTATCCTAGGGTTAAGGTTAAGTTTTCCGTAGAGTATAGGGGGAAGAATGTTTGGCAAAACGCTGAGATTGACAATATCTCCAGAGGGGGGATGTTTATTGTTACGGAGAAGATAGAGCCACCAGGAACAAATATAGAGCTTATTTTTGAACTAGGAGAAAGTAAGAGGAAGATCCAAGCTCAAGGAGTAGTGGTGTGGACACGTACTCAATCTCAGCACAATCATGAAGGTAGGCTTCTCCCTCAGGGTATGGGAGTCCAATTCACCAAAATTTTCCCTGGAGAAGCAGAAAATTTTTTGGCTGATTTAATAGAGAAGTGGAGAGATGGATAAACATACTATTCTCGTTGTAGATGATGAGCCTAATATAGTTTCTTCCCTAAAGAGGGTTCTTGCCTCCGAGGATAGAGAGATTTTATCTGCCTATAGTGCTGAAGAGGCTTGGAGGCTTCTTCAAGAGAAGGGAGAAGTAGAGGTAATTATTTGTGATAATAAATTACCGGGAGCCTCTGGCGTAGAATTCCTTTCCAAAGTAAAAACTGCTCATCCCCACACAGTAAGAATTCTTATTACTGGTTATCCTGATTTGACCAGTGTTGCAGAGGCAATAGATAAGGCAGGCATCTGGCGGTACCTCTTAAAGCCTGTAGAGATAGAGGAGTTAAAAACTTTAGTAAACCAGGCTTTTGGTTACTATAGGATTTTAAAAGAAAATCAAATTCTTTTTGATATCGTTTGTCAACAAGCGGAGTGGCTTAAGGTATTAAGAGAAAAGTATCCTGAGATTGTGTCCCGGGAAGTAGAAGAAGGGAAGATAATTGATATAGAATGGAGAGAAGCTTCTGACACAGTTAGAAAATTCATAGAAAAGTACTACCTTCACAAAAAAGGAGAATGAAAGAGTTAGAAAAAAGATTGGTAAAAGAAGGATGGGTTACCTCTGCTCAACTTATAAAAGCTAAGGAAGAGCAGAAGAAAAAAAAGAAGAAATCCTTATTCTCTGTTTTAGTAACTTTGGGATATCTAAGTGAAGAGGATATTTACCTATTCTTTGCTCAGAGTGCTCAGATACCTTTTGTAAGGCCAGGCGATTATCTTTCAGATGAAGAACTTTTTAATCTTTTTTCCGAAGACTTCTATCGGGAGCATCTTTTTGTTCCTCTCTTTAGAATAGGAAATACTCTTTACATTGGGACTGCTAATCCCCTGGATACAGAGTTTATGGATACCTTAAGGAAGCATACTAATTTAGATATCTTTCCTCTATTTGCCTCTCCTTCTTCTATCTTAGAGGCAATAAATCGTGTATTTGGGCCAGAGAAAGTATACTTACAGTTAGAGGAGTTAGTTAGTTTCTCTCCTTCATTAAGTATACTACCCTTAGGAAGAGAATCTGAAAGGATAGTGATAAATACACCTGTAGAGTTTAAAGTTATTGACAAGAGGATAACTTTAGCATCTTCTCAATATCTAAAGGGAACTGCTTTGAATATTTCTCAAAGTGGTAAGGGGGTAGGGATAAGGACTTTTCTTTTTCTTCCTTCTGGAGCAAAGATTCTTCTAAAGTTTCCTTCATTCGATCCTAATTGTGAATTAGAAGCAGAGATAACCCACTGCAGAATGGAACAAGGTTATTATTTCTTAGGAGTGAAATTTCTCCAAACAAGAAAAGATTTATTAAGATATTTATTGGAAGAAAAAAAATAATTTTCATAACTCTCTGATATTAAAGAGATAATGAAAGCGGAGTTGACAGAGCAGAATTTTATATGTTATACTTAAATTGAAGCTCTTTATATTAAGGATTTATACTTTTATTATACTACTCGACAAAGGCAAACTCGTGGTAACACGAGGGCGCAAAGCCGTGCGTCCCGCTCTTTCTAAGACCCAGATTAACAGGGGTTTGAAGTTAAAGTGCATAAGGGATGCAGAGGCAGGTAAACTGCAGGATTTAACTAGAAATATGAAAAGGGCGGGATAGGCAGGTTGCCGAAAGTAGTATTTATTTTTTATTTAAGCCGAACTACTTTAGCCTTTAGGAGAGTAGTTCGGCTTTTTTGTTCTCCGAGAGATAAAAAACTTGACTTACTCTTAAAAAGCTGATATTCTTAATAAAGAAAGGAGGTGAGTAAGATGCGCAGAGGTTTTACTCTTATTGAATTAATTATGATTATCGTTATCATTGGTATTTTAGCAGCTATTGCTATCCCTAAATTTATTGACTTAAGAACTGATGCCCAAAAGGCTTCTTGTTTTGGTAGTGCTGCAGCAATTCAAACTGCTCTTTCTAACTATTATGCCCGCCAGGCTATAAAAGGAAGCCCTGGTTTTCCTAGCACCTTACATGATACATCCTTTACTAGTGAGTATTTCACTGAAGCTACTCTTCCTGATCATCCCAAAGGATGGGATTGGGATACCTATTATAGCAGTAATACCGGGGCTCTTCATACTGGTAAAGGGGCAGATAGCGGAGCCTGTACAAACTTTTAATAGCTGAGTTCCTAAGACTACATAAACCCCGCTTTTTTAAAAGCGGGGTTTATTATTTTTATCTCTAAGAATAAGCTTACTTAAGGAGAGGGCAGGCCTAAATTGAGGGTTAAGACTAATTGTTTTTTCTAGCTCCTTTAAAAAGAGTGGATTCTTCAATTTCATATAAACCAATGCCAGAGCATAATGAGAATAATACCAGTCAGGTTTAATTTCTATAGATTTCTGGTAAAGCTGTTGGGCTTTGTGTAAATCTCCCTTTTTCTCATAAATTTTTCCCCATAGAAAGTAAGAGTAGAATTCAAAAGGGTTTATTTCTATAGCTTTTTTTATATATCTTTCTGCCATAGTTAGCTTATTTTCCTCTATATAGATTCGTGCTAACGCTTGGTAAGCTCGTTCACTGTAAGGATTTAATTTTAGAGCTTTGTTTAAATAATAAAGAGCCTTCTCTTTATCGTTCTTTTTTTCGTAAAGAGTGGCTAAGTTAGTATAGATCTGATATACTCTTGCTTGGTTAGGTTCTAGTTTTAAAGCTTCACTTAAATATTTTATTGCCTCATCATATTTTCCTTCCATGAAGTAAGTACCTGCTAAATTAACATATATTCCCGCCTTCCAATCTATATCTTTGGTAGAGATAGTCAGAGCCTTAAAAAATATTTTCCTTGCCTTTTTTAAATACCCCTTCTCTTTATAACTTACCCCTAAATTTAGCCAGTTTCCTATATGTTGGGGCTCTTTTTCTGTGCCTTTTCTCCACACTAAGGTAGGATAGTTAAGTTGACAATTTCTTTCCACAGTGAATATAGATAGAATGAAGATTACTCCTAATGCAGGATACAAAAAGTATCTTTTGTTTTTTATATAAAAATTTTTAAAAACCTCCATCAGAATTATGTATATACCTATACTGGGAAGATAAAAGTGGTGTTCCATAGCAGGTACTTTTAAGGTCGCATAAAACTTCGGAAGAAGCATTAAGAGATACCAAAAAACCCCTAAACTTAAAAGATATATTCTTTTTCTTAAGAGTAGAAGAGTAAATACAAGAATAATTATTCCCATCAAAGGAAAAAAACCTTGAGGTTGAAGAATAGAATTTAGCTGAGGGTAATAATGCAGGAAATTAAGATTATCGGGAAATAAAAATAATCTCAGATAGAAAAAGCTTACCCAACTTTGAATAAGAATATTAGAAAGCGGACTCCTTAATCCTCCAGGAGTAATTCCCTTAAAGAAGGCTTTTTTGTAAAGAAAATAGAGGAGAGAAATAGTGATGAGAGAAAATAAAAGAAAAATATTCTTCTTCTCTTTAAAAGTGAATTTAAGACTCCTATATTGATAAAGAAGGTAGTGGCCTCCTATCAAAAGCGGAAAACATAGCCCTGTTTCCTTAGTTAGCAGAGAAAATACATACAGTAAACAACTTAAAGCATATCTTTTCTTTAAATAAAGTAAGAATCCCCCCAAAATAAAAAAAGTTACCATCAAATCCGACCTACTAGATATGTAACTGACCGCTTCGGTATTTATAGGGTGAACTAAAAACAAAAGGATTATAAGAAAGGCTAAGGTTTTGGGGGTATCTTTTTTTAGAGAAGTTAATAAAAAGTAGAGAAGAGTAGCATTTAAGAAGTGAAGAAGAACATTTATGATGCGGTACCCCACAGGGTTAAGACCTCCACCCCAATAATTAAAAGCAAAACTAAGCATAAGAAGAGGTCTACACATTCCTTTGGGGATGGGGTAGCTGGTAACATATCCTTTAAAAAACAGAGGGAAGTATTTTGGATTTTTTATGAAAGTATTTTCTTCTATCATATAGTAGTCATCGAAGATAAAGGGAGCATTAAGAGCACTGCTATAGGTAAGAAGAGAGATAACTACTAAAGAAAGTATTACAAGATAATCAATTTTACTTTTCACTTTTTCTGAGGTTATCCTCTATTATCTTCAGAAATTCGTTATCTACTCTAAACCCTAAAGATTTAGCAATCAAAGCATACTTTCTTGCCAAATCCCATCGGGGAGGAATTAAAGAAGCATAAACTACAGCTAAGTCATTATAAGCAGGGGCAAAACTAGGGTCAATGCTAATTACTTTTTTAAATTCGGAGAGTGCTCTGCCATCTCCTATTCTTGCATAAAGAGTACCTAAATAGTAATGAGAATTCCGATGCTTGGGATTAAAGTATATTGATTTTTTGTACATCTCTATTGCTTTTTTATAGTTGTTTTTCTCTTGAAAGATTTGTGCTAAACCATAATAGCCTCCATAGTAAGTAGGATTTATCTGAATTGCTTTTTTAAACATTTCTTTTGCTTTAAAAAGATTTCCTTCCTTAAGGTAAAAGAAGGCTAAGTTACATCCAGCTTCCACAGAGGCAGGGTAGAGCTGTAGTTCTCTAAGCCAGGCTTCCTCAGCCTTCTTTTTCTTACCCATTTTTGAATAAATGATCCCTAATAAATTATAACTACCCATAGGCGGAATTTTCACTGATTTGGTAGCATCGTTTATTAACTTTAACGCTTTTTCGTATTTTCTCTGTTTTATGTAGATGTGCGCTAAATTGCCTCTAGCATTAACTATACTCTCTATCCTATCTGCAGTATTTATTGCTTTTATAAATTCTTTTTCTGCTTGGAATGTGGCTCCCATCTTTAGATACACCAGTCCTAACTGATTAAGAATGGTTGCTGATTTAGGGTTTCTCTGTGCAGAGATTTTCCAGAAAACTAAGGGATTTCTGTATTCATAGCTTCTAATTAGAGTAAAAGATGCCAAGATAGAGATAATTCCTATAACGAAATAGGTAAAGTACTTGGTATACTTTAGATAGATTCTTCTTAAGATACTTATCAAAACTATATAGATGCCTATACTAGAAAGATAAAAATGGTGCTCCATAGCAGGGAAGCTAAGCCGGGCATAAAATTTGGGAAGCAAACCTATAAGCAGCCAGCTTAATCCGATACTTATTAAGAAGTTCTTCTTAATAAAGAGGAGAGCTAAGATAATTAAACCTACTATTCCTAAGGTTGAGAATAATACAGGGAAATGAAAAAGAGAACCAAACTCCGGAAGATAGTGAATGATATTTAAGGAATGAGGGAGAACGAGTAATTTAAAGTAAAGAAGAGTTACTACCGACTGAAGAAGAATGTTTTGGTAGTAAGAACGAGGTATCCTTGCAGGAGTGGAGGAAAAGACCTTCGATTTATAGATGAGATACAGTAAAGTAATTAAAACTATTCCTATGTAGACAAACTTTCTTTTCCCTATATCTTTTTTAGAAAGAGGATAGTCTTTTATAAAGTAGATAAACTCATAGCTTAATATCAAAAGCGGAAAACATAGCCCTGTTTCCTTAGTTAGCAGAGAAAATACATACAGTAAACAACTTAAAGCATATCTTTTCTTTAAATAAAGTAAGAATCCCCCCAAAATAAAAAAAGTTACCATCAAATCCGACCTACTAGATATGTAACTGACCGCTTCGGTATTTATAGGGTGAACTAAAAACAAAAGGATTATAAGAAAGGCTAAGGTTTTGGGGGTATCTTTTTTTAGAGAAGTTAATAAAAAGTAGAGAAGAGTAGCATTTAAGAAGTGAAGAAGAACATTTATGATGCGGTACCCCACAGGGTTAAGACCTCCACCCCAATAATTAAAAGCAAAACTAAGCATAAGAAGAGGTCTACACATTCCTTTGGGGATGGGGTAGCTGGTAACATATCCTTTAAAAAACAGAGGGAAGTATTTTGGATTTTTTATGAAGGTGTTATTTACAATCATATGGTTGTCATCAAATAGGAAAGATCCATTTAAGGAAGGTAGGTATATAAGAAAAGATAGACTTGCAAAAATAATTATAAAGATTTTCTCTATTTTCATAAACTTACTTTAAAATTATATCATATACTTTCTGTAATTTATAATAAAATCAGAGAAAGAAGATACCGAATAGAGAAGAATAAAATACTTGTCAAAATTTAAAAAGATTTTATTATAAAATTGATGGGAGTAACAGTCATTTTGCCTGCTTATAACGAAGCTAAGAATCTGGAAGAGCTCTTACCGAAAGTTTTTCAAGTCTTAAGTGGGAATAATGTAGAGATTATTGTTGTAGATGATGCTTCCCAAGATAATACTTCCGAAGTAGCTGAAAAATACGGAGCCAAAGTAATAAGAAATCCTTATAATATGGGAAACGGAGCAAGTATAAAAAGAGGAATAAGAGAGGCAAAAAATGAGATATTAGTTTTAATGGATGCCGATGGTCAGCATCCTCCAGAGGAGATCCCTAAACTACTTAAAGATTTGAATAGTTTTGATATGGTGATAGGGGCACGTTTAAATACTCCTCAAGTGTGGTGGCGCTATTTTGCTAATAAAATGTATAACTTTTTAGCTTCCTATGTGAGTGGGATAAGAATAAAGGATTTAACTTCGGGATTTAGGGGAGTTAAGAAGAGCAGAGTAGTTAAATTTTTATACCTTTTACCAAATACCTTTTCTTATCCTTCTACTTTAACTTTATCTTTTATAAAAGCTGCCTATCCGATAAAATTTGTCCCTATTAGAGTTTTGCCAAGAAGAGAAGGGAGAAGCAAAATCAATCTCTTAAGTGATGGATTAAGGTTTTTTATTATTATTGTACGTATTGCTGTCTTTTTTTCTCCCTTAAAAGTATTTTTACCAATAGCTTTGTTTTTCTTTCTCTGTGGGTTTTTCTATTACCTCTACACGTTTTTGAGTTTCCACCGTTTTACAAACATGAGTGCGGTGCTTCTTACAACCTCGGTGATAATTTTTATGTTAGGCTTAGTATCAGAACAGATAGCGAATTTGAGGATGGAAAAAATAGATGATAGATAAGAACCCTCTCTATTCTTTTCTTATGTTTCTACAGAAGGATATCTTCTCTCAATCCTTATGAGTAAGAAAAGGATGTTAATAATTTCTCTCTCCGGAATAGGAAATACTCTGTTAGCTTTACCATTTTTAACCTCATTAAAAGATAACTTCTCCTCTGCTCAAATAGATTTGGTGTGTTTAACCCAAGGCATAGTCGAGTTATTAAGCCCCAGGGGCCTTATAGATAACTTTTATGTATTTTCTAGAAACATAGTCAAAGTTTTATTTATGATTCTTAGATTAAGAAGAAATAAATATCTTTATTCATTTACTATATTTCCTTCCAACAAGTGGCAATTTGATTTAGTGGCATTTATGATAGGAGCAAGGTATAGGGTCACTCATTGTTATAAGTATAGGAGCAAGATAAACTTAAGTTTTCTTCAAAACATAAGAATTAAGGCAGAGGAAACTCTTCATGATGTCGAGCAAAATCTAAATTTTTTGAAGATTTTCAATATCAATTCTAGCCAAAGGGAGGTAGAACTATTTTTAGATGATAGAGAGTTAGCTTTTGCTGAAGATTTTCTTAAAAATAAAGGGTTACAGGAAGCATTCTTAGTTGGTATTCACCCGGGAGGAGGGGGGCGATTAAGTAAAAAATGGCAGGGAAGGTTTAAAAGGTGGCCAGTGAGCTATTTCTCTAAACTCTGTGATAGGCTAATAGAGCAAAAGGGAACTAAGATCTTAATATTTGGGGGAAGAGAGGAGAGTGAAATCAAGAAGGAGGTGAAAAGAATAGCTAGTCACAAAGAGAGCCTTTTTATCATTGAGGAACTATCTTTAAGGAGAGTTTCTGCACTCATTAAAAAATGTAAATTATTTATTTCTAATGATACTGCTTTAATGCATATCAGTGCTGCCTTAGGTGTTTCTACACTAGGTATTTTTGGTCCTACTAACTGGCGAAGAACCGCTCCTTATTCTAATTCCGGTTATTATATTTCTTCAGATATTCCTTGTTCTCCCTGTTTAAAATATCCCTTTTTTTCTAGTAGCAGTAAGATCAAATGTAATAAAGGAGTAAAATGTTTGAAGGAAATTACTGTAGAAAAAGTTATGGATAAATTAAAAGAGTTGAATTTGATATGAGATTTTTCCTTACGAAAATATTTTTAAAAGTATAGTAAACAGAAACACTCTTTTTATTTGGAGGAGGAGATAATAGAATAAATACCAATGATAAAAGTCTTAGGGATATCTAGAGAGTTTCCTCCTTATGATAAAGGAGGAGAGGGGAGAGTATTAGAATATCTGGCTAAGTATTCAAAAAAGTTTGAGGTAGATTTAACAGTAGTTACTGGTTATCCTTTCCTAAAAAGCTATAAAGAAAGTTATAATGGTATCCAAGTCTACCGTGTTCCTATGATAGGTGATAATTTCTTGACCAAAATTCCGACATTCGCTTATTTTCTCTGGCAAATTTTAAAAAATATTCAAGATAAATTCGATCTTATCTATAGTATTTCTGTACCAATATTTGGAAAATTAAAAAAACCACTGATAGCTCATTTCCAAAATACTAGATACGGAGAGTATATAGCCTGCAGGATGATAAAGAAGAAGATTTATGCCTTTTTAAATAAGATATACATTCCTTTTAATAAGATTCTTCTAAAGAAAGCTGATGGAGTATTTGTTCTTTCCAGAAATATGATTGAAGAAATTAAAGCCATGAAAGATTGTGAAGGAAAAGAAGTTGTTGTAATTCCCAATGGAGTTGATACGGAGCTCTTTAAGCCATCTGGGGAGAGAAGATTTACCTCTCAAGAAAAGAAAGTTCTCTACGTAGGTAGGTTAGACGTGAGAAAAGGTATAAGTACTCTTTTTTATGCTCTTAAGGAGGTAACAAAGAGAGTAAAAGTAAAGTTGTTAATTGCAGGAGAGGGTAGGGAGAAAATTAGGTTAACCGCTTTAGCTAAAGCTTTATCCCTGCCAGTTGAATTTTTAGGGAAGATAACTTATCATGATTTGCCTCAAATTTATGAGAGGGCAGATTTATTTGTTTTACCATCCTTATATGAGCCCTTTGGTATGGTGGCTTTAGAGGCAATGGCGTGTGGGACACCTACCGTTGTCTCCACGGCTTGTCCTATTGAGAGGGTACCTAAATTTAAAAAAGGAAGTGCGAAGGATCTTGCCGACTTACTTTTAAGTATACTTTCTTCAGAGGAAAAGTTAGTTGAGATTTCTCACCAATGTAGGGAAATAGCAAAAAGATACGATTGGGAAAACATTATTTCTAAAATTGTCACTTTCTTTAGGAAATTTGTTTAGAGATAAAGATGAATTATAGACAAGCCTTAGAGGATTCAGCAAAAATAGAGAGGAACATTCTCAGCCAGTATGAGGAGTTTAAAAAAATAATCTTAGAGAATGTAAGAGGTAAGTGTTTAGAAATTGGTTGTGGTGATGGTTTAACAACCGAGTTTTTAAAGAGATATACCTCTAGCCTAATTTCTCTTGATCTCTCATATAGAAGAATCAAGATAGCAAAAAAAGTAAATCCAGAGATACCGTTTACCCTTTCTGACGCTAGAAACCTCCCCTTTAAAGATGAATTCTTTGATAGTGTATGTGCATTTGAAGTAATAGAGCATCTACCTTCTTACTTCGATCATCATAAATTTTTAAAAGAAGTGAGGAGAGTTTTAAAGAAGGGGGGAGTATTTATTGTATCCACACCTAACAGACTTGTATTTAGAATTTATTGTAGATTACTAGGAGAGAAACATACTACCCATTTTTCTGAGCTTACCTACTTCCAGTTTCGAAAGATACTTAGAGAGTACTTTACCCCAGTTAAGCTCTATGGCCAGTTTGGCTGGCTATCTCTTTTTTATAAGTTGCCCCCTGTGAAGCTGATTCATTTTCTCTTGAGTAAGCTAACTTTTCTCTGTAAAGGATTATTAGGGGTGTGTGTAAAACTAACCTAGAATGGAAATAATTTTTATACCCATAATCCTTCTCTTGATGTCCTCTTTGGGAGCAGTAAATTTTTATCTCTTCGTAGGGAGGCAGGTGAGCATAAAAGAATCATTTAAACTAGTGACTTCAGCATTAGCGCTTAATAAGCTTCTTTTTACTGGTTCAGGATATCTAGTTTCAAGTTTCTTCTCTCGAAGTAAAAATTTACCTTTTTATAAGACCCTGACCGTTTTTGCATTTCTAGAATTTATGGGCAATTCTTTGTGGTTAATTTTAGGTATTTATTTTGGCGCCAAGTTAGCTATAAGGGTGCCCTTAGCTCTTATAATAATATTGATTATCTTTGGTATCACCTTTCTATTTAAAAGACATAAATTTATTCTATTCTTTAAAAATATTTTGCAATACTTTAAGGAAGTGGGTGCTAGGATTTTTCTTATCCTCCCCTTTACGATTACCAATGTATTTTTAGTAGTTCTTTATTATTTTTTTCTTTTTCGTTTCTTTTCTTTCCATACGGGAATTCCCTCTATTTTAAAAATTGTTTCTGTTTCTTTTACTATAGGGTACCTATCTCCTGCTCCTTCAGGTATTGGCTTCAAAGATACGGGATTGGTATTACTTCTGGTAAGAGAAGGGATCGATCTTCCTGGAGCTTTATCTATTGCTATATGGGATAGATTGATTACCACTTTTTTCTGGATATCATTAGGAGGAGTGGTGGGTTTTAATTTGATTAAAGAAGTGATGAAGGAGAAATTTAAGATAAAACTAAAGAGTAAAGAAAGTAAGAATTTATAAATTCTCTTTTTACTTGTAATACAATGTTTATAGATTAAAGTTGATAATAATGCACAAGAAAAGTAAAATAAAAGGCTACAGGAGCTTTGTGTTGAGAGATGTTTACAGGAATTGTTAAAGATATAGGAAGAGTAAAAAAGATTGTAAAGAGGGTAAACTTATGGAGGGTAGGAATTAACTGTCTGAGACTCTATAAAGAAAGTTCTTTATCTGATAGTATCTCTGTAAATGGGGTATGTCTTACCTTGACTGAAAAAAAACAAGACTTGCTTTTCTTTGATATAATAAAGTCTACTCTGGAGAATACTAATTTAAAAAGATTAAAGATCGGCTCTTACGTTAATATTGAGCTCTCTTTGAAAGTAGGTGAGAGAGTAGGTGGACACTTCGTTTTAGGTCACGTGGATTGTGAGTCGAAAATAAAGAGCATAAAGCACAAAAGAGATTTTTATACTTTTGAAATTGAGCTTCCTAAAAGATTTAAAAACCTAATTACAGAGAAAGGTTCAATTGCTGTTGAGGGAATTAGTTTAACCCTTCAAGAAATAAATCCTACATCTTTTGCTATTGACGTAATTCCCTATACCTTTGCACATACCAATTTAAAATATAAGAAAGTAGGAGACTGGGTTAATTTAGAATTTGACTACCTTCTTAAATCAACTATTAATAGGTAATTTTTCGGGGCGTAGCTCAGGTGGTTTTAAGAGCACTTGGTTCGGGACCAAGAGGTCAGCAGTTCAAATCTGCTCGCCCCGATCTTAATTTAATGAGAGAGTAGATATAAAAATCAAGAGTTCTCCAAACTCAGCTTTTTGTCTTAAAGAAAACTTGAGTTGACATTTGAGATATGAAAGTGAAATAGATTAACTCTTATTGAAAGAAGTTGACTTTTATGGTATAAATATATTGCTCTTAGAAAATGGGGGTGAAAGGGCCTCGACTCAATAAGCAGGGAAGGAGTTGCATGCCAGCGGGTAGACCAGCTGTTTAAGAGGTCTACACCAAATAAAGGCAACAAGCTATGCCTCTACTCCTGCTTACGCAGTTTGTTAAGCAGGGCTCTTAATCCTGTTTGTCTCTGACGGGATTAAGGGTTCGGTAAGAGAGACTAGAGGTAGATTCTTAACCTTGGGGATTTACCTCGAAAAATCAACAAGGTTGCTTTCTAACAGATCCTGTCTCTCGGAGCTGTTAGAGAAAAGATCAAAAGAGAGACTAAGCATGTAGTAGGCTCCTCTTTTAGCTTATTGAGGACGCGGGTTCGATTCCCGCCACCTCCACCATTATCTCTTATTTTCTTTTGTTCCTTCCTGATACAATTTTTCTGCTAAGATCTAGTAAATATAGAATTTGGCAAAGAAAGAGTTCTTTTATATAATAATTTATATGCCTATATATCTTTATCGTGTTGATAAAGGGGAGAAAGGGTGTAAATTATGTAAGATAGGATTGGAGGTTCTTCAGAAAGTAGGAGAAAAACCTCTTAAAAGATGTCCTAAATGTGGAAGTAAGCTTAGAAAAGTATTTTCTACCTTTTCTTTGGGTTTTTCCAAAACAGGGTTGGAAAGAAGAGCAAAGGAAGCAGGGTTTCATAAGTTAAAGCGAGTAGATAAGGGAAAGTATGAGAAGCTATATTAGAGACCACTAAGTTGTATAGAAAATTATCTACTTATCTTCTTGAGATTAATAATAAGACAGAGAAGGAAATAAATATTGGAAGACTGGGGAAGATAGAGTTTAAAAAGGGAACCTATCTCTATGTTGGTTCAGCAAAGAAAGGTTTAGTCTCTCGTCTAAGGAGACATCTATCTAGAAAGAAAAGATTATTCTGGCATATAGATTACTTTCTAAATGAGAAGGAAGTATCTGTAGAGAAGATTTGGCTTACTTATTTAGATGAGTGTCTTACATCAAAACTTATCTCTGAAAGTGTAGAAGTAGTAAAAGGATTTGGCTCTTCCGATTGTCAATGTTTAGGACATCTTTTCTACTTAGGAAGAAGTAAAATAAGGAAAAACCTAAAAGACAAACTTAAACTAGAGTCAGTGGGAAAAAGGGATTTGGTTGCTTAGAAAAAATTTGAAGAAAAATTATTCGGATAGCTTAAATTATGGTACAATTATAGTCTCTATTTTGTGTAGGTTTACTTAGTAACTTAGTAAAGGTAAAGTTTAGTAAGTTTATATTTAATGTAGGAAGAATGATAGAAAGAAGAAAATATCGAAGAGCGAGAGATGGAGCACGAGTTATCTTCAAAATTTTAAATAAGAAGGGGGAGATAGAACTTGATACTATCGACGTTGGAGCAGGAGGGATGTGCATTCCTTTAAAAGAAAGAGTTAACCCCAACACTCTCATAGAGATAGGATTAATCCTTCCCGGAGAAAAGAAACCTTTTTACGTATTTGCTGAAGTTAGATGGCAGGCAAGATTACCTAAAAGAGATGATAGAGGTAATTTATATTTTCCTACTGGGGTAATGTTTCTAAAAATGAATAAAGATGAGAGAAAAAAACTCATCCAGCATATCTACCATTCTACTAGAGAAAAAGAGTAGCCGAATCTGTTAGCTCTATGAGTTACCTTTACGGTCCAGTGTACTCACGAAGATTAGGGCTTTCTTTAGGAGTTGATCCATTCTCCAGGAAAGTATGTAGCTTCGATTGCGTTTACTGTCAGTTAGGCCCCACCCCTAGAAAAACCGTAGTTAGAAGAGGAGGAATTGATTTACAGAAAGTAAGAGAAGAGTTAGAGAATATTTTGAAGAGTAAAACAAAAATAGATTATATTACTATCTCTGGATCAGGGGAACCAACTCTCATTAAAAATCTAGATAAACTAATAAGACTGATAGGGAAGATTTGTAAGTATAAATATCCTATTTGTGTAATAACTAATTCTTCTCTTCTCTATAGAGAAGATGTAAGAAATCAATTAAGAGATGCAGATTTAGTGATTCCCTCTTTAGATGCTCCTAATCAAGAAATTTTTCAAAAGATTAACAGACCCCATCCTCTAGTTACGTTAGATAAGATAGTTAAGGGACTTATAGAGTTTAGGAAGGAATATAGAGGGAAGATATGGTTAGAGATTATGTTAGTTAAAGGAATTAATGATAAAGAGAATTTTGCTTACCAATTTAAGAGAATAATTCCTGAGATTGATCCTGATAGAGTGCAAATTAATATCCCTATAAGAGCTATTCCTTACCTTAAGAAAAGTTTACTCCCTTCTCCCAAGGTTATATATCAGTTTAAGAAAATTCTAGGGAAAAATTGTCAGGTTGTTAGCTTCAGAAAAGTTAAAGTTAAAAAGATAAGGACTTTTATAGATAAGAATCTAGTATTTGCCTCTTTAAAAAGAAGGCCTCAAAGTATTGAGGAGTTGAGTGTATCTTTAGGAGCAGAATCAGAAGTGATTGAAAAATGTGTTAGAAGTCTCCTAAAAGATAAAAAAGTAAGAGAAGTTATGAGAGGGAATAGAAGATATTTAATGATTAAAAGATGATAAGAGAGAATGTAGAAAGGATACTAAGACAAATACCCTCTTATGTAGAGGTGGTAGTAGCAACGAAAAAAGAATTCCCTCCGAGATTTTAGAGGCTATCACTGCAGGAATAAAGATAATAGGGGAAAATTATGTTCAGGAGGCAGAGAAAAAGATAGAAGTAATAGGTAACAAGAATGTGGATTGGCACCTTATTGGTCATCTTCAGAAAAATAAAGTGAAAAAAGCGGTGAGACTATTTGATATGATACAGACTTTGGATTCTATAGAGTTAGCACAACTTCTAGATAAGGAGTGTAAAAGGATAGGAAAAATTATGCCTGTTCTAATTGAAATAAATATTGCTAAGGAGTCTGCCAAAGCTGGTATATTTCCCGATGATTTGGATAATCTTGTTAAGGAGATTTTACCGTTAGAGAATTTAAAGGTGATGGGCCTTATGACTATGGGGCCATCAGTTGAACACCCCCATCAGTTAAGGCCTTACTTTAGAGAGATAAAGAAGTTGTTTGATGGTATCAAAGAAGAGTATCCTGCTCTTTCCGATTTTAAATATCTTTCTATGGGTATGAGTTCTAGTTTCAAGGTAGCGATAGAGGAAGGAGCAAACATGATAAGGTTGGGTACAGTTATTTTTGGTCCTCGGGAGTGATGAGATTAAGGGTTCTGTTTGACAAAGAAGTTATGAATCAAAGTTTTGAAGGGGGTTGGGGTGTTTCTTATCTTGTAGATGATGATCTTCTTTTCGATACGGGAGAAAAGTTTTCCTATATTGAGAAGAATAGTAAACTAATGGGTATAGATTTAATGGGGATAACCAAGGTAGTTATTTCTCATCAACATTGGGATCACACCCAGGGATTAGATGGTTTTTTGGAGATAAATAAAGACATTACCGTTTATGTGTGCGCCCACTCTAGCAAAGATTTTAAGGATCGTATTCTAAAACGGAAAGCGAAGTTAGTAGAAGTGAAAGATGTAGTTAGCATAAAAGAAGGGATATACTCCAGTGGGGAGTGTCTTGCTTCTTATAAAGGAAAAGGGATTGCTGAACAAAGTTTGATAATTGATAGAGGCAAGGATTTAGTTTTACTCTGTGGATGTGCTCACTTTGGTTTGCTAAATATTATAGAAAAAGTAAGGAAGAGTTTCAATAAAGATATATATTGTTTAATAGGAGGATTTCATCTTATGGATAAAGAGAAAAGGTTTATTGAGTATATAGTTAGGGAATGTAGAAAAACAGTAAAGAAGATAGCACCTTCTCACTGTACAGGATTTCTTGCTGTTTCTTTATTTCGGGAGGTTTTTAAGGGGGATTTCTTGGAGATAAAAGTAGGTAAAGAGATAGAATTTTAAAGATATGGAGATTGTTTTTCATTCTCTAAAGCAGGCTTTAATAATTCATCTTTTCTGTTCTCTTAACTATTTTTACCATATGTATTTAGTTTCTATCTTTAAAAGTTTCTATCTTTAAAAAGAGAACTATCTTATTCATCAAGGAGGCAAGTTATTCCTTGGAAGGTTATTATATCTGAATCTATGAGCTTGAAAGGCTAAAAAATCTATTTTTAAGTCGATTGTGTTAGAAGATTTGAGAGATTTTAAAATTAGTCTCTTAAGGAAACGTATGCGAACAAAACATTTCTTTCTTAATCAGGCTCCTTACGTTGCTTACCATCTTTTGGGTGATTACATAGTAGTTGCTAAAGGGAGAAAGAATTTAGTAGGGAGAATTGTAGAGACAGAAGCCTACCTGGGTGTAGAGGATGATGCTTCTCATGCTTTTGGCGGCAAAATCACTTCTAGAAATAAATTTCTCTACCAAGAAGGGGGTATAATTTATGTATATTTAATTTATGGAAAATTTTGGTGTTTTAACGTGGTAGTTTCAAGAAAAGGGGATCCCCAAGCAGTGTTTATTAGAGCTATCCAGCCTCTTAGGGGGGTAGAGATTATGAGGAAGAACAGAGGAGGAAGAGATCAGAGAGAGCTCACTAACGGCCCGGGGCGATGGACACAAGCCTTGGGTATTGATGGAAGATTATTAGGCAGAAGTATTACCTCTACAGACTTTTTTATTTCCACAGGCCTCTATAAAGGATTTTCTGTAGTAAGAACGAAGAGAATAGGAGTTGATTATGCTGTTCGTTGTAAGGATCTTCCTTTGAGATACTATATTAAAAATAATCTCTTTGTTTCAGTGAAATAGTTTAGGTAGTAAACCCCGAACCCCGCCCTTTCCTTGAAAGGGTGGGGTTCGGGGTAAATTTCTTGTTGAGTTCTCGTACGTAGTTCTTCATTTGGTAGAAATCTCTAAATTTATCTTCGAAGAAGATAAATATAGAATTATTGTGGAGAAGGGGTTCTTTCAACTTCTCCTGATATAGCTTAAATAGATCCGTTCCGGGTACAGGAGAGTATTCTGCCAGAGAAACTTTTGCCCCTAAAGAATGTAGAAAATCGATTTCTTTCTTAAGCTCTTCTAAATTTTGGTTAGGATAGCCTAGAAGAAGGTATACACTGAATTCCCCTTCTTTAAATCCTCCCTTTTTTAAAAAATCTATTCCTTTAACTACTTCTTCAGTAGTTACTTTGTCCCCCCACATTTTTTGTAAATTTCTGTTAAGCGTTTCTAAGCCAAAGTGGATATTAACGAATCCCAATTTCTTTAAAAGGTAAGCAATTTCTTCATCAAGGAATCTAAAATGGAGGGCGTTGGGAGTGTGAAAATTTGCTTTAATCTTTAGAGTTTCTAATTTTCTTAATAAACTTTTCACTTTATCTTTAGAATAAAGAAAAGCATCATCATAGAGAACAAAATTTCTTATACCTTTACTGTAATGGTAGGAGATAAATTCAATAATTTTTTCCTCTGGTAGCCGTAAGAATCCATCAAATAATTTCTTTATGGCACAATAGCTGCAGTTGAACGGACATCCCCATGAGGTTCTTACTACTACATAATCTAGATGAGAGTAGAAGTGTTCGTAATCAGGGAGAGTGAAGTAAAATTCTTTAAAGTCAAAAGGGACATTTAATAATTCAAAGAAAGTTTGTAAATCTTGATTCTTAAATATATAATCGCAAGAAATGTTAGCTTTGGCATGGTGATACATTAAAGTGGGATAAATCCCTCCAAGAATTATTTTTGTAGAGAATCGCTCTCTAATAATTTCTACTAACTGACGTATTCCCCAGTACCAATAAGTCATAGAGGATGTGAGGAGAATAAACTTAGGGTTCTGATGGGGGAGTAGCTTAAGGAATTCTTGGGGAGTAATCCCATACCTTTTGAAATAACGAGGTACTGAATTTAAGAGTGGCGGCTTAGAGACAATTTCAGAATAGTATTTGCCTCTTCCAAAATTGTCTACAGTTGTTTTTTTCTCTAAACAGTCTAAGTATGTTATTCCTACTCCTTTATTCTTAAGGTAGGTTAAAATTACCAAAAATCCGTAAGGTTTGAGCCAAAAGTCGTAGGCAGCGAAATCGTAAATCCAGGGATTTATTGCTAAGATTTGCATTACTAGTCAGTATTTTATTATAATTTTATCACCAAGGCAATCATCCCTTATGATATAATAGAAAGTAAAATGGTAGAGGAGACTTTCCTAAAGGCTTTATCCCGACATCAACTCTTAAGATCAAGAGATAAAGTTATCTTGGGAGTTTCGGGGGGGCCAGATTCGGTATGTATGCTTTATCTTTTCTCTCAGATAAGAGATAAGTTCAAACTTAAATTACTGTGTGCACATTTTAATCACTGTTTGAGAGAAGAAGCAAAGAGTGAAGAGGAGTTTGTGGAAAAGATATGTAACCAATGGAAGATAGATTTTGTGAGTGAGAAAAAAGATGTTAAGAAATTTTTTAATGGAAACTCTTTAGAACAGACTGCTCGAAATCTAAGATTCGATTTCTTTTTAAAGTGTGCAAGGAGATATAAATTTAAAAAGTTAGCATTGGCTCATAACAAAGATGATGTAATAGAAACTATTCTTATGAGAATAATAAGAGGAGCAGCCCTTAAGGGTTTAAGGGGGATATCGCCGAAAACAAAATTTAAAAATATTATTATAGTGAGACCACTTATTGAGATAAGAAAAAAAGAAATTTTAGATTGGCTGAAGAAAAAAAATATCCCTTACCGAGTAGATAGAAGTAACTTTGAAGATAAGTTTTTCAGGAACAAAATAAGGTTGAAACTTCTTCCTATTTTAGAAGAGTTTAACCCCAATATAGTTAATGTGCTCTTTACCTTGGCAAAAGCTACCTCTTTAGATTACGAGTTTATTTATTCCTTTACTAAAGAACAGTTTGCTCATCTAAAAAAACAGAGAGGGAAAGGATATATAAGGCTAAATATAGATGAGATAAAAAAACTTCCTGAGTCTATAATAGTTAATCTCTTGCGATTAGCGGTAGAGGAAGTTAAAGGAGATACTAGGAGATTAACATTCAGGCATTTTGAGCAAGCTCTAGAGTTAATTCACAGGAAGGATTCCTATGGGAGTTTGGATTTACCACTCTTGGAGGTGAAAAAAGAGGATAGATGGCTTACAATCAAGTCCTTGCTTTTTTGAAAGTATAAATTATAATGAATAGGTATGAATAACCGAAGCGGTAAAGATAAGAGACCTTCTTCTGAATTCAAATTTATGAAGGGGATAATTCTCTGGCTCCTTTTATTTTTAGGATTAATGTGGCTTTTTAGTTCCCTCCTTCCAAACTTTATGGGAACGGTAGAAAAGTTGAACTATAACGAGTTCTATTATCTTTTAGAGAATAATTTAAAAGAATCTAATATAGAATGGGTTAAGAAGACCGATAACTTGATTCAAGGACAATTTACCTCACGGAGGGGAGGGAAGAGATTCTATGTTTATGTTCCTCAGGAAGACAAAGAGCTTATTAAGTTGCTTAAGAGGAATGTTAAAAAATTTGAGATAGAACCTCCCAAGACTATTTGGGCGAATCTTTTTTACTCTTTAGGACCGATGATTTTGATTATTCTGTTCCTTTGGTACTTTGCCTACCGAGGTTCTCAAATAGGCTCTCGAGTATGGTCATTTGGGAGAGCAAGGACTCATATGATTGAAAAGGGAAAGACGCCTAAAGTTACTTTCCGGGATGTGGCAGGAATAGACGAAGCTAAAGAAGAGTTAGGAGAGGTAATTGAGTTTTTAAAAGACCCTAAGAGATTTCAAAGACTAGGAGGGAGGATTCCTAAAGGAGTTATCCTAGTAGGTCCTCCGGGCTGTGGGAAGACTTTATTAGCTAAGGCTGTAGCGGGAGAAGCAGATGTACCTTTTTTTAGTATAAGTGGCTCTGATTTTGTTGAACTCTTTGTAGGGGTAGGAGCAAGTAGGGTACGTGATCTTTTCGACCAGGCCAAAAAAGCAGCTAAATTAGGAGGAAGAGGAGCAATTATTTTTATTGACGAAATAGATGCTGTAGGGAGGCAGCGCTTTGCAGGAATTGGAGGAGGGCATGATGAAAGAGAGCAAACATTAAATCAGTTACTAGTTGAGATGGATGGATTTCAGACCGAAGAGGGAATTATCGTGTTAGCAGCTACCAACCGTCCCGATGTTTTAGATCCTGCTTTACTTAGACCAGGAAGATTTGATAGGCACATTGTTATTGATGCTCCAGATATAAAAGGAAGAGAAGAGATATTGAGAGTGCATACCCGAAAGATAAAATTAGCCAGCGATGTAGATCTAAATGTGCTTGCTAAACAAACTCCAGGATTCTCTGGTGCAGATTTAGAGAACCTTTGTAATGAAGCAGCCCTTTTAGCAGCAAGGAAGGGGAAAGAGGCAGTGGAAATGGAGGAGCTGCAGGAAGCAATAGAAAGAGTGGTAGCTGGTCCTCAAAGAAAGAGTAAGGTAATTTCTAAAAAAGAGAAAGAGATCATTGCCTATCATGAGGCAGGACATGCTCTCCTTTCCTTATACCTTCCTGGGGTAGATCCTCTTCATAAGGTTTCCATTGTGCCTAGGGGGGTGAGTGCTTTAGGGTATACTATGCAGTTACCTTCTCAAGACAGGTACATTTTGACAAAGTCAGAACTTCTGGACAGAATATGTGTTTTGTTAGGGGGAAGGGCTTCTGAGGAGTTAATTTTAAAAGATATTACTAGTGGTGCACAGAATGATTTAGAGATGGCTACAAAGCTTGCTCGGAGGATGGTTACGGAGCTGGGGATGAGTTCCAAACTGGGCCATCTTACCTTAGGGAAAAAAGAAGGATCGGTATTCTTAGGTAGAGATCTCATAGAGCGGAAAGATTACTCTGATGAGACAGCAAGATTAATAGACCAGGAGGTCAAGAAAATCGTTGATGAGGCCTACGATAAGGCCAAGAGAATAATAGGAGAACATTTAGACAAACTTAAGCTTTTAGCAACTAAACTCTTAGAAAAAGAGGTATTAGATTCTCAGGAAGTAAAGGAAATTGTAGGATTTGAGAATGCCTAATTTTAGATGAGAGTAATTCCTATAGATGTAAAGAACTTAACTCATGCTTATAAGATTATGGATTCCTTAGGTGTAGACAGAGAAGGTATAAAGATAATGGCTCCTAAAGGCATCTTTAGAGTTTTTAAGATCGAAGGGATAGATTCAGTAGGTGCCAATATAGTAAAGCAACATCTCCTTTCCTTAGGGGCTGAAGCAAGTTTGCCTCGAGGAGCGTTAACTAAGAAGATTTCTACAGAGATGATTATCTTTGCCACTCTTTCTCAGCTTAAAAGAGTCATTCCTAAACTAAAAAGACAAGGATTTGGTCTAAAAGAATTAGGAGAAAAATTAGCTACTCTTGTTAAGGAGAAGAAAAATCACTTATTGGTAGCTAGAGATAAAAAAGTGCTCATTAAAAAACCTATAGTTTGTGGAATTATAAATCTTACTCCTGATTCTTTCAGTGGAGATGGGATTTTTAAAGAATCTTTATACTCTTCCACTAAAACTAAGTATATAGTCTTAAAAAAGGTAGAGGCAATGGTAAAAAATGGAGCAAAAATGATTGATGTGGGAGGAGAATCTAGCCGTCCCTTCTCCCAAAGAATAAGTCCAGAGGAGGAGGTAAAGAGAGTAATTCCTTACTTTAAAGAGATAAGAAAGCGATTTCCTTCAATTTTACTTTCTATTGATACTTACAAGTATAGAGTTGCTAAGGAAGCAGTTAACGAAGGTGCAGATATCATAAATGATATTACTGCTTTAAGAGATTCTCCTCAGATTCTCTCTTTGGTTAAAAAGTATAGATTAGGATGCATTTTAATGCATATGAAGGGTACACCTCAAACTATGCAGATTAGACCTTTCTATAAAGATGTAGTTAGAGAGATTATAAGTTTTCTAGAAGAACGAGTAGATTTCTGTTTGGAGAAAGGAGTAGAGAAGACTCAACTCCTGATAGACCCCGGGATAGGATTTGGTAAACGTCTCCAGGACAATATCGAGATTCTTGCTCGGTTAAGAGAATTTAAAACTTTAGGGTTACCTATTTTCTTAGGAGTTTTCCGAAAGTCCTTTATTGGTCAGATTCTGAATCTTCCTGTAGAAGAAAGGTTAATCGGTAGTGTAGCAGCAGTAATCTGGGCTATTCTTAAAGGAGCCAATATTTTAAGAGTTCATGATGTAAAAGAAACCTATCAGGCTCTCAAAATTATTGAGAGGTTGGCAAGAAACTAATGGAATTACTAGCTAAGTTATTAAATTGGAAAGCAATAATAGAGGTTTTAATTTTATGGTTTGTTATCTACCGAATATTCTTATTCCTAAAAGGAACAAAGGCAGTTTATCTTCTAAGAGGTATAGTTATCTTAGTCATTTCTTTCTTTATATTTCAAAGGTTAGGGTTTCATGTGCTAAGCTGGTTATTAACTAAATTTTTTGCTTTCTTTTTACTCTTAGTAGTAATTATTTTTCAGCCTGAGTTGAGAGAGGGGCTTATCCGTTTAGGGAAGAGACATTTTTTTCCTTTGGAATTAGGGAAGGAGGAAATCGAGAAAGCAATTAAGGAGATTGTTACTGCAGTAGGGAATATGGCAAAAAGAAAAATAGGAGCACTTATAGCTATCAAAAGAGAAATAGGACTTAGAAATATAGTGGAGACAGGAGTAATTCTAAATGCTCAGATAAGTAGTGAGCTTTTAGAGAATATATTTTATCCCTTAGCACCTCTTCATGATGGAGGAGTAGTGATAGATGGAAATTTAATAGTGAGTGCTGCCTGTCTTTTTCCTATTTCTGATAATCCTAATCTGGAGAAAACCTTAGGGATGCGTCATAGAGCAGCTGTAGGACTTTCTGAACATTCCGATGCTGTTGTGGTAACAGTTTCTGAAGAAAGTGGGGCGATATCCTTAGCTATAAATGGTCAGCTCACCAGAAATCTTTCTGGAGAGGAGTTGTTTACTATTCTTAAGGGGCAGTTGAGGAAAGAAAAATGAAAGTAAAGATAAAATTAAATTTTAGGACTTTCCTGATTCATAATTTCTGGTTAAAGATAATCTCTTTCATCATAGCTGTCATTACTTGGCTTTATGTTAATGGAGAAATTATGCGAGGAATAAGAATATGAAGTTAGGAGTTAACATAGATCATATTGCTACCTTAAGAGAAGCAAGAAAAACTATTTATCCTGATCCAGTTGTAGGAGCGTTATTAGCAGAGCATGCAGGATGTGATTCTATAGTAGCTCACTTAAGAGAGGATAGGCGTCACATAAAAGAAAGAGACATTATCCTCATTCGCAGAGCAGTTGGTATACCATTTAATCTGGAAATGTCTACTAATAAAGAGATTGTTGCTTTCGCCTGTAATCTAAAACCACATAAAGCTACTCTTGTTCCGGAAAGAAGGAAAGAGCTAACTACCGAAGGAGGCTTGGATTTAATTACTTACTATAGTAAAGTTAAGAAAGTAGTGGATAAGTTAAAAAGAGAAGGTATCGAAGTAAGTATTTTTATCGACCCTTCAAAATCACAGATAGATAGAGCAAAACGTTTAGGAGTGGAAGTTATAGAGTTTAATACAGGAAGGTACTCCGAGAGTAAAAGTAAGAAAGAAAGAAAAAGTCGTCTTACTAAAGTTAAGGAAGCCGCTAAGTATGCTAAAAGAGAAGGTTTCTTCGTTGCTGGAGGCCACGGCTTAAATTATGAGAATGTAGGAGAGATAGCTAGGATAAGAGAAATTGAGGAGTTAAATATTGGTCATGCCATAATCTCACGAGGGATATTTGTAGGATTGGTATCTGCGGTAGAAGAGATGATTAAGGTTATTAGAAGGAATAGGCGATTAAAAACTTAAAGAAATGGTAATAGGGGTAGGAATAGATATAGTAAAGATAGAGAAGTTAAAACAGGCAGTACAAAAATGGGGGCCTCTTTTCTTGAGCAGGATTTTTAACTCTCAGGAGTTGGAGAATATTCAGGAAGGTAAGATTTACTATCAGCGTTTAGCAGCAAGGTTTGCAGCTAAGGAGGCGATAATAAAGGCACTCTCTAAAAATTACCCTTTAGTTCTGAAAGACATTCTTATCCTCAATAGAAAGAATGGAGCTCCTTACTGTGAGGTAAAGAAAAAAATTGATTTAGATATTTTTCTCTCTATAGCTCACATAGAGGACTATGCGGTTGCCTGTGCAGTTGCTCAGAAGAAAATCTGATAGCCATAAAGGGGACTATGGGCATTTGCTTATCATAGGAGGATCTCCTGGACTTACAGGAGCGGTGTGTTTGGCAGCACAGGCCGCTTTAAGGATTGGTGCAGGATTAGTCACAGTAGGTATTCCTGAGTCATTAAATCTAATCTTTGAGATTAAGCTAACTGAAGTGATGAGTTTACCTCTTCCCGAGACATCCTCCCATGCTATCTCTTTTAAGTCCTTTAATAAGATAAAAGAGTTTACTACCAGGATTGATGCTTTGGTTATTGGAGTAGGGGCTGCTCAAGCCCCCTCCACTAAGAGACTGATTCTTAAGGTAATTGAGGAGATAGATAAGCCTAAGGTAGTTGATGCCGATGGGATAAATGCTTTAGCCGGTGATTTAAAAGTCTTAGAGAAAAGGCTAAATGATCTAGTTCTTACTCCGCATCTAGGAGAATTTTCTCGTTTAATTAAGAGAGATATTGATTTTATAAGAAGTAATAGAAAACACCTTGCTAAGGAATTTGCTCTTCGGTATAATTTAATCCTTGTGTTAAAAGGGAGTAGAACCTTAGTTACCGATGGACATAGGCTCTTTGAGAATACTACGGGAAACCCAGGGATGGCTACTGCTGGAATGGGTGATGTACTTACAGGAATAATTGGAGGGTTGGTAGTTCAGGGGTTAAATCTTTTTGAAGCAGCCAAGATAGGAGTTTACCTTCATGGTTTAGCAGGAGACTATGCTGCTAAAGAGAAAACACAGCTTTCCTTGATTGCTTCCTATGTGATTGAGTATCTGCCTAGGGCAATAAAGGAGAGTAGCTAAAATATCTCTGCCCAGGTAGCTCAACGGTAGAGCAGGGGTTTTGTAAACCTCAGGTTGGAGGTTCGAATCCTCTCCTGGGCTTAAAAGTTAATTACAGATTACAGATTACAAATTACAAATTACAAATTACAGATTACAGATTAATCTGAAATTTGTAATTGGTCAATTTGTAATTAATTTTTTGGGCAGGTTCCCGAGTGGACAAAGGGGGCAGACTGTAAATCTGCTGCGCTTGCGCTTCGGAGGTTCGAATCCTCCCCTGCCCAATACATCATAGGGGTTCTCCCCCTCTTGACGCCACACCTCAAAGTGGATTTGAAGAGGAAAAATTTCGGTGTGGCTGTCACCCCGAAGTAGTTATCGGGGAAGTAAATTTTTTCTTCTTTGAAGTTATTTCAGAGTATCAATGAGATAAAAGTATAAATATTGAAGAAAGATAGGGATATGAAATTTATAAGAATAGCAACGGTGAGTAAAGTCGCTCAATTAGCGATAGTAAAATCACTTCTTGAGAGTGCAAAAATTCCTTATTATGTAACTAACGAATATTTTAGTACCCTTTATGGAGGAGCAGATGGATTAACAAAGATGGATGTACTTGTAAATGAAGAAGATTTAGAAGAGGCCAGAAATATATTAAAGGATTTTTTATGAATAAAACTCGAGGCGGAAGTTCGATATCCGATTTTGTTTGCGGGCGTAGTTCAGTGGTAGAACGCAAGCTTCCCAAGCTTGTCATGGCGGTTCGATTCCGCTCGCCCGCTTTGTTAAGCTTATTATTCAATGCTTAAG
>CAZHYN010000014.1:0-43156 GCA_964536865.1 uncultured Planctomycetia bacterium
ATAACACTTTTATTTTGCAATCTCAATTTAGAATCATAAAAAGAAGGAAAAGTAATCACAACTGGAAGGAATTTTGTTTTTTCTATTTTAAAATTTATAAAATAATTTTTATTTATCTCATAACTAGGAAAAAGCCAAAAATTACATATAGGATGAATATGTTTACTTTTACTTATATTCTCTTTAATTCCTAAATATAGCATACATCCCGACAAAGAAGGCTCCATCCTTCTCATCTCTTCAAGCTCTTTAGTATTTACTTTCAAAAGCTTTCTGAAAGTTAAAAATGCATCGCAATTAGAAATAACTACCTTGCTTTCTATTTTTTTTCTCTCTTCAAGAAGGACTCCTTTAACTTTTCCTCTATCAATTAATATTTTTTTAACTTCATTATTTAATATTACTTCTCCTCTGAAACTCTTAAACTTTTTCATCAAAATGTTAGGCAATTTCTGTATACCTCCCTTAACAGGATAATATCCAGGATCCAGAATAAATTCACGAAAAAATGTTATTAATACAATTGCAGGAATTTTTTTAAAATCAAAACAACCCAGTCCATTCAACATTAATCCCTTAAATAAAAATTTCAGCTTTTTATCTTTAAAAAACATATCTAACATTCTCTCACAATTTATCCCATCAAACTTTTTATACAAGGTTAAAAAATTTTGTTTAAGAAGGATATCAAAGAATCTATTTAGATTATCCTTCTCTTTAAAAAAAACTTTCCCAAATTCTTCTGCAGTTTTATAGGGATTCGCTCTAAGATAAACAACTCTATCAGGTAATATAATTTTATCAGTAGGATCAAGTTGAAAAAATTCTATTTCTCTTTTTATATCTAACTCTTTCAAAATTTTCCCTAAAGCTCCTCTTTTTATTCCTCCAAAATAATGCGCTCCTACATCAAACCTATATCCGTCTTTCTCAAAAGATGTGCAATACCCACCTGGTTTATCATTCTTCTCTACAATTAAAACCTTTAAGCCTGCCTTAGCTAAATAACACCCGCAGACTAATCCTCCAATACCTGCACCAATTATCACTACATCGTATTTGTCTTTCATTTTATCTAATATATTTTACTGTCTCTGATAACGGCTTCCTTTTGGAGCGTTTTCCTTTTTCTTGAGGATAACCCAAAGTTAAAATTGCTGCTAACTCATTATTTTCATTTAAAAGTTTGCTTATCTCTTTTCTGCAGAATAGAGGTGTATTAAGCCAACAGGAACCCAATCCTAAACTTTCTGCTACAAGTACCATATTCTGGAGAGCTGCTGAAATTGCAGAAATTTCAGCAACTTTTGCTAATTTTATGTATGATTCTCTATACCTTTTAGCTAACTGCATAAAAGCTTTTGTATTGTATATTGCAATTAAGATAGGAGCATTTCTAATAACATCTGCACTAAAATGAAGTAAAATATTAGCTCCCGTGCCTATTTTCTTTGACTTCTTAATCAATCTATTTGTAATTTCTTTTATCAATTCTTTATTCTCTATCACTACAAATTTCCAAGGTTGGATACCGTGAATGGATGGGCCCCATCTGCCTGCCTCAATAATTTTTCTTATTATTTTTTCTGGTATAGGTTTATCTTTATACTTTCTTATAGCTTTTCTTTTCTTAACTATTTCTAATATAACTTTACTTTCATCTACCATATCTTCTACCTCAAATTAACCCGCTTTTAGCAAAAGATTTATCTAAAAGCAGATACTCCTATTTTCTTTATTTCCTCTCCAAAAACAGTATCTCCGCAGCGAAAATCAGCAAGAAAAAAACCCTCTTCCTTAGCCAAATTACTAACAACTACTACATTTCTTGAGTTAAATTCAGTTATAAAGTCGTCGAGTGAGTTTTGTAATCCTAAAATAACAGCTTCTGCAATACAAGCTACAATAGCATCTTCAGGAAAAAGGATATCAAATTCTTTATGAGTTAAAGGACCGCGAGTCACCCAGGCTGCCTCTATAGGGAGAATGTCTTTGCGTTCATTGTAAATAGTTTTAGCTGACCAAAAGGGAACGATGGCATCAAAGAATATGCTTTTTGGCTGCAAATTTTTTATTATTTCTTCAGATAAAAAAAGATAAGTGCTTATAACTAACTTGCTTCCTTTTAAGACATCTTTTATAGAGTTAGAAATTGTTAAATTTCTAAAGTTAGAGTGATTAAATTCAGCAAAAGTATCTTTTTTGCGATTAGATTTATCGAATAACCAGATTTCTCTCACCTTTCCTATCAGAAGCTGGCAACATACCCTGGCTACTGGCGAATCAGCATCAAAAAGAGACAGTTTCACCTCTCTTAAATCAATATCTAGTTGAGAACTAATCCTTAACAGATTATCGATTATTGTAGCAGTAAAAAGTTTTCTGCCTGTGATAAAAAAAATATCTTCTCTGTTTATTCTCTTTTTTACTGTAGAAACTAATCTCCCTAAGATTCCTGCCAGGCAGATAATCCTTGCTTCTTTTCTTAAGGCAAGTTTTACAGATGAGATGGTTTTTTCTATAAGTTTTTCTTCACTTAGAAGAGGAATCTGCTTAAGAAGTAAGGGGGCTATAATGATAGAACCTTGGGTTTTATTTCCTCTTTTTGATTCTACATTTAAGAAGAGTATTTCTTGAGGGGTAAGATTATCTAAAAAGTTATCTAAAATATCCTTTTGAGAAAAAGTAATTCCTTTGCTATTTAATACTTTTTTTAATGTATCTTCTTCTGGGAAATATCCTATCCAGGCAAATTTATACATATATTAAGACGCTTTTTTAAAAAACCCTCCTTTAGGTAAGGGTAAATAAGCCCAGCATTTTTGAGTGTATTCTCTATACTTATCTCCATAAATTTTGATAAGGTCTTTCTCTTCCAAGTAAGTTTTAAGAATCATTAAAGAAGCAAATATAAATATAGCAAACAAAAATGCATAGAGAGTTCCTGCAATCATAGATACAGAAAGCGCTTCTAAAATTACTCCAAAATAGATAGGATGACGCATATATTTATAAGGTCCTTTATCAGTTATTAACTGCCTTGTTAAGATTTTTGTCTGCCAGGATTCCCCTAAAGTCTTTACTCCCCATAGTCTTAAAAATAAAGCAATTAAGTAAATAGTTCCTCCATATATAACTAAAAAAGGAGTAAAGGTGCGAGGAACTAAAAAGAACTCAAACATCATAATAAAAGCCATGGTAGTATAGACTAAAGCTACTGCCTGAAAGGCCCAGTCTTTTTCTAATCGGCTAATATGCTTCTCAAATCTTCCACTGTAGAAAGTTTCAAATATCCTCTCTACTGCTACAAATACTACGTATCCTACAAAAAGCCATCCATATTTTACTTGAGGATGAGTTATTTTTAGTAAAATCGCCGTAAGGGGAATCAGAAATTTAATCACCATCATCAGTAATTTAAGGAAGCTGGTTTTCTTCTTCTTCTTCTTCTTCACTATTCCCCCTTACTTATTTTCTCAAATGATACATTTTCCTACTCCGGGTAACTACACCTTAGGTAAAAACTCTCTCAAATGAGACATTTCAAGTCTGACTTATTTTGTCTCATTTGAGGTTAATTTGGTTTGCTAAAGACTACGCAACAATTACTTCCTCCAAAAGCAAATCCGTTATTTAAAACTATATTTAATTTCTTTTTTCTTGCCTTATTAGGAACACAATCTATATCACATTCAGGATCCGGGGTTTTAAAATTTATTGTGGGAGGAATTATTCCCCTTTCTATCGCTAAACAACAGGCTACCGCTTCAATACTAGAAGCTGCTCCCATGCAATGGCCAATCATTGATTTTAAGGAACTAACAGGAACATTTCTGTAATTTTCTCCAAATAGTTCTTTTATCGCTTCAGCCTCTGCTTTATCGTTCTGAACTGTTCCTGTTCCATGGGCACAGACATAATCTATATCTTGAGGTAAACAGTTGGCATTTCTAATTGCTTTCTCCATTGCTTTTTTTATTCCTTCTTTTTTAGGTATAGTCATATGATATGCATCAGAAGATAATCCGTAACTTAAAACTTCTACATAGATATTTGTTTTTCTTTTTTCTGCTTCTCCAAGAGGTTCTAAAATCAAAATTCCTGCCCCTTCTCCTAAAAGCATACCTTTTCTATCCTTATCAAAAGGAGAACACACTCTTGGTGCCATAGCATAAAGCGTCTGAAACCCTTGAAAAGCACCTCGGGAAAGTGCTTCTGCTCCTCCTACAATAGCTAAATCCACCTTCCCCTTTCTTATCAAATCTAAACCATATCCAATTGCATAATTACCAGCAGCACAAGCATTAGGAATAAGAAGGTTATAACCTTTAAGTTGAAGGAAATAACCAATATTCCGAGGAATAGAGGGAGAAAAAGCATTAAGAAGAAGTTTAAGAGTAATCTCATCCCATTCCTCCTTTAGCAACATTTCTGAAGAAAAGTCTAATACGCTTGCCTCTGTCATTGTAGTACCTACAATTATTGCTAATCTTTTATTTCTGCACTCATTTAAATTAAGATGAGCGTCTTCTAAAGCTAATTTAGTAGCAGCAATAGCAAACTGAGAAGCTCTTCCCAAAAACTGAGTCATCTCTTGAGGAATAAATAAAGTGGGGTCAAAATCTCTTATCTCTCCTGCGTAGTGACGCTTAAATTTAGAGGTATCAAAGAGAGTCACTTTGCTTATTCCTGATTTTCCTTTTATAAGATTATTCCAGAAATCTTCTTTATTTAAACCAATAGAAGAAATCACCCCTATCCCACTTACTACTACTTTCTTGCCCATAGAATAAAGGAGTTAATTATTCTTCTTTTTTAATCTTTACCCCAAAAGATATCCTTGCTTCGACGACTACTTCACCGCTTACCTTTGCTAACGCTTTAACTGAACCTGCTCTATCAAGAATCTTCTCGCCATATACTTCTAAAATTAATTGATCCCCTACTTTTACTGGTTTTTTAAATTTTGCTTCTACTTTTCCCAGATAATAGTCAGGATGTGTGTCTGCAACTTCTGGTTTTAAAACTGCAAAGACAACGATACTTGCTTGCGCCAAAGCCTCAATAATTATTGCTCCCGGCATAACAGGATTTTTAGGAAAATGGCCCTCAAAGAAGTAATCATTCGCAGTTACATTTTTTAGACAGATGACTTTTCTTTGAATTTCGTCTACTTCCAAGACCTTGTCAATGAAGAGAAAAGGATATCTTTGTGGTAAAATTTCTTGAATTTTTTTTATATCCCAACTTTCTAACATATTTTTTGCCTCTTTAGCTGTTTCTTTATTAAACGATAAATATCTGCAAGAAAACGCATGTTGGGAATCTTTTCTTTAGGAATTTCGGCAATCTCAGAAACTAATTTTTGGTCTCTTCTAAGATTCTTCTTTCCCATAAACCTCCTTAAGTTTTAAATAGCTAATCCTCCATCTATCTTAATTACTTCTCCAGTGATATAATTTGCTTTCTCTGAACTAACAAAAGCACATAACCATGCTACCTCCTGGGGTGTTCCCAATCTCTTTAAAGGAATGCTATTTAAGATATTATTTTTTATATCATCCCTTAAGGAAGCTACCATATCTGTAGCAATATAGCCGGGACAAATAACATTCACCCTTATATTGTAGGGAGCTACTTCTTTAGCTAAAGCTTTAGAAAAACCAATAATTCCTGCCTTGGATGCGCTATAGTTAGTTTGCCTGGGAATGCCTACCAATCCACTTACCGAACTTATATTTACTATACACCCTCTTTTTTGTTTAAGAAAGGTAGTAATTGCTGATCTAGTCATATTAAAAGTACCTATTAGATTCGTTTCTATCACTTGCTTCCAATCCTCAACTGTCATCATAAATAATGCTTTATCTCTAATTATCCCTGCGTTGTTAACAAGGATATCTAAAGTCTTAAATTTTTTCAAAGTCTTCTCTACTACTGCTCGACATTGTTCAAAATCTCTTACGTCTGCTTGGATACTTAAACAGTTGCCTCCTATTTTTTTTATTTCCTGTTTTACCTTATCTGCTTCTTTTTTACTTCTGTGATAGGTGAAAACTATCTTTGTTCCTAATTGAGCAAAAACCAAACAGATAGCTTTACCTATTCCTCGAGAACCTCCAGTAACTATTACTACTTTATTTTTAAGATCAATCATTTTAACCAGCTTCTTTGTATTTCTCTAAAATACAGGCACCGTTATACCCCCCAGGGCCAAAAGAAGTAACTAAAGCTATAACTACTTCTTTTTTCTGCGCTTTGTTAGGAACACAGTCCACATCACACTCGGGGTCTTTTTCTTTATAGTTTATAGTAGGAGGGATTTTTCCACTCAGCATTGCTCCTATACAAGAAGTAATCTGAAAAAGGCTTGCTACAGAAAAACTTTCTCCTAACATTGATTTTATAGAGCTTACTGGGATCTTCTTCAGGCGCTTACCAAATATTTTTTTTAAAACTTTTACCTCTATCTTATCTAAATCTTGCGATGAATTAGCACAACTGGAGATATAATCAACATCTCTGGTAAGTACTCCTGCGGTATCTAGAGCATCCTCTATAGACTTCTTTAATCCTTCTCCTTGAGGGTGAATCTTGCCCATTTTGAATCCATCAAAAAAAGAAGAAACACTTCTTATCTTGGCAAAAATTTTGCTCTTTTTCTCTTCAGCTTTTTTGAATTCTTCTATCTTAAATACGCAACAGCCCTCTCCTAACAAAGGTCCATTTCTCCTTTTATCAAATGGACAACTCAGAGTAGGGCCATTTATCCCACCTAAGTATCCTAGCTTGTGAAAACCAAAGAATAAGGAAAAGTCCAAACTTTCTACTCCTCCACATAATACTATTTCTGCCTTAGCAGTAGAAAGAGCATCCCAGGTATAGTTTAATGCTTCAATTCCTGATGTATATCCTGTACTTACTGTAGTGTTAAATCCTTGAATATTAAATCTAATGGAAACCTGGGATGAAGGAGCGTTTATTACTGTAAGGGGAAAGAGAGCAGGTGAGGCAAAATCTATTCCTTCTTTTAATACTTCTCTATCAAACTCTACAATTGGCCATAGATGAGAGAAAGTAGTAGCAGTACATACCCCTATTTTATCAGTATTAGTATCGTTAATTTCTAATCCATTATCTTCAATCACTTGCTTACTAGCAGAAAGAAGAAAAAGTGTACTTCTGTCTAAATTTCTCAAGCCTTTAAATCCCAAGTATGCTTTGGGATCAAAATTTTTTATCTGCCCTCCAACCTTTACATAAAATTTTTCTGTATCAAAGATATCAATAGGAGTTATGGCACTTTTTCCTTCTTCTAAAGACTTCCAAAAATCTTTTTTTCCTATGCCATTGGGCGCTATTACTCCTATTCCTGTTATAGCTAGAGTAAAATTATTCACAAAATTATTTTATATCAAAAAATATCTTATGTAAATAAAATCTTTGAATTTCAGTCAAATAGAAAAAGTGAAAGAGAAATTTTGGAAACGCTTACAAAAAAAATTCCCTTCACTCTTTAAAAATCTTTCCAAAATATGGTAAATTTTAAAGAGGAAATGGGGGCTCTCTTTTAGAGGGCTCAAAGCCACGGGCCCTCTCCTCACAAGAGGAGAGGGCTTCGTTTTATATACTCCAAACTGACTCTAAGTCAGACTTTCCGCCTAAGGCGGATCCGCCTATGGCGGAAAAATGCCTCATTTGAGGTGGTTTAAAATGACAGGAAGAAGCTCTTCCTTGGAGTTTATCTTCTCGATATTTCTTTTCTTATCAATAATAAATGCTTTATATCCTAACTTTATACTCTCTAAGCTATTAGCTACTACTAAATCGGTGCCGTTTTCTTTTAAACTCCTGAAAGCTTTGTCAATTATTCCCTCCTCCTCTATTTCTAATTTAAACTGGACCACAAAAGAATTTTTGGCTAATTTTCTAATTGTTTTAATTATCTTTGGCGCAGGAAAAAGTTTTAAAACTAATTCTTTTCTTTCAGAAGGTATTTTTCCTTTAAAAGGCTTTTTCAATATATAATCACTTACAGCACAAGCATGGATTATTAGTTGATAGCTATTTTTTTTAAGTTCGCCAACTACCTTATTCTTTAAATCTTGAAAATATTTAAAGGGCATTATCCTTATTCCTTTAGGAAACTTACTTATGCAATGAGGATTGATGATAAGAGTCGTATGCAAACCTCTCTTTTTAGCCTCCTGAGCTAAGAATAAAGCAGTCTTACCTGTAAAAATATTAGTTAGAATTCTCACTTCATCAATCTTTACCCAGCTAGCACCACCGGTAATAAGAACTCTCATATCAAATAATCTGTTTTTATATTCTTTAAAGCGTTAAAAATATTTTTCTTAACATAAGGACAACTTTCTCCAGCTTTTTTTATAATAGCTTTAACTAATTCCCTTCGGGAATCCTTCCCATAAGAGCACCGATAGTTTGTATAGTCTAGGTTTAACCGATTAGCAAAATTTATAAGATCTTTTTTTTCTACATAACACAGAGGTCTTATTATGGTAAGTCTTCCTTCGAAAAGTTCAATCTTTGGCTTCATTGCACTTACTTCTCCAAAAAAAAGTAAGTTCATAAGAATCGTTTCCACAATATCATCTAAATGGTGGCCTAAGGCAACTTTATTACAATGAAACTCTTGAGCGGTTTGGAATAACACCTTTCTTCTATTCCAAGAACACCAAAAACAATTAACGTTGGTATCTTTTAACTCCATCTTTTTCACCACAAAGGGAATATTTTCTCTTTCTAAGTAACCCAAGAGTGCCTTTTTATCAATCTTTATAAAATTCATATCTATAAAACAGGCTAAAATTTGGAAATCTATAGGGATCCTCCTTTTTCTCATTTTAAGTAGTTTTACTAAACTCAAGCTATCACTTCCTCCGGATACAGCGACTAAGATCTTATCATTCTTCTCAATCATATTGTAGTCTAAAATAGCTTTACCCATTCTTTTATACACATATTTTATAACTCCTTTTAAAGGTATTTTCTTATCTTTAAATTCCACTTTGTCTATCATTTCCTTTTAATTACTATCTTCTGACCTTCTTTAGCTTTGAAGTAATTCCTAGCTGATTTCATCTTTAGGGAAATTTCTAATTTAAAAAATCCCCCTTCTATGAAAAAGGGTTTCTTTTTTTCCTGAAGATAGGAGTCACAGAGTCTTGTTATTTTCTTTTTATTTAAAAAGGCAACAAAATTTCTGTTTTTAGTAAATTTTTCTAAAGTAACTCTATCTATATTAGTAACTAGATTACCGAAAGAATCTATGTAAATAATTTCTCCTATTAAAGTATTCTTTCTGATCTTGGCTTGAGGAAGATCTAACTCTTTGATATCCACAATCCTTCTACCTAATTTTTCTAATTTTATACCCTTGGATAAATAAGCAGCTATGGGAGCAAATACATCACGGCCATGAAAAGTAGAAGAAATAGGATTTAGAAGATATTTTTTATTCATTATCTCCACAACTTCTCCTCCACCATCGGCTTCTAAACTAGGGAATAATACTCCATTATCGGGACCAATGAAGTAGTAATTTCTTGTTTTTACTGCTAAAGCCTTACGTTTAGAACCTACCCCTGGATCCACAACAACTAAAAAAATAGTACCTTTAGGAAAATATGAAAAAGATGAGTAAAGAAGGAAGGCTGCTTTTTTTACTTTATGAGCTCCTATCTGATGAGTTATATCAACAATGGTAACTTCAGGATTAATTTTTAAGATAACTCCTTTCATTACTCCAATGAAGTTATCCTCCGTGCCAAAATCAGTAAGAAGAGCGATAATTTTCATTTCAAATTAAATACAACTCCTTCAATTTCTTGATGTAACTTTCTGTAGATTTTATTATTTGTTCCATCATTGCCACAACTCTGTGAGGATGTTTACCTATGGCCGTCTCTGAAGAAAGTAAAAGATGAGTTGCTCCATCTAAGATAGCATTAGCTACATCACTTACCTCTGCTCGGGTAGGCAATACTTCCTCTGTCATACTCTCTAACATTTGGGTAGCTACTATTACCGGTTTACCTGCTAATTTACACTTCCTTATAATTTCTTTCTGTATAATAGGGATCTTATATAAAGGAAGACATATTCCTAAATCTCCTCTAGCAATCAGTATCCCATCAGAGATAGCAATTATTTCATCCAAATTAGTTAGAGCATCTTTATTTTCTATTTTAGCAAAAATTTTACAAGGAGGATATTTACTAGAGAAGATACTTTTAATTATTTTTATATCTTTAGCTGTTCTCACAAAAGATTGAGCAAGGCAATCAAATTTATACTGAATAGCTACTTCTAAATCAACTCTATCCTTTTCCGTTAATGAAGGAAAGCTTAACTTTGCTCCTGAAATATTTATACCTTTTCTCTCCTTTAAAATACCACCCCGAATGACTAAAGCTTTAATACGCCTTTTTTCTACATCTTTTACCTTTAAAATGATTTTTCCATCATCAATGTAGATTAAATTACCTTTTTTTATCCCCCTTAAACTGCCTTGATAATCAAAGGGAACCAATTTCTTTTCCCCTAAAGTCTTCTCCTGAGTAAGATAGATAGTTGTTTTATTTTTTAGTAAAATATTCTCCTTTAACTTTCCTACTCTTATTCGGTACCCTTCTAAATCCTGCATTAGTTTTACAGTCCTTTTAAGCTTCCGATTTATTTTTCTTATCAGCTTTACTCTTCTTGTATGTTCCTCTCTTTTACCGTGGGAAAAATTTAACCTTACCATATCTACTCCAGCGACAAACATCTTTCTTAAGACATCTTCGTCGTCAGTAGAAGGTCCTAGAGTAGCAATTATCTTTGTTCTACTCATACTGCTCTTCTTCTTGTAGAAGAAAGAATAAGTAATCTTAACTGAGATTCATTTTTAGCCCTTTCTAAATTTCGGTAGAAATTATGTTCTCTCACTATTTGAGCTATAGCCATCAAAGCTCGAAGATGAAAATTACGTTCGTCTTTAGAACCAGCTAAAACGAAAGCAAATTTTACTACTCCTTTAGGAAAATCTATACCTTGGGAAGCCTTTACGATAATAATCTCAAACTTATTTTCTCCTTCTACTACTATGTGAGGTATGGCTAATCCCTCTTCAAGCACGGTAGTAGAGATTTGTTCTCTCTTTAAGAGAAGTTCTTTTAAGCAGGGTTTTTCTATCTTTAACCTTTCCTCTAAAATTTGCGCTACCTTCTCAAAAAGTTCTTCATAAGAAATTCTTTCTTCTATAATCATTATAGGGCAGTCCTCTATAACTTTATCAAATCTATCCTTAATTACCTTATCTCTTTTATGAATAATCTCTTTTAACTCCTCTTCCAAAGAAGTATCTATTAAATCTTTAGAAGTAATTCTTTCTACTAAATGGATTATTGCTGACTGTCTTTTTACTTTCCTCTTTACAACAAAGTAATAAGTAAGGGCACTAAAGATTAGAAATCCTAAACTTATCAAAATGGCGACTGCCCCCATTTCTACAATTAAAAAAATGTAGGAAATAATTGCGAAGATTTGGATACCTGGATAAAAAGGAGATTTAAATGTAGGACGGTAATTTATTATTCTGCCTTCTCTCATTATGATTACCGCTACATTTGTAAGAATGAAGAGAATAAGCATTAAAGTAGATGCTAACTTTACCAAATTCTCCAAATCTAAAAAGATAATCAAAATTAGCATAAAGATACCTGTAGTGATAACTGAAATATGAGGGGTACTATATTTTTTGGAAAGTTTAGAAAAAATGTTTGGAAGTAACTTATCTTTTGCCATTGCTAAAGGAATACGTGAGGAAGAAAATAATCCCGCATTGGCAGTAGTTAGAAAAGCTATCAAAGCAGAAAATGACATAATTATCCCCAAAGGAAGACCAGCTAATTTAATTCCTCCATGAGTTAAAGGAGTCAATGTAGAGAGCAATTCACCTTTGGGTAGGATTCCTACAGTTACATAAACTGCACCTAAATATACAATCTCTACAGCCAAGAAAGAAAGGATCATACCTAAAGGAATGGTACGATGGGGGTCTTTGGTATCTTCAGCTACAGAAGCAACTTTAGTTAATCCTCCATAGGAGATAAATACCATCCCCGCCACTGCTAAAATCCCCTTAAATCCTCCCTTTAAAAAGGGAGTATAATAATCGAAATTTACTCTATTCATCCCTAAAATAATATAAACTCCCAAAGAAAGAAAAAGAAATAAAACTAAGTACCTCTGTAAATTAGCAATCCCTTTAATACTTATTATGTTAAGAAAAAGAAAAATTAGGCAAAATATACTAGCAACAATTTTTATCTGAAAGTAAGATATGCCCCCAGTTATGTACTCTAAGAATGCTCCTATTCCTACCAAAGCGAAGGCGCTCTTTAATCCTATTGATAACCAGTTAGCCAAACCAGCAAATATTCCGAAAAAGTATCCTAAACTGCGTTCAATAAAGAAATACGTTCCTCCTGCCTTAGGCATAGCAGAGGCTAATTCCGCTTTAGAGAATATAGAAGGAATCATAAGGACTCCTGCAACGAAGTAAGAAAATACTATGGAAGGACCTCCTTTGAAGTAGGCAATACTAGGAAGGATAAAAAGGCCACTGGAAATCATTGCTCCACTAGCAATACAAAAGATGTCGAACAAATTCAGATTCCTTTTTAACTCCCTCATTATGGATATATTATATCAGGGAAATTATATTTTGCATAAACTAGAAAAAGCACATCTCTCGCAGTATTTTTCATCATCGGCATCGGCTTGAAAAGGAATACTGGGATTGAGTATCTCTTGGGCAATAAATTTAAGGGATGGGAGAAAATAGGTATTAATAACTTCCTGACGATCAATATTTCTATCCTTAAAAAGATATTCTATCTTTAAATCTTTTAAAAAATATAAGGAAGCATTAAGCTCTATTCCTTTAAGCTCTGGGCTCTGCAAAAGATAAATATATATAGGTAGCTGAAAGGATACAATTTCTTCTTTAATTTTTTTTCTGTCAGAAGGAAAGGTTAAGTTTTTAATCTTAGGCAAGGATACCGAACTGCCTGTTTTGTAATCTACAATTACCATTTCCATCTGATCATCTTTTTGAATTATTTCTGCTCTATCTAAGGTACCTTTTATCTGAAGGGTAATTCCATTCAAAGTCAAAGGCTTAGTGAAAGTTTTTTCTACAAAAACTATCTCTTTTACTTCTTTTCTGTTTTTTTCTTTTGCCAGAAATTCCCTCAACCTAAAATAAAGAACTTCCTTAAGAAGAAAAGCATCACTTTTCATCGTTCTTTCAAAATGCTGATAAAACCTCTCCTCAAATATTTTGAAAAAGAGGTTTTCATATTTTTTATTAAAGGATGGTTGAGAGCCTATAAAGTGTGAGTAGAATTCTTTCAAAAGAAGATGAACAAAGTTGCCTATCTCTTTAGATTCACTTTCTTCTAATATATCTTCCCTTTCTTCTAGTCGCAGTACATAAGCATAAAAAAATCTTAACGGACATCGAAGATATACATCAAAAGATGTAGGAGAATAAATCATTTCATTCTTAAGGTAACGTAGAATGTTTTCGTTCTTTTTTATAATTTCTTTCTGAGGTTGAAGTTTTATAAAGAAACCCACTCTCTTAGAAGATACAGCCCCTAAAGAGGATCTTCTTTTTTCTTCTTCCCAGATAATTTCTTCAACAAATCTACTTTTTTCTTTATCTTGAGATTCCTGCCAAATTAGATAAACATTTTCTGCTGACCCAACTACTCTCTTAAAATGATACCGTGTAATCTCTTCAGTTCTTTCCAACCTATCTATTCCTAAACTTAGGAAAATCTGGCGAGGAATTAACGGTTCGTATACTTTAACGGCAGGATAAATTTCTTCATTAACATCCATAACTATTACATTTCTAAACTTTAAAGATCTTGTCTCAAACACTCCTAAAATTTGTAAACCCTTTAAGGGAGAGCCGACAAAATTTATAACTTCGTTACGTAAAATCTCTAAGAAAAAATCAAACATCTCTTCTCTTCTTGTTTTCTCATTCATAAAAGAAGCTAACTTTAGTTCTTCAGTTATCTCTAAAATTTTTTTAACAACTCCTAAATTAAATGAGTAGAAAGACACAAAGCTAAAATCTATTAGAAAATTAAGAAAATTTTCTAAAATCAGAGAAAGCTGATAAAAATTTTCCACATTTTCAAAATTACGGAAAAGGAGGTCATGAAATTTTAAGATAATTTCCTTAAGTTTATTTTTTTTAATACTAATAGATAATTTTTCTAGGGTTTCAATTATTGATGAATGTAAAGCCTGATTTTTTTCTATCTCTTTAAGATCTATAAAGACTCTCTTGCTTAAGGTAACTTCCTCCTCCATACCTAAAAGATATTCCTCAATCTTATGCACTATTACTCTAGTCAACGCAGGTTGATAATCGTCAAACTTTATATTTTTTGTGTAAGGAAAAGTCAAAACTTTTAAGTAGTCTTTAGTGTAATATAGATTATCTTTTCTTGTTTTCTGAGCTTCGAAAACTGCTCTAATCAAGGCGTAGATAGAGCTACGTTTTAGAGGATAACCCAAAGAAACATTAAATTCCTTAATATAAGAAGTTAATTCAGAAAGGAGAGGTACAAGATTATGAGGTTGTGGTAAAATAATTACTGTATCATCAACTTTGTTAATCTTTCTTATTATTTCTCTTACTATCCCTACTTGAGAGTGATTATCAAACGCAGAATAAAAATAAAATTTTGGTAGATTGTGATAGTCCTCTCTCTTAAGAGAATAACCTAAAACTTTTTCTAATTCTTTAAAAGTAGGCCATTCTTCCTTACTTGTATGAAAGAAAAGCACAGCCTTTCCTTTATCTAAAAGATTCTTAATTATCTCTTTCTCAGAAGCATGAAGGTAAAAGAATCCACAGAAAATTATTTCTTTAAAATCTTCGCAAATCAAATCTTTGGTTAATTGTGAAGTTAAAAGGTAAGCATATCCTCGAGTGAATTTCCCCCTTTCCCAAAGAATCTTGTGAAAATTTTCTCGAATCTTTTTAATTCGAGAGAGTAAGATGTTAATACTTTGAGAAGTTTCATAGCCAATCTCAGCGTTTTTTTCAACTAAATGAAGATCGTCGTCTGTTTTCTTCTCTAAATCTAACTCTTCCAAAAAAAGCAACAATTCCTTTATCCAAGGAAAGAATCTACAGAAAGATTCATTTTTCAAAAAATGAGGGACTATCTCTTTACTTAAATTAAACAGAAGATAACTAGCATCTAAATCAGATATTTTATTTAACTGAGGATATGTTTTTCTCACAATATATTCAATGAATCTATCCATAGAAAATAACTGAGGAGGGAAGAAAGATTGACCTATCTTGCTGGCGAGAGATTTTCTTAAGAATAATAATGGGCGCTTGCCTCCAAATACTACAGCAATATTAGATAAATCTTTGTTGGTTCTGTAGTGTTCTTCGTAGAGATATTCGGCTACTTTCTCTATAATATCCACAGAAAAAGGATAAGTAAAAATTCTATTCATTTTACTTCTAAAAACTCCCGATTATCAAGGAATACTAAGAATCCTTTAACCTTCTTATTTGGATAAAGAGGTGAAATTATTTCCATATATTCTTTGATCTGCTCTTGATGAAGACCTAACTCTTCATGAGTACTTTTGTAATCTATAACCCAAACCTCTTGGGGAAAGATTATCAATCTATCAACTCTTTTAAGAGATCCTTTTTTATCTACAATTTCTTTCTCATTAGAAATCACACACTGAGTAGGTAAAGCAAAAAACCTTTTCAATCTATCCTCTTCCAAAATATCTTTTAACCAATGTTGAATTTCTTCTTTCTCTACTCTATTAGGATATTGATAAAGTATTTGCCAACTAATCTCCTCAATAAGTTTTTCTAAATCCTTATCTTTAGTATTTTTTACTAAGGAAAGAGCCTTATGGATTACTTCTCCTTTAAAAGCAGCATCCTTATATTTTAAATCCTTTCGAGAAATAAACTCCTCCCCCATATATTTGCACCAGTCTTGGTATAGGGAAAGAGGAATAAATTCTACTTGGTAAATTTTCTCTTTCTCAAAATAAGGTCTCTTTTTACCCCAGGTTAACTTATTTTCCTCATCTAAAATTAACTTCTTTGCTAAATTGATAATATTCCCTTTCCTTTTAGGAATAAAAATATATAACTCCTCTTTAGCTCTTGTTAAAGCTACATAGATAACATTTAGCTCATCAATGAGAGAACTAACTAACTCTCCTTGATATATTTTTTTCAACTTAGATGAGTAGGGAGTAAAATCCTTTCTTAAATAAAGAAGGAAGAGATTTTCGCCTTCTTCAAAAATTACGCTGGAGTCACCTTTTCTTTCCTGCCAAGAAAGAGTAAGTACTAAAAAAGGAGTTATTACAACCTCAAATTGCAATCCTTTAGCTTTATGGATAGTTAAAACTTTTACTGCCTCTGTATTTTCGGGAACTGATACAAAAAAGTCTTCATCTTTACCTTCCTGAAGATATTCTAGAAATTCGTTAATAGTAGTGATTTCATCTTCCTCTTCTTTTTTTCTTACTACCTCTAACAATTTCATAAAGAAAGCCTGGAAGTGAGGAAAATTCTCTAAAATTTTTAACCTATCGAAGATACTAACTAAAAATTCATAAAGCGGTAGGAAACCTACGCTTTTGAAGAATTCTTCAAAGAAATTTTCCCAAAGTTGAGGGTATTTTTGAGAAAAAAAACGATAAAGATAGCCCAAACCAGAGTACTTAAAAACAAACTCTGTGAGTTCTTCTTTGCTTTTATGAGAAACTGTTAAGAATATCTCTCCTAAAATAAAAGAAGCGAAGGACAAATTATCAATAGGAGAACTTAAGAATTTAAGTAGAGATACTATTTCTTTTATAAGATAATTCTCTCGAATATTTAAAGTGCGCTCCGACTCTACAGGAAAACCCTCCTCGATAAGCCAACTAGTTACCTTTCTTACTTCTTCATTCTCTCGTAAGAGTATAGCTATATTATTTAAAGGGAGGGCTCTTTTAGTTAATTCTTTAATCAAAGAAAATAACTTCTCTTTTATTAATTTTTCACGGTTTTCTTTAATATCCTCGTCGATAAATTCTGTGTACACATAACCAGCATTCTTTTGTTTAATCCAATTTTGCTTTACTCCTTTAAAATTGTTTAAAATTGAAGGGAAAAATTCTCGATCTATTTTATCTTCTAAATGGTTCAAAAAATTCTTTAGGTTACGAGAAGAGAAAACTTTATTATTAAACTCCACAATTGCTCTTTGGCTTCGAAAATTAGTAGATAAGAATTTCTCTGAAACATGAGCTCTATACCTGAATTTCTCTTTTACCGCATCAAAGAGAGAAATATCTCCTGCACGGAATCTATAAATTGCTTGTTTTTTATCTCCTACATAGAATAGAGAGCCTCCTCTGGAGATTGCCTCCTCCACTAAAGGTTCTAAATTGCGCCATTGAATACTACTGGTATCCTGAAATTCATCTACGAGATAATGGCTAAATTTAAGAGCGAGCCGATAGTAAATTCCACTTATACCAATTAGACTTTCTTTAAGAAGAATATTTACTTTACTATTTATCTCCTCTAAGAATATGATATCCCTTGCTTCTTTTAGCTCCTCTAAGTCTTTTAGAGTCTCAGAAAGGATATCTATATATAGATTGAAACGAGAAAGAGCATAAGATTCATAAAGGTTTCTTACTTCTTGACGAATACTTCTCCAAAGAGGGGTAATTTCTTTACCTGGATGAGCAGATTTTACCACAGGCAACTTATCTTTTTGGAGATGTCTGGAAATGATCTTCAAAGATTTAAATATATCCTTTTCTTGTAGAGCTTTTCTTAAACTCTTTTGAAATGTCTTGTACAAATATGGTATTTCTTCCAACTCTTTTAATTTTTTCCTTAAATTATCTATGTTTCTTTTTAAATCGTAAGGAATCACTTTCTTAGAAAAAACCTTCCCTCTTAAATTTGATTGGTAGAATAAGAAACTTATGATTCTTAAGATGTCTTTTTTCGGAAACCAACTTGCCTTGTTCTCTATTTCTAAGTAATGTTTCAAAAAATTTTTAATCAGCTTATTTAGACTCTCATCCCTTTGAGTGCGTTTAATAAATTCTTCTAAGGCATACTCTAAGTAAGGAGAAGGGTTCTCTACTATTTTAAAATAAGGAGATCTTTGCAAGAAGTAACTTGAACTGTCCATAAGGGTTTTTAAAAAACTATCTATGGTCTTTACTTGAAAATAGTTGTAATTTTTTATCAATTGTGAAAGAACGGTGTTAGCTTTTTCTTTAAGAAGAAATTTTTCGTTTTCCAAAAAAGCTAAAATTTGTTCTTTCTCTTGGGGAGAAGAGAAACTGTCTAAAGCTATCTTTTTTAGCCAGTCAAGAATTCTTAGCTTCATGTCTTGAGCAGCTTTATTAGTAAAAGTTATTGCTAAGATTTCTTTGGGACTCACAGGAGGATCATAAGAAAGAAGTAATTTAAGATACCTCAATGCTAAAGCATGAGTCTTTCCGCTACCTGCCGAAGCATTTACTACTAAAACTTGTGAAGAAGGAGTTTCTCTCATTTACATTTAATTTCTTTAATCTGGTAAGAAAGTTCTCCTATGCCTAAATTGTGGGCATAGTGAAATTGGTGAGAATACTCTATATGGAGATAAAACTCCTTTATAATATCTTTATCTTCTCGTTTATTCAGAAGATCTACTGTTGCCTTATCTAAGGCCATAGGACCAAAACTAAAAAAAATACCTAAATCTCCTACGACCTTTTCTTCTCTTTTATTCATACAATCACATTCTTTAGTAAAAATAAAGGCGAAATTAAAATACACACACCTTTTATTTTTAATAACTGCGTAACATATTCTACTATCCTTTCTTGAAGAATTTAATAGATCTCAGATCAAACTATCTTAACTGCTCCTACTGGACAGAGGCTTATACATTGAGCACACCTAATACATAACTTCCTATCTATAATGTAATCTCCTTGAGAAGTTTTCTTAATACATTGGACAGGGCAATTTTCCTTACATATACCACTCTTGAAGCACGTCCTATTCCAATATTTTTTAAAGTAGCGCTGAATCCTGTAAGAATATGTCCAGTAGGATGTGAAACAAATATTATGTAATCTAAATCTTTAATTATAGAAGCTATAAAACAGTGAGAAAAATGTTTTTTATTAATGTTTATCTCTATATAATCATTACCTTTTAATCCATCCCCAATAATAATCGGAATCCCCAACTTACCAAATTCATGTTGATAAGCAAGGTTAATATGATCTACAGTATTGGTTCTCTGGCTTCTATATAAAGTAGTAGTATCGGATAGAAATACTTCAGCTCCTATTCTTTTTAGATATTTAATAAGAGGAGAGAGAAGTTTAAGAAGAAGATAAGAGGTATTACCCTTTTCGCCAAAGTGAACTTTAATTCCTACAAAATCATTTTTTTTTATAAGTGAAGAGAGATTTGATTCTTCCAAAGTATTAAAAAGAAAATGAGGGTTCTTTAGCGCATCCTCTAAAGTGAGGGAGAAAAAAAAGACCGAGCTCATTCTCTTTTAAAAAACTGCTCCTTTAATTTTTGAAAGTAGTAATTGACAAATTTGAGTTCTTTGTCTTGTTCAATATCGATAATTTGGGCTCCGATTAAATATCCATCCTTTTCATTTATGAATTCCGACCAAACTACTGCTACTTTCAAACTTACTGAATCAAGCTCTTGAGGGAGAAAATAACTGATAAGGAGAACTTGACCCTTATTCCATTTCAATTCTGAAAAGAAGCATATTCCCATCAGACTTAAGTTAAGAGAAGTTCCCTTCACAAACTTTGCTAGTTCATTCAAAGGTCGAATCTCTAAAAAATCTCTTACTTCTAACCTTAAAAATCGTCTTTGATTATCCATAGGAATTTAATTATACCATACTACTAAACAATAGCAACTTACCATTTAAATATCGATCTTATATAATCTTTTGCTTCATAAATTAAGTTTTATCCCCCGCTTCCTTAAGTTATTAATTACAAAAGGATAAACTTCTAGGTATTCAATTTCTAAATCTTCAGGATTTATGCTATAACTCTTCAATTTTCTCTTTACCTCATTAATCTCTTGACTATTAAAGAGTTCGGAAATTATCGCTGGCCAAGCTATAATGTTATTCTCCAGAAGTGCTCTCAAACCTTTAAAAGGTAAACTAAAAAACCTTGTCTCCACACCACTTATTTTAGCAAAATTAAACTCATTAGTTCCCTTTAGTGAAACCCTTACATAAAGATTTTTAAATTCGGATAATTGCTGAACAAACGTATCTTCTAAACCTAAAAATAAACCATTAGTTTCTAGGATAAAACAAAAATGCTTTTTGCTTTTATTAATCTTATTTAAAATCTCATAAAGATGGCAGAAACTAGCATGTCCTAAAATCGGTTCTCCCCCAGTAATCCTTAATTTAGTGATACTCTTTGAGTGAGCCATAAAAATTAATCTTTCTGCTACTTCAGTAGGAGAATAAAAATCACCTTTACTCTGATGAGGATTTAAATTTCTTTGATAATTCCAGCAGTAAACACACTGAAAACAGCAACCTACTACGTCAGCAGTAGCTATACCTCCATAATAAGGAGCAAGACGGAAACGATAGTACTTTCTCTTATCTCCTCTAATTACTAAATCTTCTACTTGTTTGGCTTTCTCTAAAGGGTTAAGTAAAGAGTATTGCATTTAATTGGAATTTTAGCTGATGGAGTAAGAATTAGCCGAGTTCTTCCAGATTGGTCTTTTCCTTCTCTCGCACGATAAGAAGAATAGCGGATTGTGGAACAACCAAGTATTTTTTCTTTTCAAACTCAACTTCCACTGCGGAATCTTTTAAAAATATGCAATAATCTCCTTCCTTCGCTTGAAGAGGAAAATATTTACCTTTGCTTCGGGAAACTCTCCAAGGTTCCTCATCTAAAATAGTAGGGTCAAATATAGGATAGCCAGGGCCTGCTTTTATTACCTTTCCGCTTTGGACCTTTTCTTTATCTTTTACTGTTTGAGGAAGGTAGAGTCCATAGTCAGTTAGATTTTCCCCTTCATCAGGTTCAATTAAAATTTTATCTCCTACTGGTATTAATTCTTTCTCCATACTTATCTTAAGTGTAATAATTTATAGCGAGAAAGTCAAGGGGAGAGAAACTAAAAGTTTGCTTTTACTCCCATCTTATACCAACGGCCATTTCCCTTTATATCTATCGTTTCATAGTAATTTTGGTTGAATATATTCGTTTCTTTAATAAAAAACCTTAGATAGGAGAAAACTCTATTCTTTGAGAGAATCCTGTAAAGTAGTTGCAGAAACTTAACAAGCCTACTAAGACAAGAACTCGTCTTCTCATTAAATCTTAGGAGAATAAGTTGAGAGCTTGCTTAAGTTCTATCTTTCTTTCATATATAGCTCTTCCTAGAATCACGCCATATACAAAAGGAGCTTCTTGGTAGATTAACTTTATGTGGGAAATGTTAGCAATTCCTCCCGAAACAATGAATTTAACTTGATGAAAGGAGGTTAGTTTCTTTATTCCTTCTATATTTGGCCCTTTTAAAGTACCATCACGAAAAATATCTGTATAGATTATCCAAGTGATGCCTTTTTCTGTTAAGAGTTGGATGAATTCGTAGGGATTTAAATCTGTCTCTTTTTTCCAACCTTCATAGTGAATCCTGCCAAAAAGAACATCCACGCTTACTCCTATATGTTCTTTAAATCTTGAAATAGCACCAGACAAAAAATCTTCATCTAAGGCTTTGGTACCTAAAATAATTTTTTCTGCACCTATTTTGAGAAGCTCTTCTCCTCGCTGTATGTTTCTTATTCCACCTCCTACTTGGAATCTCACTCCTAATTTACTAATTTCTTTGATTAATGGTAAATTATCTCCTTCCCCGAAAGAAGCATTCAAATCTACAATATGAAAAAATTTAGCTCCCTCATCTTTCCATTGAGAAACCACACCTAAAGGGTCTTCGCTGTAGATGCGAGTGAATTCCCTCTTTCCTTGGTAAAGCCTTACTACTTTTCCATCTAAGATATCTACCGCAGGTATGATAAGCATTTCAATCTAACTTACCTTTAGTGGTAGGTAAATCTTTCTTTCTAGGATTTATTCTACTAGCTTCCTTTAAGGCTAAAGCTAATGCCTTAAAAGACGCTTCCAGTATATGATGAAGATCCTCTCCTTCTAAAATATCTAAATGGAGGTTTATTTTAGCATAGTCTGTAAAAGCTTTAAGGAACTGCTTAAAGTGAGAATAAGTATAGATTACTTTTGGGGTAGGGATATTTTTAGGTTTCACTTTAAGAAAAGGTCGTCCGCTTATATCTACAACACATCTTACTAAAGTTTCATCCATACAAACGAAGCCAGTTCCAAATCTTTCGATTCTCTCTTTTTTACCTAACGCTTTATAGAAAGCCTCCCCCAAACTTATTCCTATATCTTCGTTAGTATGATGTAAATCTACATCTAGATCTCCTTTGGCTTTAAGTTTTAAGTCAAATAATCCATGCTTAGCAAATAGAGAAAGCATATGATTTAAAAAACTTATACCACTCTCTATTTTATACTTTCCTTTGCCATCGAGCTTTAGCTCCAATTCGATATTTACTTCTTTGGTTATTCTTCTTATCTTCGCTTTTCTCATTATTCTTCCTCCTTTTCATATTATAATCGCTTCTTTACACTTTCAATGTGCTTTGCCATTCCTTCTAAGGATGCTATTTTTTCCAGAGCAGGAAATTCTTCAGTAAGGGCTTTCTTCGTATAGCTTACAATATGGATTTCTCTCAAAAAATCATTCAGAGTCAAACCAGAGAAAAATCTTGCTGCAGATTGAGTAGGAAGAACGTGACTTGGTCCAGCTAAATAGTCTCCTAAAGCTACTGGCGAATTTTCTCCCAGAAAAACTGCCCCTACGTTTCTAATTTTTTTAACAAGCTTATAAGGTTTTTTAGTTAAAATTTCTAAGTGCTCAGGAGCAATCCTATTTGCTACACTACAAGCTTCTTCTAAACTCCTTACTCTTACTACGAACCCGTTTAATCTCTTTCTTCTTAATTGATTAGCAATCTTTTTAGAATTAGTAATTACTATTCCTAACCCTTGACGGTGTTCAGTTTGAGCTTCCAAATCAGCAACGATATAGTCCAAGTTAGCATCTTTAGAAGCAATAATAACTATCTCGGAGGGACCAGCAAGTAAATCTATATCTACTTGACCAAATACTTGACGTTTAGCTTCTGTAACAAACTCATTGCCTGGACCAATAATTTTATCTACTTTCTTTATCATCTTTGTCCCATAAGCTAAAGCAGCTATAGCTTGAGCTCCTCCTACCTTGTAGATTTCTTTTATCTTAAGGAGAGAAGCTACTGCTAGAATGAAAGGATTTATAGTTTTTTGCTTAGTGGGTGGTGATACCAAAACTATCTCTTTTACTCCTGCTACAATAGCAGGAATGGCTGTCATATATACAGTAGAAACTAAAGGAAATTGCCCAGCAGGAACGTAAATTCCTACTCTTTCTAAAGGGATGTAACTTACTTTTAAAACCTTCCCATTAGCCTCCTTTACTTTAGTAGACTTAGGAGTTTGAAATTTGTAGAATTTAGTTACATTATCTATGGCTAACTTAAGGCTCGAAATAATAGAAGAATTGAGTTCATTGAAAGAAGCACTAATTTCTGCTTCAGAAATCCTTAACTCTTTTACGCTTAACTTTACTTTATCAAATCTTTTTGTATATTCGATTAAAGCTTGGTCGCCTTTCTCTCTTACGTCTTTCAGTATCTTAGCAACTTTCTCTTCCATACTCTTCTTTTTGTTTCTTTTTTTCTCTAATGTCTTTTCTAAATTAGTCAGATTTCTTAGAAGACGCATGATAGAAACTCCTCTAAAACCAGGACCAATCTATCTTTAAAAGAAGAAAAATTACTATCTTTAAATACTCCCTGACAGACAGAAGCCTTTCCGCCTCCTCTTAGATTCAGAGTTTCTTTGTATTTAGAAACAAACTCCTTGCAAGAGAAGCCTTTGGTTTCTAACTCTTTAGTAACTGCTAAAACAAAGATAGAACCCTCTTTTGTGGGAGAGGATAGAAATACAATACAAGAAGAGAGTCTTTCTCTGACTTTGTCGCTAAGATAGAGAAGATGTGAATAATCTTTATTAGGAAGTTGAGTAATTACCACCTTTATCTCTTTTACTTGATAGCTACTATTACTTATTATTTCATCTATTTTGGAATTTAATATCTCCTTCTCTAAGTTCTCTACTTTCTCCTTTTGTAACTTTAACTCCACATTAAGCTCATTAATCCTTTTTAAAATTTCCTCTTCTTCTTTTGTTCTCAGAAGGGCTGATAAATTCTCCACTAAATTTTTATAAAAAGAGTATTTCTTATAAGCTAACTTTCCTGTTAAAGCTTCGATCCTTCTTACTCCACTGCTGATTGAAGACTCTGAGATGATACAAAAACTCCCTATTTGAGAAGTATTATCCAAATGGGTGCCTCCACACAACTCTTTACTATAAGAAGCTATAGATACCATCCTTACATATTTAGAATATTTCTCCTCAAAGAATGCCAAAGCTTTTTCTTTCTTTGCTTCCTCATAAGGAACTATCTTTTTCTCAACCTTATCAGCTCTAACAATAAACTCATTAACCAACTCTTCCACTCTAGTCAGTTCTTGGGGAGTTAAACTTTTAAAATGAGTAAAATCAAATCTTAATCTATCAGGAGCCACCAAAGAACCTTGCTGAGTTACATGGGTACCTAAGACCTTCCTTAGAGCTGCTTGAAGAAGATGAGTAGCAGTGTGTGCTCGCATAATGGCAAATCTCCTTTCGTCATCTACAGAAGCTAAAGCCACGGTGGGAGTAATAATTCCTTCTTCTACTTTACCTATGTGAATGATTATATCTTTGAGTTTTTTCACATCTTCCACAAGAAATTTCCCCTCTTCGGTAGCAATCAATCCTTTATCAGGGAGTTGACCTCCTGATTCAGGATAAAAAGGCGTTTTATCTAAAATAAGTATCCCTTTATCTCCTTTAGAGAGTTTATCTATTTTTTTATTTTCTTTAACAATGCCTATAATTTTAGATGTATAAGATAAGTCTGTGTATCCTATAAACTCAGTAGGCTCAAAATCAGGAAAGTCTTGAGAGAAAAAAATCTCTTCTTCAAACATACTTCTACTTCGTGAAAGTTCTTTTTGAATCTGTAAAATCTTATCAAATCCTTCCCAATCTACTTGATAATTTCCCTTTTTTGCTAAATCCTCTATCAATTCTGGTCCAAAACCATAGGTATCATAAAGCTTAAATACTTCCTCTCCTTTTAAAAACCTTCTCCCTTCTCTTTTTGTATTTTCTAAAATAAGAGAAAAAAATCTCCTTCCACTATCAATTGTTCTAAAAAATTTTTCTTCTTCAGCAAGAATTACCGCCGAAATATCTTCTTTTTTCTCCCATACTTCAGGATAAGGATTTCTCATAAGTTCTCCGTAGATAGGCACAAGTTTATAGAGAAAAGGAGCTTTTCTCTTTAAGCTATAACCGTGATATAAAGCTCTTCTTATTAACTTTCTCACTATATACCCTCTCTCCTCATTAGAAGGAAATATCCCATCACAGATAGCAAAAGTTACCGCTCTAGTATGGTCTACGATAGCGTTAATTAAAGCGTCTTTAGAGGAATCTTTGAGATCAACTTTTAAAATCTCTTTTACAAATTGATTAGGTGGAAAAAGGATATCAATATGAAAATTTGTTTCCTTACCCTGAAGAATAGAAGCCATTCTTTCTAGTCCCATTCCTGTATCGATGTTCTTCTGAGGCAAAGGTTCTAAATTATTTTCTCCTACCCGATTAAATTGAGTAAATACCAAGTTCCATATTTCTACAAATCTGCCGCAGTCACAAGCAGGAGAACATTCTTTCCTTCTACACCCAACTTCCTCTCCTCTATCAAAGAAAATTTCTGAACAAGGCCCACAGGGTCCATTGGGTCCCTTAGTAGGAGCACTAGCAGGCCAGAAATTTTTATCTTCTCCTAACTTTACTATCTTATTTTTATTTATTCCTATCTTTTTAAGCCAATAAGTAAGTGCTTCTCCATCATCCTGATATACAGAAATCCATAAGTTATTTTCAGGAAGATTTAAAACTTTAGTAAGAAATTCCCAAGCAAATTCAATTGCTTCTTTTTTGAAGTAATCGCCAAAGGAAAAATTACCTAGCATTTCAAAGAAAGTATGATGATAGGCAGTTTTGCCTACTTTTTCTAGGTCATCGGTACGCAAACACTTCTGACAAGAAGCGGCACGCTTTAAGTCTTTCTTCTCTCCTAAAAAGTAAGGTTTAAACTGATTCATGCCTGCGGAAGTAAAAAGTAAAGAGGGATCAAGAGAAACCAGAGAATCAGAAGGAAAAATTCTATGTTCTTTACTTTTAAAAAAATCTAAAAATTTACTCCTCAATAAGTCTGTTTTCATCTTTTTCTAAATATCTTAGAATCTCATCATAAGAAAATCCTCTCTGGAGAAGATAATGCATAATTTTTTCTCTTCTTTTTTTTTCATTTTTATATTTTCTATTAAGCTTGCCAATCAGTCTTCTTAATATTTCCTGCTGATTAAATTCTTTTTCTGCTTTCTGTAAAATTTCTTCTGCTAGAGAATGATGAATACCTAATCTTCCCAAATCAAAAAGAATTTTTCTTTTACCGAAACCATGTTCTACTCTTTCTTTAATAAAAGCATAAGTAAATTCTCTATCATTAATGTAGTTATGTTCCTGAAGGTAGTCTATTACTTTTTCAATAATAGAATCTTCAAACCTCTTTTTCTTGAGGCGGTCTTTTATTTCCTTAATAGTTCTTAATCTATACTTTAAAAGAAGAAAGGAATAGTTTAAAGCTTTTTTAAATTGATCAATCAAAATTAATCTTCTTTTAGAACAAAATAACCTCTGTTAGTCTTCACTAAGCACTTACCTTTAATTTTGGAGACCACTCGTTTAAAATCTTCTTTATCTTTTACTCTATTTCCTTCGATATTTAAAATAACATCTCCTATTTCCAAACCCGACTTTTCTGCAGGAGAATCTTCTTCAATCTCTACAATAACAACTCCCTCTTTTTCTTTTATTCTAAATCTTCTTTGTAAATAAGGGGTAATGTTTTCTACTTTCATTCCTCTAAAGACATATCCCTCTTTTACTGATTCTTCTAATTCTCGGATATCTTCGGGACGTTTACCTACTTTCACTATTAAAGTAATTTCTTTACCCGAACGTAATACCACTACCGGAATTTTCTCTCCTACTTGAGTGGAAGTAACCATTCTTACTAGATCTCTACTTGCCTTTACTTTCCTATTATTGAAAACCAAAATTAAATCTCCCTCTTTTATCCCTGCACGTTCTGCAGGAGAATCTTTAAATACTTTAACAACAATTACTCCTTCTTTCTCCTTTATACCAAAGTAACTTCTTAAATCCTCATTTAGATCTTGAATACTTACTCCTAACCATCCATAAAGTATTTTCTCTCCTCTTATTAACTTCTTAAGGATTCGTTTAGCTTTGTTTATAGGAATAGCAAACCCTATACCTTCATATCCTCCACTTATAGTAATAATGGCTGTATTTATACCAATAACTTCTCCATCCAGGTTGACTAAGGGTCCTCCACTATTTCCAGGATTTATTGCTGCGTCAGTTTGAATTAAATCATCGTAAGCTCGCTCTCTCCTTCCTAGGGAAGGTAAATACCTATGTAAGGCACTTATAACTCCCATAGTTACTGTAGGTTCTGGATTTTCTATAGCAAATCCAAAAGGATTACCTATAGCCAACACCCACTGTCCTATTTTAACATTATCGGAATTACCTAATTCTGCCACAGGAAGATTGTGAGCTTCTATTTTTATCACTGCTAAGTCACTCCTTCTATCCTTACCTTTGAGTACAGCGTCGAATTCCCTACCGTCAGAAAGCTTTACTTTTATTTCTTTAGCACCAGCTATAACATGTTCATTAGTTAATATATAACCTTCTTTATCAATTATTACACCACTACCTAAACCTATCCTCTTGTATTCTCTCTCTGGTATTTCCCCAAAGAACTCCTCAAAAAATTTTCTAAAAAATTCATCCCCAAAATCTTCAAAAGGAGATCCTCGAAAATAAATCCCTCCTACTTTTTCTCTTACTACTGCACTGATAGAAACCACTGCTTCCCCTACCTGTTTAGCAACTTTTATAGTAGCTTCTTCTAAATCTTTTATTCGTTGGGAAAATCCTGAAAAAGGAATAGTTACAAAAAAGGAAAGAAATATTACAATAGTCAACACTCTTTTCATTAAAACCTCCTATCCTCCTATTTTCTTTACTTCCTCTTCTATTTCTTGATAGAGACTTTCCTCCTCTCTAAGAAGCTTACGCAATGATTCTCTTCCTTGAGCTAAATTTTTATCTTTATAAGAAAACCAACTCCCTGATTTCTTTATTACTCCTACAGCTAAAGCAGCATCGATTAGAGCTCCCACTTTAGAGACCCCTTCATCGTAGATTATCTCAAAAAAAGCTTCTTTAAAAGGGGGTGCTACTTTATTCTTTACTATCTTCGCTCTCACCTTACTTCCCAAAATTTTTCCATCAGAAGCAGTAATAGTAGCAATTTTTCTTAAATCTATCCTTACCGAGGCATAGAATTTTAATGCTCTTCCTCCAGGAGTAATCTCAGGAGAACCAAACATTACGCCAATTTTTTCTCTTATTTGATTGATAAACACAACACAAGTTTTAGATTTGCTTATTGCAGCAGTTAATTTTCTTAAAGCCTGACTCATAAGTCTTGCCTGAAGTCCAATCTGAGCCTCTCCCATTTCCCCTTCTATTTCTGCTCGAGGAGCTAGAGCAGCTACAGAATCAATTACAATCAAATCCACAGCATTACTTCTCACCAATGTCTCCACAATCTCTAATGCTTGTTCTCCTGTATCTGGTTGAGAAATAAGTAAATCTTCTAAATTTACTCCAATTATCTTTGCATATGTAGGATCAAAAGCATGTTCGGCATCTATAAAAGCAGCTACTCCTCCATCTTTCTGGGCTTGAGCAATTATACTTAAAGTAAGTGTAGTCTTACCAGAAGCTTCGGGACCAAAAACTTCAATAACTCTTCCTCGAGGGAGCCCGCCCACACCTAAAGCTTTATCCAAAGAAATTATTCCTGTAGGGATAGATTCCACATCCAATCTTACTCCTTCTCCCAAACGCATAATTGCTCCTTTACCAAATTGTTTTTCAATCTGGGAAAGAGCAAGCTCTAAAGCCTTCTGTCTATCGTTTAATCTACTTTTTTCCATAAGCTTCCTCCTTCTTAAATAAAGATATTATACCCTTAAGGAATAAAGATGTCAAAATCTCAACTCTTTTTTAGAAATAAGATTACCTATATTTTTCTTATGTCTTATAACAACAAAGATAAATACTAAAAAGGAGAAAATTTTAATTTCACAGGGAACGTTCAGAAATAAAGTTATCCCGAAAAAAGATAATCCTCCAATAAGAGAAGCCAAAGAGACATACCGAAATAGAAAAAATACAACTGCCCACAACACAATAGTAAGAAAAAATGATATAACAAGAGGAGGGAAAATCAAAGTTAATCCTGCAATAACACCTATACTGGTAGCCACGCCTTTACCTCCTTTAAATTTTAGAAAAAGAGACCAGTTATGGCCCACTATCGCAGAAAGGGATACAAAAATATAAAACATAGGTATTTTTTCTTTAATTATCAAACTTATTAAGAAAGGAGCGATCAATCCCTTAGAAAAATCCAAAAAGAAAGTTAATATCCCCCATTTTTTCCCCAACACCCTAGCAGCATTAGTAGCTCCAATGTTACCAGAACCAAAATTTCTTATATCAACTCCCTTTATGATCTTAGCTATAATATATCCGAAAGGTATACTTCCTATTATATAAGCGAAAAAACAGGTTAAAACTATCATATAATCACTTACCTTTGCTTTCTGCTAAGTTTAAGCAGCTTATTCCTCTCTTTATATATCCTATCCCAGAAATCAAAGTAAAGATTACCGCTAAATTCCAGATTAAGAAAGAAAATTTTACATTCATAAGTACTACAAGAACAGTAATCATCTGGAAAAAAGTTGTAAGTTTACCCCATATGGAAGGAAAGATAGGAACCTCTACCTTTAAGAAGTGAAGAATGGCTATGCCTAGAAGAATAATAAAATCTCTACTTACCACTATAAGAACTACCCATAAGGGAATATTGAAATCTAAAAGTTTGAGTGATAAAAAAGCAGTAATCAAAAGTACTTTGTCAGCGAGAGGATCGACAACTTTCCCTATTTCTGATTTTTCTTTCTTTATTCTAGCTACCAATCCATCTAAGAAATCACTTATTATTGCTAAAAAAAACACTCCTATAGCTAAGTATCTAAAATAATCACGAGATTTAGAATAGATAAGAAAAGATACAAAAATAGGAACTAAAATGATTCTTGAGATAGATAACTTATCGGCAAAACTCACAATTTATACTTCTTACTTCTAATAAAACTTTTATCTTTTTATACAACTTTTAATCTGGAGTCTCTAATTACCTTTTTCTTTAAGAGGTTTCAGTTCTGTCCCATCATAGGGGCAATACTTAACTGAAGAAGGGAATCTTCGCCCACATTTTGGACAAAATTTTGTCTCCATCTGCTCAGCAATTACTGCTCCTGCAACTGCCCCAGTAGCTGCTCCGATACCTGCTCCTTCTGCAGTATGTCCTGATTGATGCCCAATAATTGCTCCTAAGGCACCTCCTGCTACAGCTCCAGTAGCTGCCCCTCTTTGAACAGTTGTACAGGAAATTAACAACAAAGGAATCAAGAGCAACCATACAAACTTAACCATCTTTTCTCCTTTCTATTCAATTATCCCTATACGTGAAGGAGGCCACCAAATAAATATAGCCTTACCAACTATATCTTTTTGATCAACAAATCCCCAAAATCTTGAATCTAAACTAGAAAGGCTGTTATCCCCCAAAACAAAATATTTACCTGGAGGAACTATTATTTCCTTATTTCTCTCCCCATACTCTCCTTGATTATAATAGTAATGATTAGCAATCTTAGGATCGGTAACTAATTTTCCATTTATATAAATATTACCCTTTCTAATAACAATATGATCTCCGGGTAAGCCAATCAATCTTTTAATGTAAGCCTTAGTTCTATCGTGAGGAGGAATAAAAACAATCACTTCCCCTCGCTGAGGCTTACGAAACCCATGGATCCTCAAACTAGTAAAAGGTACTTTAGGACCGTAAATTAACTTACTTACGAAAATCTTATCCCCAGGTTTAAGAGTGGGAATCATAGAAGTAGTAGGGATTTTATATATTTGAAAGAAAAAGGTCCTTATAAAAGTTGCTAGACAAGCAGCGATAATTATAGACTCTATCCATTCTCTTAGTACACTTTTCTTAGGCATCCTTACATTTTTAATACTTCCAAAAATGCCTCTTTAGGAACAGTTATGTTCCCCAACTGTTTCATTTTTTTCTTTCCTTTCTTCTGCTTTTCCCAAAGTTTCCTTTTCCTGGTAATATCTCCTCCATAACATTTGGCAGTAACATTCTTTCTTAAGGGAGGAATCCTTTCTGAAGAAATAATTTTAGAGCCAATCGCTACCTGTATATTTACTTCAAACATCTGACGAGGAATTAGTTCTTTCAGCTTTACTACCACACTTCTTGCTTTTGATTCAGCGTCGTCCTTATGAGTTAGTAAAGAAAATGCTTCTACAGGCCTTCTATTAAAAAGAATATCAATTTTCACAATTTCTGTTTTCTTATAACCAATGAATTCGTAATCTAAAGAAGCGTAACCATGAGTGGCGGACTTTATCTTATCATAAAAATCTACAATAACTTCAGAGAGAGGCAATTCAAAAATAATGTTAAGCCTATCTTTGCCCAGATAATCTATTTTAAGTAACTTCCCTCTTCGTGACTTAGAAAGTTGACATATCGCCTCCATACCTTCCAAAGGAGTAAGAATAGAAACCTTCACAAAAGGTTCGTAAACTTCTTGAATATGAGTAGGAGAGGGCAGTTGATGCGGACTCTCAACGTTAATTATTTCACCATTGGTCTTTTTCACCGTATACATTACATTAGGGGAAGTTAATATAAGATCTAAACCAAACTCTCTTTCTAATCTCTCTTGAACTATTTCCATATGAAGCAAACCCAGGAAACCACAACGAAATCCATAGCCTAAAGAACCTAAATTATCAGGTTCATATACAAAAGAAGAATCAGATAGTCTTAGTTTCTGTATAGCTTCTCGAAGCTGAGGATAATCCTTAGGTGATGAAGGGAAAACACCACAGAAGACCATAGGAGGAATTTTTTTGTACCCTGGAAATGATGAAGAGCAAGGATTATTCTTTAATGTTATAGTATCTCCTACATCTACATCCTGAGGATTTTTAATATTACAGCAAAGATAACCAACTTCTCCAGCTATTAACTCTTCTTTCTTAAAAGGTCTGGGGAGAAATATTCCCAATTCCTCTACCTTATAACAATTTTGTTTATGCATTAAAAGAATAGTGTCGTTCACCCTTACCTTACCTTCAAATACCCTTACAAAAAGAACCACCCCTTTATAGACATCAAAGCTGGAATCAAAAAGGAGAGCTTTTAAAGGCGCGGCAAGGTCTCCTGAGGGAGGTGGAATCTCCTTCACTACCCTCTCTAAGAGTTCATTTACTCCTCTTCCCTCTTTAGCAGAAATAAGAGAGATTTCTTCTTTTTTAAACCCAAAGGCTTCTTGCAATTGTAAGATGCTTCTATCTATATCCGCATTAGGTAAATCTATTTTATTAACTGCAGGGATTATTTTTAAATTACCTTCTAAAGCTAAATAGAAATTAGCTACTGTCTGAGCTTCTATGCCTTGGGATGCATCTACCAGAAGAATTGCTCCTTCACATGCTTTAAGGGATTTGGCTACTTCGTAAGTAAAATCTACATGTCCAGGTGTATCAATGAGATTCAAAGTGTAATCATGACCGTCTTTGCTTCTAAAAGAAAGTCTCACTGCTTTTGCTTTTATAGTGATGCCTCGTTCTCTCTCTAGTTCCATACTATCTAAAAACTGATCATAGAAAGTGCGTTTATCTATTGCATGAGTTATCTCTAAAAATCTATCAGCAAGAGTGGATTTTCCATGATCAATGTGAGCAACTATACAGAAGTTTCTTATAAAATACTTGTCAGAATTCATCTCTAGCGAAATACTGCCTTTTTCTTAATGTAGGAAAGTAATTTATCAACTACCTCACTAAGAGTTAGATTAGTAGTGTCGATATATACAGCGTCTTTCGCCTTCTTAAGGGGGGCTACTTTGCGAGTAAAGTCGGCCTCATCTCTTTTTCTCAACTGCTCTTTGAGGTGTTTCCAATCTACACAGAGACCTTTCTCCTTCAGTTCTTTATAACGGCGCCTTAGCCTTTCATTAAAATCAGCATCTAAATAAAACTTATAGTCTGCACGAGGAAAAACTACGGTAGTAATATCTCTCCCTTCTACTACATAATCTTTACAATAGGCTATTTTTCTTTGTAAACGTACCATCACTTTTCTTACCTGAGGGTGGCTAGCAACTTGAGATATACTTTTATCTATTAAAGGGGATCGAATATCAATAGTAACTTTTCTATCATCTAAATAAATTTCTTCTCCTTTTATTTTAACATTCATAGTGGAGGCAAGTTTTTGTAGAGCTTCGCTGTCACTTAAATCAATGTTTTCCTCTAAGGCCTTTAAAGTAAGTGTTCTATATAGAGATCCTGTATCTAAATAAGAAATTCCTAGATGCTTAGCTAAGAGACGAGAAACGGTAGTTTTTCCTGAACCAGCAGGTCCGTCAATAGCAATTATCATATTTTATTTTTGCTTTTTTGTTAGCTCTAATGATGAATCTTTCAACCTTTTTTATATCTCTGTTAGCAACCGCTTTCTTAAATTCCTCTAACAACCTAAAGAAGCTATCAAGACTCTCTATAATGTTTTTCCTATTAGAAATAAAAATATCTCTCCACACATGAGATGGGGAGGTTGCTATTCTTATCATATCAAGAAAACTTCTAGGAAAGAGGTGGCAGTAACTTAAAGGTACTACTTCCGCTAGAGAAAAAGAAACGATATGGGGAAGATGAGAAAGATAGGAGAGAGCTCTATCATGATAAGAAGGTGAAAGGAAATAAACTTTTGCTTCTAAACTTTCCCATAGTTTTTTAATTTTTTTAACTTTGCTTTTTTTAGGATTAGAAGTTATAATACACAAGGAATTTTTATATAAATTTCTATTAGCATACATTGCTCCACTCTTCTCACTTCCGCAAAGAGGGTGACAACCAACAAAATTATTCTCTAAAGATAACTTCTTTACTGCTCTATGGATATCCGTCTTAGTGCTTCCTAAATCTATAACTATAGTATTTTTAGTTATGAATGGTTTAATCTTTTTTAGATAATCAATAATAAGATAAATAGGCAGAGCTAAAACTATAAGGCCACTGCCCTTTACTACTTCTTTTAAATCTTGCGTAGCCTTATCTACAATTCTTAATCTTTTAAGCTTCCTTAAGGAATTTATATTTCTCGCAAATCCTATAATCTCTACCTGAGGAAACTTTTCTTTAAAAGCTAAGGAAAAGGACCCTCCCATAAGCCCTACACCAATTATTCCTATTTTCTTAAACATACTCTAAATAGTTCTACCTACCGCTTTAGCTACATAAGTGAGTTCCTTCATAAGTTGAGAAAACTTCTCTGGAAGAAGTTGTTGAGGACCATCACTTAGAGCCTCTTGGGGATAAGGATGAACTTCTATCAATAACCCATCGCATCCACAAGCTACCGCTGCTTTACTCAAAGGATTAACTAATGACCATCTTCCTGTAGCATGTGAAGGGTCAACAATTATAGGTAAGTGAGAAAGGCTCTTAACCAAAGGTACGGCACTTAAATCTAAAGTATTCCTGGTCGCCTCTTCAAAAGTCCTTATTCCTCTTTCACAAAGAATAACATTAAAATTCCCTCCCGAAAGAATATACTCAGCACTCATAAGAAGTTCTTTTATAGTAGCACTCATCCCTCTTTTTAGCACTACCGGTCTCTGAGTTTGTCCTACTTCCTTAAGGAGATTAAAATTCTGCATATTTCTAGCACCAATTTGAAGAATGTCAGCATACTTAGCTACCATCCCAACATCGCGGGGGTCCATCACCTCAGTAATTGTAGGAATATCCAACCTTAAAGAAACTTCCTTTAGAATTTTAAGTCCCTCTTCTCCTAATCCTTGAAAACTGTAAGGAGAAGTGCGTGGCTTAAAGGCACCTCCTCTCAAAATTTTAGCTCCTGCTTCTTTTATCTTTTTAGCTACCTCTAATAGTTGCTTTTCTGACTCTATAGAACAAGGACCTCCAATTACTATAATTTCTTTACCTCCAAATTCAACTCCTTCTCTTATCTTCACTATGGAACCTTCTTTTTTGAATTCCCTAGAGACAAACTTATAAGGAGCAAGGACAGGAATTACCTTTTCTACACCAGGAAATACTTCAAAGGGTTGAATTCTAGCTACATCTTCTGGTCCAATGACCCCTACAATGGTACGTTCTACACCTCTGGAAACCATAGCCTTAAGACCAAGCTTTTCAATTCTTAAAATCACTCGTTGAATATCCCCTTGGCTAGCCTCTTTTTTAAATACAATTATCATTCCTTACTCCTTTCTTCTTAAAAATTCTTTTAAATAGCGAATAAATCTACTATTTTCTTTATGGAGTCCTACAGTAACTCTAAAAAAATTTTTCATTCCCCAAGAACTTAACTCTCGGATAATTACTCCTCTCCTCAAAAGATAATTATAAAGAGTTTTTGTATCCCTCTTGAAATTAACCAGAACAAAATTTGTCACGCTTTCCACAAATTCTAATTTTAACTTTCTGAGTTCCTGATAAAGATAGAATTTCTCTTTCTTTATATACTCCTTTGTCTTTTTTAGGAACTTCTTATTAAGAAGAGCATGATAAGCACATATCTGAGCAATTCTATTTACATTGAAAGGCTCTCTTACTTTATTAAGTAGAGAAGCTATTTTTTGCGTAGTTATTCCATAACCTATCCTTAAGCCCGCTAGTCCATAGGCTTTAGAGAAAGTTCTAGTAATAATAATATTCCCTCTATTTTTTAAAAAGTATAAACTATCAGGGTAATCTTTCTTATCTACAAATTCATAATAAGCCTCATCTAAAAACACTAAAACATTTTGGGGAATTTTCTCAAGAAATCCTTCCAGCTCCTTATGAGTCACGTAACTACCATGAGGATTGTCAGGATTGGCAATAAAAACAATCTTAGTATGTCTATCCACTGCTTTAGCCATTTTTAATAGGTCATAGCGATAATTGACTAAAGGAATACGAACCACTTTAGCTTGATGGACTTTAGATTGAAGCTCATAGATCAAAAATGTAGGATATCCTACTAGTACTGAATCACCTCTTTCTACAAAGGTGCGTAAAGCTAAAACAATCAGTTCATCGGAACCATTACCAAATATCAATTGGTCTCTCTTTACTTTTAATCTTTTTGCTAATATATTTCTTAAGTAGAAACAACCTGCTTCAGGATAACGATTTACTGAAGATAACTCTCTTAATACTACTTTTTTTAAATAAAGAGGTGGGAAAGGAATCTCGTTAGAAGCAAGTTTATATATTTCTTTTAGCTTAAATTCTCTTCTTAATTCTTCTATGGGCTTACCAGGCTTATAGACCTTTAAATCTTTAAGAGAACTTCTCACTAAAGCCATTTTTAGTTAACTTTCTTTAGGATATGAACCTAAAACTTTCACAAAGTTACACCTTTTTTCTAATTCTTTTAGACTTTTATCCACATTTTTATCTGTGCGATGTCCTCCAAAATCCACAAAAAAGTAATACTCCCAAGCTTTTCTTTTAGAAGGGCGGGATTCTATTTTAGTAAGATTTATATTGAATTTTTTGAATGAATAAAGAGCATCATGCAGAGCTCCAACTTTATCTTTCACAGAAAAAATGATGGAAGTTTTATCCTCACCTGAAGGTAAACTATCTTCTTTAGAGATTACTAAAAAACGAGTAACATTAGAAGGAGTGTCTTGAATATTGGCTGAAATTACTTTCAATCCATATAGAGAAGCCAGAATTCTACTCCCAATACATGCTCCGTTACGATCTTTCTTCACCCGAAGGGCTGCCTTAGCAGTAGAAGAAGTAGGAATCAACTGAACATAAGGAAATTTTTTTGCTAACCATTCTCTACACTGGGCAAAAACTTGAGGATTGGAATATATCCTCGTTATTTTCCCTTTGGAAGAATAACTAAGCAGGTCATGATGAATTTCCATTATAATCTCTGCACATATCTTAAGTGGTGATTCGAAAAACATATCTAAAGTATGAGTTACTACTCCTTCAATAGAATTCTCTACAGGAACTACTCCATAATCAGCTCCGCCTTTTTCTACTATGGTAAAAACTTCTCTTATAGTTTCTGAAGAGATATAATTCACTTTTTTACCAAATTTTTTTACTGCGGCTAAATGTGTAAATGTCCCCTCAGGACCTAAATAAGTAACCTTTATTTTAATTTTTAGTGCACGGAAAACAGAAAAAATTTCCTTAAAAATTAGTTCTATATCGTTATCAGAAAGAACATCCTTATTTATTTTCTTTAATCTCCTTAAAATTTCAGCTTCTCTTTCTGGAGAGAAAAACTCCATACTTTTTTTCTCTTTAATAAGATTTATCTTCTCTACAACTTCTGCTCTTCGCAAAAGGAGCTTAAGGATTTGATTATCAATATTATCTACCTGACTTCTCAATTTTTTTAAACTCATTTTGTCTCTTTTATCAATCTTTCTGCTTCCATTAAAGTTTCCTTTGTCCCTATATCCAACCAAACACCTTTAAACAGAAAAGAATAAACAAGCAGCTTTTTAACTAACCAAGCGATATATTGTCCTGCCATATCCCCAAATTTGTGAATGCTTAAGTACTGATCGAAAAATTTTATACTCTGCTGAGGAAAAAAATAGATGCATGTAGCTATCAAGCTACTTTGAGGCTCTTTAGGCTTTTCTATCAGTTCTTCTATTATGCCATCTCTAGAGACTTTTACTACTCCTAACTGAGTAGCTAAATACCTTTCTTTAATATCGTAAATACCTATAGTAGGATGGGGAACTTTTTTTAAAGCAAATTTTACAAAATTATCTAATTCCCAATCAAAAAAGTTATCTGCACCTAAAATTAACCAATGTCCTTCAGTTTCTCCTATAGCAAATTTAATATCTCCCACTACCCCTTTTCTATCCTGAGGAGAATTTGAGCCATCATTCAATATCGTAATATCCTTCCGTCCTAGTTTATCTCTCCAAATGATAAACTGTTGATAAAACTTGTTATTAGTTACCACAACAATTCTTTTCCAGTTTTCTACTTCTTTTACTCTATCTATCTTCTCTATAAGATAGGCAATAAGGGGTTTTCCATCAATAGGAAGTAATGCCTTAGGTGTATTTAAAGTTAAAGGATAAAGCCTTGTTCCATAACCAGCAGCAAGAATTAAAACATTCATTTTACTTTAGGAATTTATAGTAACCTTCTTTTAATACATTTTTTACCTTCTCCTGAAGAAATTTCTCCACTTCTCGAGAAGTGGAGAAATTTAAAACTTCATCGGCAATTCTTTTTGCTTCTCGAAAAGAAAAACTTCTTATAATTTCTTTTACCCGAGGAATTCCTGGAGGAGGCATACTAAGTTCATCTAACTCAAACCCAATAAGAAGTATGGTAAAGAGGAATTCGCCTGCCATTTCTCCACACATCCCTACCCAAATTCTATTCTTATGAGCAGCTTCTACCACAATCTTGATAAGTCTTAATACTGCTGGATGGGAAGGCTCATAGAGATAAGCTACTTTTTCATCACCTCTATCTACCGCTAAAGAGTATTGAATCAAATCATTCGTACCTATACTGAAAAAATCGCATTCTTTAGCTAACGTATCGGCAACTAAAGCTGCTGAAGGAACCTCAATCATCGCTCCCACCGAAATATTTTCATTAAATTTTTTATTTTCTCTCCTCAATTCCTTTTTACACTCTTCTAACATTCTTTTAGCTTCCCTTAACTCCTCTACTCCTGAAATCATAGGAAACATTATTTTAACATTCCCTTCATAAGACGATCTCAAAATTGCTTTTAATTGAACCTTAAATATCTCAGGATTAGCAAGACAAAATCTAATAGCTCTCCATCCCAAAAAAGGAGTCATCTCTCGGGGTACAGTAGGTTTAGAGAGGAATTTATCACCTCCGATATCTATAGTTCTTATAATCAATGAATGAGGTTTTACCTTTCTTGCTACATTAAGATAAGCTCGATACTGCTCTTCTTCTGAAGGGAGCTGAGTTCTTCCTAAGAAAATGTATTCTGTACGATAAAGACCAATACCTTCTGCGCCGTAACTCTCCACCAGAGGAAGTTCTTCAGGTAACTCCACATTTGCAGAGATAATAATTCTCCTTCCGTCTTTAGTTTCTGCTTTTGCTAATTTAGGAAGATAGCTGGCTCTACTAATTCTCTCAAACTTTTCCATCCTCTTTTGATACTCTTTAATGACCTTCTCAGTAGGATTTATACAAATTAACCCCTCAAAACCATCAACGATCAATGTTTCTCCTCCCCGAATGTGAAAAGTTGCTACTTCTGTACCTACTACTGCAGGAATACCTAAGCTTCTAGCAATAATTGCGGTATGAGAAGTCCTTCCCCCAATATCAGTAACAAAACCTAAAATTTTATCTTTAGGGAGAGAGGCGGTATCGGTAGGAGAGAGATCATGTGCTACTATAATAACTTTTTCTCTAAGTCTCTCTAGGGAAGGTACTTCTTTCTTTAACAGCTTCCTTAGGACTCTTTTACTTACATCTTCTATATCTAATGCCCTTTCTTTAAGATATTCATCATCTAACTTCCTCAAAGTATCAATATACTTTTTTACACTTTGAGAAAAGGCATATTCTACATTTACTTTCTTATTCTTAATCTGAGTAATTACATCCTCAATAAGCATTCTGTCTTCCAGAACTAACATATGAGCTTCAAAGATTCTAGCATGATCGTATCCCATCTCATTAGAGATTCTTTTTTGAAGAACACTTATTTCCTTCCTGGTATCAATAAGTGCTTCTTCTAAACGATATATCTCTCGAGAAACATCCTCGTGCTTAATTCTCCTTTTAGGAATGATGAATTCCTCCTTACCTGTATAGAAGGCTTTACCTATAACTATCCCCCTTGAAGCAGCAATTCCTTTTACTTTAAACATTTTCCTTCTCCAAAAATCTCTTTAATTCTTCCCAAGCTTGATTAGCATCAGGTCCTTCTATAATCAGCCTTATCTTTGTTCCCTTATTAACTCCTAAACTTAAAATAGCAATTATAGATTTGGCATCTACTACTTCTCTATCTTTTTCTATTTTTACCGTAGAATCATACCTGTTAGCAAGCTGAACAAATAAAGCTGCTGGCCGAGCATGTAAACCATGAATATTATTTACTATTATTTCTTTCTCAATCTTTTCCATTTCCTTTTAAAGTATCCGTAGATACCCATTATTTCCCTAGCAGTTTTGTAAGGATCGTGCCTCAAATAATTTTCTCGACTTACCACATCCTTCTCAAATACTAAAATTCCCTTTTCCCTCAATTTGTATGTGTCAGGAATTACAGGGAAAGACTTCTCCTGAGAATAACGAAAAAGAAGATGAGGAGGAAGCCTTCCGCAATTTACTAGACAACAATTAACAATATTAGGATGCGTATGCATAATTAATTTTTCCCAATGGTCATAAGCAGTAAGACCATCTGTTTCACCATGTTGAGTCATTACATTACATATATATAACCTAAGGATATTTTCTCTTGAACATATAGCTTTAGTAATTTCTTCAATGAGAAGATTAGGAAGAATACTAGTAAATAAACTTCCCGGACCTAAGATTATCACTTCAGCCTCTCTTATTGCTTCTATAGCTTGAGGATTAGGTTTTGCATATTCAGGGATTATCCATACTCTCTTTATAGGTTTTTCCTCTTTAGGAATTTTATCTTCTCCCTCCTTAATAGAACCATCGAGATACTGAGCTTTCAATCTTACTCTATCTAGACTGGAAGGAATAACCTTCCCTTTTATAGCTAACACCTTACTAGATTCTTCTATTGCCTCTTCAAAGCTACCAGTTACTTCTGTAAGAGCAGTGATGAAAAGATTTCCAAAACTATGCCCTTTTATACCTTTCCCTTCTTCAAATCTATATTGAAATAGATCTCGCATAAGCTGAGGAGCTTCTGCTAATGATACTAAGCAGTTCCTTATATCCCCCGGAGGAAGAATGCCAAACTCTTCTCTTAATCTTCCTGAAGATCCTCCTTCATCAGCTACCGCTACGATAGCAGTAATGTTAGAAGTGTGTTCCTTCAAACCTTCCAAAATAGTAGAAAGACCAGTGCCTCCACCAATAGTTACTACCCTTGGTCCACGAGAAAGATATCTTTTTTCATAAATGATATCTATTAATTCTTTATTAGGACCAATTACCTCAAAGAAACTCCTAATTAAATATCTAATTCCTAAGGTAAATAAAATCAAACCTAAGATAAACAATAGAGTATCTAAAATTTTCAGCATTAAAAGTGTATCGAGAAGAAATCTGGCTATAGAAATTGCTAGAAGAAACACTCCAGAACTTAACAGTACTATCCATCTTTTTACTTTAAGACCGGGATAAAACCACTTTAAAAATTTTAATACCTTCATTGAATTAAAGAAGCTTGTTTCTTGACTAACAAAAAAACTTCATCCTCAGTTTTTGCTTCCTTTAAATTCTCCACAAAGTACTTATCCCTTAAGATTCTTGCCAAGAGAGCTAACATCTTTAAATGTGTCCCTGCTTCCTTGTGATTAGAAAGAAGAAGAGCAACTACATATACAGTCCCCCCATCTAGAGAATCAAAATTGACTCCTCCGGAAGATATCCCTATGGAGAGAATTATATCATCTACAAATTCTAACCGTGCATGAGGAAGAGCTATTCCCCCTCCTATTCCAGTAGACCCCATCTCTTCTCTTTGGATTAAAGCCTTCAAGATTTCCTTCCTATACCTTTTATCTATTTTTTTTACACTGATAAGGTAATCTACAATATTAGAAAGCACCTTTTTTTTACTTTTACCTTTTAAATTTAAAATAATATTCTTTTTATCCAGATAATTGAGTAGATCTACTTGCATACTGTTGACAAATCTAAAAAATTAAAACAAATGAATAAAGCGGGCGAGGGGCTTTGAACCCCCGACCTTCACGTTGGCAACGTGACGCTCTAGCCAGCTGAGCTACGCCCGCGTCGTCGCTTCACTCACTTCATTCGTCTCGCTCCTCAAGGGCGTCTTGCCCTTGACAGTCAGCTCGTAAGAGAAATCATAAAAGAGAAACTCGCCTCCTTGACACCCTGAAGCGTAATCAAAGAAGAGAAATAAAATTTTTAACTCTTAACTCTACACTCTAAACTATCCACTTACTCACTTGCTATTTATGCGGACGGGGAGAGTTGAACTCCCACCCCTTATCAGGACAGGATTCTAAGTCCTGCGCGTCTGCCAGTTCCGCCACGTCCGCATTAGCTTCCACTTTCAACATTAACTTATCAAAAAGCAATTTAGTTTAATAAGTAATGCAAAGCAGATGCGGGAATGACTAATTTAAACTTGCTCTTAGTGAGCAAGAGTCATTACCGCCACGTCCGCATTAGCTTCCACTTTCAACATTAACTTATCAAAAAGCAATTT
>CAZHYN010000015.1:0-42427 GCA_964536865.1 uncultured Planctomycetia bacterium
GGTATAGGCTCTTTTTTTATCCTGTTAAGAATTTGTACAGAATGTTTTATAGTGCCTAATTTTTTATGGATTAGAGAGTAGGTGAAAAATGGGGTTGTTTTAATTTGAATAAAAGTATGGTAAAATAAATCTCCAATAAATTCTATAAAGAAAGGGGGAAATGAGACTGAGAGAACTTAAGAAAAAAATCAAGAAAATATGGAAACCAGTAAAGAAGGATTTAGACAGGATTTTGAAAGAGACTACTAGTTTAGCTAAGAAGGGAGAGAGTTACTTTAAAGATATCTCCGAGAAGAGTAAGAAGAAGCTGGAATTACTTTCTCTTTCTTTAAAAAAAGAGAAGTTGTATTATCAACTGGGTAAGGTAGTTTTTAGTTTACCTCGAGATAGATGGAGAGAGGCTAAAAAAGTAGATGAACTCATCTCTCAAATTAGAAAGATTAACCACCTCTTGAAGAAAAAGAAAAAGTGAGCAAAGTTTATTCAATCCTTTTTAAGAGAAAAAGCTTGATACAGTTTATATAAGTTGTTATAATTTTTACTATTCTTTAAGGGCCCGTAGCTCAGCTGGTAGAGCAGCTGACTCATAATCAGTTGGTCCCAGGTTCGAGTCCTGGCGGGCCCAGGTTCTTGGAATGAAGCATTAGCTAAAAACTTGAGTTGTTTCTTAGAATAATTGATGAAGGCAACCTCGGATGCACTTAATTTAATGATGACTCCGCTTATCAGCGGAGAGTGCATACGAGTCCTGGCGGGCCCAGGTTCTTGGATTATTCTAAATAAGAGGGAAAAAATAGGGCACATAGCTCAGTTGGTTAGAGCGCTACGCTCACATCGTAGAGGTCGCCCGTTCGAATCGGGCTGTGCCCATAGTTAATTGAATTATGGATTTAAAGGAAGAGATTAGAAAACTAGTGGAATTACAGGAATTAGATTATAAGATTTCTTCCTTGAAGATAAAAAAGGAGAAAGAGAAACCTCAAGAATTAGAGGTATTGAAAGGAAAGTTTGAGGAGGAAAAACAAAAGGTTTATTCTTTCGAGGAAAAGATTAAACAACTTCAGGTTAAGCGAAAAGAGAAAGAGTTAGATCTATCCTCTAAAGAAGAAAGTGTAAGAAAAGCTCAGGCTCAACTTTACCAACTTAAGACCAATAAGGAATACCAAGCCAAGCTTACAGAGATCCAAGCACTAAAAGCAGATGTTTCTGTGTTAGAGGATGAAATTATAAAGATTTTAGATGAAATTGAGGAGGTAGAGAAAGATTTAAATAGGGAAAGAGAAATAGTTGCTCAAGAGGAGAATAAATTTAAAGAGAAAGAAGCTCAGATAAATCAAGAGGTAAAGTCTTTGGAAATAGAGATTAAAGGATTAGGGGACAAAAGGAGAATCTTAGCTGAGAAAATTGATAAGAAGATTCTTCCCATTTACGAAAGACTCCTAAGTACTCGGGGAGGAATAGCTATTGCTCCTATAGTAGCTGAGAATTGTGGAGCCTGCCATATCAAAGTTACTGCTCAAAAGATAAATGAGATTAAGATGTATAAAGACTTAGTGTTTTGTGAGAATTGTGTAAGGATTCTATATATTAAAGAAGATTTAGAATAATGATAGAGGTATATATAGATGGAGCTTCCTTAGGTAACCCTGGTAGGGTTGGGATAGGGTATCTTATTTGCCGAGGAAAAAAGGTATTGGAGAAAAAAGGTGTTTTTTTGGGGATTCAGACTAATAATTTTGCTGAGTATATGGCTTTGATATTTTCTTTAATAGAAGTGCTAGCTAAGGGTTATAAAAAATGTTGTGTTTACTCTGATAGTCAACTTCTGTGCAATCAACTAAAAGGGAGCTACAAAGTCAAAAATAAAAATATCTTTCCCCTTCATTTGTTAGCAAAAAATTTAATCAGTAAGTTTGAGGATTTTCAGATAGTTAATATTTCTCGCCAGGAGAACAAAGAGGTAGATAAATTAGCAAAAAGGGCAGCTTCTCAACTCATTATTAGTTGAGAATTTAAAGGGAGGGGAAAAATGAGTGGTCACTCTAAATGGGCAGGAATAAAACATAAGAAAGCAGCGCAGGATGCAAAGAGGGGGAGGCTTTTTACTAAATTGATAAGGGAAATAACGATAGCAGCTCGGGAGGGAGGAGGTAACCCTGAAACTAATCCTCGTCTGCGCACTGCTATTGAGCGAGCCAGAGACGCTAACATGCCTCAGGATAACATTGAAAAAGCTATAAAAAGAGGAACGGGAGAGCTCCCTGGGGTAAACTATGAGATTTGTATCTTTGAAGGTTATGGTCCGGGAGGTGTAGCTATAATGGTTGAAGCTTTAACTGACAATAAAAACCGTACCTCTGCAGAAGTTAGGAATATTTTTTCTAAGAAAGGAGGTAATTTAGCAGGTTCGGGGAGTGTAGCTTGGTTATTCAATAAAAAAGGTTACCTTCTTATCGATAAGAGTCAAGTAAGTGAGGATGAGTTATTTGCTATAAGTGTCGATGCAGGGGCTCAAGATTTGAAGACAGAAGGAAAGAATTACGAGATTTTTTGTGAACCTCAGGATTTTGAAAATGTAAAGAAGGTAATAAAAGATAAAGGGATAAAGTGGGAGTTAGCTGAACTTACTATGGTTCCTACTTCTACAGTAAAAGTTCCTTCCCAAGAAGCAAAACAACTCCTTTCTCTTATAGAAGCTTTAGAGGAACACGACGATGTCCAAAAAGTCTACGCAAATTTCGATATCCCTGATGAGATATTAGAGAAACTGGCCTCTGAGTTCTAAGATGATAGTTTTGGGCATAGATGTTGGATTAAGAACTACCGCTTATGCGGTATGTAGAGTTAACGGTTCTAAATTGAAACCTTTAGATGATGGGCAGATAAATACGACTACATCCTTTTCTTTACCCCAGAGGTTAACTCTTATTTTCAATGTTCTCTCTAGAGTAATAGAAGAGTTTCGTCCTCAGGTACTTATTTTAGAAAAACTTTACTCTCATTATCGGCATCCTACTACCTTAGGTTTGTTGGCTCAAGTAAGAGGAGTGGTAGTACTTCTTTCGGATAAATATAATCTAAAATTTTATGAGTATTCTCCTACTCAAGCCAAGAAAGCTATTTTAGGGAGGGGAGATGCAAAAGCTCCTCAAGTTAAGAGAATGGTAGAGAATATGCTATCTAAAAGAGTTAAGTCTCAACATATAGCCGATGCTTACTCCTTAGTTATTACTTTTTCTCATCAGGTAAGAATGGAAAGATTCTATGATTAAAAAGATTAGAGGGATTTTAGTAGAAAAAGATGAAAATAAGGTTTGTGTTGATGTAGGGGGTATTTGTTATGAGATAAATATCCCCAAGGCGGTATACTACAGACTTACGCATGATTTAGGTAAAGAAGTAGAGTTGGTAATCTATAATTACTTGCATATAGAGAAGAATAAGAGCATTCCTGTAATGATTGGGTTTAATGAGGAGTTAGAGAGGGAGTTTTTTGAGAAATTTATCAGTGTTTCAGGAATTGGCCCCCGGGCAGCATTAAAGGCTTTTGATAGACCTATTTCTTTAATTGCTCGAGCTATTGAAGAGGGAGATGTAAGATTTTTAAATACTCTTGAAGGAATTGGAAAACAAAAGGCTAAGCAGATTGTTGCTCATCTCCAAGGAAAGGTAGGAAGATTCGCCCTTATTAAAGAGAAGGAGCACATTACGGTAGAGAAGGGAAATAAAATTAAAGAAATGATAGGAGAAGCAAAGCAGATTCTAAGACGTCTTCAGTATAGCGCTAAGGAGATTGATTCTATGGTCAAGAAGGCATTACAGAGAAAGCCTCAGCCTGAGAGTGTAGAAGAGCTCCTTAATCAGATATACTATCAGGAAAGATGAATATCAAACCAATTTTAGAATCTCTACTTTTTGTTAATGAAAAACCTTTGGATATTAAAGAGTTGGCACAGATTTTAGGATTAGATAAAAAAGAGATAGAAAAGAATCTTGAGGAAATAGCAAGGGAGTACCAACAGAGGAGGGCAGGAATTTGTATTGTAAAAGTAGCTGGAGGGTATCAGATGTGTGCTCATCCTGATAATGAGGAGTGGATAAGGAAGATGTATCATGAAAGGAACAGGTATCGTCTCTCTCATGCTTCCCTAGAGACGTTGGCTATTGTTGCCTACAAACAACCCATTACTCGTCCGGAGATAGAGTCTATAAGAGGGGTTAACATAGATGGGGTAATTAGACACCTTTTGGAATTAGGTCTTATAAAAGAAGGGGGAAGAAAGGAAGTTCCTGGTAGGCCTTTTCTTTATGTGACCACCAGGAAGTTTCTGGAGTACTTTGGGTTAAATTCCTTAGAAGATTTACCTAAGTTAGAGGATTTTTCTGAGTTTAAGCTTTCAGAGAATAAAGAATAGTTTTAGGAAGAAGTTATGAAAGGTGTTAAAGAACGGAGGTGCGGAAGATGAGATATTTCTTTACTTCTGAGTCAGTAACCGAAGGTCATCCTGATAAGCTCTGTGATCAAGTTTCTGATGCGATTTTGGATGCTATTTATGAAAAGGACCCTTACGCCAGAGTTGCTTGCGAGGCTTTAGTAACTAGAGGAGTGATCTATGTAGCAGGAGAGATATCTACTGCCTGTTATGTGGAGATTCCTCGGATTGTGAGAAATCTAGTGAAAGAGGTAGGCTACACTGATCCTAACATGGGATTTGATTATGGGAGTTGTGGAGTAATTACCGCAATCCAAGAGCAGTCGCCTGATATAGCTAGAGGCGTGGATATAGGAGGAGCTGGTGATCAAGGATTAATGTTTGGTTATGCATGTACTCAAACCGAAGAGCTTATGCCTCTACCTATTATGCTTGCTCATAAACTAGTAAAAAGATTAGCTTATATAAGAGAGAAAAAACTTGTGGATTATCTACGTCCGGATGGTAAATCTCAAGTTACAGTTGAGTATGAGGATAACATTCCTAAAAGAGTTGAGACAGTAATTATTGGAGCACATCATAATCATCAGGTTAAAACTGATAAATTAAGGGAAGATATAAAAGAATTAGTAATTAAATATGTAATTGCTCCTCAGCTGTTGGATAAAAATACAAAGATTTTTATTAATGCTACAGGAAGGTTTGAGATCGGAGGCCCAGTTGCTGATACAGGGGTGACAGGAAGAAAGATTATGGTGGATACCTACGGTGGATGGGCGCGCCATGGGGGAGGCTGTCTGAGTGGAAAAGACCCTACCAAAGTAGACAGAAGCGCATCTTATATGACACGTTACATTGCCAAAAATATAGTTGCCTCAGGAATAGCCGAAGAATGTGAGATTCAGCTTGCTTATTGTATTGGGGTAGCAGATCCTGTAGCAGTAATGGTAAATAGCTTTGGTACAGCAAAGGTAGATGAGGAAAAATTAGAGAAAGCAATAAGAGAAATTTTCCCTTTAACTCCACAAGGAATAATTAATCACTTAAAACTTTTAAGGCCTATTTATAGAAAAACCGCCTGTTATGGACATTTTGGAAGAGAAGAGGAAGGATTTAGGTGGGAGGAGACTGATAAGGTAGAAGAATTGAAAAGATTTTTTAAATTGGAGTAAAAGATGAAATTCGAAATTAAAAGTAAAAATTTAAGTAAAGTTGGCAGAAAGAGAATTGAATGGGCAAAGAGTAGAATGTCTGTTTTGGAGTTGATAAGAGAGCAATTTAGGAAAGAAAAGCCTTTAAAAGGCATAAAGATTGCTGCCTGCTTGCATGTTACTACTGAGACAGCAAATTTAGTTATTACTTTAAAAAGTGGAGGGGCAGACTTAAGGCTTTGTGCATCCAATCCTTTATCTACTCAAGACGATGTAGCGGCAAGTTTAGTTTGTGATTATGGAATAGAAGTTTATGCTATAAGGGGTGAGGATAAAAATACCTACTACAAGCATATTAAAAAGACCTTAGAGATTAATCCCCAGATTACTTTAGACGACGGAGCAGACCTTGTTAGTATGATACATACAAATTACAAATTACAAATTACAGATTACAAATTACAAATTACAGATTACAGATTACCCTGGGCGGGAACTGAAGAGACTACTACCGGGGTAATTAGATTGAAAGCTTTAGAAAAAGAGAAAAAATTATTATATCCGGTAATTGCTGTAAATGATGCTTATACAAAGTACTTGTTTGATAATCGTTATGGAACAGGGCAGTCCACTTTAGATGGGATAATTAGAGCAACCAATAAGTTGATTGCAGGAACTAAATTTATTGTTTGCGGTTATGGATGGTGTGGAAAAGGGATTGCTAAACGAGCTTCTGGTCTGGGGGCAGAGGTAATTGTTTGCGAAACAAACCCTGTTTGTGCTCTGGAAGCAATCATGGATGGTTTTAGAGTTCTGCCTTTAAGAGAGGCAGCAAAATTTGGTGATATCTTTGTTACCGCCACCGGAGATATAAATGTGATTACCAAAGAGCATTTTCTTCTAATGAAAGATGGAGCAATTTTAGCTAACGCCGGCCATTTTAATGTAGAGATTAATTTAAAAGATTTGGAGAAACTGGCAGTTAAGAAAAAGGAGGTAAAACCCTTAGTTACAGAATACGCAATACGCAATACACAAAACAAAAAACTTAAAAGGATATATGTGTTAGGAGAGGGTAGGCTTGTAAATTTAGCCTGTGCGGAAGGACATCCAGCAGAGGTTATGGATTTAAGCTTCGCCAATCAGGCTCTCTGTTGTGAGTACATTGTAAAAAACTATAAGAATTTAGAAAGAAGGGTTTATAGTGTTCCAGAAAAGATCGATAGAAGGGTTGCTAAGTTGAAGTTAAAGTCAATGGGAATAAAGATTGATACTTTAACTTCCAAGCAGAGGGAGTATCTTTCTTGTTGGGAGATGGGGACTTAATTTGGATTAGGAGGTAAGAATGGGTATTGCTCATATTATAAGGAGTTGGAAGCGAAACTTCAAACATAAAGGGGAGGGAAAAGATGAAAAATATAATTAGTTTGGTTTTATTTGCTATATTAGGGGTTGGTCTTTGTTTCTCTCAGGAGGTAGTTCCCTCTAAGATTAAAGAGGTTACACTATTTACTAATCAAGCCTTAATTAAAAGAGAAGCAAGTTTAAGGGTCAAAAAAGGGCTGAATGAACTCTTCTTAGAAATCGAAGCCTTTGGTTTAGATAGGGATTCTGTTTCCGCCAAGGTCTACGGAGAAGGAAGTTTATATAGTGTCCAGTTCAAAGAGATATATCTAAAGGAGACACCTCAAAAAAAGATAAGGGAGCTGCAAGAGAAGATAGAGGAATTGAAAGAAAAGAAGAAATCTTTAGTTAATCAACTAAGTATTTTAGGTAAGCAAGAGAGATTTTTGGATTCAGTAGTAGATTTCTCTCAAACCCAGATACCCGAGGATTTAAAAACCACTTTTCCTAAGGTTGACGATTTAGAAAAGATTCTTGGGTTTTTAGGGAGAAATTTGCAGAGTATCAATCAAGATAGAGAAGGGTTTAATAAAGAGATAAAAGAGTTAGATGAGGAGATAGGGGTTTTAGAGAAGGAGTTAGCCACATTAAAGAGACCACATCAAAAGACAAAGAAGGTGATTGAAATCGTATTTGATTCAAAGAAAGACCAGCCAGTTAAGATAGAAGCGGATTATTTAGTCTACAATAGCAGGTGGCAACCACTCTACAAAATAGATGTGCCTTTGAATTTAGGGAAGATAAATCTGGTAATGTTCTCTAAAATCAGACAGAAGACTGGAGAGGATTGGAAAGATATAAAATTATCCATATCTAATGTCATTCCTTTAAGAGGGGTAGGCCTGCCCACTTTATCCAGTTGGTTTTTAGATGTAAGAAAAAGGGTAAAAAGGCACAGGCCAGGGGTAGATATGTTTGCTGCTCTAAAAGGTAGACAGAAGGCTATCACTTTTGAAGAGAAAGAAGGAGCAGGTTTGGCTAATTTTGTCTATGCTATAAAAAAGGAGCTTCCTTTGTCCTTTGAATACCAGCTTCCCCAAACCCTAACCCTTGAATCCAAGGATAAGGATACCCTCCTTCCCTTATTTTCCAAAACCTTAAAAGGAGAGTTTTTTTACTATGTGGTACCTAAGGTGAGTCCCTTAACCTTTTTGGTATGCAAGACATTTTCCGATAAAGAGCTTTTAAGTGGACCTTTAAATGTTTACTTTGGAGGTAGATTCGTCGGGAAAACCTATCTGACAGAGAAAAAACCGAATGAAGAGTTCTACCTGAATTTAGGGGCAGATAGGGAGATAAAGGTTAAAAGAGAGAAGGTAAAGGATAAGATAAAAGAGACATTTTTTGGAAAGATTGAAAGAAAGACTGTGATTAGGGAATTGGCATTTAAGATTACAGTAGAGAACTTAAAAGAAAAACCAGTAAAGCTTAAGCTCTTGGATAGTATACCTATATCCAGGACAGATAGGATAGAGGTGAAGAATATAAAGCTAACCCCTGAGCCTAAAGAAAAGAATTACCAGGATAAAGAAGGGGTCAATCTGTGGGAATTTGATATACAGTCAAAAGAGAAGGTTGAAATCAATATAGAGTTTATTGTCACATATCCTAAGGATATACCTATTTATGGATTGTAATGGGGGAGGCCCGACTCCAGAAATTTATTGGAGGATAAAGGGTTAAACTAATTTCATGTGAAGAGGATTGGTATCCTAACCAGAGATTGTGCAGGGATAAATGCCTGTATTCGGGCAGTGGTAAGAACCGCTTCTTTTTACAATATTGAAGTGGTGGGAATTTTTCGTGGTTATGAAGGATTAATAAGAGGGGAGACGAAGGTTTTAACGAGAAGGTCTGTTTCGGGAATTATAAGTTTAGGAGGATCAATTCTAAAAACAGCGAGATGCAAAGCATTTTTTACTTCTCAAGGACAATTGCGGGCAGTGAAGACTTTAAAGGAGAATAATATTGAAGGTTTAATTGTTATAGGAGGTAATGGCTCTTTAAGAGGGGCTTACCTCCTTTTTGAAGAATACGGTATCCCTGTAGTAGGGGTCCCTGCTACAATAGACAACGATGTGAATGGTGTAGATTTGGCTATCGGTGCAGATACCGCGGTGAATGTTGCTTTAGATGCTTTGGATAAAATAAGAGATACAGCAACTAGTTTAGAAAGAATTTTCGTTGTTGAAGTTATGGGTAGAGATTGTGGTTGGCTTGCTTTAGAGGTAGGGTTAGCTGGAGGGTGTGAAGAGGTTCTGGTGCCTGAAAGGGATTTTGATATAAGTAAGATGTGTGAGGAAATAACCGAAGGAAATGTAAAAGGGAAAAGAAGCTGGATAATAATCGTTGCCGAAGGTAAAGCTAGAGCAGCAGATATTGCTAATAAAATCACTGAGATTACTGGGTTAGAAACCAGGGTAGTAGTTTTAGGTCATATTCAAAGAGGAGGGAGTCCTACACGTACGGATAGAATTTTGGCTGCTCAGTTAGGAAGCTATGCTGTTGAAATCTTAAAGAGAGGAGAGAAGGGTGTTTGTGTGGTTCAAAAAGAAGGTATTCTTTCTACTATACCTCTTCGAGAAGCAGTAAAGCCTAAGGAAATTAAAGTTGACAATTATTATAGATTGATTAAAATTTTAATGTAATTTTTGATATTTTTAGCCGAGTGATAATAAAGGAGGCATAATGGTTTATAAGGATAAAGAGGAAATTTTAAATAATGAGATTGTGAAAGAAGTAGGGGGAGAAATCCAGATTTATGATTTGAATCTTTTTAGGACTAAGATGATAGATAATCTTATAGATACAATAGTATTAAGTGAGTCTCCTTATATTAAGAAGATATGTTACTGGGTAAGTTATGAAGCTGCTTTAAAATGGGGCATCATCCCTTCTTCAATTCAATCTCTTTATGAGGCAAGAGCAATTCATAGTTTAACTCATTTTACTGTCCCTGCTATCAATCTGAGAACGTTGACTTTCGATTTAGCCAGAGCAGTTTTTAGAGCAGCAAAGAAGTTAGATGCGGGAACATTTATATTTGAAATTGCTAAAAGTGAAATTGGCTATACTGATCAGAGACCCTGGGAGTATACTTCTCTTATCCTTTTAGCAGGTATTAAAGAGGAATTTAAAGGACCGATCTTCTTGCAGGGAGACCATTTTCAAGTTAAGGCAAAGAATTTTCATCAGGACAGAGATAAAGAGATCTCTCAACTGAAAGATTTAATAAGGGAGGCTATCTCTGCGGGATTTTATAATATCGATATTGATTCTTCTACTTTGGTAGATTTATCTCAACCTACAATTGATGCTCAGCAGAGTCTGAATTATCAAGTTTGTGCTTTATTAACAGAGTTTATTCGGAGTTTACAGCCTAAAGGAATAGAAATCTCTGTAGGAGGAGAAATAGGAGAAGTAGGGGGGAAAAATTCTACTCCTGAAGAGCTTCATAGTTTTATGAAGGGGTATCTTGCTCAGATAAAAGGTATAAAAGGAATTTCTAAGATTAGCATCCAGACAGGTACAACCCATGGAGGAGTAGTATTGCCGGATGGTTCTATTGCTAAAGTAAAGATAGATTTTGATACTTTAAAACTTCTTTCGGAAATTGCCCGTAGAGATTACAAGATGGCAGGAGCAGTACAACACGGAGCTTCTACACTTCCTAATGAAGCTTTTCATCGTTTCCCCGAGGTAGGATGTGCAGAAATACATTTAGCTACCCAATTTCAGAATATAGTATACGACTATCTACCTCTTTCTCTAAAAGAGGAGATCTATACATGGTTAAATGGAAACTGTGCTGAGGAGCGCAAACCCGATTGGACTGATGACCAATTTATATATAAGACCCGAAAGAAAGCTTTAGGCCCTTTTAAGAAAGAAATCTATTCTATCCCTAGAGAATTACGTGAGAAGATTTCAAATGTTTTAGAGAAAGAGTTCCTTTTTCTTTTTGAGCAGCTTAGAATTCACAACACAAGAGATATAATAGAAGCTTATATTCACCCAGTAGTTATAAAGAAAGAAAAAAGTATTTTTAATAAAAATTAATAGTTTTTTAACGATTGTTTTTTCTTTAACTTATTCAAGATTAATTACATATAATAATCATTTTATGTTTTTAAAAGAAGAATATTGTTTTTTGATTTTATAAATACATTTCCCAATATCAAGGAGGACGAAGATGAAAAATATTTCGTTTCTAGAAAAACAGTTTATTCCTAATGAGGAAGTTCTCTCTTTTCGAGAATTTGATGGAGAGATAGTTTTTCTTCATAAAGACGAGAGAAATCTTTATGAGTTAAATAGAACTGCAAGTTTTATTTGAAAGAAATTGGTTGAGGGAAAATTGGTAAAAGATATTATAGATGAGATGTATGAAAAGTATAGAAATGTTAGAATAAAGAATAGAAAAAGACGTGATATATTTTATAAAGAATTTAGTGAAAAAGAAGATGCTTATCTCCAGAAAGTAAAACTCACCTATATTTTCAATACTTAAAAAAGATAAAGATAGGAAATTCCCTTTACATTCCTTGTTACTTCAATGTTAATCCCAAAATTTGCACTCCAGTTTGAAAAGCTCTCTAACCATTCAAAATGTTATAGTTTACAGAATAGCTTTATATCAAAAAGATACAAAGGTAAATCTCCCAGCCCTTTATTTCTACGAATGAATTTTTTCTTATGAGAGATAAAGGACTGGGTCCTTCGGACAAATTTTCCCCGCCTGCTAAAAGCATATGTAAGTATCGGCGGGCAGGCCTGCCTACCGTCAGGCAGGTAATGAAAAATTTGGGTTAAATAAAATTATTTACAATTTTATTAGATATATTATCTTATGGAATGAGAGTTTATTTTTACTTGGTAGGTATGTAAAAATACGTCTCTTTGCGATAGTTTTTAAGATATAGGATCATATCTGGCGTGTTGCCTCATTAATAAATGTTAGTGAAAGGATATTTAAACACAAAGAGCATTTTTATTGTTGAGAGCAAATATCTTTCTAAGTTTTTCTCTATAGCGCGCCTTAATTGAAAAAGGTTAAACCCTTTCATTTGCTTTTTAAGTATCCGTTTAACAGAGGTTGATACATAGGTAGATTCTAATACCCTCTGGTAAGGTGTCTTTGATTTATCATAACGCTTAATAACCTTAGAGGCAACTCTTTTTTAGCAACTTAACCGAAGGAGAGAAGAAGTCGTGATACAGCCTCCACTCAGAAGTGTATAAATCGTTCATTGGAGCAACTACCTCTGGATTATCTAATCTTTCATAACCAAGCCATTGCTTTAGGTGTGTCCAGTTCTTCTGCTCTATATGACAGTTGTCTTGCTTTTGGTAAGATCTGCTTCTGGTAAACTGGATAAGATTCTTTCTCTGGGTAATCGGTAACATTATTTATGAGTCAACGAAACAAATTTGATTTAATTTGGATAACATTTAATAATATGAATTAATTCGCTATACCATTTTCTCTTGCATTTTGTAGCTTTTTTGATAGATTATTTATTAGAATAATTAATAAAAATGATAATTTTCAAAATGTTTTTTCAGTAGGAATTATTTAGAAAATTAGAAAAGGAGTTATTTGATGGTGTTTTCAAAGTAAGGGGCAGGTTTTGAAATTCTTAAAGATTTTTGTTTATTTTTTAATTATTTTTTTCATCTTTGGAGATAACTTTTATAGTTGTGGTCCTGGAACAACGAGGGAACCGATAGAAGAAATAATTATTTTTGTCCGGAGAATAAGATAAGAGATGAAGCAACTAAGGCACCAGGTGGAGACTGGATTTTGACCTTAGACTGTGATGTTATTTTGGAAAAATGTTTTTCTCTAACTTCTTAAAAATAATAGGCATAGGTAATTTACTCTCTAACGTAGGAATGTTACAGCCAAAGATATTGAGACCGGATAAAGAGATAATCTATTCTTATGGAATATATCTTTCTAGTTAGTGAAAGTTTTATGATATTGACAGAGGTAGGAAGGATTGTGAGAACTTTAATATATCAGAACATATTTTCGAAGCCTGTTCTTCTCGTACTTTTTATAATCGCAAAATGCTTGAGAACACAAAAGAGATAATTGGATATTTTGATGAGAGGTTTTTCTTTTTAGTAGAGGATGTAGATTTAGCTTGGCGGGTACAGAGAAAAGGATGGAAGGCAATCTACTATCCTCAGATAATTTGTTTTTACTGTGACAACAGCTCTGGTTTTGATAAGGAATGTAGGCAGTACCTTTGTTTTTGCAATCAATACTACTCTATAGCCAAGAACCAAGGACTTAAGGATTATTTTAAAAAATTCTTACCTTTTCTGTTATACGATATTCCCCGAATATTTTATTTAATTTTTACCAACTACTATATATATAATTAAATAATAGTTATGAATGTTGAACTAATGAGAAAATTAGATTACTGGTTTGGTATACCCTTATGTTTTTTACTCACAGAGATAAATTATATTTTAAAATTGTTTTCCTCTAAAAAAAAGAAGACTATACATAAGAAATTTTTGTTTATTAAATTATCTGAGATGGGTAGTATTATTTTAGCTTATCCCCTTATGAAGAAGATACAGAGAGAATATGAAGAAGCGCCGTTATTTTTCCTTACTTTCAAAAAAAATGCTCCTATTTTCCAGGTTTTGAATATAGTGCCACCTTCAAATGTTTTAACTATACGAGATGATACATTTTCTAAATTTCTCTTTGATACTCTAAAAGTAATTGTGAGAATAAGAAAAGAGAGTATAGATACAGTTTTTGATTTAGAATTTTTTTCTCGCTTTACAGCAATAGTAGCTTACTTAACTGGTGCTAAGATGAGAGTAGGGTTCTACAAATATAGATTTGAAGGATTATATCGAGGAAAAATTTTGACCAATAATGTTCAATATAATCCTCTATTACATATAAGTAAAATGTATTTATCTTTTGCAGAAGCACTAAAATTAGAAGAGAAATTTACTCCCTGTCTTGAAAGAAAGGTCAACGATAGTGAATTAGTTCTACCTAATATTGATTTACCTATAGAAGTAGAGGAGATGGTGTATAATAGATTAAAGAACTTAGGGATAGATGGTGATAAGAGGTTATTTCTTATTAATCCTGGGGAAGGGAAGCTCCCTTTAAGAGAATGGCCTATAGAAAATTTTATTAAATTATCTAAAATGCTTTTAGAAGATAAAAAAAATTATATTTTTATTGTAGGAAGTAAAGAGGCTGTTAAAAATGCAGAGAGATTATTTTGCGCTGTTAATAGTGAAAGATGTATAAGTCTGGCTGGTAAAACTAGTTTATTGGAACTATTAGCCCTTTTTAAAAAAGCTGATGTATTAATAGTCAATGATTGTGGGTTAGCACATCTGGGTTCTTTAACTTCAATAAAAAAAATTATTCTCTTTGGCCCGGAGAGTCCACATATCTTTGGACCTTTAGATAGAAACAGCTATGTGATATATGTGAATTTACCATGTTCTCCTTGTTTTTCTGTATTTAACCATCGAAGTTCAGCTTGTAGAGATAATAAATGTCTTAAATTGATTAAGGCAGAAGAGATATATGATTTGGTAAAGAACCTTATAGGATTTTAAAATTTATCGAGTTGAAAAATTAAATCTCAGATGAGATCAAAAGTTGGTATTGTCAGATATGAAGCGTATAGAGATGTAAAGCGCACAATAGAAAGAGTTTTAGAAAGTATAGATTGCCTTTCTTTTTTAAAAGAAAAAACTCTTCTTGAGTAAATATTTCAACAAGAAAAGATTGCAATGCAGCAACAATACTCATCCAGAGGTTGTCAGGGTAATAATTCAGATAGTTCGAGAATACGGTAGTGAACCATAAGTGGGAGATTCCTTTGCAGTGTTAGGTTTAACAAAAAAGGTTTTTGAGAATTGTGGAGTTAAGGAAGTTTGTCAAGAAGAAAATGTGAGATTAATCAATTTTGATACTTCCTTAATAGTTAAAAAGAAAATGGATGGCGAAATATTAAAAGAGATATTTTTACCACAGGAGGTTTTAGAGATTGATCTTCTATTATCATTACCAAAACACAAAACTCATAATTTTATGTTTTTTACAGGAGCACTGAAAAATCAGTTGGGAATTATTCCGGGTGCCCTAAAACCTAAAATTCATCAGATGGCGCCAAATATAATTGATTTTTCAAAAGCATTGGTAGATATTAACCTTGCAGTTAAGTTTAATCTTGCAGTTATGGAAGGCATAATAGGTCTTGAGGGAGCAATTCTTCTAATAGCCGTTCTTGAAAAAAGCAAATTTTGTAGTTGCAAGTTCTGATTTAGTAACCTTAGATACTTTTGTATAAATATGATTGATTTAGATTCCGATAAAACCGTAATAAATAAGATTGCAGAAAGGAGAAGTTTAGGAAGTACTGATTTAAATAATGACGTTGTAGGTGATTTTGATAGAATTAAGATGGTTAAATTTAGACCCGCACCTTTTAATATAGAGCAGATACCTATTTTTTCTAAAATTAAATTTAGAGTTTGAAGTGACGTTGCTATGTCATTCATTTATAGAGAGAAATATACTAAGTGTGGAACCTGTCAGATAAGGTGTCCACCAGATGCAGTCGTTATTGCAAAGCATTTTAAGATCGATCAGAGAAAATATATAAAATATTTCTCTTGTGTTGAGAATTGTCCAGAAGAAGTTATAAAAATCAGAGTACTTTTATATTTAAAACTCTTTATAAAATAAACACAAGGCACTTACAAAGAATTAATAATATGTGTTGTTATCTATGAGGCTGGTCAAAAATCAAAAAATTTCAATGGTTCTTTTTTTGATTTTAATTTTTAGTTTTTTCTTGAGAATTTATAGAATAGATTATCATAGAGTTTGGTATGATGAAGTCAGATCCATTGCTACCGCAGAGAAAATATCAAGTAAGGAAGGATTTTTTGCCTATTATAAGCCTCTATATTTTTTAATTTTAAAATTATGGATTAATCTTTTTGGGATAGATGTGACACTTTTAAGGTTGCTCTCGGTAATATTTGCTATTATTTCAATTATATTTATCTACCGAATTGGTTGTCTCATTATTAATTCAAGATTAGGAATAATTAGTGCTTTTCTTCTGAGCATATCCTGTTTTCATATCTATCATAGTCAGCAAGTGCGTCATTTTACTTTTTTGGTAATGCTTTGTGTTTTATCTTATTTTTATCTCTTGAAAATTTGGCAAGGTAGGAATAAATTTTTTTTATACAATACATTTTTGAATATTTTGATAATTTTCACCCATCCTTATGGTTTATCTGTGGTTTTGGCACAAAATCTGTGTATATTTTTAGTCTTCAATAGAAAAAAAATAAAGAGGTGGTTTTCCTATCAAAGTATTATATTTTTGAGTTGTATCATCTGGTTTATCTTTTCAGATAGAGATACTATGGTAAAGAATACATGGTGGATAAAAGTTCCTCATTTTAACAATATTATAGAGACGTTACATACATTTAGTTACGGAGGTCCAAGGTATGGATTAGATGATTTTCAAATTGTCTTTAATTTCCCCATAATTATTAATTTAATCTTTCTAATTTTTGCTGTATTTTTAATCTTCGGATCTATTAAGCTTTTTGGAAAACATAGAAGGGCATTTTATTTTCTCTTAGGCTGGTTGATTATTCCTATCCTTAGTGCTTATATCTTTTCTTTATTATTTTTTCCTGTCTATTTAATAAAACATCTTATTATATGCTTACCAGCATTTTATCTTTTAGTTGGAGTAGGTATTTGTGAACTGAGAAGAAAATTATTGGTTTGTTTAGTAGTTGTTTCTATATTTTTATTGAACATTTATCCGTTAAAGGTTATTTATGTTGAGGACTATAGTATCGATTGGGAAAAAGCTACGGAGTTTCTTAAAAATAATATAAAACCTTTTGATGCTATTTTAATTTCTCCAGTTTGTCAGTTGAATAGTTTTCTTTATTATTTTCGCCCACATAAGCGAGGTTTTCTTAAGGACTTAGATACATATGGCAAAGTTTTAAATGGCAATATTGTAGAGGTATTTAAGGAGAGAGATAATTTGATCTTGGGGCTAAAACAGAACCAGAATAGAAATATAGCAGATTTTAAAAAAGAGATATTAGAGAAGATCAATATACTAAAGAAGTATTTTGAGGGAGAGAATGTTTGGTTACTAGTTGACAGATGGACGGATCAGGGATCGGACGAAGAGAATTTCCTTGTCCATACTTTTTCTAATGTTTACCATAAAGAAGACATGCAGAGATTTTACGGTATAAATGTATATAAGTTTAAAAACTATGAGATTTGCACTGATTTTTAATCCATTTAAATACAAAATTCATGAAGAGAATATAAGAATTGTCCAAAAATATTTTGGTCTTTTTCCACCTTTAAGTATTAGTTGGGTAGCTTCTATCGCCGAAAAAGCAGGACATAAAGTAATAATTGTAGATGCAAGAACTTTAAAACTTACTATGGCAGAAACGTTAGATATATTAAAAAAATTTAAACCCGATATCATGGGTTTTATGATGACAACATATATGTTTCCTGATACTTTAACTTGGATCAGATTTTTGAAGAAGCATTTGAAAATTCCTGTAGTAATAGGAGGATATAATTTAAGAATTTATCCTAAAGAATCCGTTTCCCATCCAGAGATAGAGTTTGGAGTGGTTGAACATGCTTATTATACAATTCCTGCTCTTTTTAGAGAGTTAGAAAAGGAAAGACCAAACTTTGATAATGTTCCAGGACTTGTTTACAAAAAAGATGGAAATATTTTTGTTACTCCTCATCCCCAAAAAATAGATTTTGATAAATTTCCTAATCCTGCAAGACATCTATTACCCAATGAATTATATGCTGAATTTCCTACAGAGAGAAGGAATTTCACTGTGATGGTTACCTCTTTAGGATGTCCCTTCGGGTGTACATTCTGTGAGGCGGGAAGAACTCCTTATTCGCCTCGTTCCCCAGAAACCGTTGTTAGGGAAATGGAGGAATGTTACTATAAGTATAATATTAGAGAAATAGATATTTTTGATTATGAATTTACAGGAATAAGAGAACGAGTGCTAAAAATATGTAAGTTATTACAGGAGAGAAAGTTGGATATTATTTGGGCCTGCCGTTCTCGAGTAGATACAGTAGATGGTGAACTACTACAGGAAATGAAAAAAGCAGGCTGTAGTAGGATATATTTTGGATTGGAGTCGGGTAATCAAGAGATACTTAATAAAGTAAATAAAGGAATAACCCTTAAACAGATACGAGACACGATAGGAATATGTCGAGATTTAGGAATAAAATCTTTGGGGTTTTTTCTGATAGGCGCACCTGGAGACACTAGAGAAACAGTAAAAGAGACTTTAAATTTTGCTAAGAGTTTGGATTTAGATTATGTTCAATTTTCAAAATGTTTAGCTAAGCCTTTGACTCCTTTGTGGAAACAAATGGTTGAAAACACTGGAAAGGATTATTGGAAAGATTGGATATTGGGCAAAGAGATAGATAGATCCTTACCAAGACCATGGACAAGTCTTACAAATAGAGAGATCGATAAATTAGCTAAGTGGGCCTATGTTTCCTATTATTCAAATCCACGCCGTCTTCTGAAATCTGTTTTAGGAGTTCGCTCCTTCTCAGAATTTAAAAGGAAATTTTTTGCCTTTGTAGATATGGTTTTTTCGCAGGAAAAAGTAGCTAATGAAGATGTAAATTTCGAGGCTTTTAATGAAAATTTAAAGAGCACTATTCACATATGTAAAAAGAGACTAAAGGAGGCTTTTTTAAAGGAATAATTAACTGGGTTAAGACCAAAAAATATAAATTTAACACAATTTACCCTGGGAAAAGAACATGATATTATGAAAACCTACCTCCTTAAAAAAAGATATAATAATGAAGGTTGTCTAAGGAAAGGAGGTAGATATGCAAGGTTTAGAAAGAGTAAAAAGGTTTAGGTATTTTTCCACCATAGGTGGATCCTTCGCCTGAGGCGAATCCACCTCTGGTGGAACCTCTGGTGGAATGGGAATTGACCAGCACAAAAGATATTCTCACATCACGATAATTGATGAGATAGGAGACTTAGTAGAAGAAAGAAAACTATACCATTATGATAAAGAAGGTATGCTTAATTATTTTAAATCCTTTAATCCCCACCAAACAAAAGTAGTATTAGAAGCAACTGGAAATTGGTATTGGTTAGCCGACCTTTTAGAATCAGCCAACTTAACCCATATATTAGCCCATCCTTACAAAACAAGAATAATTGCTGAAAGTAAGATAAAAACAGACTCCATATCAAGCTTTACCTTAGCTCAACTGTTGAGAGCAGGACTTATTCCTCAGAGCTATTTAGCTGGCAGGAAGACAAGGTCTCTAAGAGAGCTATTAAGATACAGAATCTCCTTAGTTAAGGTAAGGAGTTCTTTAAAATGCCGGATTCACTCTATATTAGATAGAGAAGGAATAGATACCCCTCAAATTTCTGATTTATTTGGCAGGAAAGGTTTAATGTGGCTGGAAAGCTTATCTTTAGCTTACCCTCTATCTTGCTCCTTAAAAGATTATCTTAATCTTATTGAGAGACTAAATTCTTTAATAGATGAGACGGAAAAATCAATAAAATTAACTATAAAAGAAAACCCTTTAGCCCAACTTCTTCTTACTGTTCCCGGAATTGGTTTCTTTACAGCCTATCTTATTCTTTGTGAAGTAGTAGATATAACCAGATTCCTAACTCCTAAAAAACTTTCCTCCTATATAGGAATAGTTCCCTCAATTCATCAATCAGGAAACTTCTCTCACACAGGAAAGATAACCAAACAGGGAAATAAATACCTAAGATGGGCACTAATTGAAGCATCCCAGAAAGCAATAATAAAAGATCCCTATTTAAAAGCAATATATGATAAAATAACCTATAAAAAAGGAAAACAATCTGCCAGAGGCAGATCCGCTCTTGGCGGAAAAAGTAAAGGTAGCAGTTGTCAATAAATTAGCATATAATATGAGCAACATTAAAATACAAGAACCCTATAGATCTAAAAAAACTAATAATATCCTTATGCCTCAGGCAACCGATGATTTTTTCTGAGCAAAAAGAGCCCGACAAAATGAATGGGAAGCCCTAAGGCCTATCAAATAGACCGTATCCCGAAAAGTCGGGGCGAAGAGATGAATAGCTAAATGTCATTAAAAAAGAAAAGAAATTAAAGTTTTTATTGACAAGAGGGAGGTTTTCAGAGATGAAAATTTTGGTAACAGGAGGATTAGGGTTTATAGGAAAGCAGCTGGTACAGCGGCTTATGAAGGAGAATCAAGTGATAGTGATAGATAAAAATACTGAAAAGGATAAATTTAAGGATAAATTTATGGAAAGTAATTTGTTAATGTATAATTTAGATCTATCCCAATCTCCTCCCTTAGAATTTCTTAGAGATATAGATTATGTATTCCATTTAGCTACAGCCAAGGATTCAGCAGGTGAGAAGGTGTGTTATTTAACCAATGTGGAAGGAACAATAAATCTTCTTCACTGGCTTGCTGAGTTAAGTCCTAATTTAAAAAAATTTATCTATATAGGTTCTCTTTTAAGTTATGGATTTGGTGAAAAGAAAAAAGCCAGTTCTTTATACGGAAAGACAAAACTATTAGCAGAAAGAGAGATAAGGAGATTTGGCGATAGAATCCCTTATATTATTTTGCGCTCTTGCAGAGTCTATGGTCCCGGAGATAAAAGAGGAATTTATTTAATATTCAAATTCATAAAAAAAGGTTTTATCCCTGTAGTTTCTAAAGTAGAAGAAAGGTTTGCTAGCCTTATATATATAGATGATATAATAGAGGCGATGATATTAGCTGCACAAAGTAATATAACAAATAAGGTTTATTCCATATCCGATGGAAACGTATATTCTTGGAAAGAGGTTTATGAAGCTATGGCTTTAGCTTTAGATAAAGAATATAAGAAATTATATAAGATAACAATTCCTCAAAAATTAATAATAAAAGTCCTCCCACTTTTAAGAAATATAAGCAAACTATTGGGTGCCTCTTTAGAAGGGCAAAGCTTAGAAGAGTTAAGTTCTAAATATTGGACCTGTGATCCTTCAGATTTCTTTGAAGACACAGGCTTTAAGCCAAAGATATTTTTAAGAGAGGGGATGCAGAGAACTGGAGAGTGGTTGAAGAATCAAGACCTATTGTGAAAAGATGAAGATTTTATTTATCCATCTAGGAAAAGAACAATTAGGAATTGAATACATATCCAGCCTTTTAAAACAGGCAGGTCACAGTGTCTATCTGATAAATGATCCAGGACTTTTTAGTAGAGAAGACAATGTGTTTTACATACCTATACTAGAGAAAGTATTTGCGTATAGAAAGGAAGAAATTTTACAAAGAGCTAGAAAGATTAATCCCGATGTTATTGCTTTTTCAGTATATTCTACAACTTATCAATGGAGTAAAGCGATAGCAGCTTATCTAAAAAAAGAGTTAAATCTTCCTATTGTATTTGGTGGTCCGCATGTAACATTAGTTCCTGAAGAGGTGTTAAAGAATACTTTTGTCGATTTTATAATTATTGGTGAAGGAGAATATCCAATGCTTAATTTGGTAGAGGCGTTAGAAAAAGGAGATACTTTCTCTAGATTTAAAAAAATAAATAGCTTGGGATTCAAAGAAAATAGTAAGTTGATTATTAATCCTATGGATGAACCTGTAGACTTAGATGTTTTACCTTTCCCTGATAAGGAACTCTTTCGGGAGTATATAAATTATAAGTATGATTATCTTATTATGACTGGAAGAGGCTGTCCGGGGCGATGTACATATTGCTGTGAAGGTTTTTATAGCGCCCTTTACAAAGGAAAAAATGTTCGCAAGAGAAGTATCTCTAATGTGATAGAGGAGTTAAAAATGGCAAAAGAAAAATATAATTGTGAAGAAGTAATATTTTATGATACCGACTTTCTTCGAGATAAATCTTGGGTTTATGATTTCTTACCTCTCTATAAGGATCAGATAAATATTCCCTTCAAATGTTTAGCCCATATTAGAAATATAGATAGGGATACAGTAAATTTATTAAAAAAGTGTGGATGTTATTGTTTAAATTTTGGCATCCAAATTATAAATAACCAGATAAAGTCGCAAGTTCTCTATAGACCAGAAACAGAATTTGATGTATTAAATATATTAAGAATTTGTGACGAAGTTAGATTGAGATATGATTTAGATACCATCGTTGGCTTACCTAATGAAAAGGAAGAAGACCACCTTTTTACAATAGAATGTATTAAAAATGGCAAATTGCTTAATAGAGTAAAATGTTTTTATTTAGCCTATTTTCCAAATTTACCCATAGTTGAAGAAGCTTACAAAAAAGGTTATTTGGATGATAAAGACCTACAGGATATAAAAGAAGGAAAGAGGGCAAATTTTATTTACCCTTCTCATAAAGTAGATAAAAAAGATGAGAATTTACGTAGATTCTATAGAGTTTTTCCATTTTTACCTAAATTTATAATAAATTTAATATCGAAATATAAGTTATACCGTTTCTTCTATCGACTTCCCCTATTTTTGATTATAATGGTTGAACTTTTAAATGGCATAAAGAAAAGAGACTACAGGTTTACATTATATATCAAAAATTATATCTACCAAATACGTAGAAGATTATCTGGTAAATTTGAAGAGATATGAGAAGAGTGATTTTAATAAAAAGACCGTTCTTTTATGAAGGAGAGATACGAGATATTTTTTCTTTTTTCCTCTCTCAAGATAAAAATTGTCAATTGGAGAAATTTGAACAGAGGTTTTTAAAATATATAGGAGGAAAGTCTGCTTTTTGTACTATTTCAGGAAGAATGGCTCTTTATTTGATATTGAAAGCCCTTAATTTAAAAGAGAAAGACGAAGTAATTCTCCCTGTTTATACTTTTTTTGCTATTCCTACCATCATTTCGTCTTTAGGGCTTAAGCCAGTATTTGTGGATATAGATGAAACTTGCAACATAAACCCTGAACTTATTCCAGAGAAGATAACCTCCCGTAGTAAAGTTATAATTCCTACCCACCTTTTTGGTCAACCTTGTAATATGGAGAAGATTTCAAAAATAGCGAAAAAGTTTAATTTGTTTGTTATAGAAGATTGTGCCCATGCTTTGGGTGCTGAATATAAAGGGAGAAAAGTTGGAAGCTTAGGAGATGCCTCTTTTTTCAGTTTTAGTGTAAGTAAATTTATTAATACATTTAAAGGTGGAGCTGTTATAGTGAATAACTCTGCCTTACTTCCTAAGATAAAAACTGAATTTAGCAATTTTAAATATCCTCCCAAAAGTATTGTGTTAAAAATCATATTCAAGCTTCTTTTAACGAGACTATTTTTCAACCCTCCTATATATAGTAATTTTATTTTCCCTATTAACTTATACTTAAGAAATATGAAATATAGAAATGTGATGGAGCTATACCGGAAGATAATCTCTCGAAAAGAAGCAAAGAAAACCCATAACCTCCCAAAATATAGATACACTAATCTACAGGCTTCTATTGCCAATAAGCAGCTTTTACTTTTAGATAGGATCAATGATTTACGAAGGCAGAAATTAGAATTTTTATGCAGTAAGTTGAAACCCGAAATAAAGACTACGTATTTATCAAATATAGAAGGTATAAAAAGCGCACCTTTAGTTTTAGGTATTTATTCAAACTCTAAAAAAGAGACTACAAAGAAACTATTAGAGAGAGGAATAGAGGTGGATGATAATTTTATGCAAAATTGTTCCAAAATTTTTGATAGAGTAGGTCACTATCCCGTTGTCGAAAAAGTAGAAAAGGAGCTCCTTATTTTAAATATCGACCCATATTATAAAATGTGTGATTTGATACGTATTGCCCAAGCTCTTAATGAAATTATCTAAATTATGAAAAAAAATATTTTCATTAATTTTTTGTCATTATCCATAACTTTTATCATTTTATTTTTTTTATTAAAAAAGGTTCAATGGTCTTTGATTAAACTTGTTCTTCACAGGCTAAAGATAGAATATTTGATATTAGCTCTTCTTTTTTCTTTTCTCGGTAATCCCATATTTAACTCCTTACAATGGAAAATGATTTTAGAAGCAATGGAATATAAGGTGGCTTTAAAAGATATATTATTTCTCAGAATTTCTACTGCTCCCTTTAAATCCGTTTTGCCTCTAAAAGTAGGAGATATATTGCGAGTTATCTTTCTTAAGAGATTTTATCGAGTGCCTCTTCTTATTAGTACTCTTTCTGTTTTTTCTCATTTAGCAATAAATGTTTTGACCTGCATAGTAGTCTTTGCTGTTGGAGCTGCTTTTAACGCCGTCATTCCCCTAAAGTGTAATATTTTTACTATTCACTTTCTGGGATTAAGTGTTCCAATAAGAAATACATTGAATATTTTCAAGAAGATGATATTGAAGAACTTCTTTATTATTCTTTGCATTTCTTTGATCCGTTTCTTTTTTGAGATATTTTCTTTTAGTATTATAGGAAAAGCTTTAGGTATTTATATACCGTTGAATAAAATTCTATTGTTTTACCCTCTAGTTTCTCTCATTGCAAATTTACCTTTAGCTTTTGAAGGATTAGGAGTTAGAGAAGGTAGTATTATTCTACTTTTTTCCTCTTTCGCCTTACAAGAAGAGTTGTTTATATTAGGTTTCCTTACCTCTCTTATTTGCCATTTTTTAGTTCCTTTTATGGGAATTTTCTTCGTGTTTAAGTTGCTAAAAGATTTAAATTTGAAAGATGAGAAAATATAAAGAGATAGGTGTCCTTATTATCTTTATATTTTTCTTCTTTGTTTTATTCAAAAAAATATTATTTGGAAAGGTATTTTTTCGGGGTGACATTTTTTTTATGCATCTTCCTGTATTTGAGTATTGGAGAGGGAATTTTTTTTCATTAGATAGTATTTTATGGTCGCCTTCTATCTTTTTTGGATATCCTTTAGCTTCCAATCCCCAATTTGGATTATTTTATCCACTAAATTTAATTTTCGTATTTCTTTTTAAAGATACTCTGTATGCTTTAAATCTATTAATAATCTTCAACTACTTCTTAGGACTTTTATTTACTTATATCTATCTCAGAGAACTACAAATTTCTAAATTTGGCTCTTTGATAGGTAGTATTTGTTTTATTTTTAATAGTTTCATGCTTGATTATCACGATAGCCTTCATGCTCTTTCAACAATGATATATTTACCATTGTTATTATTTATAATTGAGAAAATATTTAATGATGGAAAATTTTTATATATTGCCCTTTCAGCCTTATTAGTCGGTCTTCAGCTTTTAGCTGGACATAGCCAATATTTTTATATCTCTTGGACGATAGTGGTCATCTATATTCTATATAAGGTAATTTCTCAGAAAAAATCCCTTAAAAAATCTATAATAATATTCTCTTCTATTTTTATAGTTGGATTTCTAATTGCCTCTATACAGCTTCTTCCTGCTTATGGTCTTGCGCAATTTTCTTCTCGTAATCTCGCAGTGCCTTCGGCTCTATCTTTGATATCTGAACGTGAAAGTGAGAGTTTAACTCTACAGAAGATTTTAGGGTTCTTTTTTTACCATTTTGGAATAAGGAAAGATTCTCCCTTTCAGCCCTGTTTTTTAGGAACTTTTCCTTTCATTCTTGGAACATTAGGAGTCAACTTTAAAAATAAAAAAGTAAATGGTCTATTTTTTCTGTTTATATTTGGCTTCTCTTTCTTACTGTGTTTAGGTAGATGTAGTTTTTTTTATGACCTCTTTAGCTATTTACCTTGGTATTCTTATTTTCACGATCCTCTCAAATGGGAGTTCATTTTAGTCTTTTCTATATCTGTACTTTCTGCATTAGGTGTTGAAAATCTGAAAAAAGTAAATTTTCTTTGGGTTATTTCAATGATAATTTCAATTTTTATACTATGCTTAATTGGATTTTTATTTTTACTTTATCATTTTGATTTGTTAAAAATAGCGATAAACGATGTTCTTTTTACTTTCGCTATAACAGTTTTCTTTATTATTATTTTGTTTGTTTTTGAAAAGTATAAAATTATTATAAAATCACTTATTTTTATTTTTTTTCTTGCTATCATCTTCATTTATAGTCATAGAAGTATAAGGGAAATTGAAAAGAGTTTGATTGACAAGAACCGAAAGAAATTAGAGAAATTTTCAAAAGTTTTGGATGATTTAAAGCAAAAAGATAATAGCAGAATTTACTTACATAAGGAGGCTAATTTTTTTTCAATTTTTTCTTACCATCTTTATTTATGGTTATATAATTTGAAACCTCGAGTGGACAAAAGATACATATTTTCTTATCTCGATTATCCAATGGGTAATAACCTTCTTCCTTTTAGGATTCAACACTGTTCTGGTTATGCATCCCTTATTCCTGCAAGATACCTTGAGTTTACTAAAACCTCTATGGAAATATCTCCAATAAGGATGATGGGATATCCTGATTTTATTTTTTATCCTAATTATTTATTTTTAAGCAATATATCCATAGCTGTAGTTCCTAAGATCAGAGATAATAAATACTTTCATACAGAGAGTTTATTTGAGAAAGTTTACGAAAATAATCAATTTGATATCTATCGAGTAAAAACCCTCTCCGAGAGAGCCTATTTTGCTAAAGATTTTATCGTAGAAAAGGATAGACACAATATTTTGGATATTTTAAAAAAGGATACTTTTGAGCCTAAGGAGGTTGTTGTCTTGGAGAAAGCTTTAGCTATTATTGAACCTAGGAGGGAGAAGAAACATGAAAGTTATAAAATTAACATAGAAGAATACAGCAATACAAGTATTGATATAAGTTTAGAGACAAATTCTAGTGGTTTTCTTGTTTTATTAGATTCTTTCTACCCGGGATGGGTGGCCTATTTGGATGACAGAAATGTAGAAATTTTAAGAGCGAATTATCTATTTAGAGCAGTGTATATTCCTGAAGAGGGAAGACACAGAATAGTTTTTAGGTATAAGCCATATTTATTTAGAGTAGGCTGTTGGATAAGTATTTTGACCTTATTTTTTCTTTTGGGTAGTCTGAAGTTTGCTAAAAAAGAAGTATTTTAGAATTATGAGTTTTATCCCTAAGATTATTAGTTGGATTTTAACTTATCGCTGCAATCGGAATTGCATATATTGTGGTTCTCCTAGTAACCAAGGAGAATTATCTACCAAAGAACTCATTATATGTGCAAAAAAATTGAAGGATTTTGGAGTAAGAAGAATTTATTTTACTGGAGGAGAACCTTTGATTAGAGAAGATTTTGTTGAGATTGTCAATGTTTGCAGTAAGATGGGTTTTTTAGTTTATCTTAATACAAATGGTGATTATATTGGAAGAGTAATCGGTGATATCAAGGATGTTAAGAAGGTAACTTTAAGTTTGGATGGACCTGAAGAAATTAATGATAGTATAAGAGGTGAGAATAGTTATAAGAATACTATAGAAGCTGTTGAGATTCTTAAAAGGAGAAATTTTGAAGTGAGTTTTTATACTGTTCTTTCTGAATTAAATTCTTTCCCTTTCGTAATTGATCATATACTTAATATAGTTAAATTCTTTAAAGCAACGGTTTTTTTTCAGCCAGCTAAGAGGTATCTTTTGAGAAATCCAAATGTGAAAAACCCCATTTTTCCATCCAAGGAAAAATACAAAAATATTATAAATTATATCTTTGATAGAAAGAGGCGAAATTATCTCTACATTGCCAATTCTTTTTCTGGACTAAAACATCTGGGTTACTTCCCAGAAGGAAAAGTTATTAACTGTGCAGGGACTCGATTATTTTATCGACTCGAGAATAATGCTGATCTTATAATATGTAGCCAAAATAGAACTGTTTTTGGAAATCTTTTGAAAGATGATATTAGGAAATTTCCCTCCGGAAAAAATATTAAGTGTTCAAATTGTACTTTTGCCGCAAAGGTAGAAGCTAATTTGATATTTCAAGGTAATTTGGAGAGCAGCATTAATTATGTTTTAATTTCTTTTTTTAGGAAGTACTTTAACAGATAGAAATAATGAAGAATGAGAAGACTCCTTTCTTTCTAATCTTTTTAAGCTTTTTTATCTTTTTTCACAATATCTTTTTATCTTTTTATCATTTTACTCTACATGCCGAGCGTTTCGATAAACATTTTCTTTTTTCGTATTACCTCTATCACTATAAATCGTCGCTGTGGTTGCCCCATCTTTATTTAGGAATGCCTCTTTTTTCCAATATAGAGCAAGGTTTTTTCTATCCCTTTTCTATTTTGACAAAAATTTTACCTCCTGTATGGTGTATTAATATGATTTTTATTGTTCATTTTCTGTTCGGTGGAATTTTTATTTATCTTTATGCAAAAAAGATAGGCTTGAGTAAAGAAGCTTGTTTGGGGGCTGTTTTTGTCTTTCTTTTTAATGGTTTTCTTTTGGGAAGCTATACTCATATGTTTGTTTTACAAAGTTATGTATACATTCCTCTTCTTCTTTATTTATCCGAAAAGTTTTTTGAAAATAAAAAATATATCTGGTTGATTCTAATTGGTTTATCTTTAGGGCTCCAAGCTCTAACCGGAATGTTTCAATTTTTTTATTATACAGTATTGTTTTTGGCAGGATATTTTTTGTTTAAAAAAATAATTTTAGGTTTATCTCTGCATAGGTGTTTTATGGTATTTATTTTTGTATTGATAATTAGCCTTGGAATTTTTGCGGTCCAATTTTTCCCTGTTTATGAACACTATTTGTTTTCAGCAAGGAAGTTTGCCTCTTTTGCTCAAGTTATGGATAGGCCTGGAGATACACTACAATTTTTAAATATTTTAGATTTTGTTTTTCCCGAATATATACAAGGTGATTTTGTAAATGCATTTAGTCCTGGCCATTTTGGTATTATCTCACTATTTTTGGCCCTGATAGCCATCTTAAATTATAAAAAAGCAAAATATAAAAATTATATTCTATTTTATAGTATATTTTTTATATTAACACTTTTACTCGCTGTAGGTAAATATACCCCTTTATACTACATACTTTATCATTTAAGAATACCAGGGTTTTCTGTCTTTAAGAAGCCTTTACGAATAGAAGTTTTAACTATGTTTACATTAGCAATCCTTGTCGGTGAGGGTATAGAGATTCTAAGAAAAGTTGTTATTTCTCGCAAACAAATTTTCTTATATTTGTGTATCTTTTTTATATTTGCAATCCTGATTTGCTTCCACTTGCAAAATCAAAAAGTTGCACTTTCTAATCCAAATTATTCGCAGATAATCAACCCGGAAAGATTCCCTATTGGACTTTTAAAATTTCTTCATTCTCTTAGTATTAGGAACTTTTTTATTTTGATATTTTTAGCTTCAATTTTCTTCATTTCATTGGTTATAAAACTTAATTTAAGATTGAAGTATTATTTACCTATTCTAATTTTTCTTAATTTATATTTATTTAGAAATTTTGATACACCTTTTTTTGCTTCAGGTGAACTTAAGTCTTCTTGGTTTAGAGAGCCTGAAAGCGTTAGTTTGATTAAGGATAAATATAGTAAGTTATATAGAGTTGCTTCATTGGCTAATGATGATATATCAGGATGTTCGGAATCGAATATTAGAAGTCTAGAAGAAAAAGCTAATTGGTATAATTTAACTTCATTATGTAGAGCTAAGCAATTTTACTGGACAAAGAAAACCTTGATTGAAAATACGCCTATTATTTATGATTTACATTCTTCTCTTGGACACATTGTATTACCTACTCAAAGATATCTTGAGTTTGTGAAAACAGATCTAGAAATAGACCCTATGTCGAGTGAGTCGTATAATGACTTTATATTTCATCCCAATTTTTTAAGTTTAACATCGAGTTCTTTTGTGATTGTTCCTCGCTGGCAAGATAAACCTTATTTCCATAATAGAGATCTGTTTGAGAGAATTTATGAAGATGATGAATTGTATATTTACTACTACCGATGGGCTTTAAAAAAGATCTTTTTTGTGCAAGATTATATTATAATGAAAAATAGAGAAGAGATATTGTCTTTCATTAAAAGTTCTCATTTCGATCCTAAAAGGACTGTAATCATTGAGACAATTCCTAAAAATTTTCAGCCAATCGATAAATATAGATATAATTTAAAGCCTAAATATACTTTAGAGATTAATGATTATCAAAATGATTTTGTTGAATTAAAACTTTCCACGGATACTTCAGGCTTTCTTGTTTTTCTCGACGCTTATCATCCTGGTTGGAAGTCTTATATAGATGGGAAAGAGAATAGAGTCTTAAGAGCAAATTATATATTTAAGGCTATTTACATTCCTGATGGAGGGAAGTATAGAATCACTTTCAAATATAAGCCATTCTCTTTTAAAATAGGATGTATAATTAGTTGTTTAACGGCTGTCTTTTGTATTTTTGGGACGATTGTATGGAGAGAGAAACAAATGTGGCTAAGGATGAGCTGATTCTTAATAGTATTTTTGTCATAATTAAAGACGGCTATGAGAAATAGGACCTTATATCATCGATATAAATTACTCTTTTCAATATTTCTTACTATGGGAATATTTTTCGTTCTATTTTCGAAGATAAAAATAGAGGAGGTTATAGGAGTTTTAGGACATGTAAAACCAGCTCTATTTTTTTTAGCCGTTTTTATTTCAATCGCAAACAATATATTTTTATCCTCTGATAAATGGCGTCGAATTCTTCATGTTTTTGGTAGAGATATTACTCTCAAAGAAGCAATATTTATGAAGATGGGTAGTGATCCCATAATTAGCATACTGCCTATGAGAGCCGGGGAACTAACAAGGGTTGTTTATTTGAGGCAGTGGCATAATTTTTCTTTTTTGAAGGGCTTTAGCTCAATCTTTTTTGAATTGGGGCTAAACTTCTTAGCTGTCTTATTTTTCATTTCAGTAGGTCATTTAATTTTGAACTTTAGCTTGATTAGTATAATTTCTTACATCTGTTTTTTAAGTTTAATCTTGTTTATAACAAGAAAGATACTATTTAAGCTAAGAATGAAAGAAGAGCTTATAAATTCTATAAGAGGATCTCGAATTAACATTTATAATTATCTTAGGGAGATTATCTATGTTTACAATAAGATTGGAAATAGAAGGTTATTAACTTTATTCATTTATTCTACAGTTTTTATAGCTTCTGAGTTAGCTAATTTTTACATATTGAGTGAAGGGCTAGACCTATCTATTCCATATCCATTAGTTTTTATTTTCATTCCCTTAACTACAGTTATAACCAGTCTTCCCATTACTCTATTTGGTTTAGGGACAAGAGAAGCTGCTATTATTTTCTTTTTCTCGAAATATGGCTCTTTAAAACAACTGTTAAGTTTAGGTATTTTATATTCCTCTGTGGAATACCTTCTCCCTGTAGTTATTAGTTTAGTATATACGAAGCCTTTTATAGATAGATTGGTAACTACTAAAGAGGATTTTGGAAATTTAACATAAAAAATTGAAGTGATGTCGAGAATATTATTTTCCATTGGAAAGTCCTTTATAAAGTTTAAACTGCTTAGATATAAAATTCCGTTGGTAGTAAGTTGGATGTTGACCAGTAGATGCAATCAGAGATGTTCTTATTGTAAGATCTGGGATGTGAAATTTAACGAACTAAATACAAAACAGATTTTTTCTATAATAGATGAGTTAGTTTCAATGGGAACCAAGATTATTATATTTACAGGAGGAGAACCACTTTTAAGAGAGGATATCGGCGAAATTATAACTTATACTACTTCAAGGGGTATTTATGTAAGTCTTAATTCAAATGGAGTATTGATAAAGAAGAGGATAAAGGAGATTAAAGGAGTAAATAGGATAAAATTGAGCATCGACGGTCCCAGACAAATACATGATTCCCTAAGAGGAGAGGGTTCTTTTGATAAAGTTATGGAGGCGATTACCATATGTAAGGCTAATAATATTAAAATCGATATTAAAGTGGTATTATCTAAATACAATATCAATTGCCTAGATGCTATTTTATCTTTAATTGAAGATTTAAATTTGAAGGCTGATTTTCAGCCAGCAACTTTAAAGATCTTATGGAGTGATGAGATAAATCCCGTTGCTCCACCAGAAGAGGAGTACAAGAGAGCTATTCAGAAATTAATAATGATGAAGAAGGCCGGCACTATAAATATACAAAATTCTATCTCAGGGCTCCAACATCTGTATAATTGGCCTCATCCTAAGAGAATAAGATGTGCTGCTGGAATATTGAGCTGTAAGATTTTACCTAACGGTTATGTTATATCCTGCGATAGAAATTTTTCTAAATATAATTTATCTGAAGGCGATCTTCTGAATTCTGTATATTACAATTTCAGAGAGATGTTTAATCAACTTAAACCATCTTTTTGTTTTTCCTGTTGGTGTTCTTCTGTTGTTGAATTCAATTTGGCAGTCTCACTTAACCTCAATGCTGTTTTTAATCTATTAAAGTCAGTTTAACTTGAATGGTATATCTAAAGACGAGGAACATAATTTCAATTTTTTAGCAGAGATGTTAAAGAAGTTAAAATTTATGAGTAAAATACTAAATCATAGTTTTGGTTCCATAAATTTAATATTGACTAGAAGGTGTAATCTACAATGTCCTCATTGTGAAGTAATTAAAAGGAATAATGGTAAGGAATTAAGTGTGGATGATTGGAAGGTAATTATTGATAGACTATCAAAGAAATATTTTATTTTTGTTTTTACTGGAGGAGAACCTTTGCTATACAACGGTCTAGAGGAATTAATAAGCTATGCTTCTCATAAAGGAATAACAGGTCTTCTTACTAATGGAATACTATTGACGGAGGAAAAGATCAAAAGTTTTAAAACTTTAGATTATATTAATATCTCCTATCCTGTTTTTTATTCAAACCTTGAGACAAAATTTTTAGATACCGTTAAGATTCTTATTCATTATAGTAAAATTTTTAAATTTATAGTAAGCTCCACTGTCGTCGTACACGCAAAGAATGTTTTGAAAGTACCTGAAATTGTCAAAAAATTGAATGATTTAAAGGTTAATATAGAGATATCTCTATTACACTCCTCTGATGATAAATTATTTTGGTATAGGTGTAATAGATCCGATTTGGCGTTTAAAGAAGCAGAGTTAAATGATTTAGAAAATTTGGAAAAAGAGTTGATTAAGATGAAAAAGTGTGGTTATAGGATTTTAACTCCCTTAGGCTATATTTCTAGAATGGCTGATTATGTAAGAAAGAAAGTATTTATGCAATGTTTTGCTGTGGAGAGGTTTTTTACAGTTAATAATGATGGTTTTATTATGCCCTGTCAAGATATTCCTCCTTCAAATATAAATGCTTTAGACTTTAAGGATTTCAATCAATTGAAGGAGATAAGAAAAAATATACCAGAGAATTGTAACTGCTGGTGGGATTGTGCATATTTCTATTCTCTATTTAGTAGAGGAACCATTAAACAGACTGTATCAGAGATAGCGATTTTAGCTCACTCATTTTTTGTACGGAAATTAAAAATAAACATTCTTTAAGAAATTTATTCACTAAGTTTTTTAATTAAAAATGAACTGACAGAACAGCATGGGAAGAAGAAAGATATTTCTAATTAGACTTGATAACTCTTCTTTAAAGAGAATTTATCATCCCAGACATATGTATCCTCCTTTAACCTTAAAGTATATACAAGCATTATTGAACAAGAAGAAAAAATATGAAGTAAGATTTTTTGACTATTGGGTTAGCAAGCTGTCTCTGAGTAAGTTCGCTGAAGGAATCTTTAAATTATCCCCGGATATAGTAATAATTTATGTTGATCCATATAACTTTCATTCAGTAGTGAAATTTATATCGCTGATAACTCAGAAAAAGAAACCCATTATAATCGGTATCGGTCCCGATATTACTTTTAGACCAGAGTTATATATAGAAGATACCCCTCTATTTGATATAATTATACCTGGAGAACCAGAAATAGAAATACTCTCAATTATAGAAAAATTAAATGGGAACATAAGCATGTTTAAAGCTTTGAAGGATATTTATAGACGAAGGGTTAATCTTATAAATATTGTTTTCGATTTAGATAATTTGCCATTTCCGAACTTTACATTAAAAGAATTAAAATCGTACACTTTTATTTATCCGGTAAGAATGAATAGAAGATTAATATGTGGTTATGTTATCACTTCCAGAGGTTGCCCCTACAGTTGTACATTTTGTTCGCCTGGAATAAGAAAAAGTTATAGTAAAGTATTGCGCTTAAGGAGTACTTCTAATATTGTAGATGAAATCCAGTTTTTAATGAAAAAGGGAGTTAATTTTATATCCTTTGAAGATGATAATTTTGTGGCTGATTTTGATCACGTCGTTTCTATATGTGAGGAGATCAAAAGGAGAAGGATAAATATAAAATGGTCTGCTCAGGTTAGAGTAGATGAGGTCAATTATAAACTGCTTAAATTGATGAGGGATTCTGGATGCAGTCTTCTACAGTTTGGCATAGAATCAGCATCAAAGAGAATTTTACGTATGTTGAATAAAACGACCGAAGCTGAGAAATGGATAGAAAGAAGTAAAGAGATATTTTATCATGCCAAAAAGTTAGGTATTACCACATGTGCTTTATTTATGATAGGTAATCCTACCGAGACTAGGCAGGAAGCAGTCGAGACTATAAAATTAGCAAAGTGTTTAAATTCAGACTTAGTAAAAGTTCATTTTTTTATCCTATATCCTGGGTCAACTATTTATGAAAAGTGTAGGATAGAATATAAAAAGTTACAATTACAAGATGATGTACATCATTATAGTAAACCTATAATTAATTTAAGCAATATGTCCGTAGAGGAGTTGTTACAAGTAAGAAAAAAGTTTTATAGAAATGTATATTTACAATTAGATTATATTTTAAAGCATATATTTAAATATGGGATTTTTTACATTTTCAATATTAAAGTATTTTTTATTTTACTGAAGGGTCTTTTAAGAATTTTGCAGGATAGTGAGAAATAAATGCTTAAGATATTAAGGTTTATTAATAAAATAGGATATAAAGATAACTTTTATCGATTGCTGTCTACTTCTATAGATAATTTTTTGGTGTACAAAATGTTGAGAAAACCTAAACGAGGTCCTTTATATGTTACTTGGGACATAGTGAAGAATTGCAACGTTAAATGTTTATATTGTGACTACTGGAAATCAAAGAATTTTGGTTTAGCTTTAGAGGATAAACTTCGTATAATTAAAGAGATGGGAAGATATGGTATTTGGATGTTAAGTTTCTGTGGTGGTGATCCACTACTAGATAAGGATTTACCACTTCTTATAAAATCTGCCAAAGCAAATGGAATGCTTGTTAATGTATCTACCAATGGTTTACTACTTAAGGAAATGCATTCTTCTTTGATTGAGTCTAATTTGGATTCTATAATTATAAGTGTAGAGAGCCATAAAGATGAAGTTCACGATGCAATTCGCAATCACCCGGGATTATTAAGAAAAATAAAAGAAGGTATAGAGATCTTAAAGAGAAAGAGAAAGGATAACAAGCCATATATTAGTATAAGAATGTTAATAAATCGACAAAATTATAAGATGATGCGTGAATACGTAAATTATTGGCGTGATAAAGTTGATAATATATTATTCAAACCCTTAACTGAAAATAAGAAGATATTTTATACTATTCCTGAACATATGAAATTGTTGAATGAGGACAAAGAGATATTTGAAAATATTTACTCAAGTCTTTTTAGAGAAAATCCAGATTTAGATAATATTTATCATCGAGAAATACCTAATTATATATTCGATCATAAAAGTTTACATGATAAATACCGATGTTTTGCTGGAATATTTTTTGCTGATATCGATATAGAAGGACATTTGTATATCTGTGGAGAGCATAGAGTTATGCTAGGAGATTTAAAAAAACAGAGTTTTTCACAGATATGGAGTTCAGATTTTTCTCAAGACATTCGCAGGAGATTAAAGATATATAAAATAAAATGTTTTTGTTGTGCCGATCTTTTTTTAATAAACATATATCTTACTAAAGTTGTAGGAGGCCCCAATTAATTATGATTTGCCGTCGCAGGCCAAGGATCTATAAAGGTATCTGGAGAGACGTACTGAATGGAGTATTATTCTCTAAGTGTCCGCAAGATGAATATGTTAAAACTTTCGAAGAAAAAGTTGCTAAGTATGTGGGTGCTAAATATGCAATAGCCACTTGCACAGGTCGTAATGCCTTAGAGTTGCTTTTAATGGCTATGGATTTAAAGCAAGGAGATGAGGTAATCTTACCTGCCTATACTCTGAAGGATTTAATATTTCTAATAATTGGAATGGGATTGAAGCCGGTTTTGGTAGATATAGAACCAGACACCTTTAATATTGATCCTAAACTCATAGAGGAGAAAATTACAGAGAAAACGAGAGTTATTGTAGCTACCCATCTTTTTGGATTACCCTGTAATATGGATAGAATTTTAGAGATTGCTAAGAAAAATAACCTAAGAGTGATAGAAGATTGTGCGCATGCTTTTGGCGCCAAATATAAAGGTAAGATGGTAGGAGTCATAGGAGATGGAGGATTTTATAGTTTTCAGTTAATAAAGTTGTTAAATACCTTTGGTGGAGGCATGGTGGTTACTAATGATAAAAAAATTGCTACTTATGTAAGAGACGCAGTTTCCACATATCCTTCTCTATCTAAATGTAGTTTACTTCTAAAAATTTTATTGAGTTATGTAGAATATTTTATAACCGGAAGTTCTTTGTTTATGTTGATTGCTCCCTTCTTCCGTTATAAGTTTACAACTAAGTTGATAAGTAGAATATATTTATCCTTTGGTAGTCACACTAGAATAGTGCATTTTAAGTTTTCAGATATTCAAGCACTTATTGGTCTAAAACAGCTGTCGTTTTTGAGGCGTAAAGATAGTGAGAGACTTTATAAGGCTGAGATATTAAAGAACCTATTGAAGGATGTGAAACTACAAAATACTTATGATAAAAATGTAGAAAGAGTAATGTATTACTTTGTGATAAAGATAGAAAAGAAAGAAGATTTAGCCAAGATAAGAAAGAGATTATCAATTAAAGGTATAGACGCAGCAATCAAAGAAGAGATAACAGACGATTGTTCACTTCTATTGGGTGGTAAATATCCCGTAGCAAATCAGATTTACAATACAGCTATTCAGATCCCCCTATATGAAGAATTAACTCTTAAACAGATAGAAGCTATTGCTAATGCAGTTAATAAAATTTGTCGTTAAAGCTACATTTAGGTAGAAACGTGTGAGGATTAATTTAAACATAAGAAATAAATGTATAGCATTTTTATTTTTTATATTCATTATTACTATTTTTTTCAGAGAGGCTATATTTGTCAAGTATTACTTTGGGAATATAAATCTATTTGGAATTTATTCGTCTTTGTATCCGGAATATTCCAATTTTATCAAAAAATATTCCTATATCCCTTTGTGGAATCCTCACCGTTTATGTGGATTTCCTGTGCCAGGAGAGCCTCTTGAATGGAGCTTACTTTCACCTTTTACGATATTAATGTACTTATTATACTATACCTTCCATCTACCCAATCCTATTTTAATAAATATTTATAAAATTTTTAGTTTTATGTTAATAGGTTGGTTTATTTTTCTCTATATGCGAGAAATCAATCTCTCTAGGTTGGCTGCCTTTATGAGTGGATTTATATTTATTAGTTTGCCCACACTACTTGACCAATGCGATCCGAATAGTTTAAATTCATATATTTGGTATGGATTAATCCTTTATTTAATTGAAAAGGGAATGAAGAAAAAAAGGATCAATTATATTTATATTATACTGGCAGCTGTATTCTATGGAATTCAGTTTCTAGGGGCAGATCCTAACTATTGCTATTATTTTTCTCTTTTTCTTTTATTTTATCTTTTTTTTAGACGACTGCCAAAGTTAGGAAAGGGCACTTTTAAAGTAGAAAAGGTTAGAGAATCTATCTTTATATACTTACTTATTTTTATCGTTGGAGTAGGTATCGCTGCTGTACAGCTTATTCCTACCTATGAATTAGCAAAGCACTCTGCGTTAATTCAGTTTAGAAACTATCAAAATATTAATGAATGGGAAAATTTAGACAAAGAACAATTACTATCTATAGTGAGATTAAATCCAGAGAAGATGGAGAATTATTGTGGAATTTTAATGATTATTTTTTTGGCATTTTCTTTATTCCATAAAAATAAATCTTATCTTAAAGTGTATTTTCCTATCATAGCTATTTTTATAACACTAGGTCTTGTTAGAAATTCAAGCCAACTTAAGTTACTCTGTATGTTTCTGCCATTATTTAGATATCTTGTTCATAACCATTTTATGGTCGTATTTTTTACTTTTTTTACATGTTGTTTTGCTGTTGGATTGGGATTTGAGGAATTCATTAGGCAAAGTAAAATAAAGATTTTAATATTGGTTTTCATGTTATCTATATTGCTTTTAATAAATTGGAGACGGTTAAATATTTATTTTTATTTTACTTATATTGGTTTGATATTTTTTTCTTTTGTTTTTTATGTATGGAGAAATAGAGAGACAAAATGTAAAAAAGTAATTATTCTGTCTTTCTTTTTATTCTGTCTTATTAGTAACTATTTGATGTGGCGTCCATTTTATTGGCAGCAATATATGAAGGGGGAATTACTAAGAGCTCTCTATCCTCAGAGATTTGATGAGGAATATTCAAATATTTGGCCTTTAGAAAAGTTTTTGAGAGATAATGTTTATAATCGTATTGGAAATTATAGAATAGCCCACTGGGACGATTATGCAAATCGATCTCTTAAATTTTACTCTTTGGATGGTCGAAGTAATTTTATCCCAAAGCGTTATTTAGAATTTACCAAGGCGAGTTTCGATATTGATTTGACATCAGAAATGGGATATCATGATTTTATTTATTATCCTAACTTAATTAAATTATTAAAGTGTAAATATGTAGTGCTAAATAAAAAAGAGGGTAAATGGTGCAACATTATAGGTGAATATTGGAAGGAAATATTTAGAAATGAGAGATATGCTGTATTCAAATTTGAAAAACCCCTTAAGCATTTTTTGTTTTTAACAGATTTCCTCGTGTTACAGAATGATAGAAAGATATTAGAGTTATTAAAAGATAGTAACTTTGATCCTGAGAGAGTAGTTATTATTGAAAATAATCCCAAGATAAGAAATTTTTCTGTCTTCAGGCAGGAGGATTTGAAGTATGAAATTGAAACTTTAGAATATCTTCCTCAAAGAGTGAAACTTTTTCTACATACTAATATTCCTGGTTTCCTCCTTTTCTTAGATCCCTACTATCCTGGTTGGAAAGTGTATGTAGATGGTAAAAAGAATAAGATATACCGTGCAGATTTTCTCTTTCGAGCTGTTTATATTTCCACTAGAGGAGAACATACTGTGGAATTTGTTTATTCTCCATTTTCTCTCAAAGTGGGAGCAGTTATCTCTTTTATTACACTAGTAGGAAGCATAGCAGGAATGAAAATAGCGAAATTATCAAGTATCAGAAAATGATTAGAAAATTTGAATATTTTAATTTAAATTCAATTGTCAAAAAGAGAAAACTAATCTTTTTGAAACAAGCATTTTGGGCATTTTTCCTTAAAAAAAGAATACCTCTAATGATAGGATGGAGTTTAACTTCTTCCTGCAACCTTAAATGTCCCTATTGTAGCTACTGGAGACAGCATCAAAAAAAGGAAATAGAAACTGAAAAAATTTTTTCCATAATCGATGAGATGTATCAAATAAATGTGAGAAGGATACGTTTTACAGGGGGAGAGCCTTTATTACGTACTGATTTACCTTACATTATCGAATATTGCAAAAAGAGAGGAATTCATGTTTCTATCGGTACTAATGGTACTTTGTTAAAAAGGAAATTTAATGATATTAAGCTTGTCGATATGATAACTATAAGTTTAGATGGTCCTCAAGAAGTACACGATGCTATAAGAGGTAAGGGAACTTATAAAAAGGTCATGGAGGGAATAGAGTTGTGTAAGAAGTACAATATAAAATTCCAAATAGATACAGTGATATCGAGTATGAATTTAAAGCATCTACATTTCATTTTGTCAATGGCCAGAAATTTAAAGGTTTTTGTTTTCTTCCAACCGGTAACCTTAAATGAATTGGATGGTACCTTACCGAATCCCCTCGTTCCTAGAATAAATGAACTTCGATGGGTAATGAAGGATTTGATAAAGGAGAAAATATCCAATAGATATATTGGTAACTCAATGGCCTGTTTAAAATATTACCTAAATTGGCCTCATGGAGAAATTATTTGTAACATCGACAGAGTTTTTGCCCGCTTGCAGGCCGATGGGCAACTATATACATGTTTTTATAGAAGGAAAAGTCACAGAAATTGTGTAGAAGATGGCTTTAAGAATGCTTTTAGGGTGTTAGATAGAGGACCATTTAAGTGTTCCCAATGTTGTTGGACAGCAAGGGTAGAATTGAATTTAGCACTTTCTGGAAACTTAGATGCAATATTAAATTTATTAAAAGTAAATTCTGGACAAATATAAAAGATGAGAAATTATAAAAGTTGTACCGTACCCTTGTTGTTTTTAACCTTATTTATTACATTTTTTTCTTTTATTTTTAATTATAAAAGTTTATACCTTGCAAGTTATATTTATACTACACGGTATCCAGTAATTTATTACTTTCTGAAGAATATTAAGACCTATCAATATTTTTCTTTATGGTGTCCTAATATCCTCTGCGGATATCCTCTGTTAGCAGATCCCTCATATGGATTTTTTAATCCACTTTTAATGTTTTTTAGCAAGATATTTTCTATACATTTTGTGCTTATTGCTATTTCAACCACTGCCTATCTTTTAGGAACTTTGTTTATTTTTCTATATGCACGGAGGATAGGTTTGGATAAATTCTCATCTTTTGTATGTGGTATTGTATATATGTTTAGTGGATACATGTTAAACAATTTTTTTCTATGGACAAATGATTTATTATCCATCGTTTTGTTGCCTTTGGTATTTCTTATTATAGAAGGGATTAAAAGAGATAATTTTATTAATAGATGTATTTTGCTAGCATTACTTTTAGGTATTCAGATGTTAGGAGGCGGATTTCAACTTTTTAGTTATGGATTATTACTGACATTATTTTACTTTTCTATCAAATTTTTCCAAATTTATAAATTAAATAACGTAAATTTTGCAAAATTTCTAGGAGCATTTTTTGCTATTTTCGTAATGGCTGTGCTTATAGCATCGATACAGATTTTTCCTTCTCTTGAGCTTTTTCTTATTTCCGGGCGTACAAAAATAGATTTTTATGGAGCTACCTCGAGTAATCCAAAATATTTATTTTCTCTGAAGGATATGATAGATTTTCTTTCTTTTTCAGGAAATGCTTACATAGGATCAATTCCGTTAACGATTTTTTTTGTAAGTCTACTTATTAAACCTTTCCTATTTAGAGAACGATTCTTCATCTTTAGCTTTTTTCTATTTTTATTTATCGCTCTTGGCGAAAAGAGCCCTTTCTATAAGATTTTATATTCTCTTTATGTACCTGGTTTTAGATTTTTTAGAGACCCTAAAAGGATTCTTTATATATGTCTTTTTAGCTATTCAATACTTGTCGGTACTGGCTTACGTAAGTTAATAATTCATCAGTTTAATGAAAAAAGGATTAATTACTTTCTATTAATTATTTTTACCTTTTTTAGTTGTATTTATCTATATACAAATTTTTCTCTATTTAACTATATTAAACTGACTTCTTTATTTCTTGCCTTTTTAGTTATCTATTATTTTGTTAAGAGTAGGAAAATTTCTTATGTTAACTTTATGATAATACTAATTTTTCTCATAATGGGAGATCTTTATATAGCGCGACCTAAGAAAGTTCCTTTTTATATTTGTCCAAAATATATAAATATAAATTTATTGGAATGTGTACCTTCATTTATTTCCGATGTACTTAAAAAGGATAAAGAGACTTTCTTTAGAATAAAATCAGTTCATACTAGCTTCCATAATACTAATTTTATTGGACCTGATATAGATAAAAAGTTAACACTTGAACGAATGGAAGAAACAATTTGGAATAAGAAGGTACTAAATAAGAATTTTTGCCTACTTTATTCTCTTTTTTCTTCTGGTGGCTATTCGCCACTTATTCTGAGTCGCTATTTGGAATTCACCAAAACTGATTTAGAAATTAATGGGTTAGAGACATATCCCTACACCACCTTCCTTATCTATCCCAATTACTTAAGATTAACTAATACTAAAT
>CAZHYN010000016.1:0-41304 GCA_964536865.1 uncultured Planctomycetia bacterium
CTATGATAACGTAAAATATTTTGTGGACTTTTCTCTTGACAGAATAATAAAAAAGCTAACCTCCTGTATCCAGGAATATTTAAATTAAAAGAAAGGAGGCAAGGATTTGGATACTATCAAAGGGATAATTTTTGATAATAATTTACTATACCGATGCAATTTTAAAGGAAATTTACAGGCAACAACACCCCTCAAGAAGTAGTAATTGATGAATGGTTAAGAAATTTCTACAATATGTGGCTAAAAGAAGAATTTAAATTACAGGTTGGGGCAGATTACTATGAAAGAACCCCTACGCGATTAGATTACTCCTTAGGCTATTACAAAAGAAGGCTAATAACAAAGAGGGGTATATTAAAATTAGATGTTCCCAGGGCAGAGAAGATGAAGTTGAAGTTTAGTTTGTTTGAAAGATACAAACGATACAGTAAAGATTTTGAAGAGATAGTATTAGAAAGCCTTCTTTTAGGGCATTCTACAAGAAAAGCAAAGATGTTCTTTAAAAAAAGTATTAGGAGAAAATACGGTATCCCATCAATTTGCCTCCTCTTTATTAAGAAAGTTTGATTCTGAGATTGAGAAATGGAAGAAAAGAAGGATAGATAAAGAAGTAGCCTGCCAGAGGCAGGTCCGCCTCTGGCGGAAAGTATTAGTTTTAGATGTTCTACACTTAAAAGGCTCAATAGCAGCAGTAAAAAGGGCAAAACCTGTGCTTTTTTGCTTATGCAGTGTAAAAGCGTGGAAAGAAGAAGTATTAGACTTTGAAATGGCTACTTCAGAATCAGTAAATAACTGGCTTCTTTTTCTAAATAAACTCTATTATAGGGGTCTAACTAATCCTAAATTTATTGTAAGAGATGATAATGAAGGTTTAAAGCAGGCAATAGCAATAGTTTTCCCTAATTCTTTTCAGCAATACTGCCTATATCACCTAATAGAGAATTTCAAAAAGAAGCTAAAAAGTTTAAAAAACAAGCAATTAAAAGAAAAAATTCTTTATTATCTTAAGTGGCTATATGAGGCAAAAGATAAAGAAGAGTTCTTAAAAGCCTCTAAAATTCCTCATTATCTTTAAATCTTATAAAAACCATCCTGCCTTTAAATATCTACTTACTCATCTGGAAGAAACACTACAATTTTATAAACTACCTTATTCTTTAAGATCCATAGCTAAAACCACCAACAGATTAGAGAGATTATTTCCTGCCAGAGGCAGGTCCGCCTTTGGCGGAAGAGAGATAAGAAGAAGAGTTAAAGATTTTTTAGATTCTCTAACTCATTAAGCTGTCAGAGATGGCTATATGCATTGATAACAGAAGGATTAATCCCTAAATACAGGGGGCCAGCTTAATAGAAAAGTATAACGATAAAATAAAAAGTCCACAATTTTCTTGACACTATGGGGCTCTCACATTTTTTGACAGAATCTTTGAAATAGAATATAATATTTTAATCACTGCTAAAAAGTGGAAATTATGAGAGCTATTAATAATAAAGAGAAGTTATTCCAAATATGTAAGAATAATGACATTATATTTTTGGCAATATTTGGCTCCTTTGTAAAAGGAGGCTTTACAAAAAAAGCGATATTGACCTTTTGGTTCGTTTTTCTAAACCCAAAAGTCTCCTTGAGCTTGTAAGGATAGACAGAATATTTTCTGAGGTTTTGGGTAGAAAGACAGATTTATTAACCAAGGCCTCTATCAGTCCCTATTTAAGAGATAGGATTAAAAATGAGATGGAGGTGATTTATGAAAAAACGGGCAGTTTAGTCCACGACCAGAAAAGGTATTCCGATACTAAAAGCAGAACTGAAACAAATTTTAAAGGATATAGAGAAGGAGGGTAACTGATGTATAAAAAGGTTATTTTTGGGAGTCTGGTTTTGGCTGGGATGATGGGGTTAGCTATCGGGTTTTATAACTTATCCTGCTTTGCCCAGGGAGGAGAAACCATTACCATCACTACCTATTATCCTGCACCTTTCGGGGTATATAAGGAGTTGAGAGCAAAGAGGATGGCTATTGGAGATAATTACTATGATGCTTCTGGCTATGCTTGGGGAGTTAATATTGATTCTAATGCTGATTTGGTTGTTGAAGGCAATGTCGGTATCGGGACGATAACACCTCAGGATCTTCAAGATGGCCGAGACATAAAACTTGATGTTAAAAACAATATCATTACTGACGATGTATATTTAAGGAATCCTAAAAATGGTAATGCCAGATGGGCGAGTGAAGGAGCGGGTGGTATAATAATACATAGATTTGAGAATTTACCTAACGATGGAGATACTAACACAGGAATTTCTGCTGATGCTTATTATTGTGTAGCTACTGGATGGTCTGCTGATTGGGATACTCAAGAGGATGGTAGTGGGATCAATATGGTCTGGACCCATTCCTCAGGTGGAACTTGGTGGATTCGTGCTCAGTTTCATAGCCATAAAGGTAGACATGAACACCCAGACGTAGATGTATTATGTTTTCCAAAAGAAATGGTTACATGGCAGGGGGCTTCAACTTCGTTAAATAGACCGGATTAATAAACAAAATAGAGATGTTTCTCAAGAATGAGTAATCAGGGCTTAAGGTCTTGATTTTTGAACAAGTTCGAAATTGATAACACATACCCATTTGAAAATCAAGAGCCTTGAGGTCGTAAAGATTAAATGTAAATAAAATAAGTAGGAAAAATGGGGGCAGCTCTATTTTTCTTGCAGAAGAAGAGATTGGAAAAGTGGTCCGAAATCCAAAAAGAGAAATGTGGTTTAAAAAAGTTCTCAATTTTTGGACTACCATATGGGGTGTATAATCAGCTGGAGGCTAACAAATTGGCAGTAGGGGATACGAATGACGATGAAAATTTAACTGCTGCTCACCAGCCAGACGCGGATAAAGCTGAGGATTTCGGCCCTCTCAATGAGAGATATTTGAGGAAGGCGCTACAGGTATATTAAGGTGTATACAAATGCTTGATTATCTGGGTATTTTCAGGGAACTTAATAATAGGGAGATTAAATATATTGTTGTAGGAGGTATGGCGGTAAATTTTCACGGTATTCCTCGCGCTACTTATGATATTGATTTGTTGCTTTATCTTGAAGATAGGAACCTTAAGAAATTTCTAATTCTGTTAAAGGAATGGGGTTTTAGGCCACGCGTTCCAGTTGACATTATGGATTTTGCTGATAAGAAAAAAAGGCAGGATTGGATAAAAAATAAAAATATGAAGGCATTTAATTTAATTAATCCTGACTGGGCAATCCGTGAAATTGATATCATAATCGATACCCCGGTAGATTATAAAAAGGCTATAAAATCTGTCAAGAATATCAAATTCTATAATGTAGTCGTTCCTACTATCTCCATAGATAATCTTATCTTAATGAAAAGCAAATCAAATAGAGAGCAGGATAAGGCTGATATAAGGAATCTTAGAAAGCTGTTGAAATATGGCAAAAAATAAAGGTTTTGATTACTATTTGAGCATAAAAGCGATACGCGAATACCAAAAAATTCCCATTGAAAAGAGACTCCGCTGGTTATATCAGCTCAATCTTTTAAGAAAGGCCTATCCCAAAGAAATTATTAAGCTTCAGGATAAATTTCGGGAAGGAAAAATCTAAGAATATGGACAAGCTTCCAAGCAATACAGTCCTATTTTAAAGGATATAGAGAAGGGGGGTGAGTGATGTATAAAAAGGTTATTTTAGGGAGTCTGGTTTTATTTCTGGCAGTGGGGCTGGTATTTGGCTTTGGGGTTTTATCTTCTTTTGCCCAGGAAGAGGAAAAAGAAGGAGAAACCATTACTATCACCACTTATTATCCCTCACCATATGGGGTGTATAATGAGCTGCAAAGCAACAAGCTCGCAGTAGGGGATACCAATGACGATGGAGAGCTAACTGCTCTTGATTTGCCAAACAGAGATGGGGATATCCGGCTTAGGCCACAGCCAGGTAACCCTGATAATTGGGACCCTGGTGAGGAAGGGCAGTTTGCCTACTCAAAAGATGAGGAGGCTTTGTATCATTGGAGTGATTTTGAGTCTAAGTGGGTAAAGCAGGCAGGGGCAGGCACAGCAGTGATTTCTCTTAAGTGTAAATGGTGGTGCTTTAGAAGCTGGGCGGGTGGAATATTTTTCGGTTCCGCTTCGTGCGAACCACCTTCTTGTCCCTCTGACTGGACAGATCTTGGCACAGGCTGTGTGTGTACGAGCATGACTGATGCTACTGATAGCACCACTCCCCATAATTGCGCCGGTTATTGCGAGCGGTGGTGTAAAGAGGAGTAGAAATGTAGTCAGAATTATTTTTAATTAGGAAACCTTGAGATTAAATTCTGATGCGTTTATTTGTTTTGCTTTTTTGTTTCTGGTGTTTTGCTTTTAGTTGTTTTGCCTATGATATTGAGTCTTATTATTCAGAAAAGATACCAGAGAGTGTTCTTAACCTTGTATTCTGCCCTTTAAGTTATCAGGATAAAGAAATCTTCCTTAAGGATATAGATATAATTATTGAGAGGTTAGGCAAAACCAGGCCATTTGATGAATTTGTAGAGAAAATAGGTTTTTATTATATTAACCTCTCCAGAGAAGAAGAAAATACGATTTTTAAAAGAACTCAGGGTTTTCCACCTCTTAAGGTTCGCCAGGATTTTTTAGATAATATTTTAGATGAGCTTAACTCTAAATATAAACTAATCATCATTGATTATTCAGGTTCTGTCTCCTGTGCTGAGCTTTCCTCAATTGATAAGGTGTCTTTGGTTATCTTAGGAAGAAAAAGGTATAAAAACAGAAGCAGTTTTGCTAAAGGGTTTTTACATGAGTTGGGTCATTGCCTTGGTCTTCGTGATGAATGTGTTAATTGCGAAAGGCTCTGTCCTCCAGGGCCACCTAATTGTGCCACAACTGAAGAAGAAGCAAAGAGGTGGTGGGCTGATCTGGTAGGAAAAAAGCCGAGAGTAAACTACATTGCTGGCTGCTGTGGGAATAAAGACTATATCCGGCCAACCATTGCCTCATTGATGAATAACCCCGATAAGGCCGAGGATTTTGGTCCGGTGAATGAGAGGTATTTGAGAAAGGAATTAGAAAGATAACGCCTAACCGAAACCGACCGACGAAGCCAATGGACGATAGCACCCTTGGTTTTGTAAAGCGGTTGTGGTTACGGCTAATACTCCTGCGGAGTAGTTCATAGCTCATAGTCATGATTAAAAGACGATAGACGAAACTGATAGACGAAACCAATACTTAGCCGAAACCGATAGACGATAAACGTGTGGTTGTATAGATTGGGTAAGATTTGCTCTTAAAAATAGACTTAGTTAATATAACGCTTCAATTATTAATCTCTTGACTAAACTCCTTTTTATGTTAGGATTTATTAACTATGTGGGCAGTAGTAGAGATAGGGGGTAAACAGTATAAAGTAAAAGAAGGGGATATTTTAGAGGTAGAGAGAATAAAGAAGGATTTCCCTATTACTTTAGATAAGGTTTTACTTTTCTGTAAGGATAAGAAAGTAAAAGTAGGGGCTCCCTATCTTGATGATGTAAAAGTTACTGCCGAGATTCTGGAAGAAAAAAAGGGAGAAAAAGTTGTTATTTTCAAATATAAGAGAAGAAAAAAATATCGAAGGAAAAGAGGTCACCGCCAAATTTTATCCCGCCTTAAAATCTCTCAAATAGTAGAGAAAAAAGAGTGATTGTTGATTTCATAAGAGTCCATCTTAAAGCAGGTAAAGGTGGTGGGGGTGGTTTCTCTTTTGCAAGATATAGGAATAAGTTAGTTGGCAATGGAGGTGATGGTGGTAAAGGAGGGGATATCATCTTCAAAGTGAATTTAAATCTTTATGATTTGAGTAAGTTTAAGTATAGAAGGAAATTTGTTGCTCAAGATGGAGAGAGAGGTTCCTCCTCTCTTAAAAAAGGTAAAGATGCACCACCACTTTTTATAGATGTTCCTCTGGGGACCCTGATAAAAGATACCCAGGGAAGAATAGTTGCTGATTTAGCTTCTTCTTCAGCAACTTTTCTAGCTGTGCGAGGAGGTAAACCAGGGAAAGGCAATTACAAAAGAAAAAGCGCTGAGGAGGGTAAAGAAGGTCAACAGAGAGAGTTAATTTTAGATTACAGAATACCTTCGGATATAGCGATATTAGGTTTCCCTAACGTAGGTAAGACTTCTCTGTTAAACTCCTTAAGCGGCAAGGAGTTTAAAGTAGGTGATTGGCCATTTACCACGGTGCATTGTCAATGGGGTGTTTGGGAATATAAGTTTAGGCAATTTACCATTCTAGATACCCCTCCTTTAAAAAAGAAGTTAACCAGTGGTGAGGGAGAAGATTTCTTAAAACATCTATTTAGAGTAAAGCTTATTTTGATAGTTACTGATAATTTTAAAGATGGTAAGAAAGAGGTAGAAGCTGTAAGAGAAAGGGTAGTTAAATTTGATTCTCGTTATAAAGATAAAAAATTTTTTTACTTGCTGAACAAAATTGATAAAATAAATAGAGATTTTAAAATGAGAGGATTTTTGCCCATCTCTGCTAAGAAAGGGTGGGGGATAGACAAATTAAAAGAAAGACTGTATGAAGCATTATCCGCTAACTAAAAGGATAGTAATAAAGGTAGGTACTAGTGTATTGGCTCCCCAAGGAAAGATAGATTCTCGTCTAGTAAGTAACATAGTAAAAGAAATTGTAGACTTAGATAGAAAGAATGTAAAATCGGTACTGGTAAGTTCAGGAGCTATTGTTTCCGGAATGAGCCTATTAGGTTATAAAAATAGGCCTTCCGATATAAAGTTACTTCAGGCTTACGCTAGCTTAGGTCAGGTGGTTCTTATGAATGTTTATGCTCATAGATTTAAAAGACATAGGAAGCTATGTGCCCAGGTTCTTCTTACTTGGGATGATTTCAACGATAGAGTTCGATATCTAAATGCTCGGCATACTATAGAGAGACTTCTCAACTTAGGAATAGTTCCTATTATTAATGAGAATGATGCTGTTTCTACCGAGGAGATTAAGTTTGGAGATAACGATACCTTAAGCGCTTTGGTAAGTGACCTAATTAGAGCGGAACTTTTACTCATTCTTTCTGATGTCGAAGGTCTTTTCTGTGGTAAAGAGGTGGTGAAAACAGTAGAGAATATTGATGATCAAATTATGAAGTTGATTAAAAAAAGAATTTCCCCTCTTACTGCAGGAGGTATGGGTAGCAAACTTAAAGCAGCTAAAATCGCTACTCAAGCAGGGATAAGAGTAATAATAGCTAACGGTAGAACCCCTAAAGTAATTTCTAAAGCAGTAAAAGGAAAGTCGATAGGCACCTTATTTTTACCTAAGAGAGAAATTGAAAGAGCAAAGAGACGGTGGATAGCTTTTGGTAAGAAAATTAAAGGTAAGCTTTATGTAGACGAAGGAGCAAAAGAAGCAATTCTTTATCGAGGGAAAAGTCTTCTTTCCTGTGGGATTGTTAAAGTTGAGGGAGAGTTTTCTAAGAAAGATGCAGTAGAAGTTTTAGATAGTCAAGGTAAAGTTTTGGGGTGTGGGTTAGTGGAGTATAACTCTACAGAGCTTATGCAGGCAAAAGGTAAGCATCTAGATAGAGAGGTTATCCATAGAGATAATTTTGTTAAGAGGGGGGTAAATTGGTGAAGGATTATGTAAGAAGAATAGTAAAAGAAGCAAAGAAAAACAGTTACTTACTATCTACCATTAGCTCAAAACTGAAAGACAAAGCTCTCCTTACCATGGCAAAGCTCTTATTGGAGAGTAAAGATTTTATTCTTAAAGAAAATGAAAAAGATGTTCGCATTGCAAAGAGAAATGGGCTCAAGCAAAGTTTTATTGATCGCTTAACGCTTACGCCCAAACGATTGGAAGAGATGAGTGAGTCTTTAAAAGAACTTACTAACTTACCCGACCCTATAGGGAGAGTAATCGATGGTTGGAAGAGACCCAATGGTTTATTTGTCCAAAAAGTAAGGGTTCCTGTAGGAGTAATTCTTATAATCTATGAGGCAAGACCTAACGTCACTAGCGATTGTATAGGGTTATGTTTTAAATCATCCAATGTTGCTATTCTAAGAGGCGGAAAGGATGCTATAAATTCTAATAAAGCTATCTTTAAGGTTCTTCTTAAAGCAGTTAACTCATTAGGTATAGATTTTTCTCCTTTCTTTTTAATCCAAAGAACCGAACATAAAATCGTAGATTACCTTCTTAAGGAGAGTGCCTATATTGATTTAGTTATTCCCCGAGGTGGAGAAGCTCTGATTAGAAAAGTTACTCAAGATTCTTCAATTCCAGTTATAAAACATTACAAAGGTGTATGTCATATCTTTGTCGATGCCTTTGCTGATATAAGTAAGGCTTTAAAAGTATGCCTTAATGCTAAAGTACAACGCCCTTCGGTTTGCAATGCAGTAGAAACAATCCTTGTCCATAAAAATGTAGCTAAAAAATTTCTACCTAAGTTAAAAAAAGAGCTAGATAAGTATAATGTTGAGATAAGAGGAGACTTTATGACTAAAAAGATTCTAAGAGGAATAAAGTTAGCTAAGGAGATTGATTGGTTCACAGAGTATTTAGATTTAGTAGTCTCAATAAAAGTAGTAGAAGATATTGATAAGGCAATAGAACATATAAATTTTTATGGCTCTCATCATACCGATGCTATTATTACAGAAAATGTTAATAATGCCCGGAAATTCGTTGAGGAAGTAGATTCTGCTTGTTGTTTTGTTAATATTTCTACTCGCTTCAGTGACGGTTACCAATTTGGGTTAGGAGCAGAAATTGGTATCTCTACTGATAAACTCCATGCACGTGGACCTATGGGATTAGAAGAACTCACTACTTATAAGTACGTGGTATATGGGAATGGCCAGATTCGAGAGTAAGTTTAAGGTTAAAAAGGGAAAGAGAATAGGAATCTTAGGAGGAACATTTAACCCTCCTCATATTGGTCACATCATTTTGGCTCAAGAAGTTCTAGATAAGTTAAGCTTAGATAGAGTTCTTTTTGTTCCTACAAATATCCCTCCTCATAAAAATGCGAGCTTAATAGAAGCAAAGCATCGGCTAAAAATGGTTAGACTTTCTATAGAAGGTAATAAAAAATTTTCTCTCTTAGATTGGGAAATAAAAAGAGGTGGTGTCTCTTATACTGTGGATACCCTTCGAGAATTAAGAAATAATTTTTCTTCTTATGAATTTTACCTTATAATTGGCTCTGACTTAGCTAAAGATTTTAATACTTGGAAGGATTACCAAGAAATAATGAAGATTGCTAAGGTGGTGGTGGGAAAGAGGAAGAAATTCCCTTGGGAAGACAATCGTAAGTTTATCCCGATAGATATTTTAGAGATAGATATTTCCTCTTCTTTGATAAGAGAATGGATTAAGAAAGGATGGTGTGTAAGATACCTTCTTCCTCCCAAAGTTTTTAATTATATAGTGAGAAGAAAACTCTATCTTTGATTACGAAAGAGGAGGTGACAATGTCCCGGAAGATTGATTTAGAGGGGATGAGGAAAGAGATTAAAAAATTAATTTCTGAGATAGCGGAGGTTCCTCAAGATCAGATAAAAGATGACGCGCGATTTGTTGAGGATTTAGGGATAGATAGTATGATGGCTTTAGAAATTATCGCTAGTATCGAGAAGAAATATAAGATTGTTATTCCTGAAGAGAAAATTCCTACTATAAATAGCCTTAACGCTATCTACTCTTTGATAGAAGAGATTGGTACCAAAAAGAAGTGAATATTCAAGAGGAGAAGAGGCATTATAGGAGTTGTGAGAATATCTATTCTACCTAATCCAGAAATTTTCTTTGGGTAAGGACGAGGTATGTATAAGAGGGAGTTAAAGAAGGAAAGTATCTTGAAAGGAGTAAGAAGTTTAAAGAGAGATTTTAAGTTTTCTTTTTAAGAAAAAGGGGGAGTAATGATAAAATTTGGTACCGACGGCTGGCGAGCAGTTATCGGAGAGGATTTTACTTTTCACAATGTAAGAGTAGTTTCTCAAGCTGTTGCTGATTATCTTAAAAAGGAGATTAAGAAACCAAAAAAAGTTATAGTTGGTTACGATACAAGATTCCTTTCTAAGGAATTTGCCTTTGCTAGTGGGTTAACATTAGCAGGAAATGGGATAAGGGTAGATATCTCTAGAGAAAATATCCCTACTCCTGTAGTGAGTTTTAATGCGTGGTATAAGAATTATGATTTGGGGATCATGATTACTGCTTCGCACAATCCCTATAAATTTAATGGCTTGAAGATAAAAACTAAAGATGGAGGAGCGGCGGATAAATCTTTAACTGGTGGAATAGAAAAATTCCTATATCGGAGTAAACCTAAGACAATTTCTTTAAGAGAGGCAGAGAGAAAGGGTATTCTAAGAGTGAAGGATTTTACTCTAAACTATAAAGATTTTCTTAAGAGTTTTTTTGACATCAAGAGAATAAGTAAGTTAAAACTTAAAATTCTAATCGATCTGATGTATGGCGCAGGCAACAGCTTTGCTCAGCAAGTAATTTCTCCCTCATCCTTAACGATAGATTACCTCCATAAGGAATTTAATCCTTACTTTGGAGGGATTCACCCTGAACCTGTGGAGGATAACTTAAAGGAGTTAATTAGAAGAGTAAAAAAGGATGGTTACGATCTAGGAGTAGCTTTGGATGGCGATGCTGATAGAATTGCTTTGGTAGATAACAAAGGGAATTTCATAGATGCTCAATTAATCTTACCTCTTTTAGCAATTCATATGATAAAAAGTAGAAAAGAAATCGGAGGTATAGGTAAAACTGTGGTAGGAAGTAACCTAATAGATGAGGTAGCTTTATCTTTAGGAGTAAACTGCTTTGAAACCCCTGTAGGATTTAAGTTTATTTCTAATCTTTTTAAGGAGAATCTAATTTGTATAGGAGGAGAAGAAGCAGGAGGGATAGGTTTTAAAGGATATATTCCAGAAAGAGATGGCACAGCTTCTCTCCTCATGATGTTAGAAATGATGGCTTATAAAGAGAAATCATTGTTTTCTTTAGTAAAAGAGCTTTCCAAGAAGTATGGAAAATGGTATTATACCCGAGTATCCGTATCATTAGGAAAGTTAGCTAAAAGTATGGAGAAGTTAAAGATACCTTCTAAGCTGTTAGGGAAAAGAGTTGAGAGAGTTAATCGCCTGGATGGGATAAAACTTATTACTAAAGATAGCTGGCTTATGTTCAGGAAATCAGGAACTGAACCGATAGTAAGAATTTATGCTGAGGCAAAGACTAAAGAAGAAAGAGATAGATTAATAAGATTAGGTGAATATCTAATCCATGCTCTATAGGATACTTAGGCCGTTAGCCATTCTATTGTTTAAGCTATTCTTTCGTATAGAGGTAGAGGGCAAAGACAAAGTTCCTAAAGAGGGGGGGTTTATTTTGGCTTCTAATCATTTAAGTTTCTTAGACCCCGTAGTGTTAGGTTTAGCATCCCCTCGGAGGTTATATTTTTTAGCAAGGAATGATCTCTTTACCAATAAGTTATTTTCTTCTCTTATAAAAAAACTAGGTGCTGTGCCTTTAAAGAGAGAAAAGCCTGATATAACTGCTATGCGCACTGCTCTAAAAATTATTAAGAATAATTGTCCTTTGGTTATTTTTCCCCAAGGTACAAGAGGACAACTTATGAGAAGTAAGCCAGGGGTAGGATTTCTGTTTAAAAGAACACATGTTCCTATAATTACAGCAAAAATATACGGGACGGATAGGGCTCTACCGAAAGGAGCAAGGATGATAAGATTCAAAAAGATAAAAGTTTTCTTCGATAGAATAGATAATTTAGAGGAGGAAGATGATTATCGGAAGGTCTCTCTTAAAGTCTTAGAAAAGATAAAAGTTTAGTTTTTCATTGACAAACAATGTTAATTAGGAGATAATTTTAGAAATTTTCTGCGAAGGAGGGAGATGAGTGTGGAAGGAAAATCATTAGAATTAGAGAATGCTTACTTTGGTTCGATTAGAGAGCTTAAAGAAGGAGAGATTGTAGAGGGGAGGATTGTTGCTTTAACTCCTAGAGAAGTTATAGTAGATGTGGGGTATAAATCTGAAGGTATAATACTTCGTGAAGAGTTTGATGACATTAAAGATTTAGAAAGATTAGAGAAAGTAGAGGTTTACGTAGATAGTGTGGAAGATGAAGAGGGTAAAGTTGTTCTTTCTTATAGAAAGGCAAAAGAGGCCCGGGGCTGGGAAAAGCTTTTGAAAGACTACCAAGAAGGAGACCTTGTGGAAGGAGTAGTATCTAGGAGAGTAAAAGGTGGTTACATCGTGAATGTTTTTGGTATAGATGGGTTTTTACCTCAAAGTCTTTCTGCTTTTCGAGGAAAAGAAGATGAAATAATTGGTGAGAAGTTCTATTTTCAGATAATTAAATTGAGTAAGTCAAAGAGTAACCTTATTCTTTCTCGCAAAGATGCCTTAAGAATAGAAAGAGAGATAGCGAGAAAAAAACTATGGGATACTCTTAAAGTAGGTCAGGTATATAAGGGTAAGGTGAAGAGTATTACTAACTTTGGAGCGTTTATAGATCTGGGAGGGGTGGATGGACTTCTGCATATTGCTGATATGAGCTGGAAAAAGATTTCTCACCCTAGCGAAGTGGTAGCAGTGGGAGATGAGATTCAAGTAATAGTTTTGGATTTCGACCGTCAAAAAGGCAAGATTTCCTTAGGGCTTAAACAAACTATGCCCGACCCTTGGTTAGAAATTGAGAAAAAGTACCCTGTAGGTTCCATAGTAAAAGGTAAAATTGTGAATATTCAAAACTACGGTATTTTCGTAGAGCTAGAGAAAGGTATTGAGGGACTTGTTCATATTAGTGAGATTTCTTGGACAAAAAAGTTTATTAATCTTAATGAGACTTTTGCTATAGGAGATGTTATAGAAGTAAAAGTGATAGGCGTGGATTCTTCTAATAGGAAGATTTCTTTAAGTATAAGACAACTAGAGAGAGATCCTTGGGAGGAGATTGAGAATCTTGTTACTATTGATTCCCAAATGAAAGGAAGAGTTACTGGGTTTGCTGAGGGTTGCGCTTACATAGAGTTAGAAAATGGCTTAGAAGGTATAATATATAATGAAGACCTTTCTTGGACTAGACGATTCTTGAAGGCAAATGAAGTGTTAAAGAAAGGACATACCTACGATTTTAAAGTGTTAGGGTTGGATAGAAGTAATCGAAGGGTAATTTTGGGAAGAAAGCAGTTAACTTCAGACCCTTGGCCACAAATTTTACAACGTTATCCCTTAGGTAAGGTAGTAGAGGCAGAAGTAGTTAAAGTTACTAATTTTGGGGTATTCGTTAAGCTAGAGGAGGAATTAGAGGGGTTGGTTTTTTCTGGAGAAATTGATAGGGAGAGGATGAATTCTCTTAATCCCCAAGATAAACTTAAAGTTAAGGTAATAAAGATAGACCCTGCCTCAGCTAAAATTGGCCTTTCTGCCAAAGTAGATGAAGAGAAAAATAGCTGAGCACCTCAAAATTATAAGAGAGGATGCTGTAGATTTAATCTCTGAAGAGGAATTAGTAAAAAAAGTTACTTATTCAATTAAATTTCAAAATCCCTTAAGGTTGAAGATTGGTTTTGACCCCACTGCCAAAGATTTACATTTAGGTCACACTGTCCTTTTAAAGAAGTTAAGAAAACTTCAAGACTTAGGCCACCACGTTTACTTTATTGTAGGAGATTTTACTGCCCAGATAGGGGATCCTTCGGGAAGAAAAGAGTTAAGACCTGTTCTTACTATTAAGGAGATAAGAGAAAATGCTAAGACTTATACTGAACAGGCATTCAAAATTCTCCAGCGTAGAAGGACTAAAGTAATATTTAATAGCAGTTGGTATAGAAACTTAAACTTATCTCAATTTCTTCCTCTTCTTTCCTCTTATACAGTGGCGAGGATGTTAGAGAGAGATGATTTTTCTCAAAGGTTAAAAGAGAATAGACCTCTTTCCATTTTAGAATTTATTTATCCTCTTATTCAGGGTTATGATTCAGTAAAGATAAAAGCAGATATAGAGTTTGGGGGGACAGATCAGAAGTTTAATTTGATCGTAGGAAGACATATTCAGGAGTCTATGGGTCAGAATCCTCAGATAGTGGTAACTATGCCTCTCCTAGTGGGTCTAGATGGCAAAAGTAAGATGTCTAAGTCATTAGGTAACTATGTAGGGATAACCGAGGAGCCTTTTCAGATGTTTGGGAAGCTAATGAGTATTTCCGATCTCACTATGTGGGAATATTTCAGACTTCTAACCGATCTTGATATAGAAAAAATAAAGAATATGCATCCTAAAGAAGCTAAGCTCCTTTTAGCAGAAAAGATTGTCTCTGAGTACCATTCTCCTTTAGTAGCTAAGAGAACTAAGGATGAGTTTGAGAGAATTTTTTCCCGCAGAGAGACTCCCAGAGATTTACCAACATTTACTGTTTCCGAAAAAAAAGTAGATTTAGTAGAACTTCTTTATAACAGCAAACTAGTTTCTTCACGTAATCAGGCACGTCGTCTCCTTCTGCAAAAGGGGATAAGGGAGAAAGAAAAAGATGCACCCTTGGAAGATAGAATATTAGCGATCCCCCCCCAAGGTTTAATCTTAAAAGTAGGAAAGAGGAAATTCTTAAAAGTAGTATACAAAGGAGAAGATAAAAATGAAGGAAGATAGGCGTATTTTTCATCGCATTAAAAAGGAACTACCTTTGAAAGTTAAATTTTTAGACTATCTTATTGATGGAAGAAGTTATGACTTGAGTGCAAAGGGAATAGGGATAGTTTTAAATAGGTCTCTCCCTTACAAAGAGAGAGTGGATTTATTTATCTCCTCTCCTACGATAGGGAGAGATTTGGGTTTGGAAGGATGTGTGATTTGGTGTAAGAAGTTAGACAGAGATTGCTGGCGAATAGGGATGGAGATCGATAACCTTCAACTCCTTCTTTTCTCTAAGTTATTAGGTTAGATTAACTCACTTAGAGATCTTATTGCAAATTAATGCAAAATATGTTAAATTAAACTCCCTATAAGGAGGTAAGTTATGTACGTTAAAAGGATGCTAAAAGTTGTTCTTTTTTTCATCCTAGTTTCTGTTGCAGGAAGCTGTATAAAAAGAGAAAAGATTCCTCACCTAGTTATCTGGCATTGGATGGTTGATCGTCAGAGTGCTTTTCAAGCTCTGGCTGAAAAGTATGAGTCTGAAACAGGGGTAAAAGTAGATTTTAAATTGTTTTTCCCTCCAGATATTTACTCCCAGAAGGTGATTGCTGCTGCTCGTGCGGGAAATCTTCCTGATATATTTGGTATTCTGGGGGAGAAGAGAATGTTAGCTTCTTTTGTAAAAGCAGGACATATTTTAGACTTAACTCCTTCGATGAAAGAGGATAGTGATGCTTGGGGGAAAAGATTTTATCCCCAGACTTTAAGGATAGTTAGTTTCCCTCCTAATAATATCTATCAGGTTCCTTCAGGCATCTACGGTGTTCCCATCGATACTACTGTTTTGCAATTTCTCTATAACAAAAGCCTGTTTCGAGAAGCAGGATTAGACCCTCAATCTCCTCCCAAGAGTTTTGGTGATCTTATAAGTTATGCTCAGCAGACAAAGAGTAAATTAGGTATTGATGGATTTGTATGTGGATGGGCAGAATCATGGCTTCTTAATGCTTTGGCTACAGAATGGGCGATAAATTTAATGGGGGAGGAGAAGTTTTTAAAGACCCTGAAAGGAGACGTCTCTTATACAGATGAGGATTGGATAAAAGTTTTTTCTCTGTTTGCTAAGTTGAAAGAATCAGGAATTTTAGCTCCTAATATAACTACAATGACCAATAAAGAAGCAGAAGATGCTTTTGCTAAAAGTAAAGCTGTTTTCTCTTTTAATGGTAGTTGGGCAGTTAATGTGTATAGGCAGTTAAATCCTAAGTTGGAGTATGCCTTCTTCCCTCTTCCTCAAGTTTCCTCAAGTTTCCCTATTAAAGTGTGGGGAGGAGCAGGTTCCTCTTTTATGGTTAATGCTCATTCTCCTTATAAGGATAAAGCAGTTAAGTTCCTAAAGTGGCTTACCTTGCCAGAGCAGCAGAAGTTCCTAATCGAAGCAACCAATAACCTTCCTGCGATTAAGGGATGTGAGGATAGTTTACCTCCTTTGCTTAAGAGTCTAACTGAGAGCTTTGCTATTCTTACTCACCCTGATATTTGGCCTTACAATGAGGATTCTCGAGTTATCGAGGTAATGAATAGAGGTCTTCAGCAGATCGTTATGGGGTTAAAGACTCCCCTTGAGGTGGCTAAGGAGATTCAGACTACAAAAGAGAGATTATCACAGAGATGAAAAGATGGTCTTGGGATAGATTTCAGAATTTCTCTTTTATTTTCCCAGCTCTTGTTATATTTTCTATCTTTTATATTTACCCTTTTTTCTATACGTTTGTTCTTAGTTTTCAAGATTACGATTTTATCTCTACGCCAAAATTTATTGGTTTCAGCAATTTCCGTGAAGTTCTTACTGATAGAGAATGGTGGTCATCAATGTATAATGGAGCTTTTATTACCTTGTGGGCTTTAACTTTTCAGAATATTTTAGCATTTATGCTTGCTTTAGGGGTAGATAGAGTCATAAGGATGAATAAATTTTACCGAGTAGTATTTTTTATGTTACCTATTCTCTCAGAGATTATAATCGGCTTGCTTATGAAGCAACTTTTGAGTTCCGAACCTTTAGGTAGAGATATATTCAACCGCTGGATAACCAATTTAGGTTTAGGATTTTTTGCTCAAGACTGGTTAGGATCTCAGCGGGTAAGATTAGTTACTGCTTTGGTGCACTGCTGGAAAGGATTTGGCTGGGCATTTGTAATTTTCTTAGCGGGCCTTCAAAATGTTCCTCAACAGCTTTATGAAGCTGCCCGTATAGATGGAGCGAATGCCTGGCAGGTTTTTAGAAAAATTACTTTACCTTTACTTACTCCCGTAATTGCTCTGGTATTGGTTCTTACCATCTTGGGGACAATGCAAGCTTTTGCTATGATTCTTGCTTTAACTGGAGGAGCAGGAGGATTAACTGAAGTTCCTGTTATGAGAATTTATAATCATTTAAGGTTTAGGTTAGCAGGATTAGCTTGTGCCGAGGGGGTAATTCTAGGTTTAATTTTAATAGTAGTTTCCTTCGGGATGTTTTTTATATCTAAGAAGATAAGAGAGAAATATGGGGTATTACCGAGCTAAGAAGATATTTATTTTAGTGCTTATTCATACCTTTCTTATGAGTGTGGCATTAAGCTGTCTCCTTCCTTTCTTCTGGATGGTTAATGTTTCCTTTAAGAGTCAAGAAGAATTTGATAAGGGTTATGTGGCTAAAAAAGCATTTTCTCCTCAACAGCTGGAAGAATTACTTGCAGATAAGATAGTGAAGGAAGCTAAATTTAACCGTAAGTTTCTAATCTGGAATATTTCCACTGAAGATATGTTGATGGTGAAGTTGGCTCAGTCCAGAGTAGAAGATAGAGATAAAATCTTAAAAATATGGAGAAGAACTCGGGACTATGGATTAAAGCCCCCTCTAAGTTTAAACTTGAGTAACTATAAAGAGGTTATATTCAGAGAGAAGTTTTGGTGTTACTTCTTAAATAGTGTTTTTTACACTTTTGTTACTGTATGTTCTATCGTAATTATTTCTTCCCTTGCTGCTTATGCCTTTTCTCGTTTACACTTTCCCGGCAGAAACGTTATATTCTATATGTTCCTGGCAGCAATGATGATTCCTCTTCCTGCAGGTTTTGTTCCTGTATACGTACTGTTGAATAAATTTCATCTAGTAAACAGGACAGGGTATGTTTTGGCAATGACCAACGTAGGTCTTTCTCTAAGTATCTATCTTTTAAAGACTTTTTTTGATCAGCTTCCTAAAGATTTAGAAGATGCTGCACGAATCGATGGATGCAATAAACTCAGGATTTGGTGGAATGTTGGGTTACCTTTGGTAGCTCCCGCTTTAGGCGTAGTGATAATATTTAACGCTTTGAATGTATGGAATGAATTTGTATTAGCTTCCCTTATGTTTACCGCTGAGGAGCTAATGCCTTTACAGGTAGGGTTGATGGAGTTTTCCAATCGCATGGTTACTCAACATACCTTAATTGCTTCTGCTCTAACAGTAGCTGCCTTACCTATAATTCTTCTCTATTTAAGACTTCAGAGGCAGTTTATTAAAGGCCTTACTGCGGGAGCAATGGTAGGATGAGGTATAAATTGCGAAGTTTTCCACAATTAAAAGTTGTATTTCTTTCTTGTCTATTTTCTCTCTTTTCTTGCTATATTTATGGAAATGCTCAGGACTCTTCTCACTATGTAAACAAAGCTTGGGCTCAGTTGGGAAAAAGAAATTTTAAAGAAGTTTACAGTCTTGTTGAGGAATGTATTAAAAGGTATGCCTCTCAAGCAGATAGTTTAGCTCAAAAGTTGAGTAGTTTTCCTCCTCAAGGTAAAGAGAGTAGCTACCAGGTTATGAATGATGTAGCTACCTGTTACTTTATAAAAGGGGAAGCTTTAATGCGTGAGGGGAAAATAGAGGAAGCAAAGAAAGTTTTTAAAGAGGTTATAAAGAAGTATCCTTTTGCTTCTGCATGGGATCCTCGAGGGTGGTTTTGGTCTATTAAAGAAAAAGCGGAGATTACTTTGAGGAAATTAGAGAAGGGAATTATAGAAGAGGAAGAGGAAAAAAAGGTCATTATAACTAAAGTCAGTTTACATGACGGGGGAGAGGAATTTCCTGTTGATTACTCTCGATATGGGGAGTTCAAAAATTTAGGAACTTCTGAGTATACCTATGTTATTAAGGATCCTATAGGGTTAGCTAAAGCAGTAGGAGAAGGAATATACCCCAATACTACCTCTGTAAAATTTGACCCTAATTTTGTGAAAGTGAGAAAAAAACTATCTAAGATTGACCATTGGAAGATTCTTAATTCCCGAAACCTCTCACTTGCTTTTTACAAATGGTGTATAGCTCCAGAACCTCAAGGAGTGAAGCAGTTTTATATTGGAGATATTTTAGAGAAAAGTGGGCTTATAAAACAGGCAATAAAGGCTTACTATGCAGTATTAGTTCATTTCCCTAAAACTATAGGATGGACTTATTGGAATACTCCTTGGTATGTAGGGAAGACTGCTCTGTACCGGATAAAGTTTCTTCTTAAAGAGTATCCAGAACTAAATTTGAAGTTAGAGGGTGCATATATAAAAGTTAAAAATGGGACTAACAACAATGTAAGAGATGATATTTTCATTGTTAATCCTGGGAGACTGGTGCCAAAATCTCTAAAAGATAGGCTGATTTATTTTAAGAAAAGGAAGTTAGGTAAGCCTATAAAGATCCAAGGCAAAGGAAAGGTAAAATTGGTAAGATATCAAAGTGGGGATTGGCAGCTATTAGTAGATGATTTCCCTTTTATAGTAAAAGGGATGACTTATTCTCCTACTAAAGTAGGGGAGTCTCCTGATGAAGGAACACTATCTAATTGGATGTACCAGGATACCGATAACGATGGGATAATTGATGCTCCTTATCAAGCATGGATAGATAAAAATAGGAATAATATTAAAGATGAAGACGAAGAGGTGGTAGGTGATTTTCGTCTTATGAGAGAGATGGGAGTAAACTGCATAAGAATTTATCATCAGCCTTTTAAATTGAATAAGAAAATCTTAAGGGATTTATATTACAATTATGGAATCTACACTGCGGTAGGAGATTTTTTGGGAAAATATGCTTTAGGAAGTGGAGCAAGCTGGGAAGAGGGTACCGACTATGATAATCCTCTTCATCAAGAGAATATGCTTAATAGTGTGAGAGAGATGGTAGAGGAGTTTAAGGATGAGCCATATATTCTGTTTTGGATTTTAGGTAATGAGAATGTTTACGGGATTGCCTGTAATGCTGATAAAAAGCCCATTAGTTTCTTTAGATTTGCTAATCAAGCAGCAAAACTGATTAAGTCCTTGGATCCTTTTCAAAGACCTGTGGCTATTGCTTCAGGAGACATTCTTTATTTGCATATCTTCGCTAAGGAATGTCCAGATATCGATATCTTTGGTACCAACGCTTACCGTGGTAGGTACGGATTTTTAGATTTATGGGAAGAAGTAAAAACCCTTGCTGATAAGCCTGTAGTAGTAACTGAATACGGAGCTCCCTCTTATGGTAGTGGGTATACTCAGGAGGAAGCAGAGACTTATCAAGCGGGTTATCATAAGAATGCCTGGTTAGATATTTATGAAAATCGTGCAGGGTATGGTCAGGGGAACAGTTTAGGAGGATTCGTATTTGAGTGGGTTGATGAGTGGTGGAAGGCTTACGAACCTGGATATCACGATAGGAAAGGAGTATTTGCAGGTCCTTTCTTAGATGGATATATGCACGAAGAATGGTTAGGAGTATGTAGTCAAGGAGATGGTAAACATTCTCCTTTTTTAAGGCAATTAAAGAAGGTTTATTTTACTTATCAGAAGTTGTGGAAAAAGTAGAAAAAACAAAAGTTAGCTAAAATACTCTTGAAAACGCTTACAGAAAAAAGGTATAATATAAAAACTATCAAGGAGGTGAATGATGAAAAGGATAGGTAAGATTGTGTTGACCATTTCTATCTTGTGGAGTCTAAGTTTCTTAGGGTATGCTCAGGAGAACATTTTCTATATTTATCAAGATAAAAATTCACCCTCTAATCACTTCATCCCTAGTGGATGGATGGGCGATTATGGAGATTTGAAGTTTAATGACCAATCTACCGAGGAGGTAGCTTCAGGTTCTACATCTATCAAGATAACTTATACTGCCAAAAAATCACAAGGTCAGGGTTGGGCAGGAATTTATTGGCAGTCCTCCGCTAATAACTGGGGTTCTCGTCAAAGTGGGTATGACCTTACAGGGTTTAACAAGTTAGTATTTAAGGCTAAAGGCAAAGAAGGGGGAGAAGTAATTACTAAGGTAAAAGTAGGAGGAATTGTAAGAGATTCCCAAGGTAATCTTTTACCTTACCCTGATACTGTAGATAAAGAATACGGACCTATAAGACTAACTGATCAATGGCAGGAGTTTTACATTAATCTAGCAGGAGAAGATCTTTCCTATGTAAATGGAGGATTTTGTATTGTGTTTAATGCTGATCAGGCTCAAAAAGAACAGACTATTTATCTCGATGATATGTACTTTACTTATGATACTACGCTTAAGAAGGAAGAGGTAAAGACGGTTTTCCCTTTTTATGTTTATGCCGATAGTGGTTCTTTAGATAATCACTTTGTCCCCAGTGGATGGATGCCTGCCACTGCTGCTCAAGATCTGAAGATGTATATTAATTGGAAGGAAGCACCTTTGAGTGGAGATTCCTGTATCCGTATAGAGTATACTAATAAATCTGGCACACGCTGGGCAGGGATTTACTGGCAAAATCCTCCTAATAATTGGGGGACTATCCCCAATGCCGGATTTGATTTAAGAGGAGCAACTAAGCTTACCTTTTGGGCAAAGGGAGAACGTGGAGGAGAGATAATTAATGAGTTTAAAGTAGGAGGTATATCTAGTGGAGATTATCCCGACTCTGACAGTGCTTCCCTGGGCCCTATTCAGCTTACTAAAGAGTGGAAAAAATATGAAATTGATCTAAGAGGTAAGGATCTCTCCTATGTAATAGGAGGATTCTGCTGGGCAACTAACATAGATGTGAATGATCCTAATGGGATTGTCTTCTACCTTGATGAAATAAAATATGAGGAATAATGATATCTTCCTTAAGGCAGCTATAATTTTTAGCTGCCTTATTTTTTTTCCTCTAATTATCAGTGCTAAAGTTACTATCCAGAAGAATTCTCAAGGAGGATATCAACTCTACGTAGACAAAAGACCCTTCCTTATAAAAGGAGTAATTTACAATCCTACTCCTGTATGTGGTGGCTACGATTATGTTTTTTTGGCTGATACTAAGAAACCTTGGCTTGTGGATGGTAAATTGATGAAAGAGATGGGAGTAAATACCGTAAGGATATACTTTTGTTGTGCTCAGTTAGATAAAGTTAAGGAGTTTATAAGGGATATGTATACTAATTTTGGTATCTATACTATCGTAAGTGACTGGTTAGGATTGTGGGATAAACCTTCTCCTAATTATGCTGACAGGGAATCTCGTGAAAGAATAAAAATGAATATTCTTAAGATAGTAAAGGCATTAAAAGACGAAGAAGGACTTCTTATGTGGATTTTGGGTAACGAAAATAATTATACTTTCTCAGGAAAGATTGCTTTCTGGACTTCTCCTGAAATAGAAGAAATTCCTGATCTTTATAAGAGAGTATTAAAGCGAGCAGAGATTTACTATTCTTTTGTTGATGAGTTGGCTAAGGAAATTAAGAAGATAGATCCCAACCATCCTGTAGCTTTAGGTAATGGAGAAGTGAGTACTTTAGATGTAGCCTCTCGGGTGTGTAAAAATATTGATGCCTTAGCTATTATTTCTTATCGAGGTAAGCGTTTTGGGAATCTTTTTGAGAATATAAGATATGTTTTTGATAAACCTGTTCTAATTTCCGAATTTGGTTGCGACTCTTATGATGCTTACCGTAATAAGGAAGCCGAAGATATCCAAGCTGAATATATACAACTTCAATGGAGCTCTATATTTAAAAACACAACTTTTTGTGGTGACGAACGAGGCAACTGTATAGGGGCAACCTTATTTGAATGGAGTGATGAATGGTGGAAGCATAACCAAGGGTATACTCCTGATTGGTGTGTGCATAATACTCAAGCAGGGTGGTCTAACGGTTCCTACTATTTTGATATAAGAGCAAAGGATAATTTAAATATGAATGAGGAGTGGTTTGGGATAGTAAAACTTCTTGAGGAGAAAGACGAGAAAGGATTAAATAAGCGAGTTCCTAAAAAAGCTTACTATATCCTTAAAGATATTTGGAATAAACCACTTCCTACCTCTTCTTAATCCTCCTCCTTATTCCTAAGGTAAGTTTCTTCTTAAGGATAGTTTTTAGATGGAATTAAGAAAAAGGATAATTACATAGAGAATATACTTCTAAAGAGGTTTCTCTTGACAATTATCTCTCTCCAGTTATAATTCTATTAATTTTATAGAATTTATAGATAGCAGAAGGATGAAAGTATCTACAAAAGCTCGCTATGGGTTAAGGGCAATAATGGAGTTAGGGGCAAATTACTCTAAGAAGAGGCCCCTTCTCCTGAAAGAGATAGCAAAGAGACAGGAAATTTCTTTAAAGTATCTTGATCATATTTTTTCTCTTCTAAAGAAAATAGGGATAGTGAAAAGTGCTGGCAAAGGTAAAGGTTATATTCTTAGCAAAGCCCCTTCTCAGATAAAGGTTTGGGAGATAATAGAGGTATTGGAGGAGACTACTCTTTTGGATTGCTTAACTACCCCTAACTTGTGTAAAAAAGCACAATTTTGTGCTGCAAGAAGTTTATGGCGTAACTTAGCTAATAGTTTAAGAAGGAGTTTAGAGAATATCTCCTTAGAAGATTTATTGAGAGAACAAGAGGATATTCTTAAAAGAGAAAATAAAAATGCAATGTACTACATCTAAAATTTTGGGAGGCTGTGATGGAGATAGCTAATAGCGTGATTGAATTAGTAGGTAATACCCCTCTGGTAAGATTAAATAAGATAGGTAAGGATTTGGATGTAGATTTAATAGCTAAATTAGAATTTTTTAACCCCCTTTCTAGTTTAAAAGATAGGATTGCTGTAGCTATGATTGAAGATGCAGAAAGAAAGGGAGTAATTAGAGAAGGGGCCACCATTATTGAACCTACTAGTGGTAATACTGGGATTGCCTTGGCTTTTGTATGTGCAGTAAAAGGCTACAGATTAATTATCACCATGCCAGAGTCAATGTCAGAAGAAAGAAAACGTTTACTTAAAGCCTTAGGAGCGGAGGTGGTACTAACCAAGAATAGAGAAGGAATGAAGGGGGCAATAAAGAAAGCCGAAGAACTTCTCAAAGAAATTCCCGACTCTTTTATGCCTCATCAGTTTAATAACTTGGCTAATCCCCATGCTCATTATAAGACTACGGGCGAGGAGATTTGGCAGGATACCCAAGGAAGGGTAGATATAGTTGTTGCTGGTGTGGGTACTGGAGGAACTATCACAGGTGTTGCTCAACTGATAAAGAAAAGAAAGAAGGAATTTAAGGCGATAGCAGTGGAGCCTCAAGATAGTGCTATTCTCTCCGGGGGACATCCCGGGCTCCATAAAATTCAGGGAATTGGAGCAGGGTTCGTTCCTCAGGTTTTAAACTTAGATTTAATTGACGAGGTAGTAGCTGTATCTGACGAAGAAGCTGCCCAGTTAACTAGGCGATTGGCTAAAGAGGAGGGGATTCTTGCGGGAATATCTAGTGGGGCAGCAGTAGCTGGTGCTTTAAGAGTTGCTCAAAGAGAAGAGAATAAAGGGAAGTTAATAGTAGTTATACTTCCTGACACAGGAGAAAGATATCTTTCTACTTGGGTTTTTAAAGATTAAACAAACTTCTATATAAGCAAATAAAAAGTTAGGTATGGTTAGAGATACTTTGTTTACTGATGAAGAGAAGCTAAAAGAGGCAATTATAAGGTTGAAAAAGAAAAAAGAAGCTGTGATTCTAGCTCATAATTATCAGATATCCCAAATCCAAGATGTAGCCGACTTTGTAGGTGATTCCTTAGAATTAGCAAAAATTTCTGCTAAAGTTGATGCTTCCTTAATAGTTTTTTGTGGAGTTTACTTTATGGGAGAGACTGCCAAGATTCTTTCCCCCCAAAAGAAGGTGCTTATTCCTGTAGCTAGTGCCGGCTGTCCACTAGCAGATACTATTATTCCTAAAAAACTTTTGGAGTTAAAGAATGTTTACCCGGAGGCGTGGGTGGTAAGTTATGTTAATACTTCCGCAGAGATTAAGGCGTTGACAGATGTCTGTTGTACTTCCAGTAATGCTGTCCAAGTAGTAAAAAATATTCCTGCTAAAAAAGTTATATTTGTTCCTGATAAAAACTTAGGATGGTGGGTTAAAAGAAATGTCCCTCAAAAAGAGATAATTCTCTGGGAAGGGTTTTGTTATGTGCATCAGAATTTTACCTTAGATGATTTACATAAGCTGAGGAGTAAATTTCCTCATGCGCAGGTATTTGTCCATCCTGAGTGTAAGCCAGAAATTTTACAAGACGCTGATTTAGTTTTGTCTACTTCAGGGATGCTAAGTGAAGCAAAAAAGTCATCAGCAAAAGAAATCATTATTGGAACTGAAGAGGGTTTAATTTACAGATTAAAGAAAGAAAATCCTGAGAAGAAGTTTTACCCTTTAAAGAAAGCTGAGTGTGTAGATATGAAGAAGATTACCTTAAAAGAGCTTTACTTAGCTTTAGAACACCAAAGATATGCTATAGAGTTGTCTCCCCAGATTATTCAAAGAGCTCAGAATTCTCTTAGGGAAATGATAAAGTATACCTAAAATAAATGAAGTGCAGAATATGTAAAAAGGAAGCCAACATAACTTTAAAGAGTTACAATCTAAATCTCTGTCCCGATTGTTTTTTAGAATTCTTTAGGAAAAGAGTATATACTACCATAAATGAGTTTAAAATGTGCACTCCTAAGGATAGGATTTTGGTTGCTGTATCAGGTGGAAAAGATAGTTTATCTTTATGGCACATTCTTAATGATTTGGGATACAGAACCTGTGGACTTCATATTGTCTTAGATATAGAAGAATATTCTCAAAAGTCTTATCAAAAGGTAATAAAATTTGCTCAAACTAAAGATTTGGAGATTAGGATAGTGAGTGTAAGGGATGAGTTCGGCAAGAGTATAAGAGAGCTTGCTAGGATAGCTAAACGTCTTCCTTGTAGAGTTTGTGGAATGATAAAAAGATATCTGATGAATAGAGAGGCTAAGGATTTTGATTGTTTAGCTACCGGTCATAATTTAGATGATGAAGCCAGCACTCTCTTAGGGAATCTCCTTAACTGGCAGGAAGGATTCTTAACTCGGCAGTCTCCGGTTTTGGAAGAAAATTATACTCTCAAGAGAAAAATTAAACCTTTTGCTTTTATTTCTCAAGAAGAAATTGCTCTGTATGCTGAGTTATGTGGTATAGATTATCTAAAAGAGGAGTGTCCTTTTTCTAGAACAGCTACTTCTTGTATCTACAAAGGAGTTCTGGATAAGATTGAGGAGGAGATGCCTGCAACTAAGTTAAGATTCTATAAGGGATTTATTAGGAAGGAATATTTCAAGAGAGAGAAGAAGGATAAACTCTCTCCTTGTAAAAGTTGTGGTTACCTCACAATAGGGGAAGTTTGTAATTTCTGTAAGTTAAAGGAGAAAGTTTTAGAGGGAGAAGGTTCTTATTAAAGGAGGGGACGATGTTGGAAGAGATAACTATCTCAAGAGCAATCATTGATTCTTATTGGAAGAAACTCGGTAAAATTTTGGAAGTGGATGTGGCTATCTGTGGTGCCGGGCCTTCGGGATTAGTTTGTGCAACCACATTAGCTAAGAAGAAGAGAAAGGTAGTAATATTTGAGAAGAAGCTTTCTATTGGTGGAGGGATGTGGGCAGGAGGTATGTTTTTTAACGAAATTGTAGTCCAAGCATCAGGCAAGAAGATTTTAGAGGAGTATAAAGTGAGACTAAGAAAGTATAAAAAGGAATATTACCTTGCTGATGCTATTGAATGCGTATGTAGTTTAGGATATCATGCTGTTAAATCAGGAGTAATTATTATTAATGGAGTATCTGTTGAGGATGTTGTAATAAGAAAGAACAGGATTTGTGGGGTAGTGATAAATTGGTCAGCAGTTGAACTGACTAATTTAGACGTTGATCCTTTAGCAGTGAGAGCTAAATTTGTTGTAGATGCCACAGGACACTCTTCAGATGTGGTGAGGATTGTGGAAGAGAAGAGTGGGTTGAAACTTAATACTGAGATTGGGAAAAGAGTTGGAGAAAGGTCTATGTGGGCGGATTTGGCAGAAAGTATGGTGGAAAAGAATACTCAAGAGGTTGTTCCAGGCTTAGTAGTAGCAGGGATGTGTGTCAATGCTGTATTTGGTTCACCACGGATGGGACCTATCTTTGGGGGGATGCTTCTTTCAGGGAAAAAAGCGGCAGAAATCATTCTTTCTAAGATTAAATGATTTAAACTTATATTTTAATTACAAATGGATAGAGAGAGAATAGCTGTGGCTTTAAGTGGAGGTGTTGATTCTGCATATTCTGCTTACCTTCTTAAGAAAGAAGGGAAGGAGCTGGTAGGAGTAACTTTTAAACTTTCTTTCTTTAAAGAGGAAAATATTCGAAAAGCACAGTATGTATGTAACTTTTTGGGAATTCCCCATCATCTAATTGATGTTAACCAAGAGTTTAAGAATATTATAGATTACTTTGTCAGCTCTTACTTAGACGGTTTAACCCCTAACCCTTGCGCTTTATGTAATCAAATCATTAAGTTCGGAAAACTCTTAGATTATATACGTATGTTAGGTTGTTATTATTTAGCTACCGGGCATTACTGTCGACTAATTAAAACTGAAAAAGGTGAAATATACTTAGCTAAAGGAAGGAGTATGTTTAAGTCTCAAGAGTACTTTTTGGCATTAACTCCTAAAGAGAAGTTTAATTCAGTAATTTTCCCTCTAGGAGACTATACTAAAGAGGAGGTTAAAAGGAATATTCAAAAGGAAGGGTTTTACCCTTTCCCTATCGAAGAGAGTAAAGAGGTGTGTTTTATAGGGAATAGTACCTATAAGGATTTTATTAGAAAACGTATCTTAAGAGATGGTGATTATTCGGGACAGATAAAGCATCATAATGGGAAAGTCTTAGGAACTCACCAGGGAGTTTATTTTTTTACCTATGGACAAAGAGAGGGATTGGGGGTTTCTTGGAGAAAGCCTTTGTATGTAATGGACATCCTTCCTTCAAAAAGAGAAGTGATTGTAGGAGAGAGAGAGTTTATTCTAAAGGAGCGTTTCTTTGTAAACCACATAAATTGGTTTTACCCTCCTTCTAATTATCGGAATTTGAGAGTTAAGCTTCGTTATAACTCCTACTCTTTACCTTGTGATATAGAAATTTCTTCTCATAATCGGATTCTGTGTATTTTAAAAGACAAAAGAGAAATTCCTGCTCCGGGGCAGTTAGCTGTTTTCTATGATAGAGATTTAGTAGTTGCTGGAGGATTAATTGAGAAAGAAAGTGCTTCTTAAGAAAAACTGAAGCGGTAGATTTGGAAGGGTTTGTCCCTGCAGGATTAAGATGAAGGCAGTCTCTCTATTCTCAGGAGGTTTAGATAGTATTTTAGCTACCAAAATTATAAAGGAGATGGGTATAGAGGTAGAAACTATACACTTTTGGAGTTTATTTTCCCCTGCCACCTACCAAGAGACAGTTAAAAAGTTATCATTTTTTACAGAGAAACTAGGGGTTTCCCTTCATATAGAAGATATAACTCTTCAGCTCTTAGAAAAGGTAAAAAACCCTCGCTATGGCTACGGGAGTTGTCTTAATCCTTGCATCGATTGTAAGATTTTAATGTTTAGGAGGGCAAAAGAGTATATGGAAGATGTAGGAGCGAAGTTTTTGATAAGTGGGGAAGTATTAGGAGAACGTCCTTTCTCTCAGAGGAGAGGGGCTTTAGCGATAATAGAGAGAGAAGCTTCAGGGGAAGGAATAATTTTGAGACCTTTATCTGCAAAATTGCTAAAGTCAACTATTCCTGAGAATAAAGGATGGGTTAAGCGGGATAAACTTTTTGCTATAAAAGGAAGTAAGCGAAGACCCCAGATAGAGTTAGCAAGAAAATTGAAGATTTACTCTTATCCTTCTCCTGCAGGAGGATGTCTCCTTACCGACAAAAATTTCTCTAAAAAATTGCAGGATTTATTTTCTTACTCTAAAGATTTTGGAGTAAGAGATGTATTTCTTCTTAAGATAGGAAGACACTTTCGCCTCTCCCAGAGAGGGAAGTTGATCGTTCCTCGCAACGAGAGAGAGGAGCAGAGACTATTAGAGAAGAAGGAGGAAGCAGATACCTTATTTGTCCCTTTAGATGACGGAAGAAGATGTTTAGGAGTGGGGTCGTTAGATACTGATGATATCCAGTTAGCTACTCGGATAGTTGCTTCATATGTTAAGAGAGACTCTTATCCTAAGAAAATAAGGGTTATCTCTTTCTGGGGAGAGAAGGAATTAGAGGTAAACCCTTTATCCTCTCAGGAGTTAGAGAGTCGACGAATAAGTTAGGTAAAATTTATTTTTTTCTTGAGAAATGGACAAATTAGTGGTATTATTCTATAATTATCGGTAAGAGAAGGAGATGGGAGAAGGTAAGATTTTAATTATTGATAATGATGTTGAGTTTCCACAGAAGCTAAGTAGCTTCCTAAAAGAACAGGGTTATATTCTTCATGTTTATCAAGAAAGTAGAAAAGGTTTAGATGCTTTCCTTAAGGAAGAGTTTGATGTGGTGATGGTAGAGCTAGCTATGCCTCAAATGAATGGGATCGAGGTTATAGAGGAGATTAAAAAAATTGATCCCGAAAGTATAACTATTATTATGACTACTCAACCTTCTCTGGAGACAGTTCAAAGAGCAATAAGAGCAGGGGCATTTGACTATATTACCAAGCCTTTTAGTAAAGAGGAAATCTCATTCGTAATGAAAAGAGCACTTGCCTTTCGCAATTTAAGTGTAGCTAGAAGGAAACTTATGGAGGAGTTAGAGAAACAGAATGTAAGGTTAGAGCGCCAGATTAAAGAAAAGACAAAAGAGTTAGCTCTTATATACCAAGTAGGTAGAGATATTTCCTCCACACTGAACTTAGAAGAAATTTTAGAGATTATCTTAGATAGAGTGTGTGTAGTATTGAACATAGAAAAATGTTCTATTCTTCTATTGGATGAGGGTAAGGGAGAGTTATATATAAGAGCTGCTCGAGGTCTATCGGAGGATGTTATAATTCAAACAAGACTTAAAGTAGGTGAGCCTATCTCTGGATGGGTACTTAAAAATAAGAAGCCCGTGTTTGTAGAAGACATAGAGAAAGATCCTCGTTTTGCTCGAAGAAACTATGAGAGGTATTATACACACTCTTTTATCAGTGTGCCTTTGATAGTGAAAGAAGATGCTATTGGGGTGATAAATGTGAATAATAAGAAAACAAGACAGCCTCTCACTGAGGATGATTTCAGAATCGTGAAAGGAATAGCTAACAAGGCATCTATAGCTGTAGAGAATGCCCGTCTTTATTCTACCTTGGAAGATAGTTATATTCGAACAGTCACTGCTCTTACTTCAGCAATTGATGCTAAGGATCATTATACTAAGAGTCATTCAGAACATGTTTCTCAGTATGCGGTAGCTATAGGGAGGGAGATGGGTTTATCAGACCGTGAGATTGAAGAAATTCGTCAAGCTTGTCAACTTCATGATTTAGGAAAAATTGGAGTCCACGATTATATTCTTACTAAACCTGGCAAACTTACTCCTGAGGAGTGGGAGGAGATAAAACAGCATTCCTTAAAAAGTGCGGAGATATTGAAGCCTCTAATTTTCTTAGGAGGAGCTATTGATTTGATAAGGCAGCATCACGAGAGGTATGATGGGAAGGGGTATCCTTACGGTCTTAAAGGCGAGGAAATAAAGCTAGGAGCAAGGATAATAGCAGTAGCTGACAGTTTTGACGCTATGACTACCGATAGACCTTATCGTCGAGCACGCACTAAAGAAGAAGCCATTGAGGAAATTAAAAAATGTAGTGGCACCCAGTTTGATCCTAAAGTTGTAGAAGCTTTTTTAAGGATAGTGGACAAACTTCCTCCTAAACCCAAAAAGTAGCTTGCCTACCATCTCCACAGAATTAAGAGAGTAAAGGAAATTACTACAATTATTGTTGTCCACACCATCCACTTAGCCTTTGCTGGAGATGGTAGACTTTTTCCACAGTAAAGACAGATGGTAGCGTTATGAGGAATGGGTTTTCTACAGTAAGGACACTTCTTAAGCTGTGAGAAGTCCAGTTTCTCTTCTTCTACTACTTCTTGGAAGGGAAAATACTCTTCATTCATCGTCTATAATAAGTAGTATACAACTTTTTTCTCTTGTATCAATAGGTATTTACCTTTGAGGTATTTTTTATATAATTAATTAAAGAAAGAGAGATAGTCTATGAGGGAAAGGAAGTTTATAGATTTATCTATGATCTCTGAAGAGGAACTTCTCAATTTAAAAATCTGTGATCTTCCTCTAAAAATAGAGGGTACATGGCTCCAAGGATGTGTAGAGCAGCTCTATCAGGAGTTAGAGAAGAAAGGAATAAAATTTAAGCCTCCCTGTTACTTGGCAGACGAGTGGCTTACTCCTGACGGTGAACCGGTAATAGGTATCCCTTTTTTCTTAGCTCATCCTACACTTATGAAATTAGAGAAAAAGATGATGCTTGATGTAGAAGGAGAAACTAAGGGCTGGTGTATGAAACTGTTGCGTCATGAAAGCGGCCATGCTATAAACTATGCCTATAGGTTGTATAGACGGAGAAAGTGGCAGAAAATTTTTGGAAAGTTTTCCCAAGTTTACTCAGATACTTACCGTTTCCGTCCTTATAGTAAAAGTTTTGTACGCCATCTAGAGGATTACTACGCTCAGTATCATCCCGATGAAGATTTTGCGGAAACTTTTGCTGTTTGGCTTACTCCCGGTTCTAATTGGCAGGAGGCTTATAAGGGATGGAAGGCCTTAGAGAAGTTAAATTATGTAGAGGAATTAATGGAAGAAATAAAGGAAAAGCCACCTCTCGTTAAACGAGGGAGAAGGTATTGGCATATTAATTCCTTAAGAATCACTCTTAAAAATTATTATAAGAAAAAAAGGCTCTACTATGCAGAGTATTTTCCTGATTTTCACGATGTAAATCTAAAGAAGATATTTGCAGAAAAAAATCTTCATTCTCAAGAAGGGTTATCTGCTAAGGATTTAATAAAGAGATATAGGAAGCAAATTCTAAATAATGTTTCTGAATGGACTGGAGAGAAAAAGTACGTAATTGCCGACCTTTTAGATACTATAGGGGAAAGATGTGATAGTCTTAACCTTAGGATAATTGAGTCGGAGAGTTCCGCTCTTCTTAAATTTTCTACCTATATTACTACTCTCATTATGAATTATCGTTATACAGGGAGATTTCAAAAGACAAAATGAGGAGGAGATTAAAAGTTTTGTTAGTATTTGATACGCCTTATCATACGCCTCGAGGTTATAACTTTGAAAAGGAGTTTAAAGAGCTTGACTGGGTAACAGAGAGAGACGTTTATTCAGCTCTCTTAGAGAACGGTTATGATGTTATTCTCTTGGGGCTCTATGATGATATAAAATTACTCTTTGAGGAAGTGAAAGAAAATAAACCTGAGGCTATTTTCAATCTTACTGAGGTATTTAAGCAGAAAACTTATTTAGAAAAGAATGTAGCCTGGATTTTAGAAATTCTGGGTATTCCTTATACTGGTGCTACTCCAACTAGTCTTCTTATCTGTAATAATAAAGCTCTAACTAAAAAGATACTGACCTTTCATAAGATTCGTGTTCCCAATTTTTATACATTTTATAAGCATCGCAAGGTCAAATTTATCCGGAGGTTAAAACTTCCTCTCATCGTAAAGCCTCTGTATGAGGAAGCTTCACGGGGGATATCTCAAGCTTCGGTAGTTGATAGTGAGGAAGGATTAATTGAGCGAGTAAAATTTATCCACACTCACCTCAATATGGATGCTATTGCTGAGGAGTACATTGATGGGAGAGAGCTTTACGTGAGTGTATTAGGGAACAAGCGGATAAAAGTTTTACCTTTTAGAGAGATGAAATTTGGTAAGATTCCTGAAGATGAACCTCGTATTGCTACTTACAAGGCTAAGTGGGATTATAGATATCGGGAAAAGTGGGAAATTAAAAATGTTTTTGCTGGTAGATTACCTTCAGGGTTGGATAAGAAAATTATCGAAATTTGCAAACGTGCTTATCGAGCTCTTAATATGCAATGTTACGCTCGCTTCGATATAAGGATTACATCTCAAGGAGAAGTTTATATTATTGAAGCAAATGCTAACCCCTGTTTGGGTAGAACTGATGAGCTTGCTCAATCAGCAGAAAAAAGTGGTATTAGTTATAATAAGCTAATTCAAAAGATAATAAACCTTGCTCTAAAGAGGCCAGTTTAAATATTATCCTGAAGTTCCCCCAAAATTTAGACATCCTTTTGTCTAACAGTATATGATTCAGTAAGATAAGAAAATTGAAATCTGCGCTTTTTAGAAAAATATTTTTGTTGTAAAAATAGGAAAGAGTTTTCCCAAAATTTTGAAAGGCTAATATAATATTTTCAATACCTTTAGAAAAGCCAACTTTACAAAAGATGCACTTTTAAGAAGAAATGAGTTCCCCTGGCCATATTTAAAAATATAGGCCTGAGAAATGATTGGGATACCTGAATCTGAATAATTATCATGTGCGTTTGTAAAGCACGAATAGGTGGTTAGAGTAAGACTCTATTGATAAGATATTTTTAGCAAGAAATTAACTATTGACAAACTCTTTCATAGGCGGGAAAACCCCAGTAAAATATTATCTTTTTGTTCTCACTATTTATGATATAATAATGTAGCTAATTACAAATTTGAAGAAATATGTTTAGAGAATTCCTTAATTTTCTTCCTGATATAGTTTACCTTAAAGATTACGAAGGCAGATACTTATGGGCTAATAGAACCTTTCTACAGTTTTTTGGGAAAGAAGAGAAAGAGGTAATAGGTAAGGTAGATAGCGAAGTTATTCCTCAAGAGCTTGCTGTTCAGTGGCAGACTTCAGATAGAGAAGTTATTTCTCTTAAGAAACCAATTATAAGAGAGGAACATTTAGGAGAAATTATTTTTGAAACGATGAGGTTCTTGGTTCCCCTTAGTGAAGGGAAAATAGGAGTTGCGGGATACTCTCGTGATGTAACTCTTCACAAGAAAATGGAAGAGAGTTTGAAAGCAAGTGAGGAGAAGTATCGAATCATTGCTGAGAATGTGAATGACATAATTTGGGGTATAGATATGGACTTAAGAGTTGTCTATATAAGTGCTTCTTTGGAACACATTTTGGGGTATAAACCGGAGGAATTGATAGGTAAAAGTTTAGAGGAGATATTGCCCCCAGGGGAATATAAGAAAATGAAAAAAATTCTGGAGGAAGAGTTGACTCGAGAGGAAGAAAAAGGAACAGACAAATTGCGTTCGAGGACTTTTGAGATTAAGTATATTCATAAAAGTGGTCACCCTGTATTGTTGGAGGTTAAAGCTAATTTTATCCGTAACCAAGACGGTGTTCCTACTGGTATTTTAGAAGTGGCTCGAGATGTCACCCAAAGGAAGGAGATGGAGGAGACTCAGCGGCTTTCTCAATTAGGTAAGCTTGTTGCTGATATTGCTCATGAAGTAAATAATCCTCTTATGATTATTTCAGGGAGGGCTCAACTTGCTCTTATGGAGGAAATATCTGATCCAGAGGTTAAAAAGACTCTAGAGATTATCCTAATTGAATGTCAGAGAGTAAAGGATATTATCCAGAGAATTCTCAGATACTCTCGTCCTGGTAAGGGTGAATTTAAAGAGCTCAATATAGAAAGAGTTATAGAGGATGTAGTTGCAATTTTGGAACACCAGTTTCAATTAGTTAATATCTCCATAGTAAGAAACTATACTCCTAACTTACCCCAGGTATGGGCGGATGATAAGCAAATTGAAGAAGTGCTGATGAACCTATTGATTAATGCTAGAGATGCTATGCCTGAGGGAGGAAAAATAGAGATAAGTACATCTTCTCAGGATAATTTCTTAAGAATAGATATAAAAGATACAGGTACAGGTATGAGTAAAGAAGTTCTAGATAGGATATTTGAACCATTTTTTTCTACTAAGAAGAGAGGCACAGGATTAGGTGTCTCTATATGTTATAATATAATAAAAGCTCACAAAGGAGAGTTGAAGTTCGTAAGTGCCCCCGGGAAGGGTACTACTGTTACTATACTTTTACCTTTTTTGAAAAAAGATGGCTAAGATTTTAGTTATTGATGATGAGCATCAGATTTTAGATATTTTGGAGAGATTTCTAACTAAGATGGGGTTTCAAGTTATTACTGCCTTGGGAGGAGAAGAGGGAATAAAAGCAATTAATTCTCAGGATGTGGATCTTATTCTCTTAGATATGAAGATGCCTAAAGTAACAGGAATTGATGTATTGAAAGAATTAAAAGAGAGAGAAAAGAAGGTTCCTGTTATTATTTTAAGTGGTTCTTTAGGGGTAGTAAGAGAAGTCCATCTTCTAGAAGAGTTAGGGCATACTCAGGAAGATATTGTTACCAAACCTATAGACCTTTTTAATCTCCTAGAAAAAGTTAGGAGCAAATTACCTAGAGAGATTGTTTAGCTTCTATGGGGCAGAGGGTTTTAATTGTAGATAGTGACATAGAGGCACGCAATACTTTTTATGAGATACTTTCTTCCTTAAATTATGAGCCTACCTGTGTACCCACAGCTAAAGAAGCTCTAAACAGACTTACTGAGGAGAGGTTTGATCTTATCATTTTAGAGAGAGATATGCCTGATTTAGATGGGGTAGATATTGTCAGGAAGATAAGGGAATTTGATAAGGATACTAAGATTGTGTTACTCTCTCGAGAAGATCCAGAAAGATCTATTTTATCTTTAGCTCATCAGTTAAATATCCAGAGGGTGTTAAAAAAGGACTTCTCTACTCATATGATGATGAGAGATATACTAGGTACTTTAAGAGAAAAGCGCTCATCTCCTCAACCTTCTTCTCTTTTTAAAAATTTCTCTATTCTCATAGTTGATGATAATCCTCAGGTAAGAGAAACTCTTCAGATTTTCCTAGAGAAAAAGGGTTTTAAAGTTCTAACAGCATCTTCCGGAGAAGATGCTGTTATGAAAGTGAAGCTGGGGGAGCCTAAGGTAGTTATTTTGGATATAAGGATGCCAGGAATGGATGGGGTAGTAGTGTTAAGAAATATAAAACAACTCAATCCTTCTATCAAAGTGATCGTGCTTACTTCAGTTAGAGATGATTATATCATGAAGGAAGCTCGGCGAGAAGGAGCTTCTGAGTATTTGGTTAAACCTTATGATCTTGAAAAATTAGATAATATAATTACTTCTTTACTTTTACAAAAAAGGAGTGAAGATGGATAAGAAAATCTTAGTCGCTGAAGGTGAAGTGGGAATTCGTCAACAATTCTATGATAGTTTAACGCATGCAGGTTATAAAGTAGTAACTACTCATCACGGAAAGCATGCATTCGAACTATTTACTACTCAGAAGCCAGATTTAGTGCTTCTAGATTATGCTCTTTCTGATGAAAGTGGTATTGAGGTACTTAGGAAAATAAAAGAGATAGATAAAAAAGCAAAAGTAGTTATGCTTGGTAGTCCTGTTGAATCAGAGTTAGAGAAGGAAGCACGACTATTAGGAGCTAGTGGTTTTCTTCCTAAAAGTTTAGAAGGAGGAGCTATTGTTGAAGCAGTTGATCGGATAATGGGAAAATCAATCGAGGAGAGAAAAATTCTAGTAGTCGATGATGATTCTCAAATTTGCTCTCTCATAGAAGATTTCTTAACGAAAAAAGGATTCAGAGTAATCGTTGCCTATAGTGGTGAGGAGGGTTTGGAGAAATTTAAAAAAGAGAGACCAATTTTGGTTCTTCTTGATGTAAGGTTACCAGGTATGGATGGGATAATGACTCTAAAACGAATTAAAGAGATTGACCCCCGAGTAGGAGTAATTATGGTAACCGGCCTAAAAGATGAAGATACCTTTAATGAAGCAAAGAAATTAGGTGCTCACGAGTATGTGGTGAAACCTTTTGATTTAGATTATTTAGATACCTGTGTCCTTGTACGTCTGTGTCTTGTTTCAGCTCTTTTAAGATAACTTTTTGGTTAACTCTTATGTAGAAGATGGAAGGAGAGAAGGTTAAAGTATTCCTTGTTGAAGATGATTTTTCGGTGTTTTCTCTCGTTAAGGAGATGTTAGCTAAATTGAGAGGTTACTCTCTGGAAGTAGATGGAGCACCTAGCTTAAATGAGAGTATAGAGAAACTGCAGAGTAAAAAGGTAGATGTTATTCTTTTAGATCTAAATCTACCAGATAGCAAGGGTGAAGATACTTTTTTGAAGTTATACCAGAAATTTCCTCAACTTCCTGTAGTAGTTCTTACTGGTTTTGATGATGAAGAGTTGGCTGTTAAAGTAGTACGCCAAGGTGCTCAGGATTATTTGGTAAAAAGTAGAGTGGATGCTTATCTAATGATGAAGGCTATTTCTTACGCTATCGAACGTAAGCGGATAGAGGAAGCGTTACGGAAGGCACGTGATGAATTAGAGCTACGAGTTAAGGAGCGGACTGCAGAACTAGTAAGAGTTAATGAATATCTTAAACAAGAGATAGAGGAGCGTAAGAGAAAAGAGGAAGAATTACGTATTACCTATATTAAATTAAAGGAAGCTCAACAACAGTTAATTCAATCAGCAAAGATGGAGGCGGTGGGAGTTTTAGCTGGTGGTGTAGCCCACGAGGTTAAAAATCCTTTAGCAATCATTCTTCAGGGAATTGAATATCTCTCTAAGAAGATTGAAACTGATAACGAGAATATAAAATCTACTTTAAAATATATGAAAGAAGCAGTGATAAGAGCAGACACTATTGTTAAGGGACTCTTAGATTTCTCTAGAATTTCCAAACTGGATATAGCTAAATATAACATTAATTCATTAATAGAGAATTGCTTATTACTAATGAAACATCAGCTTGATAGACACCATATTCGTGTGATAAAAGAGTTAGGGGAAGATACCCCTGAACTTAATGTAGATAAGAGTAAGATAGAACAGGTATTCATAAATATTTTTATGAATGCTGTTCATGCTATGCCAGAAGGAGGAGAGCTTATCGTAAGAAGCTATGTTAAATCTCTAACCGAAGATACTCTACCTTTCCAAGTTGAAGGGAAAGAGAAATTTAATCTTGGTGAGAAAGTAGTGGTAGTTGAAATAGAGGATACAGGTAGTGGTATTCCTCAGGAACTTTTAGATAAAGTGTTTGATCCTTTTTTTACTACTAAACGTGCTAAGGGAGGTACAGGTTTAGGTCTATCTATAGTGAGAAATATAATGGAGATGCATAATGGAAGGATAGATATCAGAAATAGAAACGAAGGGGGTGTGATTGTGAGTTTGTTATTTAAAAGAGGAGGAGGCCAATATGGAGAAAAAGAAGATACTAGTAGTTGATGATGAGGAGAGTTTTGCTCAAATGGTGAAGCTGAATCTCGAAGAAACAGGGAAATATGAGGTTATGGTAGAAACTAAAGGCAAGGAGGCTATACTTACTGCTAAGAGATTTAAGCCTGATTTAATATTTTTAGATATAGTAATGCCTGATGTAGACGGGGGTGAAATTGTGCAAAAGATGAAGTCCGATGAGGATTTAAAAGATACCCCTGTGGTATTTCTTACTGCTTTAGTTACAGAGAAAGAAGTAAAGTCCCAAGAAGGAGTTATAGCTGGACGCCCCTTTTTAGCCAAGCCAGTAACTACCCAACAACTTATTGAGTATATTGAAAAATATATAAGATAAACTTACTTCTCTTCGTTTTAGGAGCTACAAATAGATGAGGAACAAGTTGTTACCTTATTTTCCAGATTTCTTTTATAACCTCTCTAGAGTAAAAATTACTTCTATCCTTATTACCATTAATGTAGGGATATTTCTCATTATCCATATTATTCCTAGCTTTCCTTGGGTTTACCTATTAGGTCTGGTGCCTAGTTTGGTATTTTCTAAGTTAATGTTTTGGCAATTCTTTACTTATATGTTTATCCATGTAGGGGTTATGCATCTTGCAATAAATATGCTGATGTTATGGTTCTTTGCTTCTGGTATAGAGAGTTTATGGGGGAAGAAAAAGTTTTTATTTTACTATTTTTTTACCGGTGTAGGCGCAGGTTTTTGTAGTTTTCTTTTTTCAGGGGCTCCCTATACGGTAGTGATTGGTGCTTCAGGGGCGATCTTTGGGATTTTAGTGGCTTACGCAGTGATGTACCCTGAGAGTACGATTTTGTTGTTCTTTTTCTTTCCCATGAAGATGAAGTATGCTATTTTGGTATTAGGGGGAATAAATCTTTTAGGGGCTCTTTTCTCTCCCGGGAGTGGTATTGCTTATCTTGCTCATTTAGGAGGAGCTCTTTTTGGATATATTTATTTAAAAAGAGAACTACTATTCTTTAAGTTTTCTCACTCCTTTTTTCTTTTTAAACAATGGTTAATAAGGAAAAGAGAATATAGAAAAAAACTATATCAGGACAAGATTAAGAAGGAAGTCGATCGTATCTTAGACAAAATAGCTAAACACGGAACAGCTAGCCTTAGTAAAGAGGAAAAGAAATTTTTGAAACTTAAGAGCGAAGATTATTTTTGATTAAATAGATTATTTATTGACTAATAGAGAATAGTTGCTTACCCTAATTGAATGTGTTATAATCAAACCTATGTTAGAAGAAAGAATCTATAAAGATTATTTGCAAGCACTAAAAGATAAGGATAGACATAGAGTTGAGTTTTTAAGCTTCATAAGAGCAGAGCTTAAAAATGTAGCTATTGAATTGAAGAAGGATAAACTTCAGGATAATCAAGTATGGGAAGTACTTAAAAGACAGAAGAAGCGTCTCTGCGAGATTAGAGAATCTGCCCTTTCTTCTAACCGTTCAGATATACTTACAGCTGTAGAAGAGGAGTTGGCAATACTTAATTCTTATTTACCTCAGCCTCTTAGTGAGACGGAGTTGTCTACAATCATCGATGAGGTGATTTCTCAAGTTGGTGCCACATCTCTTAGGGATGTAGGTAGAGTGATTAAAGCTGTTTTAGAAAAAGTAGGAGCAAGAACTGAGGCTAAAGAGGTGAGTAGGCTAGTAAAGGAAAAGCTTAAATCTTAATTTTACTGTTGACAACAGCCTTAAAGATAGTATAGTAAAGTAAAAAGGGTTGAAGGATCTTAGAGCCGCAAGGCTTCTAAGGTGGTGTAAGCCTTGCGGCTTTTTTATTAGTAGGCATGGGGGTTAAGAATGAGACGTATACTTCTGATTATGTGTGCAGGGTTAGTTTTTAGTTTCTCTATATATCTAGAAGGAAAAGGGGGCAAGATGATTGTTGAGAATGGAAGAAAGGTTTCTTTTGATTATGTACTTACAGTAGAAGGAGAAGTTATAGATAAATCTCCACCTGAACAGCCTTTCCAGTATATTCATGGAGAAGGCCAGATTATTCCTGGGTTAGCTAAGGGCTTAGAAGGTATGAGCGCAGGGGAAGAGAAAGTAATTACCGTTTCTCCTCAAGAGGCTTACGGTTTACGTGATCCCCATGCTTTCTATGAGATTTCTTCTAAGTCTTTACCTGAAGATTTAAAACCCAAAATAGGGATGTATCTTCAAATGCGTACCCCAGAAGGGAGGACTCTCCCGGTGAGAATTAGTGAGATTAAAGAGAACACCGTAGTGCTTGATTTAAACCACCCCTTAGCAGGAAAGACGTTAATTTTTCATGTAAAGATTAGAGAGATTGAGTAGAAGAGGGCAGAAGTTCGGGAGGGTCTGCTTATACTTTCTTCACCTTCAACCTTTGAAGATATTTAAAAGGAGGTTAGATGATGTAAAGGTTAACAAAGCTAGGCGGGCATAGGGAAATTGAAATTTTTCCAATGGAATTTAAGGAGGAGAATAATGGAAGAAGAGAGGAAAATCTATATTGGTAATCTAGAGTATAGTGTAGCAGAAAGTGATTTAGCAAGAATTTTAGAGAAAAATGGTTTGGAAGCAAAAGATATTACAGTTATAACTGATAGATATACCGGCAGGTCAAAAGGTTTTGGATTTGCAGAGTTCGATACCGAAGAGGAAGCACAGAAAGCTATAGAGAAACTGAATGGAGAGCAGCTAAATGGGAGAATATTAAGGGTAAGTAAAGCTCAAAAAAGGAAACCCCGAAGAGATAACTTTAATATGGGTAGATACCCTAGAGGAAGTAGGTATTGAATATTAATTCTGTCAGAACTTCACCTTTTCTTAAACTTAAATCC
>CAZHYN010000017.1:0-32533 GCA_964536865.1 uncultured Planctomycetia bacterium
TTAATATGGGAATAGGTGGTTATAGGTTTTATGAATTTACACAATTTTATTGACAGTACCAATTTCTCTTACTTACTTCAAAGGTAGAGAAATTGTTGCCTTAGTCCCTTTACCAAGAGTGCTTTCAAATTGTAAATCTCCATTATGTGCTTTGATAATTCCGTAACATAAAGAAAGACCTAAACCCGTACCTTGCTCCTTAGTAGTAAAAAACGGTTCAAAGAGTTTTGCCAATACATCCTCAGACATACCTTCTCCAGTGTCAGCAACTACTATCTTAATCATATCTCCTTCACGAAAAGTAGAAATGGTGATTGTACCTCCTCCTCTCATAGCATCATAGGAATTTTTTAGAAGATTCATAATTACTTCCTGAATCTGCTTCTCATCGACCTTTACTTCAGGAAGAGATTTATATTTCTTAACTATCTTTACATTTCTTAAGAAAAATTGGTGTTCTACTAACTCTACTACTCCTTCAATACATCTATTGATATCTACCTCTTTCACTACTCCTTTACTAGGTCTAGAGAAAAGAAGGAGGCGCTGAATAATATCCTTGGCCCGTAAACTCTGTTCTACAATAATCCTTAAAGCTTTCTCTACTTCCCTGTTCTTTATTTCCTCCATAAGAGCAAGCTGAGCTCTCCCAGAGATAATCATCAAAGGGTTATTTACTTCGTGGGCCATATCAGAAACTAATTCTCCTAAACGAGCAAGACGCTGAGCCTGCTCTACCTTCTTCTTTTCAGTAATGTCATAGCCAAAAAGAATTAAACCTAAAACAGACTCTTGAGTACCTCTCAACACACTACTATCCCAAGAAATTTCCAACTCTCCCTTCTCTCTATTCAAGAGAGGTGCCCGGAAATCTCTAAACGTTTTTCCTACTAAAGCTTGCTTAAAAGCTTTCCTTACTTGATCTTGAAAAGAAGAAGGAACAAAAATGTCACACCAATTCTTTCCTAAAATCTCTTCCCTAGAGTATCCTGTAAGATTCTCTAAGAACCTATTGATAGTAAGAATATTCCCTTCTTTATCTACAACCAGAATTATACTATGGGCATTTTCTATAATATTCTCAATAAGAGAGGCTCTCTTCTGCAATTCTTTCTCCATTCGTTTCTCTTCGGTAACATCTTCGACTACTATAATCGCCTTCTCTTCATTATCTTCCTTTAAAGGAATACCAATAAAATTCCTTACTGTAGTCTTGCCTTTTAAAGAAGTATACTCTAAAGGGCCAACCTTGAAGTAACTACCGCCTAAACACTCTCTTATTTTTTTATCCAAACCTATCCTTTTATATCCTTCTAGATTGAATACATCTAAATCCATAAAAGCTTCTCTTGTATCACCAGAGATATCTAGCATCGCTTGATTAGCATATTCAACTTTTCCTGCTTTATTCACAATGTAAATACCAAAGGAGGCTCTATCTAAGATATTCTTACTCATCTGGTAAGCCTTTATGAGTTTCTCTTGAGCAAACCTTCTCTCTTCTTCATTCTGAAATGCTCGAGAAAGAATAGCAGTTATATATAGTTGAAAAGGAGTAAACTCCCTTCTCTCTTTAAAAAAAGCACAAAGCACTCCTCTAAATACTCTTCCCACACTTACAAAGGTACCCAAATAGGTCTTTACTCCCATATTTTTTATCAGCTCATTGTCGCGATAAGGAGAATTTTCTATATCAACTACTAAAGGATAATTAGCTTTTTTGACCACAATCTCACTACAAGGATTGCCTTCTTTAGGATAAACCAAAGGAAAATTAGGAGGGAGATTTGCTCCTTCTATTACTTTAAATCCATATTTCTCTTCTCTACTCCACACACAAATACACTTTCCTATAATTTTCTGAAAAGTATGTAAAAGTTTTTGAATATTCTCTCGAGGGTCGGCACCCAACTCTAAGAGAGCACCATTAACCTCATTTAAAATATTCTCCTCTGCTTTTCTCTCGGTTATATCAAAAGCTATCTCCATACGTACTAGTCTTCCATCAGGCCAAGGAATAGCTTGATCTCGGCAAGAATACCACCGTTTCGTTTTTGTATTTTGAAAATCCCAAACTACCACTCCGGTAGGATTTCCTTGAGAATCGATTAGCTTGAAATTAGTACAAAAGGAACAAGGACCATCTTGAGCTTCTTGAAGTACCTTGTAACATTTCTCTCCTACTACATCTCCAAATAACTCTTTTAGCTTCTCGTTAGCATAAAGTATTTCATAAGTCTGCATATCTGATACATAGATGTAAGCATCTAATCCTCTAAGCACTGCTTCAAAACGGAGGTTACTCAAACGAATAGCCTCTTCTACCCTTCTCCTTTCTTCAAGAATTCGCCATATGAACTTTGCACTCGCCCCATCTATTACTGTTATGCCTCTGTTTCTTACTTCACTTTCTAGAAGAGTCTGAACACTAACCTTCCCTGTAACATTAAAAATGATATCTATATCCTCTTTTATGAAAGTATTCCAGTGAGAGCTAAACCTAATCCCCAAAGATTTAGCCAACTTTACTGCTGAGGCATTCTCATCTATATCTACCAAACCCACTATCTCAATAAGAGGATCGGTAGAAAAAATATCTAAAAGAGCTTTTCCTCCTTTTCCTCCACCTACAATGAGGATCTTTTCTTTTCTGTTTGTTTGGGTATTTCTATTCCTCGAAGATATCATCAATTTTTCTCACTACTTCCTCTAATCTTACTGGCTTTACTAAAAAGTTTTTCTCACTATAACCTAACTGTCTTAGCTTCTGAGTATAGCTTCTCAAATCTAAAGACCCACTCATGATTAGAACTTGGGGATTCTTGTGTAACTCCTTAATTATCTTCAAGACCTGGATACCATCGATTTGAGGCATCTTGATATCTAAAAGAATGAGATCTACTTCTTGAGTCTTAATGGTATCTATAGCCTCCCTCCCCCCAAATGCTTTTAAAGGAAAGTAACCCTTGAAACTTAGAAACCTAGCTAATATCTCTACGATTTCTGGCTCATCATCTACGATAAGAATCCTCTTCACTTACTCCCCTTTTCTAAGGTTATTATATCACAAAGAGTTAGCGATAGACAACAAAAACATTACCCCCAAGATAAATAGATAAAAAGAAGCTAAATTGCGCAGGTAAGGAGTGGTACTCTTTATAAGAAAAGTGATTCTATTTAATCCCCAAGAGAAAAAACTATTGCTATAGCCATAGGGAAAAGAGAGAATAAAGAGAATATCGAAAGAAAGATAATTTTTAAAATAGGAGTTATCTCGGACCAGTTCCATAGAGGGATGAGAAAACCACTAGCCTCTAAGGCACAACCGAAACCTAAAAGAAACCCCCAAAGAATGTAGCCACCCCATACCTTATAAAGTCTTATGAAACATTTTCCAGAGAGATTAAAGGCTTTGTTATTAAAAATTAGTATAGCAAATATTATCATCACTAATCCACTTGCTAAGAAGATATACTTTAGAGGAAAAAACTTCTTAAAGTAAGTTAAAGCAACGTTTCCCAAGAGAGAATAAAAAAATAAAGATAAAAATCTAGAGAAACTAAAAAAGGTAGTGATAAGAAGAATACCTTTAACATTAAAAGGAGTGTTAATTAAAGTAAAGCTCAAAGGTAAAGCACAACTTGTACACCCCATAGATCCAAAAAGAATACCTAGTATCGCTGCGTTCATTAATGCAGAACGGTCAGATATTAGAGGATAATTCTCCAAAGGAAAAGTAAAGAGATATTCTCTTTGGAAATAAATTATAATTAGAGCAAGAAGTAAAGGATAAAGTACTTCTCTTATTTTCTTCATTTTTTAATTATTCTTACTATTGCTTTCTTCTCTCTAAAAAAAATCATTTTTTACTTCAAAACTTTCTTTTAAGAAGTAATCCTTTAGAAAATCTTCTTCTTTAATTGCTCTTTGTGAGTAAGGAAGTGGTTCTAAGCCTAAACCTAGGAATATCAATCTTTCTAAAGAGTAAGAAGAAATATCTGTAGAGATAATATCCTTTAAGCTGTACCATTTTTTACTTTTTGGAAAAAAGATTTCAATCTTCCATCCTTTAGATTTCCAGTAAGGAATTTCTAGTTTCAAAAGAGTATCAGTAAATTCCTCTAGAGCATAAGAGGTATTGATAAAAGAGTGTGTTTTTAAAAAACTTTCAAACTTTGATAACTTCCAGAAAGGGAAATTAAGAAGAAATCCATGATAACTAAAACTTATGAGAGAATTCCTTACTACAGTGATTTAACTTGCCTTCTAGAATGATGGCATCTTTAGAAATTTTTACTCTGTTGAGAGGCGAAAAGAAAGGAGAAAAAATTTTAAAAGAGATGTAGACGATAGCTGCCAAAAGGAAAGTTACTTCTATAAAAAAGTATCCTTTTGTATCTGAACATTAACTTATAAAGAATCTCTTAAGAGAGCTAAGATCTTGTGATGGATTAACTTATTGGTAGTTAAATATCCTATACTCTGAGGTGTGGGATAGGCTCCTTCGAAATCGGTAAATTTACCTCCAGCCTCTTGAATCAAACATACCCCTCCCGCGAAATCCCAAGGTCGATCGTGGTACTCAATCGCTCCATCTAACTTCCCTTCGGCAATGTAACCTAATACTCTTGCTGAGGAGCCAAACATCCTTATATTAAAGACCTCTTGAGCTAACTTACCTAAAGAATTAAGCATAACTTTAGGTGAGTACCTTATACTGGAGTCGAAAGAAAAAGAACACTCTTTTAAATTCTCTCGCAAAGAAGTGTAAATTCTTTTACCATTCTTATAACTACCTCCTCCCTCCTCAGCTACATATAATTCTTGTGAGGAGGGCATATATATTACTCCTAAGATAAATCTTCCCTTAGAAAACACTCCTATAGATACCCCAAAAATATCTATATTTCTTATGTAATTATGTGTTCCATCTAAAGGATCTACGATCCAGAGATAATCGCTATCTATATCTTTCCTTTCCCCTTCCTCCGCTAAAATTCCATGACGAGGAAATTTAATTTTTATCTTCTCCACAATAATCTCCTCTGCTCCCTTATCAATCTCTGTGAATAAGTTCCTATCTCCCTTATAGTGAATCTCTTTTATCTTACCAAAATTATCTAGTAAAAAATCGCCAGCTTCTTTTACTGCTTCTATTGCTAAATTTACCACTTTCTCTCCTTAGGCCTTCCCACAGGCATAATTAGCAATGGTTCCTCTTTTATATTTAAAATTCTCTTTACTTTTTCATCATAGAAAGCACCTACCGCAACTGTAGCCAACTTTAAAGCAGTAGCTTCTAGGTATATGTTCTGGCCCACATATCCCCCTTCCATCCAAACGTACCTTATGCCTCTGTTATCATATCGAGAAGTAGTAATAGAAAAATCAGCAGAGATTATGATTAATAAAGGAGCAACTTTTACCCACCTCTGATTGAGAGAAGCTCTTGAAAGTTGAGAACGACTATTACTGGAAGACAATTTAATAAGAGCATGTTCTTCTGAGTCGTACAGATAAATTCCTTCATCTAAACCATCTACTTCTCCTACTACTATGTAAAGAAAAATAGGATAAAGAGCTCCTGCAGATGGTACAGTTTTTCTACCCCAGTTATTCCTTCCATATCCTGCCCACAGGAGAGTAGATACCTCCTCCAAGGTTAAAGAGGAAAGTGAGTAATCTCTGATTGACCTTCTGAGACTTAAAACTTCATTTAAAGAAAACTTACCTTTCTCAGGAGAAGGTAAAGATATCTTTTCTTGAGAGAAGGAAATATTATTCATCATAAAGAATAAACAAAAATAGTATTATAGCCTCTCTCACCTTGTACGTTCTATTATAAAAAGATAAGCCTAATTTAACAAGAGGAAAATAAAAAACCCTGCACTTCTAAAAAGAAGCGCAGGGCTAAAATTTTTTTTAAAGATTAGTATTCAGGGTAAGCAGGAGGCTGCTGAGGGCTCTTTTCCTCTTTTTCAGGTTTTTCCGCTACTACACATTCAGTAGTGATTAACAAAGAGGCGATAGAAGCAGAATTCTGGAGAGCAGTTCTAGCTACTTTAGTAGGATCAATTATTCCTGCCTCGAACATATCACAAACTTTATTATTCTCTGCATCAAATCCCACGTTAGTCTTCTCCTTTCTAAGTTGCTCTACGATTACCGACCCTTCAAAACCAGCATTGGAGACTAGCTGACGTAAAGGTTCTTCCAAAGCTCTCCTAACAATACTTGCTCCAATCTGTTCATCTGCCTCCAATTTTAATTTCTCTACCGCAGAGATGCAGCGTAGGAGTCCAATCTCACCTCCAGGAATTATTCCCTCTTCAACTGCTGCTCGAGTAGCGTGAAGAGCATCTTCTACCCTTGCTTTCTTTTCCTTCATCTCTGTCTCAGTAGCTGCACCTACATTTATCACTGCTACCCCTCCTGCTAACTTTGCTAATCTTTCCTGAAGTTTCTCTCTATCGTAATCAGAATCTGTCTCTTCAATCTGCTTTTTTATCTGGCTAATCCTTCCTTGAATAGCGCTAGTCTTACCTGCCCCTTCAACAATAGTGGTATTTTCTTTATCTATTCTTACTCTCTTTGCTCTTCCTAAATCATCTAAAGTTACACTTTCTAACTTTATACCTAAATCCTCAGTTATTGCTCTTCCTCCAGTTAAAATAGCGATGTCTTCCAACATTGCCTTACGTCTATCTCCATAACCAGGGGCTTTTACCGCTGCGCAAGAAAGAGTTCCTCTTATCTTATTCACTACTAAGGTCGCTAAAGCTTCTCCCTCTATATCCTCAGCAATTATAAGAAGGGGCTTTCCGCTACGAGCAATCTTCTCTAAGAGAGGGAGTAAATCTTTTACATTAGAAATTTTCTTTTCATAAATCAAAATATAAGGGTCATCAAGTACACATTCCATCTTTTCTGTATCAGTAATAAAATATGGAGAAAGATATCCCTGATCGAACTGCATTCCCTCTACTACCTCCATAGTTGTAGCCATAGATTTTGCTTCCTCTACAGTAATTACACCATCTTTACCTACCTTATCCATAGCATCAGCGATTAACTCTCCAATCTTGCTATCTCCATTAGCAGCAATAGTAGCTACTTGGGCAATTTCTTTCTTATCTTTAACAGGTTTAGAAATCTTCTTAAGCTCCTCTACTACAACTTCTACAGCTTTATCTATACCCCTTTTTAAAGCCATAGGATTAGCTCCAGCAGCTACATTCTTTAGACCTTCTTTAAAGATTGATTCGGCCAATATAGTAGCTGTAGTAGTCCCATCACCTGCAGTATCAGAAGTTTTTTCTGCAACCTCCTTAACTAACTGAGCACCTATATTCTCATAAGGTTCTTCTAATTCTATCTCTTTAGCTACAGTAACTCCATCTTTAGTAATTGTAGGAGATCCAAACTTTTTCTCGATTACTACGTTTCTCCCCTTAGGACCCAACGTCACCTTTACTGCATTAGCAAGTATCTCTACACCTCTTAAAACTGTCCTTCTTGCTTCCTCATTGAATATCAGTTGCTTGGCCATACTTTCCTCACCTCCTCGAAAACTCTACAAACTACTCTACCACAGCTAGAACATCTTCCTCCCTCATAATAAGGTATTCCTGATCGTCTACGGTTATCTCTGTTCCTGAATATTTTCCATATAAAACCCTATCTCCCACTTTCAAGGATAGAGGAACAACTTTACCATCCTCAGTCCTCCTACCCTCTCCTACAGCAACTATTTCTCCTTCCTGAGGCTTCTCCTTAGCAGTATCAGGGAGAACGATCCCTCCTTTAGTCCTTTCCTTCTCTTCACAAGGTTTAATTAACACTCTGTCTCCTAAAGGCTTAATCTTCATAATCCCACCTCCTTCCATTACTACCTTAAGTTAGCAAACTATTCTTTAGAGTGCTAAATTATTTTACTGATGTGGAAAATGTTGTCAAGTTTTTTTTAAAAAAAATTTATTTATAACTTAATGAAAATCAAAAAGATATATAAGGCTAAATTTAGAGAGAAAATAAAACCCTCATTCCTTTAAAAATAAGGTTGGGTTCATAAATATAGGGAAAATTTAATTTCTTTAAGATGAGCTTGGCTCCTCCTCCTGTAATGATTATATTATCTTTGCTTATCTTTCCAGATTTAGCTATCCACCTTCGGTACTTTTCTACCCAGCTATTAATTAATAAAGCAAAACCTTCGATTATTCCCTTATTAATACTTTGGGAAGTACCTTTGGGTATCTTTCCTGAAACTTTGGGATTTACTTTGACTTTCTTACCAAGGAGAGCACAACTCCTCAGAGACTTGTAAGCTAACTCTATTCCTGGAAATATAAATCCTCCTAAATATTCTCCTCTCGAAGAAATAAAATCAAAAGTAATTGCTGTACCAAAATCAATTACCAATTTCGCTTTACCAAAAATTTTTTTAGCAGCGAAAACACACAAAAGACGGTCATTTCCTACTTCCTTAGGATTATACAAAGAGGAAATAGGAACTTTTACATCCTCACCTATCACAGTTACTTCTTTTGTTTTACCTACTTTCTTAAAGAGCCTTGTAAGGTTGGGGACCACAGAGCAAATAATAATTTTTGAAGAAGGAAACCTTTTAAATATTCCCTTAAGTCTTTTTCTATTGAGCTTATAAGTAGGTATTCGGAAATTTTTAACTTCTCTACCACTCTTTCGTATGGAAAAGTATACAGTAGTATTACCAATATCAACAAAAATCATCTTAGGTGGATAACTTCTAAAGCGCTAATCTTGGTAAGTTCTCCCTTATCGTTTCTAATGACTAAATTACCTTCATCAGTTAGATACAAAGCAATACCCCTAATTGACTTGCTATCTATAGAAACTTCCACTTCTCTATGGAGAGTTTCCATATAGATTTCTAACTCCTTAATTATATCTTTAATGTTTCCTTTTTTAAAGGAGCGATAAAGAATAAGAAAATTAGATAGTACTGCTTTTAGTATGGACTCTATAGGATAAAGCTTGCCTGTCTCTATAAAAAGGGAGGTAGTATTTTCAGGTAATTCTGATCTTTTTGAATTTATATTAACTCCTAAACCCAAGATAACAAAATCTATTTTTTTATAAGAAACTTTACTCTGAGAAAGCAAACCCCCAATCTTTTTACCTCTCACCAGCAGGTCATTGGGCCACTTTATGGTTAAGGGAACTATGTCTTTGAGAGCCCTTATTACCGAAAGAGCACCTACTAAAGGCAATAAAGAAAACTTCGAAGTAATTGGGGGACGAAGCAATAAAGAAGTGTAGATTCCTTTATCTTTAGGGGAGGCCCATTTTCGATTAAATCTTCCTCTTCCATGGGTTTGCTGGCGTGCTATTACTACAACGACCTCTCTTTCTCCCTTCTCACCAAGAGAGAAAGCAACGTCATTAGTAGAAGAAACCTTATCTAAATGAATAAGTTTTACTCTCACCATCTTATCATTTACCTTTTTTAAGAACTTCTTTAAGTTCCCCTATTCTATCTCTTATCTGAGCAGCTTTTTCGAACTGTAAATTCTTAGCAGCAATAAACATCTCTCTTTCTAAATAAGCAATTGCTTCTATAATCTCTAACTCTTTCTCTTTAAAATCTAATCGCTCTTTTAACTTTTCTTCTTCACTCAGATATACTTCTATTCCTTCTCTTATAGCCTTCTCCACAGTTTTCGGAGTAATATTATGTCTACGATTATACTCTAACTGAATTTTTCTTCTTCTCTCACTCTCCTGAATCGCTTTTCTCATAGAATCAGTTACTGTATCTGCATACATTAATACCTTCCCATTTATATTTCTTGCACATCGTCCGGCAATTTGAATTAAGCTAGTTGTGGAACGTAAAAACCCTTCTCTGTCAGCATCTAAAATCGCTACTAAAGAGACTTCAGGAAGATCCAAACCTTCTCTAAGAAGATTTATACCTACAAGACAATCAAATTTTTTGCTCCGTAAGTCTTTTAATATTCTAGCCCTTTGAAGAGTATCTATCTCAGAGTGAATATAGGTAACCTTTATACCTTCTTCCCTTAAGAAAGATGCCAACTCTTCTGCCATTCTTTTAGTAAGCGTGGTAACCAATGTTCTTTCTCGCCGAGAAACTCTCTTTCGTATCTCCCCCATCAAATCATCTATCTGATTCTTGGTAGATCTTACCTCAATTTCTGGATCAACCAAACCTGTGGGTCTTATAACCTGTTCCACTACTGTTCCTCCTGATAACTCTATCTCGAAAGAGGAGGGAGTAGCGGAAACAAAAATAACCTGGTTTATAAGCTCCATAAATTCATCAAATCTTAAAGGACGATTATCCAAACAAGAAGGAAGACGAAAACCATACTCTACGAGGGTTTCTTTACGAGACTTATCCCCTTCGTACATCCCTCTTAATTGAGGAATAGTAACATGGCTTTCATCGATAATAACCAGGAAGTCTTGAGGAAAATAATCCAAAAGGCAATAAGGACGGGATCCTGGAGGTCTACCGCTTAAATGGCGAGAATAGTTCTCTATTCCATGACAGTAACCCATCTCTTTAAGCATCTCCATATCGTAAAGAGTTCTGGTCCGCAGGCGTTCCATTTCTAAGATTTTACCTATTTTCTTAAAATAGGTTAACCTATCCTCTAACTCCCATTGGATAGTCTTTAAAGCTCTCTCTATCTTATCTTGAGGAATGATAAAATGCTTTGAGGGATATATCCCTACTTTATCTAGCTCTGCAATTTTCTTACCTGTCAAAGGATCAAATTCAAAAATCTTATCTATAGCATCTCCAAAGAACTCAACCCTTAAAGCCTTCTCTCGATAGGTAGGAAAAATATCTACACTATCACCTCTTACTCTAAAAACTCCTCTTTTAAAATCAAAGTCATTTCTTTCGTATTGTAGACTAACTAATCTACTCAAGAAAGAATCTAAAGAAGTAGTTTGATTTTTTTGAATATAAAGAATTAACTCCTGGTAATCTTGTGGAGAACCTAAATTATAAATACAAGATACTGATGCAACAACAATAACATCTCTTCGAGATACTAAAGAGCTAGTCGTAGAAAGTCTTAATCTATCCAACCTTTCATTTATGGAAGCATCTTTCTCAATATAAGTATCTGTTTCAGGTATGTAACTTTCTGGTTGATAGTAATCATAGTAACTCACAAAGTACTCTACACTATTGTAAGGAAAAAATTCTTTAAACTCTGCATAGAGCTGGCTGGCTAAAGTTTTGTTATGGGAGATAACTAATGTCGGCTTTTTCACTTTCTCTATCACACAGGCTAAAGTAAAGGTTTTCCCTGAACCGGTAACACCCAGAAGAGTTTGAAATCTTTTCCCTTTCTTTACTCCCTCTACCAATTTCTCTATTGCCTGAGGTTGATCCCCAGTAGGTTTAAATTTGCTTACCAATCTAAACTCATTCATTTATCTCTAGAGAGAAATCGAAGGAAGGAGGAGAATGAGTAATGCCTCCCACAGATATGAAATCCACTCCCAACCTAGCTATTTCCTTTACATTTTCTAGATTAACTCCTCCAGAAACTTCAATCTTTACCTGAGGGAAGAACTCATTTCTAAACTCTACCGATTTTCTTATTGCTTTTAAATTAAAATTATCTAAAAGAATTATGTCCGGCCTAATAAAAACTATCTTTTTAAACTCCTCAAAACTCTCTACCTCTATCTCTATCTTATGATTAGTCTTACTTCTTATAAGAGAAAATACCTGTTTCAATCTCTCTGTATTCACTTTCCTCTTATGCAATATTTTAGAAGCCCTAAGATGATTATCCTTTATAAGAATCCCATCCCATAGTCCCTGGCGATGATTGAAGCCACCACCTATCCTTACTGCATACTTCTCCAATGCTCTCAGAGTAGGCGTAGTTTTCCTGGTATCCATTATTTTAACCTTCGTGCCACTTACTCTATTAACAAACTTCCTAGTATAAGTAGCTATCCCAGAAAGAAGAGATAAAAAATTTAAAGCAGTCCTTTCTGCAGTAAGAATACTGGCAGCTTTGCCTATAATTTGGGCTACTCTATCCCCTCTGATTAGAAGATCTCCATCATTTTTAAAATTCCTAAACTTTAAAGAGAGATCTAGAATTTTAAATACCTTTTTAGCAATCTCTACCCCACAGAGAATACCTTTATCTTTAGCTAAAATTAATGCTTTAGTCTTTTTGGAGGAAGATATGCACAGAGAAGTAGTCAAATCTCCCCTTCCAATGTCTTCCTTAAGGGCTCTCTTTATCAGTTTTTCTGCTAATTTTTTCTCTTCTCTAGTCATGCAAAAATATCCTTAAGATACTTTAGACGTTGCAGATGGTTAGATAGATCAGTAAACTTCTCTCTTTGTTCTTTCACCTTATCTTGAGGAGCATTCTTTATAAAGTTAATATCTTCTAATCTCTTCGATATATTCTTAACATGAACTTCCAGATCATTTATCTTTTTATTTAACCTGGTCACAAACTTCTCTCTGTCAAATGAACTTAAAGATAGATTAAATTCTAAATTTTTATTCTTAAAAAGAACCCTTTCTAAATTATCCTTAAGCTCTAATTCTTTTAAATTAGCTAATCGCATAACCCATTTTTTGCTCAGGGAAACAAAATCTTTACATCTCTTACTTACCTTCATTGTAACTATTAATTTTTCTGAAAAAGGTATACCCAAATCAGCTTTTAGATTTCTTATCTCTCTTATCATTCTAACTGCCGACTTCATAATTTCTAGTTCCTCATCTTTTAATACTAACTCTACCTTATTTGGCCAACTTGCTACCATAATACTTTCCTCTAGGTCTAACTCTGTCATTGATCTTATAAGTTGAAAAATATGTTCACTTATAAAAGGCATTACAGGATGGATTAACTTGAGAAAATAAATAAGACAAAATATCAACATCTTTGCTTTATGGAGATTAAAATTATCCTTAGAGATTTCTATATACCAGTCACAGAAAATATGCCAAAAAAACTCGTACATTTTTTTGACAGCCTCGTTTATTTTATAAATCTCCAAATATTTAGTTACTTCCTCTACAGTTTGATTAAGGTGGTAAATTATCCACTTATCAACTAAATCCAGATTATCTTTTATCTCTAAATCCCTAATAGCAATATTCTCTTCTTTTATTCTAGTAAGGATAAATCTTGATGCATTCCATATTTTATTAGAAAAATTTCTACCTACCAAAAATTTTTCATCAGAAAGGTAAACATCTGCTCCTGTACTTGCTAACATCATCAGAGAAAATCTTAAGCTATCTGCACCAAACTTCTCAATTATCTCTAAAGGATCAATAATGTTGCCTAAGGATTTAGACATCTTAAGCCCCTTCTCATCTCTCACTGTACCATGAATAATTACGTTCTCGAAAGGTATTTCTTTTGCAAACTCCAAAGAAGCCATAATCATTCTCGCTACCCAGAAGAAGAGAATTTCTGAAGCAGTCACTAAACACGAGGTAGGGTAGAAGTAATCTAATTCGGGTGTCTGCTTTGGCCAATAGAATACAGCAAACGGCCATAACCAACTAGAAAACCATGTATCTAATACATCTTCATCCTGAACTAAATCTTTGGAACCACACACCGGACACTCAAGAGGTCTTGTTTTAGAAACGATTATCCCTTGGTTATCAGAAGAGGTATCTTCGCTTAAATTGTTTTGACACCTTTTACAATAATATACAGGCAGGCGATGCCCCCACCAGATCTGACGAGAAATACACCAATCCTGAATATTGTACATCCAGTTGAGATATACCTTCTTCCATCGAGAGGGGTAAAATTTTATTTTATCTTCCTCTACTACTTTAATTGCTGGCTCAGCTAATGACTTCATCCTCACAAACCACTGAGTAGAGAGTCTAGGTTCGATTAAAGTACCACAGCGATAGCAGTGACCCGCGCTTATCTTATGAGGTTCCTCTCTATCAAACAATCTCTCATCTTTCAAAGTCTGTAAAATATTCTTGCGGGCTTCGAATCTATCCATCCCAGAGAATTCTTTTGCATTCTCATTCAAAGTAGCATCTTCATTCATTATATTTACAAACTCTAAATTATACTTTTTGGCTAGATTAAAGTCTAAAGGATCGTGAGCAGGAGTAACTTTAACTAAACCGGTACCAAAGTCGGGATCTACCGCCTCGTCCTCAATAACTCTAAGTTCCCTCCCTATTATAGGAAGGATAACTTTTGCATCTTTAAGCCATTTATATCTGGTATCTTTAGGATTGAAAGCCAAAGCAGTATCCCCCAACATCGTCTCTGGTCTAGTTGTAGCTACTACTACATACTCTTGTGTTATTTTTGAAGGGCTTTTTTTTACCGGATACTTTATATAATAAAGCCGCCCATCTATCTCCTTGTAAGGAGCTTCCTCATCACTCAGGGCGGTTTTACACCTTGGACACCAATTAATGATATATTTACCCCGGTATATTAAGCCCTTTTTGTAAAGTCTTACGAATACTTCCTTAACTACTTCAGAATACTCTTGATCCATAGTAAAACGGGTGCGTGTCCAATCACAACTTGCTCCTAACTTTTTTAGCTGTTCGATGATAGTTGAACCATACTTATGAGTCCACTCCCATAGAAGTTTTAAAAACTCCTCCCTACCAATATCTTCTTTTTTTAACCCTTTGTTAGATAAACTTCTTTCCACTACATTCTGGGTAGCAATCCCTGCATGATCAGTCCCTGGCATCCATAAACTTGCGTATCCTTGCATCCGCTTAAACCTTATCAAAACATCTTGGATAGTATTATTTAACGCATGACCCATATGTAAAATCCCTGTTATATTGGGAGGAGGAATAACTATACAGAAAGGCTTTTTGCTAGGATTGGGATAAGAAGAAAAGTAATCCTCCCTCATCCAGAAGTTGTAGATATTCTCTTCTACTTGCTTAGGATTATACTTTTTCTCTAATTTCATGTCTATTTAATTTACCTTAGGCAATTTTTTCTGTCAAGGACTATTGGGAAAGTAAAAGAAAATAAACTAGTTTATAAGCCTACTCTGTACACAGAGATGAATTCAGGAGGTAAGTAGTCTGCCAATATAACATCGCCTCCCTCATAAAACTTTATTCCTTTTTTATAGGCACGCTTAGCTTCTATTTTCAATACCACAACAAAATAGCCTTTTCTTTTCCCTACTCTTACAGCCTCTTCTAAACTCTTACTTAAATGAACTTTCTTTCTCCTCATCGGTTTTAATCCTTCCTTTAAAATCGACCTCAAGAAAGTTACATTTGTACCATGGTAAAGGATTTGAGAGGGGATAATCGCAGGATAGGTGATTTCAACTTCTATACTGTGGCCGTATAAGGCTCTTATTTTATTTCCTTTTATCTGGAACCTCTTTTTAGAAGATTTCTCTACTAAATTTACTATAAACTCCCTATCAGCAAGAGGGAACTTCTTTCTTACTACACTAACTACCTTATTTAAATCTGCATATCCATATTTATCTATTGCTATCCCATATCTAGAGGGATTGTGCCTTAAAAGATAACTCATAAATTTTGACACTTGCTTAAGCCTCTTATATACCAATTACCTTATACTAAAACTCTTTTAGGACGTCTCCCATCAAATTCTCCGTAGAAAATCTGCTCCCATGAGCCAAAATCTAACTTACCCTTTGTTATTGCCACAGTTACCTCTCTACCCATCACTGTCCTCTGAAGATGAGCACGAGCGTTATCTTCGCCAGTTAAATTATGAAAGTAATCCTTCTGAGGAACTATTTTATCTAACCAACCTCTAAAATCTCTCTTCAAACCTTCTTCTTCATCATTTATAAATACACTAGAGGTAATGTACATTGAACTTACTAAACATAATCCTTCTTTAATCTCACTTTTTTCTACAATACTCTCTACTACTTTAGTAATATTTATGAACTCAACTTCGTTTCTAGTGTTGAATGTTAAATATTCCGTATAAACTTTCATTAGGCTACCACATAATTCTTTAAAGTACCTATACCTTCAACCTTCACTTCTATTGTATCTCCTACTTCCATTGGACCTACCTTAGGAGGGGTCCCGGTAGAGATAACGTCCCCTTCTCTAAGGCTCATTATTCTGGAAATAAAAGAAAGCAAATGGAAAGGAGAAAAGATCAAATTCGCTGTAGTTGAATTCTGTTTGATCTTCCCATTTAGGTAACTGCTTATACTTAAATTAGAAGGATCTAAATCTGTCTCAACCCATGGTCCTAAAGGACAGAAAGTATCAAAAGATTTTGCTCTCGTCCACTGAACATCTTTTTGTTGAAGCTCTCTTGCCGTAACATCGTTTAGACAGGTATAACCTAAGATATAATCTCTAGCTTTATCCTGGGGTATATTCTTTCCAGCTTTTCTTATCACAAAAGCCAACTCTACCTCATAGTCTAACCTCCTAACTCCAGGAGGATAAATTATATTTGCCTCATTTCCTACTAACGATGAAGGAGGTTTTAAAAATATTATAGGTTCCTTAGGAATTTTCATTTTAAGCTCTTTAGCATGATCTCTATAATTTAAACCAACTAAAATAATCTTAGTAGGCTGTGCAGGAGCCAAAAATTTCTTTATTATCTTGGAAGGTAAATTTATACCTGCTAATCTAATTCTATAAAAAGGCGGCTCTCTCAATAATCTAATCTCTTCCTCTTCGAGGATACCCCACCTTACCTTTCTTCGATGAAGAAATCTTACCAAACGCATTTACTTTTAGTTATCCTCTTTAATTTTTCCTTACACGTTTTACAAAAATTAGTAGACTTCTTGTCAGTATCTACCAGACTATTAGAAAAATACATAACGCCTCGAGGGTTAGAACAGTGACTTAGGCCAAAACAGTACCCCAGCTCCTGATTTACCTCTTTAAGAATCCTTAAGTAAAAAGATCTTTATTAGGCTCTAACCCATAAAACTCATTTTTAAGACGTGGCAATGCAACTACTGCTTTAGAAGAGGTTGCAATACCAAAGATAAAATTTAATCCATTAGAATAAAGATCTCTCTATAAGCCCTAACGTCTTAACACATTTAAAATAGGGTTATTTAAGAATACATTCTCCTAAAAACTGGCTTCTCTCAGAATTAAAACATTCTTCGGGTATTTCTATCTTTTTTATAATATCTATCTTTGAGGTAAAAAGCATCTCTTGTTTTATACCCCCCTATAGCAACGAGATTAATTCTAAAGCTTTGTACCCATGCGAAATAACTCACTACTATCAGAAGAATGAAAACGATAAAACATACTTTACCTATAAAGAGAGTTTATAATAAAGGTGAACTCGGGGAAAGACTTATCTATACAGGTTACATCATCAAGATAAAAGCTCTCCTGAGAAGCCATACCAAATATCACTAAACTCATTGCTGTGCGATGGTCGGAAAAACTTCTAAATTTTACTGAATTTGTTTTCCTTTTACCTCCAACTTCTACCTTCCAGTTCTTTTTCTTATAAGGTGTAGCTTTAATATCTACCCCTGCCTTTTTTAAATTGTAAACCATGGAGCTTAACCTATCCGTCTCTTTTACTTTTAATTCCCTTAATCCCTTAATAATAGTTTTGCCCTTAGCAAAAGAGGCGCAGACCATAAGAATAGGAAGTTCGTCAATCATTAGAGGGATTTCTTTCTCCTCTACCTCTACTCCTTTAAGCTGAGATGATTTTACTAAAACATCTCCATAAGGCTCGAAGTAATTCTTTCTGTTGAAGATCTTGATATTCGCTCCCATTCTCTTTAAAACATCCAAAAAACCAACTCTAGTATGATTTAGACCAACGTTTCTAATCAAAATTTCTGAATCCTTAAGGAGTAAACCTAAAGCAATAAAAAAGGATGCAGAAGATATATCTGAAGGAATAAATATCTTACCAGGGGAGACCAGCTTAGATTTTTCAATAGTAATACTATTTGAGACTTTTTTTAGCTTCGCTCCAAATAATTTAAGCATCCTTTCTGTATGATCTCTCGAACATTGAGGCTCCACTATCTTTGTCCTTCCTCTACAGAATAGAGAAGCAAATATAATGGCGGATTTTACTTGGGCACTGGCCTGAGGCAACTTATATTCTATTCCAGAAAGGAAATCTGTAGAATCTATTTCTAAAGGAGGATACTCCTCTTTACCTTCAGTCTTACCCTTTATCTTGCCACCCATTAACCTTAGAGGATACGTTATCCTCATCATTGGTCTTTTTCTTAAAGAACCTTTAGCGTCTAATAAGGAAGAAAATCTCTGAGCTACAAGAATCCCACTTAATAATCTGATAGTTGTCCCTGACTCATAAGCATTTAGCTTAACTCTCTTAGAAATCTTAAACAGAGGACCTCGAGAGTTAACTTCTACCTGGCTTCTTCCTTTAATGTATTTAATCTCTACATTCAACTTTCTTAGACATTCCAAAGTAGCCAGAGTATCTTGACTATCCAAAAAGTTTATAATTTTTGTTTTACCTCTGGCTAACGAACTTATTAAAAGTGCTCGATGAGAAATAGACTTATCACCGGGAATAGTTATTTCTTTTTTTACTCTATATATAGGAATTATGGCGTACATCTTTCTTTAAAGAAATTTAAAAACCTTTCAGGGAGAGAGGACTCGAATTCTAAAAACTTACCACTTCTAGGGTGGTAGAGACCTAATTTTTTTGCATGCAATAGTAATTGGCTATACCCATCGTTTACTCCATACTTTTTATCTCCCACAATAGGATATCCTAAGAAGTTTAAATGAACTCTTATTTGGTGCATCCTTCCAGTAAAGGGACTTAAAGAAAGGAAGGTGGCATCTCTTAAATATCTTATCACCTTCAATAAGGTAAGAGCTTTTTTTGAATCTAAAAATCCTACTTTCATTTTAAAAGGATTTCTTCTATCTCTTGTTAAAGGTAAATCTATTCTTAATTCTTTTTGTTTTATTATCCCCCACACACAAGCACAATACTCCTTTTTCACTAACCTCTCTTTAAACTGTCTCAGAAGATTTAAATGAGCAAAATCACTCTTTGCTAATACCATAACCCCTGAGGTTTCCTTATCCAACCGGTGTACCACCCCTCTTCTTAAAAAATTAAGCGTAGAAAGTTCTTTCCCCATGTATATTAGAGCATTCACTAATGTCTTTTGATAATTTAAGTTAGGAGGATGTACAACTAAATTAGTCGGCTTATCTACTATAATAATATCCTCGTCTTCATAAATAATTTTAACATTTAGCTTGAATGGGTCTAATTTTTTTTGCTGTTCACAGTAATCTAGAAGGATTCTATCGTTAGGTTTTAAAATGTAACTAACTTTAACTTTTTTCCCATTAACTAAGACTTTACCTTCCTGGATGAGGGATTTTATTTTACTCCGAGAGAGATTGAGTAAATTATCTGCTAAAAATTTATCAAGTCTTAAATTATCTACTCTCTGAGATACTATTAACTTTTTTTGCATACTTTAATATGGAGGGAACTAAATATTATCAGAGCAACTCCTGTGCTTATGCATAGATCGGAGAAATTAAAAACCGGCCATATCCTTATATCTATGTAGTCTATCACGTAACCATATAAAATTCTATCAAGAAAATTAGAAAGTGCTCCACCTAAAATTAAACCATAGGCAAACTTTATTAGAAAAGTCTCCATCCTTTCTTTTCTTATAAATACTAAAAATAATACTATAAAGGCAAGACTAAGATAAACTAAAAGATTACCTTTATTAGGAAAAATACCAAAAACTGCACCCCTATTAAAGACTATGGTAATATGTAAGATATTTTTTATTAAAGGAATGGAGGTATGACCTAAATTTTTAAAATAACTTTTTAGGAGAGAATCTAAAAGAAATACGCAAAAAGAGACAACACATACTACCCCATTGGGATTATACTCTTCCTTCCTTCTCTAACTTCTCTTGGCATTTTTTGCAGTAGCGAGTATAAGGAATTGCATTTAATCTCTTCTTGGCAATAGGTTTGTTGCAATATAAACATATTCCAAATTTGTTCTCTTCTATTCTCTTTAAAGCCTCATCTATTTCCATAAGAAGTTTCCTTTCATTGGAAACTAAACCTAAATTAAATTCTCTCTCATAATTATCACTGGCTACATCAGCCATGTGGATGCTATATCCGGAGATATCTCCCGAAATATCCTTTTGAGACTTCATCAGAGTATCTTGGGATAAATCCCTCATTTGAGAAAATATCTCATCGCGTAAACTAAAAAGTTTTTCCTGATAAGCTTTCAATTCTTTTTTTGTAAACTTTTGTTTTCTTGCTTTCATATTCTTTCCTCCTTTAAGACATTTAAACATTTACCACAAATGTAAGGGTATTTCTTGTCTATGCCAACATCCTCTCTGTAATTCCAACAACGAAGACACTTTTTACCTTTAGCTCTTTTAATTTCTATTTTCTCCTTACCTTCTGTTATCTCTACTTTAGAAACGATAAAAACTTCTCTTAGAGTATCATCTAAGTCTTTGTAAAAGAGATACTTCTCATTGGGAAAGGTAAGTCTTACTTCTGCTTCTAGAGAACTGCCTATAATCTGAGATTCTCTCTTTTTCTCTATTTCCTTAAGGACTACATCTCTCAAAGATAAGATTTTCTCCCACTTCTTCTCTAGCTCTTTATCTCGATAATGAGAAGAAACATCTTCTTTAAAATTATGAAGGTAGATAGAAACTTGCCTGTCTTCCTGATTTAAAAATACCTTGTGTGCTTCCTCAGCAGTAAAGCTTAAAATAGGAGCAATCATCTTTATAAGGACTCTTAAAATGTAGTAGAGAACATTCTGCGCAGACTTCCTTTCCCTTGAATTCGGTGAATAAGTATATAGTCTGTCTTTTAAAATGTCAAGGTAAAAAGAACTAAGGTTAGTATTACAAAAGTTATAAACCTTTTGGCACACTTTATAAAAAGTGCAATTTTCATAATAAGCTAAAACTTCTTCGAATACTGAAGAGGTGAAAGAAAGCATAAATCTATCCACATCTTTTAGTTGCGAGGGAGATAATTTATCTCGGAAAGGATCAAAATCATAGAGGTTACCTAAAAGAAATCTTATAGTATTTCTTACCTTCCGGTAGAACTCTATAAGCTGATTTAAAATTTCAGGAGAAATCCTTACATCTTCGGAATAATCGCTAGAGGCTACCCATAACCTTAAAATTTCTGCTCCATAGTGAGTAATTATCTCTTGGGGGGAGATAACATTCCCTAATGACTTAGACATCTTCCTCCCTTCCCCATCTACCACAAAACCGTGAGTAAGAACAGATTTAAAAGGAGCACACTCTACAGTTGCTTGAGAAGGAATAAGAGAAGCTTGAAACCATCCCCGATGTTGATCACTTCCCTCCAAATACATCTCTGCAGGAAAAGAGAGATCGGGATTTGTCTTAAGTACTGCTAAGAAACTGGCTCCTGACTCAAACCAAACATCTAGGATATCCTCTTCTTTAACAAACTCTTTTGATTTGCATTTTGGACAAATAAAATTAGGGGGAAGAAAATTTTCAATCTCTATAGTGAACCAACTGTCAGAACCTTCATCTCTAAACACTTGACTGGCTATCTCAATTACTTTTTCATCTAAAACTACTTCTCCACAGTTTTGACACTTTACCGCTGGGATAGGAACTCCCCAAAGCCTTTGGCGAGAAAGGCACCAATCTGGACGAGTCTCAACCATTGCTTTCATCCTCTCTAAACCTGAGGGAGGAATCCATCTTACCTTCTCTACTTCTTTAAGAACTCTTTGCCGAAGATTGGAATGGTCAATCTTTAAAAACCATTGGGAGGTAGCTCTAAAGATTATAGGATTTTTGCATCGCCAACAGTGAGGATAAGAGTGAGTAATCTTCTGATGAAGTAAAAGGTATTTTCTCTCTTTAAGTTTCTCTATCACCTTTAAACTTGCTTCTTCAATGCTTTTTCCTGCAAATTCTCCTGCCTCTTTGGTAAATATTCCCTTTTCATTTACAGGCATTATTACTTGAAGGTTGTATCTTGGTACCAAAGAAAAATCCTCCTCACCATGCCCTGGAGCAATATGCACACAGCCACTTCCTTCTTCTCTGGAAACAAAATCTCCTAATACCACTAAAGATTCTCTATCAAAGAAAGGGTGCTCTAATTTTATATATTCCAGTTCCTTACCTTCAAATTCCTTTAAGATTTTTAAAGAAACTTTCAATTTATTCTCCAAGGAGGAGATAAGATCCTTAGCTAAAACAACAAATTTATCCTCTAACTTAGCTAAAACGTAAGAAAAATTAGGGTGTACTGCCACAGCTACATTAGAAATCAAAGTCCAAGGAGTAGTAGTCCATACTAAAAAGTAGAGTTCCTTATAAGAAGAAAACAAAGGAATAAATTGTTTAACCTTGAAAAGAAGATATATAGAATGGGACTCCTTCTCTTGATATTCAACCTCTGCCTCTGCTAAAGCTGTTTCACACTTATAGCACCAGTTTACTGGTTTTAGCTTCCTATGGAGATAACCCATCTTTACCAGATCCCCTAAAAGCTTTATTACCCAGTATTCATATTCTTTATCTAAAGTAAGGTAGGGGTGGGACCAATCGCTAAAACAACCCAGCCTTATAAAATCTTTCTTTTGTAGTTCTACAAATTTTAAGGCAAACTGAGCAGCTTTCTTACGAAAGTCTATAATATCCACATCATGTTTAGTTAATTTTAATTCCTTAAGTAACTGATGTTCTACAGGCAAACCGTGGCAATCCCATCCACAAATAAAAGGGCAATCATAACCTTGCATAAATTTAAATTTTATTACTATATCTTTCAATACTTTGTTTAAAACATGTCCAATGTGAATTAACCCATTGGCATAAGGAGGACCGTCATGAAGGACAAACTTAGGGTTCCCTTTATTTCTCTGGCGAAGTTTTTTATAGATATCGATCTCCTCCCAAAACCGAAGAATACGAGGTTCTAAAGAAGTAAGATTAGCCTTCATAGAGAAACTAGTCTTAGGAAGATTGAGATTCTCCTTATAATCTCTATCTTTCATGTTATTGGATTATATATACTTACCTATTATTGGCTTGAGAGCCAATTTCTTTTTAGGAGGTATAGCTTCTTTAGGAGTAACGATTGCATCTTTTAAAGCTTGCTTACAGTTACACTCTCTTTCCTTCTCTATTAAAGGAACAACTTCTTTCAAAATTTTCTTAGCATTCTCTACATTCTTAAAAAGGTTATCTATAACCATCTGAGCAGTAACACTATTGTGAGAAGGATGCCAGCAGTCATAGTCAGTAACTGCTGCTAAAGTTGCATAGCAGATTTCTGCTTCCCGTGCTAACCTTGCCTCAGCCATGTTGGTCATCCCAATAATATCCATCCCCCAACTACGGTAAAGATTCGATTCTGCTAAAGTAGAAAACTGAGGTCCTTCCATGTTAAGATAGACACCTCCATAATGAAGTTTAACCCCGACCTTCTTGGCGCCTTCTTTTAGTTTCTTTGCTAAAGATTCACATACAGGATGAGCAAAACTTATATGAACAACTACCCCTTCGTCAAAAAAAGTATACTTGCGTGCTTGGTTGGTTCTGTCTACAAATTGAAGGGGAACAACAAAATCCAAAGGCTGAATATGTTCCTTTAGAGATCCACAAGCACTCACAGAAATTATCCAGCCTACTCCTAGTTTCTTCATTCCATAAATATTAGCACGGTAATTTATAGAGGAAGGAGAAATTTTGTGGCCTTTTCCATGACGGGGCAGAAAAACCACCTCTCTTCCTTGAAATTCTGCCAGAATAAACTTATCTGACGGTTTACCAAAAGGAGTAACTAAACTGATTTCTCTTTTTCTCTTTAGTCCCTCTAATTTATACAATCCACTTCCTCCAATTATTCCAACTCTTTCCATTTAACTCTCCTTAATCACCTTTATTGCTTTGAAGATAAACCATGTATAGATTAGAGAATAAAAAAACCAGAATAAAGGAATCTTTACTCCTATTAAATCATTCGCTAGTCCTAAGAAAGTAGGAGGCACGATAGCATACACTCCTACATTTAAGAGTTCCCTATAGTTAAGAGGTGCCTTTAAATTATTGTTTATTAAGGAAGAAATCAAACTAAAAATCAAAATATGTAAAGGCTTACTCATTCCGTACCAAGACAAAAAATAGAAAAACACCAGAGGATAAAGGAATGGCGATATTTTTTTTGAGAAATTTCTAACCGATTCCGAAGTTATAAAAAATGACCTATTTTGAGTAATAACTTCTATCCCTTTAAGAGTAGGCGATACTTTTAAGTAGTTAACATTGGTTAGATTATATGACTTAATATCCGCCCCCCCAGGTTTGCTAATCTTTAAGAAGAACCGTTTCTTAGCAAGAACTCCTGCATTAGGATACTGGTGTAAGAAAAAACCCGTCTTTTCTTTGGTAGGTTCTATAACAAAGACAAAATTGTTATCCCATTTTTTAATATAGGTAGTTCTGGGAGAGACAACTTCTCCTTTTTTAATCTCTATCTCAGGAAGATCGGAAGCAAGATCCTTTAGATTCTTCTCTATCCAGGAAATCGCAACAGGTAGTCTCTTTTTTATTATTATCGTAGCCTTGAAGGAAATTATCGCACTTATGATAACTATAAATAGAATCAGAAAAAAAATACTTTTTCTTAAGGACTGATAGGCTATCTTCTTATAGAATTGTGGAGAAAAACTTTCTATCAGTTCTTTTAGCATTTCAACTCTTAAGACTTAACTGCTTTGCTCTTAGGTAAGCCTTCCTTACTCCTTTCTGAATTAATTTTTCAAGATTACAACTTTTCCAGAAATTTATTGCTGCTTCAGTAGTTCCTTTAGGAGAAGCAACCTTCTTTATCCAGAACGAAAAATCCTCTTTGCTATCTTTAATAATACTAACCGCTCCCCAAAATGTCTTTATTACCATCTCCTTAGCCACGCTTTTACTGAATCCCAAAGACAAGGCAACTCTATATATACTATTCATAAAATAGTAAACGTAACCAGGACCGCTACCAGAAATAGCGGTGACTTTATCCAAAAACTCCTCTCTAGTTACAACTACATCTCCTATACATTTAAAAATCTCTTCTACTATCTTTACATCTTGTGGAATAACGTATCTTCCCTTGGAGATAAAAGAAATAGATTCTCTTTTTTTAGCAGCTAAATTAGGCATAACTCTAACGATTCTCACTTTGGGAATCTTATCTTCAAAAAACCGTGTAGAAACCCCTGCTGCTATAGAAATCAGGAGGGGATTATAAGTTAAGATAGCTTCTCTTATCTCATCTACAAGAAAGGATATATTTTGAGGTTTAACAGCAATGATAACCAAGGGAGAATTTTTAATTAACTCTCTTGCGTTGGAAGATAGAAGAATTTTCTTTATCCCCTTTAATCTCTTTTTTTCTTTATCATAAATGAGCACTTTCCATCCTTTGTTCTTTAGACCTTCCCCTAAAGCAGTTCCCATATTCCCAAATCCAATTATACCTACAATCTTTTCTTTCTTCATAAAGTCCGTTTAAAATAACACAAAAATACCCTTCTGTCAATATAGCTAATTTTAGAAAATAACAAAAAGATTGTTCCTCAATAAGCTTCTCTAAGGAACAATGGAGCAGAAACCTCTTAAACCAATCCTAGATAAAACTTTCACAATAAAAAATGAAGAGATATACACTAATAGTTAGTTTTGATTTTTAAGAGCTTAGAAAGCAAAATATTGGAAAGGGTCTTTCACCTCACAGACCTTAAATCAGTGATTAACCTTTTTGTTGTAATAAATTCTACTCCTCTTTTCTTCCATAAAGAAAATAATTTATCTCTTTCTTTTTTAGAGATTTCTTTTACTCCATCCTCTACTATAATTACTTTAAAATCATTCTTCAACAGCCCTTCCACTGCTTCCTTCACACAGTATTCAGTCACTACTCCATATACTACTACTTTCTCAGGAAATATAGCCTCTATAAGGTTTAATGTGTTAGGGTTAGAAAATAGATTAAGAATGTTCTTTTCCAGAATGATTTGAGGATAACAGTCCTTTATTTTTCTTAACTCCTGATAAGAGTATATCTTCTTAACGGAAAGAGTCTTATACTTCTTTAGAATAGTTTCTTTAATTTTTCTATGTCCTTTGGTATTTTTTATGCAATGTGGGGGGAACTCTTTAAATTCAGGATCGTCTTTTCGATGAGTATCTTGGGAAGAGATAATAAGAATCTTATTTTGAAAAGCAAACTTAGTGAGCAGATTTAAATTATTTATTATTTTTTCCCCTCCTGGAACATAAAGAGCACCTTTTCTCTCCAAGAAATCTACTTGAGTATCGATATCTAAAAAAACTATCTTTCCCTCAATCCTCTTTCTTATCTGTTCCGTTAAACTAGTAGTTAACTTATGTAATTTCTTTGTAATCTTTACTGGATAGATATCAGAAGAATCGATGTCCTTCAGATAACTAGGAAAAGAAGAAAGCTTTTGAAGAAAAATTTTTTTCTTTTCTTCAAGATTTCTTTCCTGATAGAGTCTCTTTCCTTTCTCCATCACTTTTCTAAGAAGCTTATTACCCTTAAGATTCTCTTTATCTAATCCTAACCAGTCACTAACCATTTTCCCTTCTTTATCGAATTCTCTAAACACCTGCTTTCGTCCAGGATAAGTAGTTTTACCCTCGCTGAGTTTCATAGTAGGAATGAAATCTGCTCCTCTTTCTTTTATCTCTACCAATTTGTAGATAACATCAGTAAAAGGTAAATCAGAAGAACACCCCATATTTGTCCCTACTCCAAAAGCATCAATAGGAGATTTTTCTTCTACTAACTTCTTTATTTTATATTCATCAAGATTCCCTGAAGCAAATATTATTACATCAATGAAACCTTCTTTATCTAACAGTTCTCTGAGATAACGGGCATCTTTTCCTAAGTCACCACTATCCAGACGTATTCCTACTAAATCTATCCCTCTCCTTTTTAAAAACTTAGCTACCCTTATTGCGGAAAGAGCTCCTCTCTTTACATCGTAAGTATCTATAAGGAGGACTGTTTTTGCAGGGAATTCTTTAGCGAAATTTAAAAAACTCTCTACCTCCCGGTCAAAACTCATCACATAAGAATGAGCCATGGTCCCTACTACAGGAATCTTGTAAATTTTACCAGCTAAACAAAAAGATGTACCTTTAACCCCTACCATATAAGAATATTTAGCACAAGCTAAAGCACCTTCTATTCCCTGGGTACGCCGCAAAGAAAAATCGTAAACTCCTTTACCCTTAGCTGACAAAACTACTCTTGCTGCTTTGGTTGCTAGAGTTGTAGCTAGATTTATCTTATTGAGAAGAATACTCTCTACTATTTGAGCTTCGATTATATTAGCTGTAACCCGTAAAATAGGCTCAGAGGCAAAAATTATCTCTGGTTCAGAAACAGCCCATACCGTCCCTTTAAACCGAAAGCCTTCTAAATATTTAAGAAAGGCATCATCAAACATTCCTAAACTTTTAAGGTAATCTATATCTGCCTGGGTAAACTTAAGATTTTCCAAAGCTTGAAGTGCTTCATCTATACCACAGGCTACATAAAACGTTCTTCGGGGAGAACGGATAAAAAGATCAAAAGTGGCTTGAGTATTCCTCTTATACTTAAAATACACTTGTCCCATAGTAAGTTGATAGAGATCCACTACTAAATTGTAATTATTCACCAAACACCTCCCTTAGAAGATTACTACTAAATGTATAAGTTCTGTAAACCTCTTCCTTCCGCTAAAATACACTTAAGCATTTTTTAATTATTATAAGCCAATCTTCTATTTTTGGCAATTTAGAAATCAAAGAGCCAAAGGTACCCAATATTAAAGGAATAACTCCGTAACCTAGGGAAAAGAAAAAAAGATTTACTACTCCATAGAGGACATTCCTCTTCAAAGAAATTATCTCTAAGATGCTCCCTACTACAGGAAAAATGCAAGAGGTGACAGCAATCCCACTTACTATTCCTGCTAGAAATACAGAAAAAAGGGAACCACCCTTTTTAAGATTCAATTTAAAATTAAAAGTAGGAAGCATTATCAAATCCCAAGAGTAAAGAAAAGAAGAAATATCCCTAAAATTGTGTATGATAATGGATTAACTATCAATTTGCCTAAAAAACTCCTAAGCTCGCTGAAACTACTCCCAAGCAAGTATAGAAGGTAGCAATCCCTAAAACGAAGATAAAACTTATAAAGAAACCCTTAGATTTAGAAAATAGAGCATAGACACCAATAATACCTAGAGTGATAGGAATAAGGAGATAAACACAGGGAGAAAGACTATTTAACGCCCCACCAAAAAAAGAGATAACTACTCCTAAGTAAAAGTGGTAAGAAAAAGCACTCTAATTTCTGAATTAGCCCTTCAACCACCTGTCTCCTTAATAAGCCAGTTCAAATACTTTCTGTCTATCCTATCGATATGAAAGGCAACTATCTCAGGAACTCGATAGGGATGATTTTCGGCAATCACCTTCTTTAACTTACTAAACAGACCTCTCTTGTTTTTATTATCAGAAGTGTCTCCTTAGCCTTATCAATATCTTCCTTCCACCAGAAGTAGGAATCCACTCCCTTTATTATATTGATACATGCTCCTAATCGCTTAGTAAGGATTAATTTAGCTAAAGAGGTAGCTTTACTTTGAGGGACAGTAACTAAAACAAAAATGGCCATTATTAACCCCTTACCTTCCTAAGGAGCCTAACGAATCTTTTGGCAAAACGTAAACAATTACTCCTACATCGGGAATCAACATCTCCTATCCCTACTGGTCCATAATGATCACCTTTAGAATCTCCCTGGATAATCATCCCATGAATAAGCATAGCTTCTAAGATAGCTAACACGGTAGTTTCATTGCCCCCACCAATATTAGCACTGGAAGAAAAAGCACCTCCTACTTTCCCATCAAGCCTACCGTGAAACTCTACTGTCTCATCAAAGAGTTTCTTTACTTCGAAGCTCATACTTCCATAGTAGGTAGGAGAACCAACAATTATTCCATCATAATCTAAAAGTTCTTTAGGAGATAACTCTCCTAAAGAAGCTAATTTAACTGGGACTCCTTCCTCAGAGATTGCCTGGGAAATAACTTCTGCCATCTTTTTTGTTGTGCCTCCTCGAGAATAGTAGATAACCAATACCTTCATTGCTCCTCCTTGCCCTTTAAAGATTGGTAGAACTTATATAACCTTCTTAATGCCTCAATCTTATTTCCTCTTTCTAGCTTAGCCTTATTCACAATTCTAGCCAAACTATCAATAGTTTTTTGGTAATCCCCCAAACTTATCTTATAAGGATATCCATCCTTTCCTCCATGAGCAAAGCTGAAACGTGCTGGGTCTTTAAAACTTACCGATTCTCCATAAATAAGATCACTTATTAGAGCTAGAGCTCTTAATGTCTTAAGTCCTACACCTTCCAGACCAAGAAGAGACTCAAAATCTTTAGGTTTCCTCATATAAGTGGTTAGAAAAACCTTATGTAGGTATTGGGGATTTATGTCCTCAAGAAGAATTCGATGTCTTGAAGGAAGTCTCTCTGCGCTTGTTTTTAAAAGGCCTATATCCTTTATATTATCCTGAGTCTTTCTCTGGGAAAGTTCAGTTACTAAGCTTCTCAATTTCCCTCTATCTTTATCTACCAAATTCAGTGTTAAAAAGCTCTTATCACTTACTACCCCCAAATGAGGTTCTTCTACAAAAGAAGTTACTTTTTGAGAATACCAGTGGTAACGTCTTGCCCAACAATAATCACTACTCATTCCCTGTTGAATCACTACCCAGTTAAATTTATGAGTGAAAATGAATGTATGATGGTAGAGATTAAACCCATCTTGTAAAGCACTATTATCCACCTTAGCCACCATTCGAGAAGCAAAAATTAGGGGGGCAGGGTCTTTACCTATTTTTTGAGAAATTCTCTCAATCTCCTGAGGAGTGCTTCGAGAAACTGAACCTTTCCCTCCACAAATATAGACTCCGTACTCTTCTAAATCGCTGAAAGCTTCCTTTAAAGCTCCACATACAGTAGTAGTTAAACCTGAGGAGTGCCAATCAAAACCTAATAAGCAGCCTAACGATTGGAACCAGAAAGGATCTGCTAACCGATGAAGGAGATATTCTAAACCAAACTCCCAAATAATTGCCTCACATATACCTCGAGCTAAAACCTTCATCTTTTCAAATAACCAGCGGGGGCACCTCCCTCCATGGAGAGGTAAATCTAGATAACCTTTTTTCATCTTAAAAAGTTTAATTCTTAACTAGGATAACTCCTGCGCTCTTTGCCAAAGGCAAAGTATTTTTTTAGCATATCCGACATTGCCCTTGCATTAGAAAATAAGCATTTATACATATATATAGATACCTTTTAGATTAAGTCTTAGTTTGCGCCCGGGGTGAGTCGAACACCCAACCTCTTGATCCGTAGTCAAGTGCTCTATCCAATTGAGCTACGGGCGCACTAAATCAACAAAGAATGAAAAAATTTTACCATTCTCAGGGAGGATTCTCAATAAAAATATATCTGGTGAATCTTATCTTTTAATACGAACTTCAGATAGCGAGACTTTTTTATCTCCTAAACTGGCACCACAACCTTTACAGATATAATCGTAAAGATAACCATCGGGAAGAATAAGAAGAAGCTTCTCTACTACCGGCATAGACATTCTACAATTAGGACAGTAGAGCCTTGTAGCGATAAAATCTTTGTATTGATGATTACCACCTTCCATAGATAATTAAAATCACTTATTTCTTTCTCTTATTTTCTTAAATTCCCAATGATTTTCTATAAACACATTCCATATCCGAGGATCGAACTTATCTTTTTCCTCCCGAATAATCTCTACTGCTTCTTCATGAGTGAGAGCCTTACGATAGCTACGTTCGGAAGTTAAAGCATCATAAACATCAGCTAGGGCTACTATTCTTGCTGAAAGTGGTATCTCTTCTCCTTTCAATCCTTCAGGATAGCCAGAACCATCCCATCTCTCATGATGGTATAAAACTACATTTTCCACCAATTTAAGATACTGATTACTTCCTTTATCTTTAAGTAAGGGAGAAAGCATCTCCACTCCTAAACGGGGATGCTGTTTTACTATTTCCCATTCTGCTTCTGTTAACTCGGACGGTTTTAAAAGAATCTCGTTAGGAGTGCGCCATTTTCCTACATCATGAAGCATGCTAGCATAACTAAGATCATTAATATATTTCTCATCTATATAGTCGGCGAAATCCTTAATTTCTCTTAGTTTCTCAGCAATGAAATGAGTATATTCAGCTATACGACGAATATGACCGGCGGTTTCAGTATTACCAACCTCCTCTGCTCTTAGAGCAAATACCTCCATAATTCCTCTATAGAGAGCTTCTCTTTTCTTTTCTGCTTCTTTTATCTTGGTAACATCGATAAAGGATGCCATTATATAAGAAGTTGCTTTTATTTTCTCTTCAATAAGAGAAAATAAAGCCTGCAAGTAAAAGTGATGATTATCCTTCCTTGCCCCCACCAACTCTCCCAACCAAGTCTTTTTTTCCTCCAGTGTTTTTAATAATTCTGAGAGGACTTCTTTGCCGTAGAATAGCTCACTTAAGGGTTTACCTATCAATTCATCTTCTCTTTGATACCCCCACATCTTCACAAAAGAGGGATTGACATAAGTGATCAATCCTTTCATATCAGCAATACAGACTCCGCTAAGAGAAGTCTTAAGAGCCATATCAGTAAGTAAAGACTCTTTATCTAACACTTCTCTGAGCCGTTCGTACCAAGAAAGAGCATCTCTTATAGCTTTCTCTAACACTTGGGGGCTCAAATTCCCTTTTACTAAATAGTCGCTTGCGCCTGCTTTTATCATTGCTACTGCTATTTCTTCGTTTCCACTTCCTGTAATAACTATCACAGGAACTTTCACTCCCCTTGCTCTTATATGCTGAAGAATCTCTAACCCAGTAATCTTACTATGTACACGATAATCTAAAAATATAATCTCTATTTGTGGATTTCTGTCTAGAAATTCCAGAGCCTCTTCCAAAGTAACTACATGGTGAACATTTAGCTGATAATCTCTTAAGTTATTTCCATAGTGCTTTATTACTGCTACAGAAAAGGGATCATCCTCAATAACTAAGGTCTCTAAAACTCTTTTTTCTGCCATTATAATCTTCTCCTTAGATTACTTTAGAGCTTCCTCTCCTATATAATTAAAACACATTCCTTTGTCAACTTGCAAGGGAAAATTATTTACCTTAAAGTAACCCCCTCTCTAGTAAAGAATTAGTCCAATGCAAGGAATTTCTCCTTATTAATATTAATACGGAGGGGGAGGGATTTGAACCCAACCTCCCACGAAGTGGGAGTCTTTTTTTGTTGGGTCCAAAATAGTTTAACAATTTAATATCTACTATCAT
>CAZHYN010000018.1:0-20056 GCA_964536865.1 uncultured Planctomycetia bacterium
ATGATAGTAGATATTAAATTGTTAAACTATTTTGGACCCAACAAAAAAAGACTCCGACTTTGTCGGAGGTTGGGTTCGAGTCTTAGCGGGTCCAGATATCTTTGATAATTAAGATAAATCTAGTCAATTTTAACTTGCTCTTTATCAAAGATAAAGCAATCTCGGACCCAACAAAAAAAGACTCCGACTTCGTCGGAGGTTGGGTTCAAATCCCTCCCCCCTCCGTATGTTTATATATTGGAAAGAGAAGAGTCTTATAGAGAGAGGAGATGATTTATCTGGTAGCAATTTTGGATGCGTTATAAAAACTTCGCTTTATCAGCGAAGAACGCATACAAATCCCTCCCCCCTCCGTATGTTTTTTCATTTTTAAATGAAATAAAAATTCTTACTCGACTGCGATTACTTTTCCCACTATCAAGTAAGAAAGATATATCTGAGGATAAAAAGGATAGAGAAGATATAGATTAAAGGAGGGACTTCTTTGATTTTCCCTGCTACTAACTTTAAGAAAGTGTAAGCTATAAAACCAAATGATATCCCTTCGGTAATACTAAAAGTTAGAGGCATAATTATTATAGTAAGAAATGCAGGAAAGCTTTCGGTAAAATTATCCCAATCAATCTTTCTTATATTCTTAAGCATAAATGAGCCTACAACGATTAAAGCAGGAGCAATGATAGGATAAGTAACCAGCTTTCCTACTTTAATAGGTTTAGAGACTACTTCTATTAAGGGATAGAATACCAAAGATAGAAGGAATAAAGAAGCAGTTACCAGATTAGCCAATCCTGTTCTTGCTCCTTCAGCAATTCCTGTAGAACTTTCAACGTAGCTAGTAATAGTAGAAGTTCCTAGCAGGGTTCCCGAGACTGTACCTATAGCATCACTAAGTAACGCTCCTTTAGCCCGAGGCAACTTACCTTCCTTTAAGAAACCAGCTTGCTCTCCTAATCCTACGAGGGTGCCTACCGTATCGAATAAGTCTAAGAAGAAGAAGATAAATATTACTCCTAACATATTCCAAGTCAATGCACCTCTAATATCTAATTTGAAAAAGGTGGGGGAGAGAGAAGGAATTTTCCCTACTATTTTAGGAGATTCTACCAGCCCCATACTCACGGCAAGAAAAATATTGAGTACTATTCCTATAAGAATTGCTCCTTTTACTTTTTTGGTAAGAAGTAAGGCAATCACTGTTACTCCTGATATGGAGAGTAAGACAGGGGGGGAGGAAAGTTTTCCCAGACCTATTAATGTTCCTGATTTTCCCACCACAATTCCTGCCCACTGCAGCCCAATAAAGGTAATGAGAAGCCCTATTCCTACCGCAATTCCATGTTTTAAGGAAGAAGGGATAGCGTTGACCAGTTTTTCTCTTAACCCCCAAAAGGAAACTATCAAAAAAAATATCCCTGCAATAAAATTTGCTCCTAAAGCTACTTGCCAGCTTACCCCTAAAGCAAGACATACCCCGTATACAAAGTAGAAATTATGTCCCATTGCTGGAGCTAAGGCTATGGGATAGTTAGCTAAGAGGGCCATAAAGATCATAGCAATACTTGAAGCTACACAGGTTGCTACCATTACTGCTCCTTTATCCATTCCCACAGTAGAGAGGATGAGAGGTTGGACAAAGATGATATAAGACATTGTAACAAAGGTAGTAATACCTCCTATTATTTCTTGTCTTATAGAGGTTTTCTGTGATAGAAAATTTATCATTTCTCTTTAATAAAATTCTATCAACTTTGAGAAGATTTTGCAAATAGAAGAATGAAAACGTGAGGTTTTTTCTTGTAAGAGAAGAATAGATGTGTTAGAATTCTTTAGCTATTAGATTGTCTTTCAATTTAAGGTTCACTCCATAATTTTATGAGAAATATTCACTCCAAATTCATGCGAGAGGCACTAAAACAGGCAAAGATAGGTTCCGATAATGGCGAAATTCCTATAGGAGCGGTTATTGTATATCAAAATAAAATCATTGCTAAGAGCCATAATCAGGTAGAATTACTTAAAGACCCTACTGCTCACGCTGAGATTCTTGCTATTACGCAAGCTACCAACTATTTAAGATGTAAATGGTTGAAGGAATGCACTCTCTATGTAACGGTAGAACCATGCCTTATGTGTGCTGCGGCTTTAGTCTTTTCTCGGATTGGTAGAGTTATTTTTGGAGCTTACGATTCTAAAGGAGGAGGAGTTATTTCCAAAGTAGATATTAATAGACTAAAATTGAATTATAAGATAAAATTTAAAGGGGGTATTTTAGAAGAAGAGTGTGCTAAGGTTATAAAGGATTTTTTTCAGAAAAAAAGAGAGTTAGTTAAAACTTCTAATAAAAAGATGTAGCCGAGTTATTTTTTCCTAAGGTGGATCCGCCTCTGGCGGAAAGGCAGCCGCCTGCTAAAAGTTTTTAAAAAGCTTTTTGAAAAATAGAGAGGAGTTAAGGCTATTTTGGAGAGGTGGCCGAGCTGGTTTAAGGCAGCCGCCTGCTAAGCGGTTAGCCCGCCAAAAAGCGGGCTCCCGGGTTCGAATCCCGGCCTCTCCGCCATTAGCTTATATGTTGTTCTCTTTAAATTTACCCCCAACCACAGAAAGTCACCCCGCCCTTTCAAGGAAAGGGCGGGTTTCGGGGTTTACTAAAGTTAATTTTAAAGAAAAGGCAGTTTCGGGCCTAACAATGAAAGTCCCGAGCTTATCGGGGTTGGGTTTAAATCCTGTCTCTTCCTCATAAATTTGAGTGAGAATGTTATGTTTGCTTATCTCTTTATAGTAATGACTGTATTTTTTTGGGGGTTAGCTACTATTTTTGATAAGCTCGCTCTAAGAGATGCTTCTCCTTTTGGTGGTCTTTTAATAAGAACGTTGGTTGTAGTTTTGGGGTTAATTTTAATATTTCCTTTCTTTAAATATAAATATCCTTCCTCTTTAAAGCTCAATTCTTCTTCACTTTTATTTTTTATTCTTTCAGGAGTATGTGCAGGATTATTGGGGATGTTCACTTATTATTCAGCGTTAAAAAGACTTCCTGCCTCGATAGTAGTTCCTCTATGTTCGGTTTATCCTTTAATCTCAGCCCTTTTAGCAACAGCAGTTCTAAAAGAAGAGCTTAACATTTTAAGACTTACAGGAGTAGTTTTAATTATATTGGGGGTATGGCTGGTGAAGTAAATTTAGGAGAGAATTAGGAGTGGGAAGAGAACTTTTTTTACTTGTTTTAGGCCTTTTTCTTCTGATTATCAGTTCCCAATGGCTCATTCGGAGCTCTGTTAAATTAGCTACTCTTCTCAGAGTCACTCCTCTATTTATAGGAATGGTGATAGTTGCTTTCGGTACCAGTACTCCTGAAGCAGGAGTAGGAATTGTTGCAGCACTCAAGGGAGAGAAGGCTATCGCCTTAGGAAATATTGTGGGTAGTAATATTGCCAACATCGGGTTAATTTTGGGATTAGCTTCACTACTCAGGCCTTTAGGAGTGAAAAAAAGTGTCTTTAAGAGAGAACTTCCTATAATGCTAATTTGTACCTTTCTTCTGTATATCCTGAGTTTAGATCTCCTCATCAGTCGTGTAGATGGATTAATCTTTCTTGGGCTTTTTGTCTTTTTCTTTCTCATTTCCTACAGAGGAGGAAAAAAAGATTATAATTTTAAAGAATTGCAAAGTTTCCCTCTTTACAGTTTTCTAAAGAACACAACTTCTCTTCTAGTTGTAGGAAGTGTGTGTAGCCTTTCTCTGGTAGGAGTGGTAGTAGGTGCAAACTTAATGGTAAAGGGAGGAGTGGGGTTAGCAAAGGCTTTTGGAGTAAGTTCCTGGATTATTGCTATTACTGTATTTGCGGTAGGTACTTCTCTCCCTGAGTTAGCAGCTTCTTTAGCAGCTTCTTTTAAAAGAATACCTTCTATCAGTATGGGGAATATTATAGGGAGTAATATCTTCAATATTCTCTTTATATTAGGTATCGTTGCTCTCATAAGACCTATAAAGATTGAACAAAGTTATCTTGGATTCGAATATATTTTTCTTATCTTCATTAGCATACTCTTAGCAGTATTTATGAAGACTGAGTATAAAGTTTCTCGCTGGGAGGGGTCTCTTTTGTTTCTGCTGTATATTCTCTTTGTATGGTTGATTGTAGGAAGGTAAGATAATTTTAAAGAGGTGACTTGGTAAGTTCATCCGATAATGCGATATTGACTTATTCTTGATGGGAGGTTATACTAAATATCTTTCCCAAAACAAAAGTATATTAGAGGATTGATGGAATACCAGGCTTTTGCTTTAAAATACCGTCCTAAAAATTTCGATGAAGTTATAGGTCAAGATCATATAGTAATTCCTTTAAAAAAAGCGGTAAGAGAACAACGAATCCATCATGCTTACCTTTTTAGTGGTCCTCGAGGTGTGGGAAAAACATCGGTAGCTAGGATATTAGCTAAGTCGTTAAACTGCTTTCAAGGACCTACACTGAGTCCCTGTGAAGAGTGTTTAAGCTGTCGAGAAATTGCTAAAGGAACATCTTTAGATGTAATAGAGATAGATGGGGCTTCTAACCGAGGAATCGAAGAGATAAGAACCTTGAGGGAAAGTGTGAAGCTTTCTCCTTCCTATTCTCGGTACAAAATATATATAATCGATGAGGTTCATATGCTCACTCAGGAAGCATTTAATGCTCTTCTTAAGACCTTGGAGGAACCACCTCCTCATGTGAAGTTCATCTTTGCTACCACCCATCCCCATAAGGTATTACCCACAATACTCTCTCGCTGTCAAAAGTTTCAGTTTCATCTTCTTTCTGTAGAAAAGATTGTAGAAAAATTGGAGAGAATAATTGAGAGAGAAAATATGAAGATGGATAATCAACTCTTATATGCCATTGCTAGGACAGCTGAAGGAAGCATGAGAGATGCAGAATCTTTGTTAGATCAGCTTGCTCCCGTATTATTAGAGGAGAAAAGAGAGATAGTCTCAGATATAGCTTCATTCCTAGGAATAGTGGAGGAGAGCTCACTAAATGAGATAACCAAATTAATTATAGAGCGAAATATAGCTGCCATCTTAGAATTCATTAATAAGATGAGTAAGGAAGGTAGGGATCTGGGGGTGTTCATTAATAATCTTCTTGAACATCTGAGAAACTTGATATTAGTGAAGTTAAGTCCTAAAATTTTTAAAGAACTCAGTTCTGTATCTCCTCATACTAAAGAGTTTCTTTCTCAGAAAGCCGAATTGATTACTTTAGAGAATATATTAAAGATAATGGAGCTTCTAATAGAAGCAAAGGGAGTTTCCAGGAAGCTTAACACTTTAAGAATTCCTTTAGAGTTAGCCTTTATAAAGTTTTGCTATAAGGAAAAAGAATTGAATAAAATGCCTTTTTCTCCTTCTCCCCAAGCATTTTCCTGCTCAGAGGAGTTTTCTAAGGAAGAAGATTGGGAGAATATTCTAGAGGAGGATACAACTGAGGAAGTTTCTGTCAAGGAGAGTGAGAATTTGAAGGAGAGTGAGAATTTAGTAGAACTTTCAGATTCGGACTTAAAGGAAATAGAATCACGCTGGTTGGATTTTATTTCTAAAATAAGTAAACTGAAAGTTTCTCTGGCTTCTTACTTGAGTGAGGCTAAGCTATCTCTAACCAGAGATGGTAAGCTCGTGTTAGGATTTTCTAAGAAATTTTCTTTTCACAAAGAGATACTGGAGAGGGAGAAGAATAAGAAGTTTATAGAGGAAGCATTGAAAAAATACTTTAAAAAAAATTTAAGAATTTCCTTTACTCTTTTAGAGGAACCTTTCCTTCCACAGGAGAAGAGCGACTGTGAGTCTGAGGAAGAAGGGAAATTGATTGATGAATTACTTGATACATTTAGAGGCACAATAGATACAGATAATGAATAGTTTTCCTTATGAATTAGAGAGTTTGATTGAAATGTTAGCACGTTTTCCTGGAGTGGGAAGACGAAGTGCAGAAAGGATTGCTTTTTATCTTTTAGAAATGAGTGATAAGGAAGTGGATACTCTAGCAAAAAAAATTCTACAGGTTCATAAAAGTATAAGGCCTTGTAAGTTTTGTAATAATTTTTCTATTGAGGAAGTATGTTCTATTTGCTCTAACCCTAAAAGGAGAAAAGATATTATCTGTATTGTAGAGGAACCCAAAGATGTAATAGCTATCGAGAAGACTTCTCAATATGATGGGCTTTATTATGTCCTTTTAGGAGCGATAGCTCCTTTAGAAGGCGTAGGCCCTGAGAACTTAAGTATAAAAAAGCTCCTGGGTCGTCTTAAGAGGGGAGAGATTAAGGAAGTGATAATTTCTACTGATCCAGATAACGAAGGAGAGTTAACAGCACAGTTTCTTATTAAGAAGGTTTCTCATTTTGGAGTAAAGATCTATAGGATAGGAATAGGGATTCCTTTTGGGACTCAAATCGAATACATAGATTCTGCAACTTTAGGAAGAGCTATTAGCGAGCGTAAACTAATAGAAACCTGATCTATTTATTGAAAGGATATAAGATTTATGATATTATCCTTTCCTATTAACCAAACTTAAAGGAGGAGATATGGAGAAAATAATTCAAGGTATAAGAGGACGGGCAAAAAGTAACCCTAAGAAAATAGTGTTTCCTGAACCGAATGATGAGAGAATATTGAAAGCGGTAGAGTATATAAAAAAAGAAAAGATAGCTGTTCCGCTGCTTTTAACTCAGGATAACATTGATATTAATAAACAGGAAGAGTTTGCTAATATCTTTTATGAGAGGAAAAAGGCAAAGGGAATTAGTTTTGAGGAAGCCAGAGAACTTATGGAAAATCCCCTTTACTACGGAGCAATGCTTGTAGCAGGAGGGTTTGCTGATGGTTTTGTGGCTGGAGCTACTTTTACTACTTCTTCAGTGATAAGGGCAGCTTTAAACTGTTTAGATATAGATAAAACTGTAGGGTTAGTCTCCAGTTGTTTTATTATGGCTGTGCCTAATTGTAGTTTTGGAGAGAGAGGCGTTTTTGTCTACGCAGATTGTGGGGTAATTCCTTATCCTACTTCTGAACAACTTGCTCTGATTGCTCTTTCCAGTGCTAGGTTTGCTAAGGAGGTATTAATGTTCGAGCCCCGAGTAGCTCTTTTAAGTTTCTCTACTAAAGGAAGTGCCCAAGGACGATGGATTGATAAGGTGAAAGAAGCGGTAGAAATTGCCAGATCCAAAACCGATGAGTTTACCATCGATGGAGAACTCCAAGCAGATGCAGCGATTGTTCCTGAGGTAGCAACAATAAAGGCACCCCAGAGTGAAGTAGCTGGTTGTGCTAACGTGTTAATTTTTCCTAATCTGGATGCAGGGAATATTTGTTATAAACTTACAGAAAGATTGGCAAATGCTAAGGCGATTGGGCCTATCGTATTGGGAACAAAACAACCCTGCAGTGATTTATCGAGAGGCTGTTCAGTAGAAGATATTATTGATTGTACAGCAATTACAGTAATAAGGGCCCAGAAACTATGAAGATTCTTACTATTAACTGCGGGAGTTCCTCGATAAAATATAAGCTTTATCTGTTTCCTCAAGGGGAACTTATTGGGAAGGGGTTAATCGAGCGAATTGGGGAGAAGGGATCAGCTGTCGCTAATCATACCCAAGGGATAGAGGAGGTATTTAAGGGTCTTATTGAGAGTAAAACTATTAGAGGAGCAGAGGAGATTGCTGCTGTAGGACATCGTGTAGTCCACGGAGGAGAGAGTTTTCGCCAACCTCACTTAATTGATACTAAGGTAATAAGAAAGATAGAAGAATACGCTGAACTCGCTCCTCTTCATAATCCTGTAAACTTAGAAGGTATAAAAGGATGTATAAAGATTTTTAAAAAGAGCATTCAAGTGGCAGTTTTCGATACCGCTTTTCATGCTACCCTTCCAGATTATGCTTATCTTTATGGTATTCCTCTTAAGTATTATAAGAAGTATGGGGTTAGAAGGTATGGGTTCCATGGTAGTTCTCATCAGTTCATTGCCAAGAGGGCTTCTCAAATTTTGAATAAGCCTTTAAGTAAGTTAAAGTTAATCACCTGCCATTTGGGCAACGGTTGTAGTATTACTGCAGTAAAGAATGGGCATTCTGTAGATACTTCTATGGGATTTACTCCTTTAGAGGGGTTGATAATGGGGACACGTTGCGGAGATATAGACTGTGCAGCTGTTCTCTATATTATGGAAAGAGAAAAGCTTTCTCCTTCTCAGATGGATAATATTTTGAATAAAGAGAGTGGTCTTTTAGGAGTTTCTGGAGTAAGTAACGATATCAGATTAATAAAGGAAGAAATTAAGAAGGGAAATAAACTTGCTAAGCTTGCTTTAGATATGTTTGTATATAGGATAGAGAAGTATATTGGAAGTTACTGGTTTATCTTAGGAGGAGCAGATGCTATATGTTTTACTGGAGGGATTGGTGAACATAATCCTGACGTTATCAATCGGATAAAGAAAGATATTAGGAAAGTGATTTCTAGAAATACTAAAGTTTTAGTTATTCCCACAGATGAAGAACTTATGATTGCCTTCCTTACCTATCAGGTAGTAAAGAAAAGAAGCCGGAGAGTGATATGATGCGCATAATGTTAAAGTCAAAAATTTATTATGCTACAGTTACTGATCTGGAACTTTACTATAAAGGAAGTATAACTATTGATGAGAAGATAGTCAAAGAAGCCCAGTTGCTTGAAGGAGAAAAAGTAGAAGTTTTAAATTTAAATAATGGTTTTCGACTGGAAACTTATGTAATAAAAGGGAAGAGAGGAAGTGGAATTATTTGTTTGAACGGTCCTGCCGCTCGTTTAGGGTTTAAAGGAGATAAATTAATAATTCTTTCCTATGTGTTGTGTACGGAAGAGGAGGCTAAGAACTTAAAAGTAAGGATGGTAGAGCTTGATGAACGTAACCAAGTTAAAAATACATACCTGGCCAAGTAAGATTCTTCGCCAGAGGTGTAAGTTGGTAGATAAGGTGGATAAGAGAATAAAAGATCTATTTGAGCATTTATATTCTCTTATGAAGATCCATCAAGGTGTGGGGATTGCTGCAAATCAAGCAGGATTAGATTTATCTTTGATTATAGTAGAAGCGGAAGATAAGATATTTAAACTAGCCAACCCTCGTATATTAAAGAAAGAGGGCAGAATAGAGCTAAAAGAGGGATGCTTAAGTTTCCCTGGAGTAGTTGGTAAGATAAGACGGGCAGAGAAAGTTTGGGTTGAGGCTCTAGATGAGGATGGTTATCCTCTAAGTATAGAAGCTAAAGGCCTACTGAGTGTGATCTTTCAACATGAGATAGATCATATAAATGGTATAGTGTTTGTGGATCGATTACTTTTGTGGGAGAAAATTAGAGTATTTTCTCAACTGAATAAACTTACTAAAAGTGGATTGTCCTAATAGAGAAGAAAATCTAAAGAGATGTAATTGTACTTATCCCGGGTGTGATAAAAAAGGAATCTGTTGTCAGTGTATCCGTTATCACTTATCTAAAGGCGAACTCCCTGCCTGTTTCTTTACCTCTGAAGCAGAGAGAACCTATGATCGTTCTTTAGAGTACTTTCTCTCTCTTCATAGAAAGAAAGACTGATGCTATGGAAGAAAGAGAACTCGCTATAATTGGAGGGGGGATAGCAGGAATCTCTGCGAGTATCTATGCTAAGAGAGCAGGTCTGTCTTTATACTTATTTGAGAAAGCTACTTTGGGAGGACAGCTTATTTATATTGGAATTGTAGAGAATTATCCTGGATTGGTTCCTATGAGTGGGGCAGAGATAATAGACAATTTAAAGAGGACGCTTAATCACCTAAGGATTTCCCCAATTTATAAGGAGATAGAGAAGATAGAGATTAGAGAAAAGAAGGTATGGCTATATTCTCAAGATGATTATTATGTAGCAAGAAGTCTAATTATTGCTACTGGTGCTAAGTTTAGGAAACTAAATTTGCCTGGGGAGGATAAGTTTCTAGGTAAAGGAATTTCTTACTGCGCAGTATGTGATGGGTTTTTCTTTAAAGATAAAACAGTAGCAGTGGTAGGGGGAGGAAATACGGCGTGCGAAGAAGCAATTTACCTTTCTCAGTTATGTAAGAAAGTTTACCTCCTCCATCGCCGAGATACATTAAGAGCGGTAGAGTATCTTAAGAGACAAGTATTGGAGAAAGAGAATATAGATGTAGTATGGAACACTGTAGTTAAGAAGATAGAAGGTAGTAATTTTTTGGAAGGTATTGTTATAGAGGAAGTATTAAGTAAGAAAGAGAGGTACCTAAAAGTAGATGGTCTCTTTATAGCCATTGGGCTTACCCCTAATACAGAAATCTTTGAAGGAGTAGTAGAAGGAAGAGATGGTTTTATCCTTACCGATGAATATCTAAAGACTTCTAGAGATTTTATTTTTGCTTGCGGTGATTGTCGCTATCGTCCTTTAAGACAATTAATTACCGCAGCTGGTGAGGGAGCAGTTGCTGCTATGAGTGCTTATCGTCTGTTGAGAGGGGATTATATAAGCTCATAAGTTGAAAAGAAAGATTTTTTTTATCTTAAGGTTTTTTTTAAGTGGTGCGATAATTTTTGCAATTTTCAAAGTTATCCCCTGCAGGGATGTAATCTCTGTCTATCAGAGAGCCTACAAATTTTATCTCTTCTTTGGTTTTCTCTGTATCTTCCTAGGAAATATAATTGCTTCTCTAAGGTGGAGATTCGTTATTAACTCTCTGGGAGCATCTTTATCTATTAGGGAAGCGCTTTATGCTTTTTTCTCTTCCACTGCCTTTAATCTGATTTTTCCTTCTCTTTTAGCTGGAGATATATTTAGAGGATTTGCTCTTTCTACTCGCTTCAAAAACCAGACTAAGAAAGTAATTTTTTCTTTAATTATAGATAGAGCGAGTGGAATGGTAAGTTTAGCTCTATTGGTGGTTTTTTCTTACCTGATAGGGAGGAGCTTGATAAAAGAACCAGAAGTTCTGGCAGGGGTAATTCTGATGGTAATTTTAGGAGTATTTATTATTTTAGCTATTTTCAATAATTTTATCTTTTCTTTGGTAAAGAAGATATTTACTGGAAGAAAGAAAGCAAAGGAAAGAATTTATGAGTTTGAGAAAGAATTTCAGTTTTTGAGGAAGAGGCCTTCTATATTCTGGAGAACAGCTATATACTTTTCTCTCCCTATTCAGATTGTTACGGTCTTTAGTTTTTTCTTTGTGTGTAAGTCTTTTTATATAGACCTTGATTTGATTTACTTTTTTATCTTTGTTCCTATAATAATGTTAATTGCTTTTTTACCTATAACTGTTGCAGGAATAGGAACGAGGGAGGCAGCGACTGTGTACTTTTTCTCTAAGGTAGGTCTCTCTAAGCCAGTAAGCCTAGGGATGTCTTTGATGAATTTGGTTTTTATGGTTGGAATTTCCATAATAGGGGGAGTTATATATGTTATGGTATATCATCGATGGCTGGAATATTGTAAATAAACTAAAGGAATTAAAGAACGCTCCTTCTCCTTCCCAAGCATTACTCTCTTATATAAAAAAGAATAATCTCACAGGAAGTAAGAATAATAAGGTTACAGTAGTTTTTGACGGGAGGCCAAACTTTGTTCGATACAATAAAGATACTGATTTTAATATAATGTTTAGTGGAGAAAGGAGTGCTGATGATGTTATAAAAAGAGAAGTAAGTAGATACAAAAATAAAAAGCAGATTGTAGTAGTTAGTGATGATTGGGATATAATAAATTATGCTAAGAGTGAGGGAGCAGGTTTCTTAAAAGTTAAAGATTTCCTTGAAAAGAGACGTAAGAAATCGGTTTCTTACTCCGAGAAAGTTAAAGAGATAGAATCTTCTTTGCAGAGAGAGATTACCCAAGAGTTAAAAAAAATATGGCTAAAAGAGTGATAGTGAGTAAGTGTCTTTTAGGATATAGATGTCGATACGATGGAAGGAGTTGTTTGGATAGGGAACTTAAGAAGTGTTTAAAGGAATGGGAGGTAGTAGGAGTCTGTCCAGAAGAGATGGGGGGATTGAGGGGAAGGCGGGGGCCATTTCAAATAAAAGGGAAAACCAGAGAAGTGATTTTAGGGAAGGCAAAAGTGGTGGATAGAAAGGGTAGAGATTTTACTAAGGAATTTTTAGAAGGTGCTTTTGCTACCTTAAAGATAGCTAAGAGTAAGGGGATTAAAATTGCTGTGTTAAAATCTCGGAGTCCTTCCTGTTCTCCAGATTATATATATGATGGTAGCTTTAAGAATAAACTAGTAAGGGGAGAGGGGCTAACTTGTTTTCTTCTTAGACGACACAGAATAAAGGTGTTTACTAGTGATGAATTTAAACGGTATATCTTTTCTCATAAAAGAGGCCAGAGTAGAAGAGGATAGCCTAAGGGATTTTATTTATCCTGCTAAAGGAGAGAGAGTAAGACCTATCCTAAAAATCCTCTTGACTAATCGTTGTCAGGGGGAATGCAGTTACTGTGCTAATAATAGAGATACTAACTGTTTAAGATTTTCTATTTCTCCTAAGGATTTAAGTAGATATTTTATGAATCTTTGCAGGAAGAAAATAGTAGAGGGATTGTTTGTTTCTAATGCTCTTTATAAAAATGCGAATTTTTCCCAGGAACAGATCCTAGAGACTTTGATTATCTTAAGAAAAAAAATGGGATATAAAGGTTACCTTCATGCTAAGATTCTACCAGGTTCAGATTTTGCTCTCATAAGAGAATTATTTAAATACGCTGATAGGTTATCTATAAATTTAGAATTCCCTACCCAAAAAGACCTTTCTTTAGTTTCCAGAAAAGAACTTTATTATGATCTTATGCGGAGGTTAAAATATATAAGTAGAATCAATGAAAATAAAAGATTGAAATCAGGGATTACTACTCAGTTTGTAGTAGGGGCTACTTCTGCTAGTGATAGAGAATACCTTACTATGAGTTCTTACCTCTATCGTAATTTGAAGTTGCGAAGGGTTTACTATAGTGGATTTGTTCCTATAAGAGGTACTCCTCTGGAAGGTTTAGCTCCCGTTAATCCTTTAAGGATAAAAAGACTTTATCAGGCTGATTTTCTTATCCGTGAATATGGGATATTGCCTTCTCAGCTTGCTTACGATAGAAAGGAAAATTTACTTTTAGATAAGGATGTTAAAGAGGCATTCGCTCTTAAAAATAGGGATTTTTACCCGGTGAATGTAAATAAAGCATCCTGGCAGGAACTGATAAAGGTTCCAGGAATTGGAAAAAACAAAGCCAGTCAGATTTTAAAACTACGGAAGGAAGAAGGAATAACTTCTTTTGATAAATTAGAGAAGTTAAAAATTCCTATGAGAGCAAAGATATGGATTTGTTACTAAATCGAAAGATTTTATAGGGGGATGGGCTTTATAAAATTCTTAGGAACAGCAGGAGCAAGATTTGTGATGATAAGGCAGTTGCGTTCATCAGGGGGGTTATGGCTCAACTATAAATCTACTAATATAATGATTGACCCCGGTCCGGGGGCTCTCCTGAGATGTAATAGTAGCCGTCCCAAATTAGACCCCACTAGTTTAGATGGGATAATTTTAACTCATAAACACCTCGATCATTCTAACGACATAAATGTGATGATTGAGGCAATGACCGAGGGAGGGTTTAGAAAAAGAGGGATAGTTTTTGCTCCCCGTGATGCTTTAGATGAAGAGGGAGTATTTTTTTCCTATGTCAAAAATCTCCCAAAAGAAATCATAATTTTAAAAGAGGGAAATTATAGAATAGGAGACGTGAAGTTTGAAGTTCCTGTAAGGAATATCCATTCTGTAGAGACCTATGGGTTGAAGTTTAAGATTCAAGACCAAGTTATATCTCTGGTGTCAGATACAAAATACTTTGAGAAGCTAAGTGAGGCTTATAAGGAATCCACAGTATTAATTTTGAATGTAGTCTTTTATCAAAGAAGAGAGGATTATGAGCATCTCTGCTTAGAAGAAGCACTTAAGTTGGCAGAGAAGATAGGCCCTAAATTGACTATCTTTACTCACTTTGGAATGAGTATGCTTAAAGCTAAACCTCATCTTTTAGAGGAGAGGATACGAAACAATTCCAAGTTAAATATAAAATTTGCCTATGATGGGTTTAACCTTGAAATTCCTTTACCAAAGAGTTAATATGGATAAGACAAACTGTGAGATATGATAAGAGAAGTTATCAAGAGAGATAAGAGAAAAGAGACTTTTGATTGGGAAAGAATTTACCAGGCTATTCTGAAAGCAGCAAAAGAGATTTACTCTTTAGGCGAGGCACAGAATTTAGCAAAGAGAACATTTGAGTTAGTAAAAGTCAGACTCTCCCGGTTCAGGAAAATATCTATTGAGATAGAAAAAATTCAAGATATCGTTGAAGAGGCCCTTATGAAATTAGGTTACACTGAAGTAGCAAAAGCCTATATTCTTTACAGAAGATATCGTCAAGAGGTGAGATTAATCAAAAGTAAACTTGGCATAAAAGATGAGCTTAAGTTGTCTTTAAATGCTATAGAAGTTTTAAGGAACAGGTATCTATTGAGAGACCAAACTCAGAGGGTAATAGAGACTCCTAAACAATTATTTGAACGAGTAGCTAAGTTTGTAGCTAGCGCAGAAAGAAATTTCGATCCTAAAAAAGAAGAATTGATACAGGAAAAGTTTTATAATACTATGGCCAGCTTAGAGTTCCTTCCCAATTCTCCTACTTTGATGAATGCAGGGACTGGCGTAGGCCAGCTTTCTGCTTGTTTTGTTCTACCTGTGGGTGATTCTATGGAGGAAATTTTCGATTCGTTAAAAGCAATGGGAATTATCCATAAGACAGGAGGAGGAACAGGTTTTGACTTCTCTTCTCTTAGGCCTCAAGGGGATTGCGTTTTCTCTACTAAAGGGAGGTCCTCTGGACCTGTATCTTTTATGAAAATATTCGATACCGCTACAGGAGTTATCGTTCAGGGAGGGAGACGTAGAGGCGCTAACATGGCAGTTTTAAGAATAGATCATCCTGACATAGTGGAATTTGTAGAGGCAAAGTTAGACGGAGTATCCTTCTCTAATTTTAATCTTTCCTGCGGAGTTACTGATGAGTTTATGGATGCTTTAAGATACAATAAAAAATTTGAACTTATTAATCCCCGCACTAAAAAGTGTGTAAAAGAAATAAAAGCTAAGGAGCTTTTTTCTGCTATAACATTTTCTGCTTACAAGTGCGGAGATCCAGGCTTAGTATTTTTAGATACTATTAATAGAGTACATCCCTTAAAAATGTTAGGAGAAATTAGAGCTACTAACCCTTGTGGAGAAGTCCCCCTCTTAAATTATGAGTCCTGCAACTTAGGGTCTATAAATCTCTCCAAATTTGTAAAAGATAAAAAGATGGATTGGACAAAACTTAGAGAGGTCATCCATTTAGGGATAAGATTTTTAGATAACGTAATTGAAGTCAACAATTACCCTCTTAAGGAGATTAGAGAGGTTACGATTAGAAATAGAAAAATTGGGCTGGGTGTAATGGGCTTTGCTGATGCTTTGGTAAAGCTTCGGATACCTTATGCTTCTAAAGAAGCAGTAGATTTTTCTGCTAGACTTATGAAGTTTATAAGAAATGCTTCTTTAGAGGCATCTTCCCAATTAGCTAGAGAAAGAGGGGTATTCTCTAATTGGAAGTTCTCTATCTACAGAAAGAAAAATTTAAGATTAAGAAATGCTACTTTAAATAGTATTGCTCCTACGGGTACAATCAGTATTATTGCTGGCTGTTCTTCAGGAATTGAGCCTCTATTTGCATTAAGCTTTGTAAGGAATGTATTAGGAGGAGCTAAGTTATTAGAAATTAATCCCTTAGTGGAAGAAGTAGCTAGAGAAGAGGGTATTTACTCTAAAGAGCTTATGTATCGCATTCAAGGATTAGCCAGTTTAAAAGAAGCAAAGGTTCCTCTTATTTTAAAGAGAATTTTTCTTACTACTTTTGATATTTCTCCTTTAGACCACCTCAAAATTCAATCTGCCTTTCAGAAATTTGTAGATAATGCGGTTTCTAAAACAATAAACCTTCCCTCCCATGCTAGCCCCGAAGATATAAAAGCGATTTACCTTAAAGCCTACCAGTTTAGGTTAAAAGGTATTACAGTTTACCGTTACGGAAGTAGAAAGAACCAAGTGCTTACTCTAAGTTCTCGAAGGGAGGAGCCTGTGGAGGTAGTTCAGGGGTATGCTGGGGGATGTTTCTCTCACATCTGTGGAGAGTAAATTATAGATAGTAAGTAAAAGGTGCGTTTCCCTTTTCTTAAGAAACGGAAGTGTAAGGTTTTTATTCTAGGAGACGTAGATACGGGTAAGACTTACCTGGCATTTAGTTTGGTAAAAGAAGCCTTAAAATATCATAGGAAAGTAGGGCTCCTCTGTACCGACTTGGGACAATCTGCAGTGGGTCCACCGGGATGTGTGAGTTTTAAAGTTTTCACTAAAGAAGATAAGATATCCTCCTCCTTGAGTTTAATAGTCCCTGAGATAATAGATTTTGTAGGTTCTTTTTCTCCTGCGGGAATAGAAATTTTTCATTTAGCTTCTACCAAGGTAGTGTTAGAGAAGGCTCTTAAACAAGTAGAATTTGTTATAATAAATACTACAGGATACATTCGTCCTATAGCGGCTCAGGCTCTTAAACTCCTTAAGATTAGACTGATAAATCCAGAAGTGATTATTGCTATTGCTAAAGGGAGGGAGTTAAGCTATATTCTGGATAATTTTTCTAAGAGTTCTATCACTTTATATACTCTGAAGAAATCAGTAAGGGTAAGAAAGAGGTCGAGAAAAGAGAGAGCTGAATTTCGATTAAAACTTTTTAGAGCATATTTTAAAAAAACATACTCTTTGTCTTTTAAGGTTAACTCTTCTTATTTTTCTCCTAATATGGTGATAGGTCTCTTAGATAGAGAGCTTACTACTTTAACCTTAGGATTAGTTAGAAGGAAATTCAATTCCCGCATAGAGATTATTGCTCCTCCATTTAGAGGTAAAGTAAGTTATCTTAGGCCTTCTTCTATAACTATTCCTGAGCCCTTATGATGAAGAAAACGGATAATTTTTCTAATTTGAAAGAGATGTTAGGAAAGAGTGCCTCTAAGTATAGAAAAAGGATTGCTTTAGTATTTGGCAGAAGGAAAGTCAGCTACTCTCAGGTTTTAGATACTTCTCAAAGAGTAGCTCAAGCTCTCTCAAAATTAGGGATAGGTAAGTCAGATAAAGTATGTATCTGGTTACCTAATGTACCTGAATTTGTATACTCTTTCTTTGGAATCATTATAGCAGGAGGAATAGTTTGCCCCATAAATAGTATGTTTAAGAGAGAAGAAGCAAAGTTTGTGATTGAGGATTCTCGAGCAAAGGTCCTTATTACCTCTATAGATAAATTAGAAGATGCTGAGAATATCCTCTGGCGCCTGGACTCATTAAAATTTATTATCTGTGTTTCTTCTTCTAAACACCAGAGTAATATCTTGGATTTTTATAGTTTGGTAAATACTAGTAAGCCGCTAAAGAAGGAAGTTGCTATTCATCATGAGGATATAGCTGAGATCATATATACTTCAGGTACTACAGGAAGACCCAAGGGGGCACTCCTTACGCACAAAAATTTGCTGTCTAATATTAGAGGATGTAGGGAAGTAATTAAAATAACGAAGAGAGATTGTTTCATCTGCATTCTTCCTTTATTTCACTCTTTTGCTTCTACGGTATGTATGCTTCTTCCTTTATCTTGTGGAGCAAAAGTAGTAATCATGCGGGCGATAAGGCCTTTTAAAAGAGTAATAAGAGCAATCTTTAAAAATAGAGTAACGATATTTGTAGGTATCCCTTCTGTGTTTAATATCTTGAGTGAATTGAAAATTCCTAAATTTAAACTCTTCTTAAGTTACCTTTTGAATCCGGTAAGACTTTGTATTTCTGGAGCAGCATCTCTACCTTCTCATGTTTTAAAAAAATTTGAGAGTAAATTCAAAATTCCTCTCTTGGAAGGCTACGGTCTTACCGAGGCTTCACCGGTAGTTTCTCTTAACCCCTCAAAAGGAAAAAGAATACCTGGATCTGTGGGATTACCTTTACCTTGGGTCCAAGTTAAAGTTATAGATAGAGAAGGTAGACCTCTTCCTCCTAATCAAATAGGTGAGCTTTTGATAAAAGGGGATAATATAATGAAAGGTTATTATAAACTAGAGGAAGCTACCAAGGAAGTTTTAAAGGAAGGGTGGCTTCATACTGGGGATTTAGCTAAGCTTGATGATGAAGGATATATTTATATCATGGGTAGAATAAAAGAGATGATAAATGTAAGGGGACTTAATGTCTATCCTAAGGAGATTGAAGACCTTCTTTATAAACATCCTAAGGTAAAGGAAGTAGCTTGCGTAGGTGTTCCTCATCCTCACCGGGGAGAAGTTCCTTTAGTATTTATAGTGAAAAGAGAAAAAGACCTCTCTACTCAAGAAATTTTAGAGTATCTAAGAGCTAATTTAGCTTCTTATAAAGTTCCTTTAAAAGTGATTTTCAAGGATTCTTTTCCTAAAAATCCTTCAGGTAAAATCTTAAAAAGAGAATTACAGAAAGAGGTAATTGATATTTTTAGATGAAGAAACCTTTTGAGATTATCTTCCAAGACACTCACCTATTGGTTGTAAACAAGATAGCTAAGCTTCTAATTCAGCCTACTCCCAAGAGAGAAAAAGTCACTTTAACTACTCTATTGCAGGAGGAACTGAGAACAAAGGTTATTCCTTGTCATAGACTTGATAGGGAGACTACAGGTTTAATTATTTATGCTAAGAGTAAATACATACAGAGAATTATCGCTGAGGAGTTTCGTAGGCGCAAGGTAGAGAAACGGTATATTGCTTTTGTGAAGGGAAGATTATCTAAAAAAAAGGGTCTTTTAAAGGGTCATATTCTAGATAAAGAGGCAAAGATCTTTGGGGAAAAGTCAAAGGAAGCAATTACTATCTATAAGGTGATGAAGAGTTCCGATTACTTTACGGTGGTAGAGCTAAAGCCTATTACGGGGAGAACTAATCAATTGAGAATTCAACTCGCCCATATAGGACATCCTATATTAGGAGAGGATAAGTATGCTTTCAGGCGTGATTTCTATATTTTAGGGAGAAAGGTAAATTTTAAGCGATTGGCTCTACATGCATTTTTTATTAGTCTCATCCATCCTATAATGAGAAGAAGAATTAGTTTCAAAATCAATTTACCTCAAGATATGGAAGAATTTCTTAAAAAGTATTCTTTTTACCCCTTAAAAGTATAAAGAAGGAGGTTTTATGGTTTTAGGGATTATTTTGATTTTGGCAGGTGTTGTAATCGCAATTTACCCCCCTCTACTTTCTTTAATTGTTGCTTCGATTTTGATCTTTACAGGAATAATTTTTATTTACCTTAGTTTCTACTATAAGAGGATTTCTAAAAAGTTTGAAGATCCCTTCATAGATTTTTTCTTCCGTATCTGAGTTTTGGGATTGGAAGAATTTAAACACGGATAGGCTCTTAAGTTTAAAAGGAGAGTTCTTCTATGCGTTGAATAATCCTTTGGATTATTTCTTTTAGTCTTTGTATCTGTGTATTCTTATCTTTTAATTTTTCTAGAAGATCATTTCTTTCTTTGTTAAACTTCGTCTGTTTATCTTCGATGGCTTTAAGGAGAGTCTCGTTTTCTTCCTCTAAACTTTTTAAACGTTGGGTAAGATAGGATATTTTTTCTTTTTGATCAGGAGCTTTTCTCCTCGCCTCTTCCAGTTTTTTTCTAAGAGTAGCTATTTCCTTCACTTCTTGTTTTAAAGTAGTGATTTCTCTTTCTTTTTCTTTCAGAAGATTAGTTGTTTCTTTTATCTCCTGAGCAGTACTCTCTAAGCCTTTCTTTAGCTTTTCAATTTGAGAGATATAGCCGGTTATACTTTTTTCTTTCTTTTCCAGCATCTTAGAAAGCGCCTCCTTTTCCTTTTTAGCTTCATCTAGATTCTTCTTA
>CAZHYN010000019.1:0-13981 GCA_964536865.1 uncultured Planctomycetia bacterium
ATAGATTGGGTAAGATTTGCTCTTAAAAATAGATCCAGTTAATATAACGCTTCATTTAATTTTCCATTGCCTTTTTATTGTCCAGTGATATAATTTAAATTACTATGAAAGGTGCTCAAATCTTGGTTGAGAGCCTCCTTAAAGAGAATGTTGAGGTAATGTTTGGTTATCCGGGAGGGGCGGTTCTACCTGTTTTTGACTTTCTCTACGATGCCCCTATAAGGTTTGTTCTCTCTCGGCATGAACAAGGCGCTGCTCATATGGCTGATGGATATGCTCGTTCTACGGGCAAGGTAGGTGTTTGTATCGCAACTAGTGGGCCGGGAGCTACTAATCTCACTACGGGTATTGCTACTGCTTATATGGATTCTGTGCCTATCGTAGCGATCACAGGACAAGTTAGGACTTCTTTGATTGGTAACGATGCCTTTCAAGAAGCTGATGTTACCGGTATTACTCGTTCTATTACCAAACATAACTATCTCGTGAAGGATGTTAAAGATTTAGCACATACGATAAAAGAATCCTTCTATATCGCAAAGAGTGGTCGACCAGGGCCAGTTTTAGTGGATCTACCAGTAGATGTTCAACTTCAGGAGACTGAGTTTATTTATCCCCAAACTATTAATATAAGAAGCTATAGACCTACTTACATTGGTCACCCTGGCCAAATTAAGAAAGCATTGAAGTTGATTTATAATTGTCAGCGTCCTGTGATTTTGGCAGGAGGAGGAATTATTATTTCTTCTGCTTCTAAGGAGCTTAGAGAGTTTGCAGAAAAAATTAACGCACCTGTTACTACTACTTTAATGGGGTTAGGGGGGTTTCCTGCTACTCATCCTCTTAGTTTAGGTATGCCAGGTATGCATGGGACAGTTTATGCCAACATGGCAATTACAGAAAGTGATTTGATTATAAGTGTAGGGTGTCGATTTGATGATAGGGTGACAGGAAGAGTGGATGCTTTTGCACCAGGAGCGAAGATAATTCATATAGACATTGATCCAACTTCTATAAGTAAAAATATAAAAGTAGATGTACCTATTGTAGGAGATGCTAAAAATGTATTAAGAGACTTTTTAGAAGAACTGGATTCCTCTAAATTATCTAATCTGGATAGGTGGCATCAACGGATAAAAGAGTGGAAGAAGAAATATCCTTTAACTTATAAGAGGAGCTCTCAGGGAAAGATTAAACCTCAGCATGTAGTAGAGGAGCTGTACATTCAGACTAAAGGAGAAGCTATTATTACTACAGAAGTAGGTCAGAATCAGATGTGGGCTGCTCAGTTTTATAAGATTGATACTCCTCGTCATTTTCTTTCTAGCGGGGGCTTGGGAACAATGGGGTATGGCTTTCCTGCTAGTATTGGTGCCAAAGTAGGTAACCCTGAGAAAGAAGTTATTGATATTGCTGGAGATGGTTCTATTCAGATGAATATTCAAGAGTTAGCCACAGTTGCTACTTACAATATTGCCGTTAAGGTAGTAATTTTGAATAATAATTATTTAGGGATGGTAAGACAATGGCAGGAGCTTTTCTATAAAAGAAGGTATTCAGCGACTCATCTCAAAAATCCTGATTTCGTAAAAGTAGCTGAGGGTTTTGGCGTTAAAGCAATGAGAGTTACTAGAGAAAGTGAGCTTAAAAAAGCAATTGAAGAAATTATTTCTTATAAAGGTCCGGTTTTAGCAGATTTTTGGATAGAGGAAGAAGAGAATGTTTTCCCCATGGTCCCTGCAGGAGAGGCGATCAACAGAATGATCGGGGGTATGGCTTAATGGGGAAAGAGAAAATAGTTGTTTCTTACCACTCTCTTTTGAGAAAGTTCAATATATTTTTCATTTTCTCTTCTCTTATTCCGTTTCTAATAATTTTTTACTTTTATCTTCAAACTTTCACCATGGGGAAGGTGATAATAGATGAGCATAGTTTATTTTTTCTCCTTATAGGAGTAGGAGTTATTTCTCTTATCTGTTTTTTGCTTTCACGGAGTTATTTAGTGAAAATAATTAAGTTAACTCAAAAAATAAGAGAGTCTTTATTTAAAAAAATAGATAGAGAAATGATTCTAGAACTTACTAAAGATGGAAGTGAGGTTGCTCAACTAGCAAAAGCATTCGGAGATATTTTACAGCGATTGGAAGATAATATAAAAGAGTTAGAAGAAACAAGAAGAAAGTTTTACGATATCCTCTCTAAGGTAGGAAAAGCTTTAACTTCTATTGATAATTTTGACTCACTTATTCATTTAATCTTAGAAACAACTGTTGAGGCTTTAGATGTAGAGAAGGGAGTATTCTTTGTTGCTCAAGAAAACGGTACTTTTCAGTTGAAAAGTAGTGTAGGTTTAGAAGACACTTCATTAGATAAAGTTCTAAAGGAAAGTGCTTCTTTTACTGAGTTGGTAACTAAGGAGAAAAAGATTGTTTTTCTTCCTTCTTTAGAGAGGGAAGAAGAAAAAAAGATATTTGTTTATCCTCTTGTGTGCGCACCTCTTATTTATCATGATAAGTTATGGGGAGTTCTTTGCTTGAGCGGTAGGAAGAGACAAAATAATTTTACTGATGATGAGTTAAGAATAATTTCCCACTTAAGTTATCAGCTTGCAGTAGCATTCGAAAATATGAAGCTGAATAAGGATATGGAAAGGACTTATTTTGAAACTATTGCTGCCCTGGCTTTAGCAGTGGAAGCAAAAGATCCTTATTCTAGGGGGCATTCAGAGAGAGTAGGCAGATATGCAGTCAAGCTTGCCAGAGAATTAGGTCTGTCTGAAGAAGATATTCATACTCTTCAAGATGCCTCTCGTCTTCACGATATTGGTAAAATTGGGATTACTGATATTCTCTTAAAGAAAGAAGGCGAGCTAAGTCCCCAAGAGCGGGAAATTCTAAGAAAACATTCTACTATTGGAGAAAGCATAGTTAAACCTTTAAAAACATTTCAACATCTCCTAGAGCCTATTAGACATCATCATGAGTATTTAGATGGTTCTGGATATCCGGATGGTATAAAAGGGGATCAAATCCCTTTAATTACTCGGATTCTTACAGTAGCGGATATCTTTGATGCTCTTACTACTGATAGGCCTTACCGAAAAGCAAAGAGTTTTTCCGAGGCTAAAAAAGATTTACAAGATTTGGTAGAGAAAGGTAAAATTGACAAGAAGGTTGTAGACACTCTTTTTGTTCTTATAGAAGAAGGAAGATTATGAGGCACACTATTCAAGTATTGGTTGAAAATAAGTTTGGTGTATTAGCTAGAATTGCCTCCCTGTTTAGTGCCAGGGGTTACAACATTGATTCTTTAGCGGTAGGAGAGACCCAAGATCCTACAATTTCTTGCATGACTATTGTGGTAAATGCTGAGGATGAGAGAATTTTAGAACAGATAAAGAAACAGCTTCATAAGCTTATCGATGTCATTACAGTGGTAGATTTAACCAAAAAAAATTACATTGATAGGGAGTTAGTTTTAGTAAAGATTGGTAGAAAAGAAGGGGTAGAAAATCTTATTTTCTCTCTTAATTCTAAGTGTCTTATAAAGGTCTTGGAAGAAAGAGAGGATTGTTTTATTTTGGAAATATGCACAGACCATTCTAGTTTAGAAGAGATCCTTAAGGAGTTAAGGAAGCCTGGAATAAAGGAATTAGTACGGACAGGAAAGATAGCAATTTCTAAGTAGCTTTTAAGGAGGTGGGCGATGGTAAAAGTTTACTATGACAGAGATGTTAGTTTAGATATCTTAAAGAAGAAAACTGTAGCCATCATTGGATATGGAGCACAAGGAAGGGCTCATGCTCTAAATTTGAGGGATTCTAAAATTAAAGTGGTAGTGGCAGAGCTTAAAGGGACTGCCAATTATCAACAAGCAAAGAGAGATGGGTTTAATCCTCTATCTGCTTATCAGGCTTCTAAGGAAGCAGAAGTTATTCATATTCTTACTCAAGATAACGTTCAACCTAAAGTTTACAAAGAAGAGATTGAGCCTAACTTGGTTAAAGGAAAAGCTATAGGTTTTTCACACGGATTCAATATTCATTTTCATCAGATAGTTCCTCCTTCTTTTGTTGATGTGTATATGGTAGCTCCCAAGGGTCCAGGAACATTGGTAAGGGATATGTATCTACAGAAGAAAGGAGTACCTTCTCTGGTAGCAGTTTACCAAGATGCCTCTAAGAAAGCTAAGAAGATTGCTTTAGCTTATGCTAAAGCAATTGGAGGTACTCGTGCAGGAGTAATTGAGACTACATTTAAAGAAGAGACTGAGACAGATTTGTTTGGAGAGCAAGTAGTTTTATGTGGAGGGGTTACTAAACTTATCCAAAAGAGCTTTGAAACTTTAATTGAGGCAGGGTATCAGCCAGAGATTGCTTACTTTGAGTGCTGTCATGAATTAAAGTTAATTACTGATTTGATTTACTCAAGAGGTATAAAAGGAATGCGTGAGGTTATTTCTGATACTGCTGAATATGGAGATTTAACAAGAGGTAAGAGAATAATTAATGAGACTACAGAGAAAGAGATGAGAAAGATTTTAGCAGAGATTCAGTCTGGAGAGTTTGCTAGAGAATGGATTTTAGAGAATATGGCTGGGCGTCCCGTGTTTAATGCTTTAAGAAAGAAAGAGAGTCAGCACTTGATAGAAAAGATTGGTGAGCGCCTAAGAAAGATGATGCCTTGGATAAAATGAAAGAGAAGATTATTATTTTTGATACCACTTTAAGAGATGGTGAACAAGCGCCGGGAGCATCTCTAACTTCAGAACAGAAGCTAGAAGTAGCTTATCAGCTTCAGGAGTTAGGAGTAGATGTTATTGAAGCGGGTTTCCCTATCGCTAGTCCCGATGATTTCCGAGGAGTAAATTTAGTAGCTAAGAATATTAAGAGAAGTATAGTATGTGGATTGGCAAGATGTGTGAAGGAGGATATTCAGGCAGTTTATAAAGCTATCAAGCCAGCTAAGCTTGCCCGCATTCATATATTTTTAGCTACTTCTAAAATTCATCTTAAATACAAATTCAGAAAAGCCGAGGATGAGATTTTAAGTATAGCTAAAAAAGCCACTAGGTTTGCTAAAGGTCTCTTCGAAGATATAGAGTTTTCTCCCGAAGATGCCACTCGGACAGAAAGAGATTTTTTGTATAGAATTATTGAGACAGTCATAAAAGAAGGAGCAAAAACTATAAATATTCCTGATACAGTAGGCTATAGTTACCCTCAGGAGATTTTTTCCCTTATAGAAGATATACGGAATAATGTTCCCAATATAAATAAAGCAGTGATTTCTATCCACTGTCATGATGATTTGGGGTTATCGGTAGCTAATTCTCTCTCCGCGATTTTGGCAGGAGCTAGACAGGTTCACTGTACAGTTAATGGAATTGGAGAACGTGCAGGGAATGCTTCCTTAGAAGAGATTGTAATGATTCTGAAGACACGGAAGGATGTTTTCAAGCGTTTCTCTACTGGGATAAATACTAGAGAGCTTCTTCGTACCTCAAGATTAGTGAGTACTCTTACAGGTTTTGTTGTACCTCCTAACAAAGCTGTCGTAGGAGTAAATGCTTTTCGGCATGAATCTGGAATACATCAGGATGCGATTTTAAAGAAAAGAATTACTTATGAGATTATTGATCCCAAAGAAGTAGGAGCTAGTCAAACTCAACTAGTGTTGGGTAAGCATTCTGGGAGACATGCCTTAGCTAAGAGATTAAGAGACTTGGGATTCAAGTTGAATGAGAAAAAAATCAATACCATTTTTAGGAAGTTCAAAGAACTTGCTGATAAGAAAAAAGAGATATTCGACGATGATCTTCTCGCTTTGGTAGAGGAGGAGATTCGTCAGAAGAAGAAAAAGTGGGAGTTGGTTTCTGTGAGGATTGTTACGGGAACTGATATTGTCCCCTTAGCTACAGTGAAAATTAAACATAAAAAAGATGTATATCAGGTTAAATCTCAAGGGGATGGTCCTGTGGATGCTTGTTTTAAGGCGATCGATAAAATTACTAAGGTTAAACCAAAACTTCTAAACTATAAGCTAGAAGCAATTACTCGAGGTAAAGACGCTCAAGGGTTAGTGCGTTTAGAGATAAGGCTAAGAAATAAAGTTTTCTCTGGCATGGGAACAAGTACAGATATTTTAGAAGCATCGGTAAAGGCTTATTTAGATGCTGTAAATAAGGCTTTTTAAAGCATAGTGAAAGTTGAAAATAAGTAGGGATTTTCCTGATAGTCAAACTAAATTCTTAGGATTAATTGGGTTCCCTATAAAACATTCTCTTTCTCCTCAGATTCATAATTACCTCTTTAAGAAGTACTCCTTAAATTATATCTATGGTTGCTTTGAAGTTAGACATCTAAAAGAAGTAGTAAGGGGACTTTCTAATTTGGGATTCATAGGTTTCAATATCACTATTCCTTATAAAGAAAAGATTATTTCTTATCTTGATAGAGTAGATAAGGAAGCGGAAATTATTGGTGCAGTAAATACAGTAAAAATTAATCACAATGGTTTAACAGGTTTTAATACCGATGGAAGAGGATTCTTAAAGAGCTTAGAGGAGTTTGGTTTTACTTCCCAAGGAAAAGCGGTGTTAATTTTGGGAGCAGGCGGAGGAGCAAAAGCAATAGCTACTTATTTGGCTAAGACAAGAGTAAAGATAATTGCTGTTTATGATATTATTTATAGAAAATCTTCTTTCTTAAAAAATAGGTTAAGTAGGTTTTTCCCCGAAACAGAGGTGGTGGCCCTAAAGGAAAAAAAGGAGATATCTTTGAAAGAGTTTGATTTGGTAGTTAACGCCACAGGAGTGGGGTTAAAGAAAAAAGATCCTTCTCCTATAAAGTTAGAAGGAGCGAAAAAACACTTAGTTGTCTATGATTTAATTTATAATCCCTTACTTACTTCTTTCCTTAAAGAAGCAAAGAAAAAAAAGCTTCTGGTTATAAATGGGTTGTGGATGCTTATATGGCAAGCTTTGGAAGCAGAAAGAATCTGGTTAGGAAGAAATTTCTATAAAGAGGCTCCAACTATTTATCAAATATTAACTAGGCATCTGGGAAAATGTTAGTAGGATTGTTTGTTTTTGTTTTAGGAAGTTGTGTAGGGAGTTTTTTAAATGTCTGTATCTACCGGATGCCTAGAGAGATTTCTATAGTAAGACCGTTTTCCTTTTGCCCAAAATGTAAAGCTTCCATAAAGTGGTATGATAACATTCCTATCTTAGGATTCTTCCTCTTAGGAGGGAAATGCAGGAGCTGTAAAGAGCCAATTTCTCCTAGATATCCATTAGTAGAGGCTATTACCGCCAGCTTATTTTTAATTCTTTATATCAAGTTTGGTTTAAGTTTTTCTCTCCTAAAGTATATCTTACTTTTCTCTCTCTTGGTTGTTGTCTCTTTTATTGATATAGATTATCATGCTCTTCCTATTTCTCTGTGTTTCATAGGGGTAAGTTTAGGAGTAATTCTTTCCCTTTACGAAACTATCTATACCATAACTAAGTGGGGGATATCAAATCTCTATGCTCTTCCTATAACTAAATCTTTAATAGGGTTAATTACAGGATTTGGTTTTACTTATGCCTTTAAGTTTTTTGGGGATATATTTATTAGTTTATATTTAGCATTTAGAGGTAAAGAGTCCATCGAAGGTGAGAAAGAATCTTTAGGTTTAGGGGACGTGGATTTTATGGGGATGGTAGGAGTATTTTTAGGGGCAAAACTTACTATTTTAGCTTTTTTTCTCGCACCTTTTCTTGCTATTTTCTACTCTATTTTTGCTTTAATTTTTAAACGCTCCCACATAATTCCTTACCTTCCTTATCTCTCTTTAGCAAGTTTTTTATCTTTTATGTGGGGAGATGTTATCTTAAATCTTTTAAAGTTTTAAGGAGGAAAAAAATGAGATTTTTAACTGGAGGAGAGTCGCATTCAAAAGCTATAGTAGCAATTTTAGAGGGTTTTCCTAAGGGAGTAAAGGTAGATGAAAGAGTTATTAATCGAGAGTTAGAGAGAAGACAGCAAGGTTTTGGAAGAGGTAAGCGAATGCAGATAGAGAAAGATAGAGTAGAGATCATTTCTGGTTTAAGAAACAAAGTAACACTAGGAAGCCCCATATGCATGGTGGTAGAAAATAGGGACCAAAAAATTTACCCACAAAAGAAAGATAAATTATTACCTCTTAGGGTCCCCCGACCTGGGCATGGAGATTTAGCTGGTTCTATTAAGTATGGAGAGAAAGATATAACCAATATCTTAGAGAGAGCTTCGGCGAGAACCACTGTTGCTTGGGTATGTATAGGAAGTATTTGCAAACAACTCCTTTCCCAATTCAATATAAAGATAGCTAGTTATGTAGTAAGTGTAGGAAGAATTTTTTCTTCTAAAAGACCTAAGAGTGTAGAAGAGATAATTAAAAAGACCAAAAAATCCCCCCTTAACTGTATTGATGGAGAAAGAGAGAAATCAATGTTAGAGGAAATAAAGAGGGCGGAAAGAGCAGGAGATACCCTAGGGGGAGTTGTAGAGATTTGGGCCCAAGGTGTACCACCTGGCTTGGGGAGTTTTATGCATCTAGATAGAAGGTTGGATGCAAGGATTGCCTTTTATTTAATGGGCCTTCCCGGGGTCAAGGGTGTAGAGATAGGGTTAGGATTTGAGTATGCTCGAAAGAGAGGCTCTTCCTCTCACGATGTAATCAGTTACTCTTCCCTTAAAGGTTTTTACCGGAAGTCCAATAACTGTGGAGGGATCGAAGCAGGCATTTCCAATGGTGAGCCTATAGTAGTGAGGGTAGGGATGAAGCCCATTTCTACCTTAAGAAAGCCTCTTGATTCGGTAAATCTCTTGACTAAAAAGAGAGAGAAAGCACCGGTGATTCGTTCTGATATTTGTGCCATAGTTCCACTCGGGGTAATTGGAGAAAGTATGCTGGCTATAGCTTTAGGGGAACTATTTTTAGAGAAATTTGGAAGCGATTCTCTAAAAGAGATAAAGAGAAATTACAGAAATTATCTGAAAGCTTTATAAAATCTATCCTCTATATATAGTAGGTCTTCATCTATACCTCAAAATATTCTATTTTTTTAACTTTTCTTCTTAATCTTTTCTTGACACTTATTCTGAAAAGTAATTTAATTTAACTGTAGTTAAAGTATACCAAGGTGTATCAGGGGCTATTAAAAATGATCTGGTATGGTAAGAAATAAGTACTATAGCGCTAAGGAGGCAGCAGAAATTTTAGGGATATCTAAACAAACTCTTCTTAGGTATGAGAAAAGGGGTATTTTTCCTAAACCTAAGAGAAATCTGGTTAATGGTTGGAGAGAGTATACCGAAAGCGATTTAAATAAGCTGAAGAGGATTTTAGGTAGGATATGAAATTTTCTAAGTTAGGGAGGTTAATTTTTCTATCAGGGATATTTACTAGTTTTGCATTTTACCTTACCTCTGGTATCTACAGTTTTGGAGAGAGTGCTATATCACCTCAGCGGATTTCTTATTTACGTAATCCTTTTCTTACTCTTCAAGAAGAGGAGTTTTTTCGAACTTATAAAAGAAAGGTTATTGACTATTTAACTCTCTCGGGAATTATCTACTCCCCTCAAAACGCTTATGCAATCTTTCAGGGCAGGATACTTAAAAAAGGAGACATGTTAGATAGAAAGAGGATTATTGAGATTACTCCTAAAGAAGTGATTTTAGAAGATAATAAAGGTAGACAGTATTTGGTAAGAGTTAGAAAATGAATATCTTTGGCGTCCTTTTATTTACGTTTCTTCTATTTGTAAGTACTCCTTCTTCTATCTTTTCTCAGCAGGAAAAAGAGTCTATAAATCAGGAAGAAAAAGTTTCTCTGAAGGAAGCAAAAGAAGAGGTAGAAAAAGAGATTCGCCAAGAGAAGGAAGGGGCAGCTAAAGAGAAAATAGAACAGCCTCCTCAATCTAAGTCTATTTTAGAGATTAAAGGAATAGAGGAACAAGAAGGCCTTTATTCTCTAGAGCTGAAAGATGTAGAGTTAGCTGATTTTTTTAGAGTGATTGCTCATAACTATCATCTCAATATCTTAGTAGACGAAGAGGTTAAAGGTAAAATCACTGCTAGTTTAACTAATGTGACTTTAGAGGAAGCATTGAAAAGGATTGTAGAAGCTAACCATCTTGCTCTAGAGAAGAAAGGTAATATTATAATAATAAAGCCCAATTTGATTACAAAAGTTTTTGTCCTCAAGCATATCGAAGCTAAAGCAGTTCTAGAAGGAGAAGGCGATGAGAAAGAAGGTAAGTCCGCTGCTATTCATACTCTTCTATCTGATCAAGGAAAGATTTTCTTAGGTAAGCAGTCAAACTCTCTTATAGTCACTGATCATCCAGCTAATGTAGAAAAGATAATGGTATACTTAAAGAGCATCGATAAGGGGATGAGTAGTAAGGTGTTTAAGCTCAGATACATAAGTGCTAAAGATTTAATAGGAGAAGAAGATGAGGAGAAGGAAGAATCTTCTAAATAAGGTTGTAGTTTCTACATTTTTTAGTAGCTTATTTCTATTTTTTTCTCTGTTATCTATTCCTTTAAGTTATTCTGGGATTGCTTCGGAGATAAATTCTCTTCTTTCCAGTGAAGGCAAGATTCTCTTTGGAGAAGAGCCTAATTCTATATTAGTTATTGACTATCCAGAAAATTTAAGAAGAGTTGAGGAATATCTAAAGATGGTGGATACTCCTCCTAAACAGGTTCTTATCGAAGCTAGAGTGGTAGAGGTAAAACTTCAAAAGGAAAATGCTTTAGGAATTAACTGGCAAGCTTTTGCCAAAAAGAATGGTTTTGAGCTAGGTCAATTTAAGATAGCTTCGAGTACCTCTGGTCCTTTAGAACAACAAATTCCTTACAAATCTACCAACTATCCTCCAGGAAGTACTTCTGCTGAAGATCCTTTCACTATTACTATCTTTGATGATAATATTAATATTGTTCTTAAGGCACTAGCTAGCTCTTTTGATACTAACATCTTATCTGCTCCTAGAGTTACCACGGTAAATAACCGTCCTGCAGAAATCAAAATTATTGAGAAACTCCCTTGGGCAGAACCTCAGGTAGATATGAACGAGTTCGGTATCGCTATAAGTTGGAATATCAACTTTGAAGAAGTAGGAATAAGCCTTAAGGTTACTCCTACTATCACTGATGATGGAAAAATTTCTATGGAGATTCATCCTGAAGTTAGCGAGAAAGTTGATGATTACCAGCTTACTGTAGTCCAGGGAAGTACACAGATTCCCTATACTGTCCCTGTGATTGATACCCGTACCGCTGATACTAAAGTGGTTATTGGTAATGGCCAAACGCTTATAATTGGAGGCCTAATTAAGGAAAAGATTACCTCAGGAGTAAGTAAAGTTCCTCTTCTGGGAGACATTCCTGGTTTAGGTTGGTTTTTTAAAAGCAAGAAGGATACTAAGAATAAGACAGAGCTTTTAATCTTTGTTTCCCCCACTATAATTACTTCCCAAGTAGTTGCCCGTATGGAGAAGAAAGAAAATCTAGATATAGGAAGATGGTACATGGAGGAAAGGATAAGAGAACAGAGAGCTTTAGAGAGTAAAGAAGGCAGAGAGGAAAAACTTCTTTCTAGGGTTAACTCTTTAGAAAAAAAGCTAAAGGAGATAATTAAAAAACGCAAAACATTAGAGAATAAAATCTTTTAACTTTTCAAAACTTTGACTCCTAACATGGATAATAGTAAATTAAGAAAGAGAATTGGGGAGATTCTTATGGAGCAAGGTTACATCACTTCTGCTCAGTTAGAAGAGGCTCTAGAAGAACAGAAGATAACTGGAGAAAAACTCGGAGAAATTATGATAAGAAAAGGATGGATTTCTCAGGAAGTATTGAATCAAGCTTTAGCCAATCAAGCAGGCGTAAGTACTTTTGATTTATCTACCTATATCATTGATCCCGAAGTAATCAAACTAATTCCTGAAGAAGTAGCTACTAAATATAAAGTTGTTCCTGTATTTAGAATAGATAATACTTTAACTGTTGCAATGGTCGATCCTAATAACGTTTTCGTTATCGATGAGCTTAGCCGTATAACTGGGTGTATAATTGAGCCGGTCTTAGCTGATGAGATTGCTATCCGTAAAGCCCACGATCAATACTATGGAGGTGCAGGAACTATTCAAGAGATTATTTCTAGTATCGATAAGGAAAAATTAGCTGAGGGGGAAAAGTTGGGGGAGGAAGCTCCTATAGTTAAGTTGGTAAATATGTTGATTGTAGAGGCAGTTCAGTCCAATGCTTCAGATATTCATATTGAGCCAGAAGAAAAGTTTGTAGGGGTGCGTTACCGCATCGACGGGATTTTACGTCGGCGTACCTTTCTCCCCAAAGATCTTCAGCCAGCAGTCATATCCCGACTTAAAATAATGTCTGGTTTAGATATTGCTGAAAAAAGAATTCCTCAGGATGGAAGGATTATTATGAAGGTAGCTAATAAAGATATTGATTTTCGTGTTTCTACCTGTCCTACGGTCCATGGTGAGAATGTGGTTCTAAGGATTTTAGATAAAAGTAGTGTAAATATTGGGTTAGAAAAGTTAGGATTTCCTCCTCGGGAGCTAGAGTTATTTAGGGAACTTATCTTTCAACCTTACGGGATAATTTTAGTTACTGGTCCTACGGGAAGTGGTAAGACAACTACTCTTTACTCTGCCCTGCAAAAAATAAACCGGGAGGAAGTAAATATTATGACGGTAGAAGATCCTGTAGAGTACCAGTTTCCTCGTATTCGTCAAGTACAGGTAAACGTAAAAGCAGGACTTACTTTTGCTAGTGCCTTGCGTTCTTTTTTAAGGCAAGATCCTGATGTGATAATGGTAGGAGAAATTAGAGATTTAGAGACTGCTGAAATTGCTGTACAGGCAGCATTGACCGGGCACTTAGTTTTATCTACTCTTCATACCAATGATTCTCCTTCAGCATTTACTCGGTTGATAGATATGGGAGTAGAGCCATTTTTGGTTTCTAGTTCTATATTAGGGGTATTGGCTCAGAGATTGGTAAGGAAGGTATGTTCTAAGTGTAAAGAAGAATATACTCCTCCGCAACCTCTCTTAGATGATTTAGGGTTGGGAAATCTAGCTTCTGAATCTATAAAATTTGTAAAGGGAAGAGGATGTAAGTTATGTAATAGTTCTGGATATAAAGGTAGAATAGGGATTTTCGAACTTCTTAAAGTTACTCCTCAGATACAAGAATTAGTTTTGAGGAGAGCTTCTGCTGATGAGATCGGTAATATAGCTAAGAATGAAGGGATGAAATCATTAAGAGAAGCAGCCATTGATAAACTTTTAGAGGGAGTGACTACCCCTGAAGAGGTAATGCGGGTGACTCAATCTTTAAAGAAGTAAAACAAAATCTATTGAAAAAAATATTTAATTGAGGTATAATTAAAAGTGTAAAAAGGCTTTAAGAAGGAGGTGGTAGATGAGGAAAGGGTTCACATTGGTTGAGTTAATTGTTGTTATAGCTATTATTGCTATCTTAGCAGCAGTAGTAGCTCCTCAAGCTTTTAGAGCTATTGAGAAGGGAAAAGTATCTGCTTTATTAGGGGATTACAAATCTATTAAGACAGCCACTATGGCTTTGTATGCGGATACTAACAGTTGGCCTGCCAATGGAAGTAGTGGTCAAGATTTAGTTTACAATGCCAGTGGTATATCAGGATGGGATGGTCCTTATCTTGAGAAATGGCCTGGGCAGAATCCTTTTGGAGGGACATATACGATTAACAATGAGAGTGCTACCCGAGACTGGGATGGTGACGGTTCTAATGATGATGCAGTGGTCCTTCAGGCTACCAATATTAGCAATACTCAGTTTAATAGAATAGATAATCAAATAGATGGTGGAGACGGAGCAGCTGCTGGTAGTGTTCGTTACGATTCTACTAACAGTCGGGTAGAAATGCTTCTTTCT
>CAZHYN010000020.1:0-12511 GCA_964536865.1 uncultured Planctomycetia bacterium
GCTGAGAATATATATAATATAATTATAAAGAACCATTTGATTGAAAAGATTATAAAGTGATGAAAATTTTTAAGAGAATTATTAAAAAGTTAGGAATTTTAAAAGAACTTTTTAGTTTTTTATGGCAGAATAAATTATGGTGGATGATACCTTTAATTTTGGTTTTTCTAATTTTGGGGATTTTAATCTGGTTTGCTCAAAGTTCCGCGGTAATTCCTTTTATTTATACCTTGTTTTGATGAAAAGCATTTTTAAAAAATTAAAAAGTTTCTCTCAAAAGATAATTAATATTTTAGTAGGAATAATTAACTTTATTTTTTATTTTCTTTTTATTACTCCTTTAGCAATATTTATAAGACCTAAAGAAAAAAATAAATCTTTCTCATATTGGAAAAACACAAAAGAGGTAGAAAATATAAAAGATTTTCTAAAATCCCAATAAATGTATATCTTAGGAATCAGCTGTTATTATCATGATTCATCTGCAGCTCTTCTAAAAGATGGAAAGTTAGTTTCAGCTGCATCTGAAGAAAGATTTTCTCGCATAAAACATGATTTTTCATTTCCCTATAATGCTATTAAATTTTGTCTTGAATATGAAAATATTAAAGGAGAGGACCTAAATTATATTGTTTTCTATGAGAAACCATTTTTGAAATTTGAAAGAATTATAAAGACAATTATATTTACTTATCCTAAATCCTGTTTTTTATTTAATGAAGTAGCAAAAAATTGGCTTAAAGAAAAGCTCTGGATAAAAGAAAAAATTTCTGATTTTTTAAATATTAAGGAAGATAAAATATTATTCTGCAAGCACCATCTTTCTCATGCAGCAAGTAGTTTCTTTTGTTCTTCTTTTAATGAAGCTGCAATTTTGACGGTAGATGGAGTGGGAGAATGGGCAACTACTACTTTAGGAGTAGGAATATTTAATGATAATAAAAAAGAAATTAAAATTTTAAAAGAGATTTATTTTCCTTATTCTTTGGGTCTTCTTTATTCTGTATTTACTGCCTTTTTGGGATTTAAAATAAATAATGGAGAATATAAAGTAATGGGAATGAGTGCATATGGAGCACCTAAATATAAAGATAAAATTTATAATGAGTTGATAAGAGTAAATTCTGATGGGAGTTTTAAGTTAAATATGAGGTATTTTTCTTATCATTACTCAACAAGAAATAGTTTTAACAAGAATTTTATAAAATTATTTGGTAAGCCAAGAAAACCAAATCAAAGATTTGTTTTATCAAAAGATGATTTTTCTTACCATAATTCTCTCATAACCGATGAAGAAGCAAAAGAAAATAAACGTTTTGCTGATATCTCATCAAGTATTCAAGAGGTAACAGAAGAAATATTAATTAAAATAGCAAATTATCTATATAAAATTACAGGACTTAAAAAATTATGTATAGCAGGAGGAGTGGGCCTAAATTGTGTAGCTAACTATAAAATTCTCAAAAATACTCCTTTTGATGAAGTTTATATTCAACCTCATGCAGGTGATGGAGGTGGAGCAGTTGGGGCGTGTTTATATGTATGGCATTGTCTTTTAAATAAAAAAGAAAGATTTATTATGAGAAATGCTTATTGGGGAAAGGAATATAGCAGTTTTTATATTAAAAATTTTCTTGATAAAAATAGTATAAATTATAAAGAATTTAAAGATGAAGATGAGTTGCTAAATTATATAACAGATTCTTTACTTGAACAAAAAATAGTAGGATGGTTTCAAGGACGTTTTGAGTGGGGACCACGTGCTTTGGGAAATCGTTCTATCTTGGCTGATCCAAGAGATAGAAAAATGAAAGATAAGATTAATTTAAAAATAAAATTTAGAGAACCTTTTAGACCATTTTCTCCCTCAGTATTATATGAACATACAAATTTAATTTTTGATGTAGAAGATATCAAAAATCACTATCCTTTTCGCTTTATGCTTTATACAGTGCCTGTTAAAAATGATATTATTCCTGCTGCAACTCATATTGATAAAACAGCACGCCCTCAGTTTATTGAAAAAAAGGATAATTTTTTATATTATAAATTAATTGAAAATTTTTATAAAAAAACAGGTATTCCTGCTTTACTTAATACTTCTTTTAACTTAAAAGGAGAACCTATTGTAGATTCACCATTTGATGCACTTAATACCTTTAGAAAAAGTAATTTAGATATTCTTGTAATAGATAGACTTGTATTAGAAAAATGAAAATAAATATTTATAAAAGAATATTCTTAATTATTTTCGTCCCTTTAATTTTTCTTTTTTTAACAGAGTTTTTTTTAAGAGTATCTATTTGGAATGAAAAATTAGGCCCTCAAAGATTTTATGGTGGATTAGAAGATCATTCTTTATTTTGGAATCCTAATAATATCATTAGAATTCCCATTGATGAATATAGACTTAAAAATGAATTTAGAGGAAGAAAATATTCTTTAAAGAAACTTAAAGGCACTATTAGAATAATTTGTCTGGGAGGTTCTTTTACCTATGGATGGCCTTATATTCATAATCCTGAGCTTTCTTACCCTTTTGTTTTAGAGAAGCTTTTAAATGAAAGTAAGTTTTTATCTTCAAAATATGAAGTTATAAATGCAGGAGTAGGAGGATATACTTCTTATCAAGGTCTTTTTTATTTTAAATACAGATTAATAAAGTTTAACCCTGATATAGTAATAGTGTGTTTCGGAGCAAACGATAGTAATAATAATTTAGAGATAGGGAGTTTTCTGACTGATAAAGAATATTATCAAAGACTTTTAAAATTATCAAAAAATAAGATGCTGTTTAGAATATATAATTTTTTAAATAATTTAAGAATATACGCTCTTATTGAAAAGATAGTTTTTAATATTAAAAAAATATTTATAAGACCTAAAAAAAGAGTTCCTCCTTCAGAATTTAAATCTAATTTAGAAGAGTTTATAAGATTATCAAAAAAATATCATTTTAAACTTTTGCTTATGTTAGAGCCTCATAGAAGGTTAGAAAATTTTTATCAAGAAGTAAAAAATAATCTTTATTGTAATATAATGTATAAATTAGCACTTAAAAACAAAGAGGTAATTTTAATAGATACAATTTCTTTAGTAAAAAAATATAGAGATGATGAGATTTTTTGTGACATTATGCATTTTAATTCTTTTGGGTATAAAATTTTAGCAAGATATATATATGATATTCTTTTAAGAAAAAATTTATTAAGATGAATATTCTAATGATACATCCTCATGATTTGTTCGCACATGCAGAACCTTGGACAATAAGAATTATAAATATTGCAAAAGAGTTTATAAAATTAAATCATAAAGTAAAGCTTTGTTATTTTCCTTTATCTTTTGAAGAAAAAAACACAAGAAAAATTGATTCTATAGAAATTTTTCCTCTTGAAAGAACCCCTAGCCCACTTTCTTTTTTAAGAAATATAAAAAAAATAGTAGAATTATCAAAATGGGCTGATATTATTCATTTTCAAAAATGTCATCATTATGCTTCTATACCAACGGTGGTTGCTGCATATTTGATGGCTAAACCTTTACATTATGACTGGGATGATTGGGAGGAAAAAATATGGTATGAATCTTGTGGAAAAAGTTTTCATTCAAGATTTATAGGTATTTCTTTTAAGGTTTTGGAAAGGTGGTTGCCAATTTTGGCTGACTCTATATCTTGCTCAAGTAATTACTTAAAGAACTTAGCTCATAAATTTGGAGTAAAAAAGGAATATATTTTTGATAGTCCGGTGGGAGCAGATTTAGAGCAATTTAAACTTGGTTTAGATGGAAGCTGGGTTAGAGAAAGATATAATATAAAAGGTCATTTGGTTCTTTATATTGGTCAACTTCATGGTGCTCAGTATGTAGATTTACTTTTAAGAGCAGCCAATATAGTTCTTCATAAATATTCTCCTGTTACTTTTATGATTGTGGGTGAAGGTTTTTTGGAGAAGAAGTTAAAGAAATTAGCTTATCAGTTAGGTATAGAGGGTAAGATTATCTTTACAGGAGCTATTAGGCACCAGGATATCCCTTATTATATTGCTGCTTCTGATATATGTGTGGCTCCTTTTAAATATACCCAGGTAACTAAATGTAAAAGCCCTTTGAAAATCGTAGAATATTTAGCTTCTGGTAAGCCGATCGTGGCAAGTAATGTGGGAGAGGTAAGAAAGATGGTAGGAGGGGTGGGTATGTTAGTAAAGCCTGGTGATCATCGAGTTTTAGCAGAAGCTATAATTTTTCTTCTTGAAAATGGAGAAATAAGAAAGGAGTTAGGTAAAAGAGCAAGAAAAAGAGCAGAGCAAAAATATAACTGGAGTTATACTGCTAAATCGATACTTTCTGCTTATGAGAAAATTTTAAATAACTCATAAAAAAAGCTAATTACAAGTTATTGGGAGAGGTGTTAGTAGAGAAAGGATTTGTTAAAAAGAGGATTTAGAGAAAGCATTAGAAAGAAGAAAAAAAGAAGAAAATGTTGGGAGAGATTCTTTTAGAGATAGGTAGTTTAAAAGAAGAAGAGTTAGTCCACCTTTTAAGTTTAACTCTTCTTATTTACCTTATAGAAAAATATAAAATATTATGCAGTTGAGTATAACCTACTAAAAAGTAGTGATTCTTTTTAATCTCTTTCTTAATTGGTCGTTGTAACTTCATATTTTGGTTTCCTCATTATATTCTATTATTCTATAGGCAATCACTCCTTTTTAGAGAATAAAATTATACTTCTTGAATATTGCCTATTAAAAATTTTCCACTTAAGGTTAGATTCGCCCCTTGGCGAAAACATTTTATTGTAGTGATTATTTTTAACATTTTGTTATTGTAACTACAACTATTAAAAAATAACTTCAAATTCTTCTAAAAATATAATAGGCTCAACCTCCTAAGATAAGGAGGTGAGCCTATGCAAATTGAGCTAAAAATCACCTTAAAGATACCAAATAAATTAAGGGATGTCAATAGTATCGAGGAGTTTGTTTTTAGAGAAAGGAACAAAATTGGCAAGATGATATTTGTTAAGATTTTAAAGAAAATAGAAGAGAAAAGATTAAATAACTTAAAGAAAGCCACCAAATTAGGTGAATTTAGCTGTTATCTTTATACTCGGTTAGGAATTATCAGATAAGCAAGATGGAAGATAAAATTCAAAGAAAAAACCTATTATTTACTGGATAAAGTGATAAATCTAAATCCTTTAAAAGCTACCAACTATATCTTAAAGAGAGCCTCTCAATTACCTGTTGACTATACATATCGCCAAGCCTCCTATCTTTTATCAAAATAAAGGCAAGGTTATAAGAGAGAATTTAGAGACAAAGCTAGTTTGTGTTAAAAGGCAATAAAAGAAAAAAAGACTAAATAAACTATTCTTAAAATATCTTCTGAAGCAGAGCAAACCGATAATAGAGATAATAATTAGCAAGATTAAAAACAAGGTATGAGGGGCAGAAGCTCTTCTTAAATTAAGAATCCTTTCCGCCAAAGGCGAATCTGCCTCTGACAGAGAACAAAATAAAGAGGATTGGGATAAGTTCTTTAAGGAGGTAAAATAGAATTAAAGTTATATCAATTTTGGGGACGCAATCACTTAAAAGCTAAATCTTGCCTAAGAGTAAAATTTATGATATAAGTGATTACTATTTTTGCGCGAGTGGTGGTAACAACTCTCGCCCGAAGGGCGAGTATTTAATTAGTTGTTCCCACATTGGCTTGGAAAGAAAAATAAGTTTAAGCATTAAATAGAACTAACAAGATGAGATACAAAGTGTTTGCGCGGGTGGTGGAACTGGCAGACACATACGTTTGAGGGGCGTATGGGTAACCCCCGTGCGGGTTCAAGTCCCGCCCCGCGCATAGTTCAGTATTTATTCAAATAGTTTTAGTTTTACATCTCCGTTTAAAATATCTTTTTTCTAACCCCTAAATTGACTTTATTTTTTAAACTTAAACCGAAATTTAAAATTTAAACTGTATTGACATTTTATAAATATATAGTATTTTAGAAATGTTATGAAGATAATTGTGTGTATAAAGCAGGTACCGGAAACTACGGAGGTGAAAATTAACCCTGAAACTAATACGTTAATAAGAGAGGGTGTAGCCTCCATTATTAATCCCTTTGATATGTATGCAATTGAAGAGGCAGTGAGGTTAAAAGAGAGATATTCTGCTCACACCTTCGTAATTACTATGGGGCCGCCTCAGGCAGAGGATGCTCTGCGTGAGGCTCTTTCTATAGGGATTGATGAGGCAATTCATATCTCTGATAAGGCATTTGCTGGCTCTGATACTTGGGTAACCAGTTTGGTGTTAGCTAAGGCTATAGAAAGAGTGGGTGATTACGATTTAATCATTTGTGGTAAACAGGCCTCTGATGGTGATACTGCTCAGGTAGGGCCAGGGATAGCCACCCATCTTAATCTTCCTCAGGCCACCTATGTGAGGAAAATTAGTAGTATCGATGAGAAAAATAAGATTATGAGAGTAGAACGTCTTTTAGAGGATGGTTACGAAATCTTAGAACTTTTTCTTCCTGCACTTATTACTGTAGTTAAAGAAATAAATGAGCCTCGTCTTCCTTCTTTGAGAGGTAAACTGCGGGCAAAGAAGCAATCTATTCCTATATGGATGCATACAGATTTGGGTCTAAGGGAAGAAGAGGTAGGTTTAAGTGGATCTCCTACTCAGGTAGTAAGGATTTTTACCCCGCCTTCTCGTCCTAAAGGGGAAATCTTTGAGGGAGACCCAGAAGAATGTGTGAATAGCTTAGTGGAGAAGTTAAGAATTCACATTCTATGAAGGATAGAGGTATAAGAGTTATAAAGGAGAAGTGTGTAGGATGTGGGTTATGTATGAAAGTTTGCCCTTTTTCTGCCATTGTTTTAGAGAATAATTTGGCTGTAATAGACTTGAGTAAATGTACTCTTTGCGGTGCCTGTAAAGAGGCTTGTAAATTCGACGCTATTGAAATCTTTAAACCTCAAGTTGTAGATACCACTTCGATAGGAGAACATAAGGGAGTGTGGGTATTTGTAGAGGAGGAAGATGGTAAGATTGCTGGTGTTTCTTTTGAACTTTTAGGGAAAGCTAAAGAGTTAGCTAAGGATTTAGATAGTGAAGTAGTAGCGGTTTATCTTGGTTATAATCTAAAAGAAAAATACTCTCAGTTATTTCGTAAGGGAGCAGATAAAGTAATCTTTGTAGATAAACCTCAACTTAAAGTATTCATCTCAGAAAATTATGCTAACATTATCTCTTCTTTAATTCAGAAATATAAACCAGAGATTTTTCTTGCTGGAGCTACTACTAAAGGAAGGAGTTTGGTTTCTAGAATTGCAGTAAAGATTCGTACTGGACTTACTGCTGATTGTACAGGTTTAGAGATTGATAAAGAGAAAAGATTGCTTATCCAAACCCGTCCTGCTTTCGGAGGTAATATCATGGCTCAGATTATTACTCCCAATCACCGGCCTCAGATGGCTACCGTGCGACACAAAGTTATGAAAGAATTAGAGGGAACTTTTTCTTCGGTAGGCGAAGTTATTGAGGAAAATCTCGATGGAGAATTTATTGATCGGAGAGTAAAGTTTATTGATTTTATCAAGGAGGAGGGGTATAAGGTTAACTTAGCTGATGCAGATGTAATTGTTTCTGGAGGTAGAGGCTTAGGTGCTCCAGATAATTTTAAGTTAATTAGAGAATTAGCAGAAGTTTTAGGAGCGGCTGTAGGAGCCTCTCGTGCTGCTGTAGATAGTGGTTGGATACCTTACTCTCATCAAGTAGGTCAGACTGGTAGAACTGTTTCCCCTAAGATATACATTGCTTGTGGGATTTCAGGACAGATTCAGCATTTAGTAGGAATGCAGTCATCAAAAATTATTGTAGCCATAAACAAAGATCCTGAAGCTCCCATATTTAAAGTAGCCAACTATGGTATTGTAGGAGATCTTTTCAAAGTTGTCCCTCTCCTTACTCAAAGATTTAAAGAGATAATAAAAAGATAGGATGTATCTTAAGTCCTTAGAAATCTTTGGATTTAAGTCCTTTCCAGAAAAAACTGTTTTAAAATTCGAGCCAGGAATTACGATAATTGTAGGGCCTAACGGGTGTGGCAAGAGTAATCTTTTTGATGCTATAAAATGGGCTTTAGGAGAACAAAGTCCTAAGTCTTTGAGAGGTTCTAAGATGGAAGATGTTATCTTTAATGGAACTCAGAATTATCCTCCTTTAAACTATACCGAGGTCACTCTTACTTTCTCTAACGAGGATAATTATCTCCCTATAGATTATAAAGAGGTAGCTGTAACTAGAAGATTATATCGTTCGGGAGAGAGCGAATATTACTTGAATAAGAATTTAGTGAGACTAAAGGATATCCAGAATTTATTCTTAGGCACAGGGGTGGGAGAGGCTACCTATTCCTTTATAGAACAGGGTAAGATTGAGATTTTTCTGAGTTATAAGCCAGAAGAGAAGCGAGTAATCTTTGATGAAGCCTCAGGGATAATAAAGTATAAAGAGAGGAAAAAGGAAACCATAAAAAAACTCGAGGATACCGAGCAGAACTTATTGCGGTTAGAAGACATTATTTCTGAAGTTACTCGCCAAATTAGATATTTAGAGAGACAGGTAGAGAAAGCAAGAAAGTTTAAGGAGATAGAAGCTCAGCTTATAGAAGCAGAAAGAAAGATCGCTAGTATAAACTATAAAAAGTTAGAGAGAGATATTGATGTTTCTCTAGAGGAGTTAAATAAGCTAAAGGAAGAAGAGGCTCAGAGAGAAGAGGAGATTCTTTCTCATCGGAGAGAAATAGAGAAGCTAACTGAGAAGATTAAAGAAGTGGAAGGTGAACTTGAGATCCTACATTCTAAAGTAATTTCTTCCACTTCTAAGATAGACCTTTATAAGAGTCATATTGAAATGAATTCTCAACGTGAAGAGGAAGCAAGGTCAAAAATTGAAGTTATAGAAAGAGAATTATCTCAATTAAAAGAAAAATTACTCTCTCAGGAAGAAAGGATTAATCAAGAAAAAGAAAATACCTTCTCTTTGGATAGGGAGTTGAAAAATCTAAGTCAACATATAAGTACTCTAAAAGATAAAAAAGTGGAGTGTCAGAAATCGTTAGATTCACTTTCTTTGGAGATAGAAGATATCAAGCAGAAAATTTTAGTTGAAGAGGCTCAAAGAGCAGATATAAATAATGAACTTATTGAGGTTAACACCTATCTTAAAAATCTCTATTCTAGGAAAAGAAGATTATTATTAGATAAAGAGAGGTTAAATAATATTTTTGATGAGGCCAACACCTCTCTCTCTGAGATCTCCCACAATATTGAGGAGTTAAATAACCTTTATTTACAACTTAAGAGGAAAAAAGATGAACTTATCGAAAGGATGAAAGTATATGAGAAAGAGAAAGAAGAACTTATCCAAAGTAAAATAGAGAAAGAAAAAGAATTAACAGAGCTTACATCTAACTATGAACTTTTAAAAGACTTAAGGTTAAGATATGAAGGTATTTCTTCCTTCCGTAAGATAAAACTTACCTTCTATGAAGAACCATCCCATATCAATAAGCTAATCATTTCTTTAAAAGAAGGAGATTTGCATAAAAGAGAGGAGAGGGGTCCTTGGGAGTTAGAAGTAGAAGCTAAGGTTATTATTTTCCGAGAGGAAGAACTTAAAGAGAAGATTGACCAACTTTCTCAACAGATAGAAAAGATAAATAGTAGTTTACTTCAGGAGAATGAGAATTTAGAAGAGATAAAGAAAGAGTGGCACCAAATAAGTAATGAAATTTCCCAGCTAGATAAAAAGTTAGGAGAAAAAATTAAAGAAAAAGACGGTGTAGATAGGGAGTTTTTAAGAGTAAAAGAGGAGTTTGATTTACTTAATCAGGAGATAGAAACTAACCTTGCTGAGATTAGAGATGAGGAGAAAAAGAAGAGTAATTTGGAGGTTGCCTTAAAGGATAAAGAAACTCTTTTATCTAATTTGGAGGAAAGATTGGTTTCCATACAGAGGGAGCGCCAGGCTTTAGATAAAGAATTGAACTCTTTAGAAATTGATCTTACAAGAAAAGAAGGAGAGATTGTTTCTTTGCGAGAGAGTAAAAATTCTTTAGCAGGGAAGGTTCAAATGTTAGAGGAAGCTAAAAGTAGTATATTAGCTAGTATAGAGAAACTAAACGTAGAGAAGGAGGAGAATATAAAAAAGATTGAGGCATTGGATAAAGAAATTAGCGCTCTACAGAATGATATTGCTAGGAAAGAAGAAGAGATAGAAACTCTACACCAAAACGAGAAGATGTTTCTTGAAGAGAAAGAGAGATTAACTAAGAATAAAGAAGAATTTTCTTCTCGTCTTAGGGTGTTAGAGGATGGTCTTGGGAAGGTAAAGGATCTCATTTATCAGAAAAAGTTAAAGATTCAGGAGTTAGAGTTTGAGAAAAGTAAGATTGCTGATTACTTAAGACAGGTCTATAACTTAGAATTTCAATTATGTGAGGTAGAGGAGGATTTAGATACTCTAATAAAGGAAAAAGATAATTTAAAAAAGAAATTAGCCTCTCTGGGGGAAGTTAATTTAGTGGCGATTGAAGAGTTCGATGAGTTAAATAAACGCTATCAGTTTTTAGAGGAACAAAGGCATGATCTTATAAACTCTAAAGAGGAATTGAAGAAAGCTATTTCTAGAATAAATAAAACCTCACGGGAGATATTTTTGGAAGTATTTTCTAAGATAAAGGAGGAGTTTAAAAAGAATTTCCGCTTCTTATTTGGAGGAGGAAGAGCAGAGTTAGTTTTACTTGATGAGTCTAATATTTTGGAGTCAGGAATAGAGATTGAAGTTCAACCTCCAGGTAAGAAATTGCAGAATGTTTCTTTACTTTCTGGAGGGGAAAAAGCTTTAACAGCGATTGCTCTTATATTTTCTATTTTTAGTGTGAGACCTTCTCCTCTGTGTGTACTTGACGAGATAGATGCTCCTTTAGATGAAGCTAACGTGGGTCGTTTTAATCATCTTCTTAAGGGATTTGCTCAAAAGTCTCAATTTATAATCATCACCCATAATAAAAAAACGATGAGTACCGCGGATGTACTCTATGGGGTTACTATGGAGGAAAAAGGTATTTCTAAAATAGTTTCTGTTAAGTTCGCTAAGGAAGCATTAAGCTAAGAGAACTTTGTTTTTGCCTTCTCTCTTGGCGCGGTAGAGAGCCAAATCAGCCTTTCTTATTAATTCGTCTTTCTGAAGAGTATCTTGAGGGAAAGAAGAAATACCTATACTTATAGTAAAATTAGTATTTACAATTTTTGCTTCCTCGATTGCTTTTCTGATTCTTTCTCCAATTATTTTTGCTTCCTCTTTATCAGTATAAGGAAGAATTAGGGTAAACTCCTCCCCACCATAGCGGGCAACAATATCTATTTTTCGGGAGTTATCTTTTAAGATTTCTCCTATGCGTCTTAAAACTTTGTCTCCTTCTTGATGCCCGAAGGTATCATTAAATTTTTTGAAATCATCAATATCTAACATCATCACAGAAATCTTATAATTTTGAGCTTTTGCTTTTATAAGTTCTTCATCCAACCGATATTGAAAATAACCGTAGTTCCATAATCCTGTGAGGGAGTCGGTATGGGCTTTCATTAGAGTGTCCTCAAAAACTTTTGAATTTTCAATAGCCCCTGCTGCTTGATTGACGAACATAGTAAGAATTTTTATATCTTCCTCAGTGATGGGTTTATGAGTAATACAGTTATCCACCTCAATTATCCCTAAAGGGTTATCTTTGGACCAAAGAGGAGCAATTACAAACTCTTCTAATTTGAGCTTCTTTACTAAAGGATCGTTACTATATTTTCTACCTCCCTCCTTAGTCACATCAATATGCAGAGGTATAACTTCATATAGAGTTTCATAAATAAGACCTGCTTCTTGGGAAAGAGGAAATTTTAAAGAATGGACGAATTCCATAAATTTTGGCTTCTCTTCAGCCTCTTTTATTTTGTGATAGGCTTTTATAAGAGCGTATAAGTCCATTTTTTGCTCCTCTATAGCTTTCCAGATTCTATTAGCTTCTTCAGAGTCCATAGGTCCTATCCCCATAAGCCCATTAATAGTTTTTTCTTTCTCGTCTACTAAAAAAAGCATTGCTCGGTTAAATCCTAAGCCATGATGAGCAGTTAATCCTGTAAGGATGATATAGGAAATTTCCTCTAATCGTAAGGTAGTGCGCATTGCCTGGGTAAGTTCATAGAAGATATAAAACTGAGACCGCGCTTTTTCTAATTCTCTCTTTAAATTCTCTAGCTCTCCTTCCATCTCTATATACCTTTAATAGCATACTTTTCAGAAAAAGTCAAATTACCAAGAAAGCTAAAGTAGGATAATGTAAAATATTTTCCACAAATTCCTAAGAGAGGAGATTAACAGCTAAATAAAAGGCATATCCTCACTTTAGGAATCATTGACAATATTAACCTGTTAATGAAAG
>CAZHYN010000021.1:0-9640 GCA_964536865.1 uncultured Planctomycetia bacterium
ATATTTTTTGATATCTTTCATCTTAACAATATACTCCATAGGCAACCCCCTCCTTCTTTAAAATAAAAACTATACTTTTTGAGGGGTTGCCTTTGAATTAAAAATTTTCCACCTGAGGTGGATTCGCCTTTGGCGAAAACATTTTATTTTAGTAATTATTTTTAACATTTTGTTATTGTAACAACACAAATTCAATAAGAATTTGACATATCTCTAAGTTTTTAGTAAACTACTCCCTTGCTTGGAGAAATGAGAAAGAGGGGAAAGTTTTTGCTTTGTATTTTGATGGGGACAAATTTCTTAATTGGAGTTAAAGTTTTCTCTGCTCCTTGTTACGGAACTTATTTACCTAAAAAAAACAAACTTCTTCTGGGGATTCAGACGCATGCCGTTTCTAAACGATATCTCAAAGATACTTACGGAAAATTAAGGAGTCTTCAGCACTTTCTACTCTTATCCTATGGAATTTTTGATTGGTTTTCTCTGGATTTAAAGGGAGGAGTAGGGTTTATAAAACAGCATCCTTTGAATTCCGATGAGATAGATTATCCTTCTTGGTTAGGTGGAGGATATGGTTTTAGAGTTAAGCTTTATCATAATTCTGGGGATAAGATAAAAGTAGTAGGAGGGTTTCAACATATAAGTATTCATCCTAAGAGGGTTTATCTTGAGGGAGTAAAAAACAAAGCTGTTTTAGATGATTGGCAATTTTCCGTTTTGATTTCTAAGACCTTGTCCAGGTTTACTTCCTATATAGGAGTAAAGTGGTCAAGGATGGATTATATCCACTGGCATAGTGGGATTAGGAAACGTAAAAAATCTGATTTAACTAAATCTTTAGGATTGATATTGGGTTTAGACATACCTTTAAGTAGAAGGACTTATCTCAACTTAGAGACCCATTTCTTTGATGAAGAAGCCACAGCTATTTCTTACCTCTGTAAATTTTAATTGATAATAATAAAAAATAGGAAGGAAGACTTTCTAAGCTATCTCATAGAAAATCTCACATCAAGGAGATGATTGAGTTTAAAAGATATTTCGACTCCGATTTTCTTCTAGGAAGGGGTAATTTATTCGATGTAGAATGAAACCCTACTTAACTGTAGTAGCAGGTTTAATTAGAAGAGGTAAGAAAGTTTTAATCTGCCAAAGGAAGAAGGATGATGTTTTTTCTCTATTATGGGAATTCCCTGGAGGAAAAGTAGAGAAGGGAGAGTCTTTGGAGGAGGCTTTGATAAGGGAGATTAGAGAAGAGTTAGGAGTAGAGATAAAGGTAAATAGGTTAGTTAATGCTTTCTATGATGAAAATGAGAAAATGCGGATAAAAGTTTATTTATTTGAGAGTAGAATAGTGAAAGGAGATCCTCAACCTCTAGAGTGCGAAGATGTTAAAATCGTAGATATAGATGAACTTGATAATTTTGCCTTAGCACCTGTAGATAAGAAAATTGCTCTTTTTTTAAAAGAAAATTAACTACTCTCTATTTCTTCTATATGATGCCTTATATCTTTACCTTTAATGATATAGTAAACATCTTCGGCAATATTGGTAGAATGGTCAGCAATTCTCTCCAGATATTTCCCTACTAAGATCAGTTTTATAGCTCGATTTATGTTTTTAGGATCACTAAGCATGTAAGTTAGCAATTCTCTAAATATCTGGTCGTTTAGATTATCCACAGTGTCGTCACGTTTACAAATATCTCGAGCTAATTTTGCGTCTTTTTCTAAAAAAGCTTTTATAGCGTCTTCTAGCATTCCTTGAGCGATTTGAGCCATTCTAGGAACATCAATCAGAGGTTTAAGAGGAGGCTCTTTTAAGAGTTCTATGTTTCTCTCAGCAATATTTACTGCTAAATCAGCCATTCTCTCTAAGTCAGAATTTATCTTTATTACAGAAATTATAAATCTTAAGTCACTAGCTGCAGGTTGTCTTAGAGCAATGAGCTTTAAAGCGTGGTCATCAATCTCAATTTGAGCCATGTTAACTTTTTCTTCGTCTTCAAAGACTTTCTCAATTAGTGATTCATTTCTCTCTTTCAGTGATTCCACAGCATTTTTTATCATTCTTTTAACTAATTCCGACGTTTCTATCAATTTTTGTTTCAATTCCTTTAATTCTTCGTCAAAACGCCTTTCCATTTTTTCCCTCCTTTTAGCCAAATTTACCAGTAATATAGTTTTCTGTTCTAGTATCAGATGGGTGAGTAAATATCTTTTCCGTAGTATCAAATTCTACCAGTTCGCCCAGAAGCATGAAGCCACAAAATTGGGATACCCTCGCTGCCTGTTGCATATTATGAGTTACGATAACAATAGTATATCTTTCTTTGAGTTTAAATAACAGCTCCTCGATCTTTAAAGTAGCGATAGGATCTAAACTTGAGCATGGTTCATCCAGAAGTATAATCTCCGGTTTTAATATTATAACCCTTGCAATACAGAGACGTTGTTGTTGTTCTAAAGTTAAATTTTTTGCATTCTTTTTTAATTTATCTTTTAATTCATTCCACAGCCCTACACTTTCTAAAGCATGTTCTATCTCTTCTAATATTTTTGTTTTACTTCTGGAGAGGCGATGAATCTTTACTCCAAAAGCTAAGTTTTCATATACGGAAAGGTCAAAAACGTTTGGTCTCTGGAAAACCATCCCCACCTTTCTTCTTAAAGAGATAAGATCTATTTCAGGAAGATTAATATTTTGATTGTCTATAATTACTTTACCTTTGGTTCTTACATTTTCAATCAGGTCATTCATGCGGTTAAAGCATCTTAAGAGAGTAGATTTTCCGCATCCTGATGGTCCAATAATAGCAGTGATATTTTTAGGAGGAATTTTTATGTTGATATCTTTAAGAGCCTGGAATTCTCCATAGAATAGATTTAAATTTATAGTTTGAATTTTGCAAGAATACTCCATTAACCAAACCTACCTCTTATGTAGTCATCAGTGCGTTTATCTTTAGGAGAAGTGAAAAGAATAGAGGTAGTGTTACTTTCTATTAGCTCTCCCATAAGGAAGAAAGCACAACGTTGAGTGACTCTGGCTGCTTGTTTAGTATTGTTGGTTACAAGAATTTGCGTATAATTCTTTCGAAGTTCTCTCATAGCTTCTTCTATTTTTGCTGTAGAGATAGGGTCAAGTCCTGAACATGGCTCGTCGTAAAGAATGACTTCCGGTTCAACAGCTAAGACCCGAGCGATGCATAATCTTTGTTGTTGTCCTCCGGATAATTTGTTGGCGGATGTATGTAGTCGATCCTTTACCTCCTCCCAAAGATATGCTTTTTTTAGAGCTTCTTCCACTATAGAGTCAAGTTGCTTTCTTTTTTTTAAGCCGTGAACCTTAGGACCGTAGGCAACATTTTCATAGATAGTCATGGGAAGAATCTGAGGTAGAGCAAATACTATCCCAATTTTTTTCCTTAAGATGCTATCTTTCATTTCTCTTATATCTTTACCCTCTAATAAAATCTTTCCTTTCTGGTGGTAATTGGCGTGAAGACAATTTAGTCGATTTAGAGCTCTTAAGAAAGTAGTTTTTCCACTATTAGCTGGTCCAATAATTCCTAAGATTTCATTTTTATAAATCTCCATATTCAAATTTCTTAAAACACAAGAATCATCAAAGTAAGCACTTAAGTTGACAACTTTTATTAGGGGTTCTACCATAGTTTTTTCTTTCTAAAATAGGCTCGCAATATTATGCTTAATAGGTTCATTAAGAACACTAATACAATTAAAACTAGAGCTGTAGCAAAACTTAAAGAAAGGGGCATATTGGGTATTTGCGTAGAAATTACATAGAGATGGTAGGGGAGAGTCATAGCTTGGTCAAATATCGAACGAGGGAGTCTGGGAAGGTAGAAAGCGGCTACTGTAAAAAGGATAGGGGCAGTTTCTCCAGCTGCTCTACTTAAGGCTAGAACTGTTCCTGTAAGAATTCCTGGTAAACTATAGGGAAGGACACAGTACCTTATTGTTTGCCATCTTGTGGCCCCTAGAGAGAGACTTATTTCTCGAAATGATTTAGGAACAGCTTCCAAAGCCTCTTTAGTAGCAGTAATAATTACGGGGAGGCTCATTATTGCTAAAGTTAGGGAACCTGCTAAAATAGAGGTACCAAACTTTAGAAAGATTACAAACATAGCGAACCCAAATAGTCCATACACAATAGAGGGCACTCCAGAGAGGTTAATTATAGCTAACTTTATAGTACGAGTAAGCCAATTTTCCCGAGCATACTCTACCAGATAGATAGCTGCTAGAATTCCTAAAGGAAGAGAAAAAACCATTGTTCCTAATATCAAATAGATTGTACCTATGATAGCAGGAAATATCCCTCCTTCTTTCATTCCATTTCTAGGAGGTTGAGCTAAGAATTCCCAGGTTAAAGCAGTAGCACCGTTCTTTATGATGTAGGCAATCACCCCTATTATGGGAAGAATGATTATTAAAGCGATCATTCCTAAAATAAAGAACGCTAATTTTTCTCTGGTTTTGGCATCAAATTTCATTTCTTACTTCTATGTAAAAATAAATCAGCTAAAAAGTTTATTATAAAGGTGATAATAAAAAGAATAAGCCCTACACTAAAGAGAGCAAAATAGTGTAGGCCACCTCTTACTGTTTCTCCCATTTCGCTAGCAATAGTCGCTGTAAGGGTTCTTAAAGGTTCCAAAATAGAGGAGGGAATAACGGGAGAATTTCCCGTTACCATCATTACTACCATAGTTTCCCCAATAACTCGACCTATTCCTAACATAATAGCAGCAATTATTCCTGAGGAGGCAGCAGGTAAAACTACTCGCCAGAGAGCTTGCCACCTCGTTGCTCCCAGTCCAAAGGCTGCCTCTTTGTAGGTATAAGGTACACTCCTTAAGGCATCCTCAGAAATGCTTATGATAGTAGGAAGGGCCATAAATGCTAAAAGAATACTCCCTGTGAACCCACACATCCCTGTGGGGATAGAGAATATTCTTTTTACTAGTGGTCCTAGCCACACTATTCCTATGAATCCTAAGACTACACTGGGTATAGCAGCTAAAATTTCTATAAAGGACTTTAATATATTTTTTAAGAAAGAGGGAGCAACTTCAGCAATAAACATTGCGCAACCTATTCCCAAAGGTACACAGATGATAATGGCAAAGAATGTTACGTAGATAGAGCCAAGAAGGAGTGGGATAATTCCAAAAATTGGTGGTTCAGATATAGGTAACCATTTTCCTTGTGTAAGAAATTCTTTTAAGGAATATGAGTTGAAGAAGAAGAGAGAATCTTTAAGGAGAAATAAGAAGATTAAAATAACAAAGAGAATAATTAAAACACCACTTGCTTTTATAAAGAACTCTAATATACTCTCCTTAATCCTCTGTAGTTTAGGAGACATTTTACTTTTCGAGCGGAACAAACCCTACTTCTTCAACCTGCTTCTGCCCCTTTTCATTTAATACGAAGTCAATAAATATTTTCACTATCCCTCTAGGTTCTCCATTAGTATACATAAATAACGGTCTGGATAGGGGGTATTTTTTTTCTATAACGTTTTGAGGAGTAGGTAAAAAATAATCCCCCCTATCACTAATAGCTAAAGCTTTCACCCTGGGGGAGAGATACCCCATTCCTACATAACCAATTGCTTGAGGGTTTGAGGCTACCTCTTCAACGATAGCTTGATTAGAGGAAAGGAGTAAAACGTCAGAAGAGAATTCTTCCTTATTTTCTCTCTTATCTAGTTGAACTACTCTTTCCTTAAAATAAATATGAGTTCCTGAGCTTACTTCTCTAGAAAGAGCAACAATTGAAGAATCATACCCCCCTAATTGATTCCAGTTTTTTATTTTTCCGGTATAGATATCGTGGAGTTGTCTGATAGTTAATTTCTCAATTGGGTTTTTCTTATTTACAATTATTGCTACTCCATCAAAACCAATGATAATTTCATAAGGAATTACTTTCCATTTTTTAGCAATTTTCTTTTCTTTATCTTTTATTCTCCTAGAGGCAGTAGCAATATCCGTAGTTTTATTTATTAAAGAGGCGATGCCTACTCCACTACCACCTCCTGTGACTGCTACAAATATATAGGGGTACTCTTTCATGAACTCTTCAGCTAATTTCTGGGCAGCGTTTACTAATGTATCTGATCCTTTTACTTGGATGAAACCAGAAGGTTCTTGGATATCGGAAAACCAGGTACAGCTAATAAGAAAAATAATTATAAAAAGGCATGTTTTCATCTTATAAATTTTAACAAAAAAAAAATAACTGGCAAGTTTTTTGTATAAGTCTTTATTTTATATTTGACCAAATATCATACAAGAGTATAATTAAGTTGCTATGCAAAAGAAAAAATTATGGCGACTTTTACGGAAACAAGCATTCTTCAGAAGAAGAATTAAACTTTCTTCTGGCAAGATAAGTAATTATTATATAGATGTAAGAAGAGTTAGTTTAACAGGAGAAGGTATATATTTGATTTCTCATCTCATATGGGATTTAATCAAAAATGAGAAAGTCACTGCTATTGGAGGTCCTACCTTAGGAGCAGATCCTATAATAGGAGGAGTGTGTTTTTTGGCTTACAAAAATAGAAAGAAATTAAAAGGATTTATAGTAAGGAAGACACCAAAAAAATATGGGGAAAGAAAGTTGATTGAGGGAGCAACACTTTCTTCTAAAGATAGGGTGGTTCTAATAGATGATGTAGCTACTACTGGTTCTTCTCTCCTTAAAGCTATAGAGATTTTAAAGAGAGAAAACGTAAGAGTAGTTAAGATAATTGTAGTCGTGGATAGAAAAGAAGGTGCACGTCAGCTTTTCTCCAATCTAGATTATCCTTTTTTAGCTTTATTCACCAGAGATGATTTCCTGTAGACTAATTTTTTTTATATTTTCCTCTTTGTTTTTGGGATGCATTACTACAGAATATAATGTTGCTACCCATAAGCAAGATATATTTATCTACTCCACTGATAAAGAAGTTAACTTAGGAAGAAACCTCCATCGTAGGATTATAAAGGAATTTAAACTCTCTAAAAATCCTTTCTACATTAAAAGAGTAAGATCTATAGGGGAGAGGATTGCAGAAGTTTGTGATAGAAGAGAGTTTAATTACCGTTTTTATGTAATAGATAAAGATGAAAAAAACGCATTTAGCACTCCGGGAGGGTATGTATATATAAATAAAGGGCTATTAGAGATTTTAAATAGCGATGATGAGATTGCCTTTGTACTTGCTCATGAGATAGCTCATATCGTTGCTCGTCATAGTATAAAAAAACTGCAGGCAGCATTAGGTTATCAGATGTTAATTTTAGCTTCTCTACCTGCAGAAAAATCATCTTCTTTTTATCAGGGGCTTTCTTTTGCTTTGGCTCAGATTATGAGTGGTTACTCCAGAGAAGATGAATTTAAGGCAGATGAGTTAGCAGTAAAGTATAGCAAGAAGGCAAATTTTTCTCCTTTAGCAGGGATAAAAGTATTAGAAAAACTTTATCAATTTCATAAGAAAGAAAAAGCCCACCCCCTTTCTTACTTTCGAACTCATCCCTTTATTCCTCAGAGGATAAAGCATATCAAGGAAGTTCTAGGTATTCCTCTTACTATTTCTGATTATATGAATGAGTAAGGCTTTAAGCTAAGGATGAGCAATATCCCTAAAAAATTATGAAGAGTATGCACACATATAGAATTGAATATATTTTGTGTGCGATCATAGATAAAACATAAAACTATACTCAAAGTAAATAGAGGAAGAAAGTTACCTAATCTTGGGTGGAGAAATGCAAATATAAAGGAAACGACTAATGTAGATAGACCGAAAGAGATATTTTTTCTTAACCAGGAGAAGAGGAAACCACGGAAGAATAATTCTTCAACCACGGGTCCTAAGAATAATATCTGAAATATTAGGAGGGAAAGTAAAGCTTTACTTTTGATAGAAAAAATAACAGTTACTAGAGGATGGAATGTGCTTTCTAAGTTAAGTTTATTAATAATAAAGTGGTTTAAAATTACCACAGGAACCAATGCTACTAAAGTGGCTGAGTAAATCATTACAAGTTTTTTAGGACAAAACGCCTGTTTCCTTATTCCCAATCGATATTTCGGCAGAGAAGCAAGAAGACTCACTAAGATAATAACTTCTAAGATGAAATTGTAGATTATAAGGAAGGATAAATCCCTCTTAAGATAATGATAATGTAAAAAGAATATAACCATAAAATTCAATATAAATATATTTAAGAGGACTAATATCATGGTTTTCCAGCTTTTTTCTTCTTTAATCTCCACAATAAAGGGTTTGGAAGGCAGTAGTGGTTCTTTATTCAGTCTTTTTCCTATAATAATAAAAATGCTTGCCAACCCCAGAAAGAATAAGAGGATATACAGGAAAATAGTAAAGATAAGTAAAGGATTTTTGAAGAATTCCAGGGGATTTCCTTTAAACTTAACTACAGTTTTCTCTTTTTGGTAAGAAGTTTCTATAGAGAGATTTTGAAGAAGAATACCCCCTAAGAGAAGGAGAGTCAGTAAAAGATATAAAATTCTTTTATATTTCATTTTTTAAACTGGTTAGATAAAAAAAATAATTTTGTTTTCTCACGAGTGTTGGTATGGAGGGAGGGATTTGAACCCAACCTCCGACGAAGTCGGAGTCTTTCTTTGTTGGGTCCAAAATAGCTTATCAATTTAATATCAACCCTCATTTATTTAATCTAAAAGTTTTCTAATTCTAAATACAACCGGAGGGGGAGGGATTTGAACCCAACCTCCGACAAAGTCGGAGTCTTTTTTTGTTGGGTCCAAAATAGCTTAACGATACAACATTAATCTTCATCTATTTAACCTGAAAGCTTTTTAATTTTAAATATAACCAATGGAATAGAGATTTGAACCCAACCTCCGACGAAGTCGGAGTCTTTCTTTGTTGGGTCCAAAATAGCTTATCAATTTAATATCAACCCTCATTTATTTAATCTAAAAGTTTTCTAATTCTAAATACAACCGGAGGGGGAGGGATTTGAACCCCCGTCCCGACTTTAATCGGGAATCCGATTTCGAGTCGGACCCTTTAAACCAGACTCAGGCACCCCTCCTTATAATATCATAGGGGCTCTGCCCCTCCATGACGCTCCGTTCGTAAGAAAAACCAAAGAAGATAACCTTACTTCGCTGTCACCCCGAAGCATATTCAAAGAAGTGTAATTAAAGAAAAAGTATTCGCTCCGCTGACACCTCCGAAGTGTAACCAGAGAAGAGTAATTTTTAATAGCTGTTATCTTTCGTGTTCGCCTCCAAGTTATTTAAAGAAGCAAACTCCACTTACTGTTAGTTCTGTAAATTTATTAACCAATTAACTATAAGCTAATATACTACACATGCGCGGGGCGGGATTTGAACCCGCAGGAGGTTTCCTCACAAGATCCTGAATCTTGCGCGTCTGCCAGTTCCGCCACCCGCGCGTATACTTTATTTTTACCTCTTTGCCTTATCAATATTTTCAAAGCCTACTCTTTTCTCCCTTACCATTGCGGGAACGACTGATTAGGTGCTTGCCCTTTAGGCAAGAGTCGTTTCCGCCACCCGCGCGTATACTTTATTTTTACCTCTTTGCCTTATCAATATTTTC
>CAZHYN010000021.1:9740-11878 GCA_964536865.1 uncultured Planctomycetia bacterium
GGTGCTTGCCCTTTAGGCAAGAGTCGTTTCCGCCACCCGCGCGTATACTTTATTTATTTTTCGTTTACCTATACCATTCATCCTTAACTTTCTCTTTTTTCGTAGGCATTGCGGAACGACTATTTTTAAAAACCTGTTTTACAAACAGAAGTCGTTACCGCCACCCGCGCATAGCCTTGTAGATGATATATTAGTATTTACTTATATCTTTAGCTTATTTTTATTTTCAAAGCCAGTGCGGGAACAACTGATTAAATATTCGCCTTCCGGGCGAGAGTTGTTACCGCCACCCGCGCGTATACTCTTCTTTCCATCATTTATTTATCAATTACTCCGCTATCTTTAAAAATATACATTCATATTTTATCAAATTACAAGGTTATTTAAACACCTTTCTTTACCTTATTAGCTATGTTATAATTTAAAAGATGAAGATAATATTTTTTGCTATTGCTAAGTTATTGATAATAATCTTTCTGGGGTTTTATCTCTATAGAAGAAAACTCCTTTCAGAAGATGCTTTAAAATTTCTTACCTTTTTTGTAGTGAACTTAAGTGTACCTTTTCTTATTTTTACTAAGATTATCTCTACTTTTCATCCTAATAAAAGTCCTCATTTGATTTTTTTTCTTCTCTTAAGTTTTTTTATTTTTGGAGTAGGTTTGGTTTCTGGTGCTTTATTTCTTCCTACTATCACTAAGACTTTTCGCAGAGAATTTTTAGCCTTGGTAAGTTTTCAAAATTGTGGTTATTTGCCTATGAATTTAGCTATATTCTTGCTTCCTTCTTATTCTCGAGATACTTTTTTGGTATACATCTTTTTGTATATATTAGGATTTAATATTTTGATGTGGTCAATAGGAAGTTTCTTTATCTTTAAAAAAAGAAGAGATAAATTTCAGTTTACCTCTCTTCTCACTATGCCAATAGTAAGCATTATAGTTTCTTTAATATTTGTTTACAGTGGATTAAATAAATTTATTCCCTCTTTGTTAATTTCTCCTTTAAAAATGATTGGAGATACCAGTTTCCCTCTTTCTATGATTATTCTAGGAGCATGGCTGGGAAAAGTTAGAGGCAGTTTGAGCTACATTGATTTAGCTAAAGCTAGCTTTGCTAAATTGATAATTGTGCCAGCAGTTCTTTTTTTTCTTCTTATTAGAGTAAAGGTGCCTCCTCTATTAGGGCTGTTTGTAATATTAGAGGCAAGTATGCCTTCGGCGGCCTCTTTGCCTATAATAGTAGAATTAAGAGGAGGAGATAGTAAGTTTGTATCAGGAGGGGTATTTATCTCTCATCTCTTAAGTATTGTCACTATCCCTTTATGGTTTTATCTCTTTTCACGATTTATTGGTATTAAACTTTAAGTTAAAGATATGAAGGTAATAACCACAAATAGGAAAGCACGGAGAGATTATCAAATTTTAGAAGTTTATGAAGCAGGAATAGAATTAAAAGGGATGGAGGTAAAGTCCTTAAGAACTATGGGTTGCTCTATTGACGATAGTTTTGCCTCAGTAGAAAGAGGAGAGGTATATCTTCACAATATGCACATTCCTGAATTTACTAAAGCTTCCTATTTTAAGTTGGACCCTAAAAGGATAAGGAAGCTTCTTCTTCATAAAAAAGAGATAAAGAGGTTACAGGGTTTGACTACTCAAAAAGGTTTAACCCTTATTCCCTTGAAAGTTTACTTTAATGAGAGGGGGTTAGCAAAGGTAGAGATTGCTTTAGCCAAGGGAAGGAAGTTGTTTGATAAAAGAAAGAAGATAAAAGAGGAGATTGCTAAGAGAGAGGCTGAGCATATATTAAAAAAATACTATAAAAGATATTGATGAAATATTTAAACCCGGGTATAATTTATTTTTCCTCGTTTGGGCCGTTAGCTCAGCTGGTAGAGCAGGGGCCTCTTAAGCCCAAGGTCGCAGGTTCGAATCCTGCACGGCCCACCAAATGGTTGGCAAAAAGCTATTAAGTCATATTCTGGTGTGGTTATATAACCACAGGCATCTTTGATGATTAAAATCTAGTCAATTTTAACTTGCTCTTTATCAAAGATAAAGCAATCTCGGACCCAACAAAAAAAGACTCCGACTTCGTCGGAGGTTGGGTTCAAATCTCTATTCCATTGGTTATAT
>CAZHYN010000022.1:0-4037 GCA_964536865.1 uncultured Planctomycetia bacterium
TTTACAACTCTCTCTATTATAGAGGGTTAGAATAAAATCAACAACAGTTAATTGGGCGCTCCCAAATTAAATTTTATAATCTCAAGGGGACTGTTGAGAAGATTTTATTTTTTTGAGATATTTAAAATAATCGGAATTGGTATCGAGAATAATCGTGGTATTTTTATCTATACTATCTTTATAAGTATCTAAGGTCTTAAGGAAAGAAAAAAACTGGGGATCCTTAGAATAGGCATCAGCATAAATCTGAGTAGCTTTAGCATCTGCTTCCCCTTTAATCTCTTGCGCTTTCTTATAAGCCTCTGATAAAATTACTTTAAGTTCTTTTTCTGTACGCCCTTCAATTTCTGCTCTTATTCCTCTTCCCTCAGAACGATATCTCTCTGCAGCTCTTTTGCGTTCTGCAATCATCCTCTCATAAACTTTTTTCCTTACTTCCTCTACATAATTTACTCTTTTAATCCTCACATCAATAAGTTCTATACCGTACTGAGGAAGGATCTGCTTCGCTATACTAATTATTTTCTTTCTCATCTCATCCCTACCTACCTTTACTTCTTCTAATGCTCCCTCTTCGATAAACTCTTTCTCCTCTTGTAAAGAAGAAATCTGCTCAATCAGACGGTTAGAAGACCTTACTATCTCAATAAGATTGTGAGCAGTCACCACATCTCTTACTGCAGCATCAATGATATCATCTAACCTAGCTTGTCCTCCTCTTTCATCATACACAGATTGAAAGAACTTAAGGGGGTCTTTTATCTTCCATCGAGCAGTTGTATCTACCCAAATATATTTCTTATCCTTGGTAGGAATTTGCGTAGGGTAACCATCCCATTCTAAAATTCGCTTTTCGAAGTAATTTACCTTTTGAATAAAAGGAAGTTTAAAATATAGACCTGCTTTACTAACTGCTCTTATTGGCTTGCCAAATTGAGTAATAATTGCCTGCCTCCCTTCATAGAGAATATAAAAAGGCTGAGCTATAAGAAAAATAATAAAAACAACAATTATAAGGATTAAGAAGTAAGTAATTCTATTCTTCATCATTTAATTTCAGTAGAGGGAGAATACTTCTTTGATCCTGATCTACTACATACTTTTTACCTGCTTTTTTTAGCGTTTCTCTTATTGCTTCCAGATATAACCGTTTTAAAGTAACTTCTTTGGCTCTCTGATAAGCACTCCATAGAAGAAGAAATCTCTTAGCATCACCTTGAGCTTTATTTACTACTTCCTGAGCATAACCTTCTGCCTCCTTTACAATTTTTAAAGCCTCTCCTTTAGCCTGAGGGATTTTCTTATTATATACTTCCCAAGCTTGGTTTATCATTTTTTCCCTTTCTTGCTTAGCTTCGTTTACCTCATTAAAAGCAGGCTTAACTGGATCGGGAGGATTTACATCTTGAAGCTTAACAGTTACAATTTGTATTCCTGCTCCATAAGAATCTAAAATCTCTTGAAGGTTTCTCTGAACCTTAGTGTTAATTTCTAATCTTTTAGTAGTAAGAACCTCTCCAAAGGAGTAATCGCCTACAACTTTACGCATTACCGATTCAGAAAGATCTCTTAGAGTTTTACGCACATCTCTTATATTAAAGAGAGCCAGATAAGGGTCCTTTATTTTAAATTGTATAATCCACTCTAAGTCTAAAACATTTAAATCCCCAGTAAGCATTAAGGACTCATCTTGGTAAGATTTCTCTTGGTAAACGGTTCTCACTCCTGGTTGGCGAGTACGAAATCCAAACTCTTCCTTATAGATGTAAGCTACTTTTACAGGAATTACTCTATCTATACCTAAAGGTAGTTTAAAATGTAATCCTGGTTTAGTAGTACCTACAAATTTACCCAATCTTAATAGAATTCCTACTTCACTAGGTTGAATAGTATAAAAAGCACTCTTCAGAACAACAAAAGCTAAAATTACACCTATAAGAATAGAAAGATTTACTTTAGGAAACTTAAATTTTCCTCTACCAGGATAGATTATTTCATCTGGTGTCACTCTTTCAAAATTCATAGTTACATCCTAATTATAAACATATTATTTAGTGTTGTAAAGAAAATTAAATATCTTTTATTTAATCCTATTCTTTAAATACTCCTCCTTGAGAAGCAGAAGTTACAAATTTAGAATAACGATGGAGGTATCCACTCCTTACTTTAGGAGGGGAAATTTTTATTTCTCTCTTCCTTTTTTCTATTTCTTCCTTCTCTAACTTCACTTCTAACTTCCGTTTGGGAATATCAATCACGATTCTATCTCCATCCTTTAAATAAGCAATTAGACCTCCTTCGCTTGCCTCAGGAGATATATGACCAATACAAGGACCTCGAGTTCCTCCAGAAAATCTTCCATCGGTAATTAAAGCCACAGATTTGTGGAGTCCCATTCCCACAATAGCACTGGTAGGAGAAAGCATTTCTCTCATTCCTGGACCACCTGCAGGACCCTCATATCTAATTACCACTACACTTCCTCTCTTAATTTTTCTATCTATAATAGCTTTCATTGCCTCTTCTTCAGAATTAAACACCTGAGCATATCCAGAAAATGTTAACATATCTTTATCTATCGCTGACTGCTTAACTACACACCCATCTTTAGCTAAATTTCCCCAAAGAATCGCTATTCCTCCTTCCTTATGGTAAGGATTAGCTAAAGGCCTTATAACATCTTCATCAAAAATTACAGCATCTTTAGCAATCTCCTTTATTCTCCTACCAGAAACAGTAATATTATCTTTCAACTTAGGAAGTAGCCTTTTTAACACCCCAGGTATTCCTCCTGCATTGTCTAGATCCTCCATAAAATAATCACCTGCGGGACGCAGATTTGATATATGAGGTGTAGTCCTACTTATACGATCAAAATCTTTTAACGTTAATTCAACTTTGGCCTCTTTAGCTATAGCAATGAGATGTAAAACGGTATTGGTTGAGCCTCCTAAAGCCATATCTACCCTTATGGCATTTTCCAAAGCGGACTTATTTACGATATCTCGTATTTTTATCTTCTTTTTAACTAACTCTACAATTTTTTGCCCACTTTGATAAGCAATCCTTCTCTTCCTAGATAACACTGCAGGAGTAGCAGCACAGAAAGGTAAAGAAAGCCCCATTGTTTCAATAAGGCAAGCTGTAGTATTGGCAGTATACAATCCTTGACATGCTCCTGCAGAAGGACAAGCTTCTATCTCTAGAACTGCTCTTTCTTTTTCTGTAATCTCTCCTGCCTTAAATCGGCCAACTGCTTCAAAGGTATCTCTCACTAAAGATAATCTTCTTTTACCAAAATGCCCAGCAAGCATAGGACCACAGGTAACAATGATTGTAGGGATATTTATCCTTAAAGCCCCCATAAGCATACCGGGATTAATCTTATCGCAGTTAGTAAGCAATACTAAGCCATCTAAACTGTGGGCATTAGCTACTGTTTCAATGATATCAGCAATAAGTTCTCTTGAAGGTAAAGAATATTTCATCCCTAAATGACCCATTGCAATCCCATCACAAATCCCTGGTACACCAAAAACAAAAGGGGTCCCTCCAGCATTCTCTATACCTCGTTCAATAAACCGCTCAAACTCCCGCATATTAATATGTCCAGGAATAAGATCAGTGAAACTTGAAGCGATACCGATAAAAGGGCGATTCATATGAACTGTTGATATTCCTGTGCCATAAAGAAGAGACCGATTGGGCATCCTCTCTAACCCTTTTTTTACCTTATCTGATCGCATCTTTTCTCCTTTCTTTTTCTTAAATCTGTAGAATAAGTTTTTGATATTTTACTATTGATATTTTACTATTTTTAAACAATATTTGCAATAAATCGATTGCGTCCTCAAAATTGATATAACTTTAATTCCATTTTAGCTCTTTAAAGAAACTATCCCAATCTTCTTTATTTTGTTTTCTACCAGAGGCAGATTCGCCTTTGGCGGAAAGGATTCTTAATTTAAGAAGAGCTTGCGCCCCTCATACCCTGTTTTTAATCTTGCCAATTATTATCTCTATTATTAGAATACTTA